>NZ_JAULLL010000005.1:0-373375 GCF_041357635.1 Sinorhizobium sp. CB7
TGTTTCGAACTGAGCGCACCGACCTGGGCAGTGGTCAGGGCCTCGACCTGATCGATGGTCAGGGCCGCGATCTGATCCGTGGTCAGGCCCGCTATGCCGGCCGTGCCCAGAGCGGCTATCTGGTCCGCCGAAAGCGAGGCGATATCGTCTGTGCTGAGCGCCGCAATCTGCTTGGAGGTAAGGGCACGGACCTGGGCAGTGGTCAGGGCGTCCAATTGACCGGTGTTCAAGGCTGCAATCTGCTTGGTGCTCAGTCCACTAATACTTACCGTACTCAGGGCTGCGATCTGAGCTGTCGTCAGGGAGGCTATGGTCTCTGTCGACAATCCCGGGATCGCATTCGAACTGATCGCGGCAATGTCCTTGGTCGAGAACGTTGCTATGTCGTCCGGACCCAGCGCCGCAAGCTGTGTGGAACTGAGAGCGCCGACCTGCGCACTGGTCAAGGCCTCGGCCTGAGTGGTACTCAAGGCGGCGATCTGCGCGGTACTCAGCGCACCAATGTCTACTAGACTCAGCGCTGCGATCTGGGCCGCTGTCAGGGAGGCGATCATGTCTGTCGACAATCCCGGGATTGCATTCGAACTGATCGCGGCAATATCCTTGGTCGAGAATGTTGCTATATCGTCCGTGCTCAAGGCCGCTATCTGTTTCGAATTGAGCGCGCCGACCTGAGCAGTGGTCAAGGCCTCCACCTGAGCGGTGCTCAAGGCGGCGATCTGCGCTGTGCTCAGCGCACTGATGGCTTGCGTACTCAGGGCTGCGATCTGGGCTGTCGTCAGGGAGGCTATGGTGTCTGCCGACAATCCCGGGATCGCACTCGAACTGATCGCTGCAATGTCCTTGGTCGTGAAGGTTGCTATATCGTCCGGCCCCAGCACCTCAATCTGAGTGGAATGGAGAGTGCCGACCTGCGCGCTGGTCAAGGCTTCAGCCTGACTGGTGCTGAGAGCCGCCAGCTGCTGGGAAGTTAATCCCGCAATGCCAGCAGCGCTCAGGGACGCAATCTGGGCTGTTGAAAGAGCCGCTATGTCGTCTGTGCCCAGGGCAGCAACTTGCGCCGAGGTCAACGCTGCCATCTGCTTGCTCGATAGCATCGAAATCTGACCGGTGCCTAGAGCGGCGATCTGGCCGGTCGAAAGTCCCGCGACGCCTGAGGTGCTCAGTGCCGCAATCTGCGCCGCAGAAAGCGATGCTATATCATTCGTGCTCAGTGCCGCAATCTGTCCCGAGCTGAGGGCGCCGATCTGGGCAGTGGTCAAGGCCGCGACCTGACCGACGCTCAGGACGGCAATCTGATCAGTGGTCAGGCCCTTAACGCCCGATGCACTCAACATGGCAATTTGATCGGTAGACAACACTGCAACATCGTTGCCCAAGGCAGCAACTTGTGCCGAACTCAACGCCTTGAGTTGCGCGGCGGATAGGAGGCTGACCTGATTGCTGTTCAAGGCTTCGATTTGATCGGCCGTCAAGCTTGCAACAGCACTCGTGCTCAGGGCAGCGATCTGATCTTTGGTAAGCGCTGCGACAACATCCGTGCTCAAGCCCGGCATGGCTCTATTCGTGATCGCCGCGATATCAGAGGTCGAGAACGTCGCAATGTCCGCCGTACTCAGGGCCGCGAGTTGCGTCGAACTCAGTGATCTCACCTGTGCCGGAGACAGGGCTTCGACCTGGCTCGTGCTCAAGGCTTCGATCTGATCGGCCGTCAGGCCTGCAACCGCGCTGGTGTTCAGGGCGGCGATCTGATTTGTGGTAAGCGCCGCGATTGCCTCCGCGCTCAAGCCTGGCATGGCTTTGCCCGTGATCGCCGCGATATCGGCGGTGGAGAAGGTCGCCATATCCTCCGCGCTCAGGGCCGCAAGTTGCGCCGAACTCAGCGACATCACCTGTGTCGGCGACAAGGCCTTGGTCTGATCGGCACTCAAGGCTTCGATCTGATCGGCCGTCAGGCTTGCAATCGCGCTGGTGCTCAGGGCAGCGATCTGAGCGGTCGACAGGGCATTGATCTGATTGGCGTTCAAGGCTTGGAATTGCGCTGCATTGAGGGCGCTGAGCTGAGCCGTCGTCAATGTGGCAATCTGATTGGCGGAAAACGCCGCGATCGCCTCCGTGCTCAAGCCCGGCATGGCTTTGCCGGTAATCGCCGCGATATCGGCGGAGGAGAAGGTCGCTATATCCTCCGCGCTCAGGGCCGCAAGTTGTGTCGAACTCAGCGACATCACCTGTGTCGGCGACAGGGCTTCGACCTGGCTCGTGCTCAAGGCCGTGAGTTGGGTCGCTTTGAGGGCGGCGATTTGAACCGTCGTCAATGCGGCGATCTGAGCGGTGCTCAAGGCTTCGATCTGATCGGTCGTCAGGCCTGCAACAGCACTCGTGCTCAGGGCGGCGATCTGATTTTTGGTAAGCGCTGCGATTGCTTCCGGGCTCAAGCCCGGCATGGCTTTGTTTGTGATCGCCGCGATGTCGGCGGTCGAGAAGGTTGCTATGTCCTCCGCGCTGAGGGCCGCAAGCTGCGCCGAGCTCAACGACTTCACCTGTGTCGATGACAGGGCTTCGACCTGAGCGGTGCTCAAAGACGCGATCTGATCGGTGGTCAGGCTTGCAACCGTGCCGGTGCTCAGGGCGGCGATCTGACTTGTGGTCAGCGCCGCGATTGCCTCCGGGCTCAAGCCAGGCATGGCTCTGTTCGTGATCGCCGCGATATCGGCGGTGGAGAACGTCGCTATGTCCTCCGCACTCAAGGCTCCAAGTTGCGTCGAACTCAGTGATTTCACCTGTGCCGGGGACAGGGCCTTGACCTGATCGGTGCTCAAGGCCGCGATCTGATCGGTCGTCAGGCCTGTAATCGCGCTGGTGCTCAGGGCGGCAATCTGGGCGGTCGACAGGGCTTCGATCTGATCGGCATTCAAGGCCTGGATTTGTGTGGCATTGAGGGCGCTGAGCTGGGCTGTCGTCAATGCGGCGATCTGATCTTTGGTAAGCGCGGCGATCGCCTCCGTGCTCAAGCCAGGCATGGCCTTGCCCGAGATCGCCGCGATATCGGCGGTCGAGAAGGTCGCTATGTCCTCCGTGCTCAGGGCGCCAAGTTGCGTCGAACTCAGGGACATTACCTGTGCCGGCGACAGAGCTTCGACCTGGCTCGTGCTCAAGGCTGCCAGTTGTGTCGTTTTGAGAGCGCTGAGTTGGGCTGTCCCCAATGCGGCGATCTGATCTTTGGTAAGCGCGGCGATCGCCTCCGTGCTCAAGCCGGGTATGGCCTTGCCCGTGATCGCCGCGATATCGGCGGTGGAGAAGGTCGCTATGTCATCCGTGCTCAGGGCCGCAAGCTGCCCCGAGGTCAGCGACTTCACCTGTGTCGGAGACAGCGCTTCGACCTGAGCGGTGCTCATGGCTTGAATCTGATCGGTCGTCAGGCTAGCAATCGTGCTGGTGCTCAGGGCGGCGATCTGATCTGTGGTAAGTGCTGCGATCGCATCCGTGCTCAAGCCCGGCATGGCTCTGTTCGTGATCGCCGCGAGATCGGCTGTCGAGAACGTCGCGATGTCCTCTGCGCTCAGCGCCGCAAGTTGTGCCGAGGTCAGCGACTTCACCTGTGTCGATGACAGGGCTTCGATCTGAGCGGTCGAGAGGGCCTCGATCTGATCGGCCGTCAGGCTTGCAACCGTGCTGGTGTTCAGCGCGGCGATCTGATCTGTGGTAAGCGCTGCGATAATATCCGTGCTCAAGCCCGGCATGGCTCTGCTGCTGATCGCCGCGATGTCGGCGGTCGAGAAGGTCGCTATATCCTCCGCATCCAAGGCCTCAAGTTGCGTCGAACTCAGTGACCTCACCTGTGTCGGCGACAAGGCCTCCACCTGTTGGGTGCTCAAGGCTTTGATCTGATCGGCCGTCAGGCCTGCAATTGCGCTGGTGCTCAGGGCGGCGATCTGAGTGGTCGACAGGGCCGCGATCTGGTCGGCGTTCAAGGCCTGGAATTGCGCCGCTTTGAGGGCGCTGAGCTGGGCGGTCGTCAATGCGGCGATCTGATCGGTTGTAAGTGCGGCCATCGCTTCCGTGCTCAGGCCTAGTATGGCCTTGCCCGCGATCGCCGCGATATCGGCTGTCGAGAAGGTCGCTATGTCCTCCGTGCTCAACGCGCCAAGCTGCGTCGAACTCAGCGACATCACCTGTGCCGAGGACAGGGCTTCGATCTGGCCCGGGCTCATGGCCGCGAGCTGTGTCGTCTTGAGGGCGGCGATCTGAGCCGTTGTCAATGCGGCGATCTGATCTGTGGTAAGCGCTGCGATAATATCCGTGCTCAAGCCCGGCAGGGCTTTGCTGGTGATCGCGGCGATATCGGCGGTGGAGAAGGTCGCCATGTCCTCCGCGCTCAGGGCAGCAAGTTGTGCCGAGCTTAGCGACTTCACCTGTGTCGGCGACAGGGCTTCGATCTGATCCGTGCTCATGGCTTGGATTTGATTGGTTGTCAGGCTAGCAACAGCACTCGTGCTCAGGGCGGCGATCTGATCTGTGGTAAGCGCTGCGATAATATCCGCGCTCAAGCCCGGAATGGCTTTGTTCGTGATCGCGGCGATATCGGCGGTGGAGAAGGTCGCTATGTCCTCCGCGCTCAGGGCCGCGAGCTGCATCGAGCTCAGCACCTTGACCTGTGTCGGCGACAAGGCTTCGATCTGATCAGGCCTCAAGACCATGATCTGATCGGTCGTCAGGCTTGCAACCGTGCTGGTGCTCAGGGCGGCGATCTGATCTGTGGTAAGTGCTGCGAGCGCCTCCGTGCTCAAGCCCGGCATGGCTCTGTTCGTGATCGCCGCGATATCGGCGGTGGAGAAGGTCGCTATGTCCTCCGCACCCAAGGCCGCGAGTTGTGTCGAGCTCAGTGACCTCACCTGTGCCGAGGAGAGGGCTTCGACCTGATCGATGCTCATGGCTTCGATCTGATCGGTCAGCAGGCCTGCAATCGCGCTGGTGCTGAGGGCGGCGATCTGAGCGGTCGATAGGGCCCCGATCTGATCCGCGTTAAAGGCCTTGAGTTGTGTTGCATTGAGAGTGCGGAGCTGGGCCGTCGTCAATGCGGCGATCTGATCTGTGGTAAGCGCCGCGATCGCCTCGGTGCTCAAGCCCGGTATGGCTTTGCTGGTGATCGCCGCGATATCGGCGGTTGAAAACGTCGCTATATCCTCCGCACTCAGGGCAGCAAGTTGGACTGCTTTGAGAGCACTGACCTGAGATGAGGTCAGAGCCTCCGCCTGATCTGCCGACAGAGCATCAAGCTGTGCGGTGGTGAGTGCGGAAACCTGGCTCGAACTCAGACCTTCGATGGCGTACTTATCGAGGATGCTCAACTGATCCAGTGTCAAGCCAACTATGGCGCCTTGTGAAATGGCGCTTAACTGTTGAGAGTTGAGGGCTTTGACATCCTCCGGATCCAAAGCCGCGATCTGCGCCGAAGAAAGCGCTTTGATCTGAGCTGTGGAAAGCGACGCCACATCTTCGGTTGTCCAGGCTGCAACTGTCGCTGTCGAAAGAAATCTGATCTGATTAATATTCAAGGAAGAAACAATCGAAGTCATATCTGCAAATCCTAAACGTTAAGTCCAGCGTCTTAACAGCCAACAGATGGCTTGCCTGCCCAAGCTCTGAAAGAGCATCGGCCACGCAAGTCCACCATCCTGCAAACGCTGAGTACGCATACGGGCTTGCCTGAACCTGAAGTTGATACGCTTCAGCCGATCTCCTTTTGAGATGTTCTCTTCGAACGCTTCCGACACAAGCAAGGCCCGCAGAGGCCGCGGCACGCCATGCCATGCTGGAAGAGCGTAACGACCTCCGGCCGGTGCGGTTCAAAGATGCCCTGGCTCTATGATGCAATCTGGATCTGCGGTGATCGCTGGAGCGTTTCAGCTTTTCATGGAACGCAGAACCGCTCTAACTTTTTGTTTTTACGCAATCCCGGACGGCAAACCGCTTCGCACTTTTCCTGGAATTGCTCTAATCGACGGAAACAGCGTTGCAGGCAAGCTTGCTTGGAAAAACGCCACGGGCCAAACCGAGAATATTATCTCGGCATTCGAATGATATGCAGAAGAACTGGAAGTGTCTGCGACGAGCATTGCCTTATCGTGGCTATGCCAGAAGTGCCCGTCATCGGCGCGCGATATCCATCAACTGATCCAGAACCTTTCGGGCGGCTGGCATGACGCTCAATTCCATCACAATCGCTGAACTCGATCATTCAGATGGCGGACTCCGGCCCTCCACCTCGGCGATGAAGGCGGCAACTGTTTCGCCGATAATCTCGGGGTGATCCTCCTGCAGAAAGTGGAGCCCCGAGCCCAGCCTGACAAGTCTGCAATCATGAAGCTTGCGCGCGAATTCTTCCGCGACGGCCGGCGGCACAAGCGCGCCGGGGTCGCCGGCAAAAAGAAGTTTCGGATAGCGGGCGGCGGCAAGGGCTTCGTGCGCGCTCTCGATCGTCGCGTAGACGTCGGCAGGCTCTCCGGCAATCGGCAACTCGTTGGGGAAGCGCCAGGTAGGCCGTCGCGCCTGCGGGGTCGTAAACGGAGCACGGTAAACCGCCATTTCCTCGTCCGTCAGTTTCCGCAGCGTCGCGCCCGGCAGCACGCCCTCGATGAACGCGTTGTCTTCCAGAACGAGCTTTTCGCCTTCTCCGGGAGTGCGGAACTTGCGAAAAATCTCGCGTTCCGCCTTGCCTCCGAGGAATTCCTCCCACGTCGGAAAGGGGCGTATGAACTCCATGAAGGCGAGGCCTCGAAAGAAGTCCGGCCGACGCGCGGCGAGATGAAAGGCAAGCGCCGTTCCCCAGTCCTGCGCAACGACATAGGCAGAGGTGATCCCCATCTTTGCGATGAATGCGTTGAGATAACGGACATGATCCTCGAAACGATAGGCGATGTCGGGTTTGCCCGATTGTCCGAAGCCGATGAGATCGGGAGCGATGCAGTGTGCAACGTCGGCAACCGCGGGAATGATATTCCGCCAAATGAAAGACGACGTCGGGTTGCCGTGCAGAAAGAGTGCGACGGGATCATCCGCCCTTCCTGCCTCCCGAAAGGCCATTTCAGAATCGAGGACGGAGAGTTTGGGCAAGCTGATATCTGGATTCATGTCGAAGGATCCTTGAATATCGTGGAAAAGACGACGCGCTTGAAGCGCTCGAGCGGTTCGACATTGCGCTCGACCTTCATGCGCAAAATCGCGCCCTCCCAGGAGGAAAGGAGGAACTCGGCAAGTTCCTCGGGCGCGAGTGTCGTTGCGATCTCACCTGCTTTCTGAGCCTCGGCGATGCACGCCGCGAAAGGGGAGCGCCATTCAGTAAAAATCGCAGCAAGCCGTGCGCGTAACATCTCGCTTTGCGGCGCGGCTTCGAGACTGAAGTCGCCGATCAAACAGCCGCGACTGAAACCATCGGCGGCAAGACGCTCCGTTATGAGATCGAGATAGCGCTTGAGACGCTCGCGCGGCGAAAGGCTGGAATCGCCAAGCGTCTGCGCGACCAATTGCTGAAGATCGTCGAAATAGCGGTCGAGCACCTCCCGTGCAAATTCTTCCTTCGAGCGAAAATGGTTCGTGAAAGAGCCCTGCGGGGCCGGTGCCGCCGCTACGATATCGCGCACGCTTGCGCCGACATAGCCATTGCGGAACATGACCTTCAGGCCTGCTTCAAGGATGCGCTCACGATGAGATTGTTTCGCCATGAGGATATAATACGTACGGACGTATTATTTATCAATCGGAATTTTTACGCGACGTTGGCAGCCGAGCCCGTTCTCGCCGGCGTCGGGCAGACACGGGTGAGGAGAGATGACCAATATCACAGTCGTCCGCATCCCGGCGAGGCTGCGGGCGGGCCCAACTGCGCGCGCTATGCGAGCAAAGCTACCACCGCGGCGTCCGACTTCGGCAATGGGAATCACCAGTTTACGCGTAGCCCGATCTTGCCGCCGACGCTCCAGGCGTCGTTGTCGAAGGTAGTCTGGTAATCGACGTTGCCGTAGAGCGTGGTCGAGGCGGTCAATTGCAGGCTGGCGCCTAGCTCGCCCTCGATCCAGGTCTCCTCCAGATCCTGGCTGAAGGGGATGAAGCCGGAGGCCGAGCTAAATTTCACCGTCGTGTCGGCCAGGAACTCGCGCCACAGATTGACCCGGCCCCAGACAGTCGCCAGCCGCGCGGGTGTTGCACCACTGCCCTGTTCCTCCGAGCTGAGAGACCAGGTTCTCGCCACGCGCCCCCCGATCCGGCCGGCGAGCGAATCGACGTCCTCGAAGCGGACAGTCGCTGCTCCATCATTGAGGTCATCGAAGCTGATGTACTGGTAGACCAGCTGCCCCTGCGGCTCGACGCTCCAGCCATTGCCGAGGTCGAACGGATAGCCGGTTTCCAACGAGGCAGCCAGTCCGACGCCGTCGGTCTTACCGTCCCGCAGGCCGCGCGAACTCGAGGCTGTCATGTTATAGTAGGTGGCCTGTGCCACCGCATCCAGATACCAGTCGGTCGCGCCGAAGTGCGTCCAGTAGCCACCGACGCTTACCGCGTTGAACCTGTCATTGCCGCCATCGAACTCGAAGCCGAGCAAGTTGTGGGTGACGTCCATCTCTCCATGACCGAATGCCAAATAGGCGCCAGCATGGTCTCGCGAGCCACCCTGATGCTCGGTAGCGTAGAAATCTTTGCCGGCCTGGAGCCCGCCAAAGGCGTAGTCGAACTCCGGCCCTCCGCCGTAGATGCCGAGGGGATCGCCGTCGCGGTGGCCGTACTGGCCGATCAGCCGGCCCCATATGCCATTGACGTTCGAGTCCTGCCAGAGGTCGGCGCGACCCTTCAGCTGCTCCTCTTCGCCGACCCGCTCGTGCAGGGTGTCGATGAGGTAGCGGCCGTAGATCACCGCCATCGGCTGGATCGCCATGTCGAGCGAAACCTCCTGACGGTAATTCGGGACTGGAGGCGGGAGCGGGTCCGGCGGTGTTGGCCCCGGAAGTCCCGGTGGTGTCGGCCCCGGAGGTCCGGCGCACTCCGGGAGGTGCGGAACATGTGCGCAGTCAAGAGCGGAGCGCAGATACCAATCCTCGGGACCGGATGCGTCGAGGCTGCCGCGCTCGAGCGTGTATTCGTAGGGACCGGCCACAGCCGGTGCCGCGAGCTGGAAGGCGCCTGGCGCGGTGGTGTGGCCGGTAAGGTCGTCCACGACAAGGATACCGTTGCCGACCGTCACCGAGCCAGCGCCGCCGACATTCGTGATGATCATGCCGGTTGACCCCGTCGCCGTGCCGCCAGCGATCACCAGCTTGTCCGACGGCGCGCCATCGCCCGCAAGAAAAGTGTTGAGGTTGAGGATGCCGTCCTGCCCGATGTAGGCGCCTGTGACGGTGAGATTGGTGTCCGCTTGACCCCCTGTCCGTACAAATCCGGCATTCGTGAGGCTTGGTACAGTTTGATCGAAACCGGCAAGGTCGAGCGTGCCGTCGCTTTCTACGACATGCGGCGAGTTGCGACTGAAGGTGTTGTCGGCGCCAGCCTGCAGGGTGCCGGCGGAAACAATTGTCGGCCCCGAATAGGTGTTGGCACCGGTAAGCACGGTGGTTCCTTCGCCGATCTGGAAAACCGCGCCGCTGCCCGAAATGACACCATCGAAATTGAGCGTGTTCGAGCGGTTGAATAGCAACGTACCCTCATCGGCGACATTACCGAGAATCGAGCCGGTCGTGCCACCATTGCCGAGTTGGAGCGTGCCCTGATTGATTATCGTGCCGCCGCTATAGATGTTTGTGCCGGTCAAGGTCAGCGTGCCCGTACCAGTCTTTATGAGGGCTCCGTTCCCAGCAATTTGGCCCGATAGCGTCGCGGTATTGTCCAAGGTATCGAACGTACCGTCGCTCGCCAGCGTCACGCTGCGGACGGTCGTAACGTCCGATAAGAATCGCAGCGTAGGCGGCGTTCCGATGAGGTTGCTGTTGAAGGTAAGACCGCCCGATTCGGCACCGAGATTCTGATCGCTGGAAATTGCCAGCGTGCCCTGGTTGATCGTCGTACCGCCGCTATAGATGTTTGTGCCGGTCAGAGTCAGCGTGCCGTCACCGGTCTTGATGAGGGCGCCGTCACCACCGATTTGGCCTGATACCGTCGCGTCGTTCCCGAAGGTATCGAACGTGCCATCGGTGGCTAGCTCCACGGCTCGGTTGAGGGCAATGTCTGATCCGTCAAATCGCAGGACCGGCAACGGCAGACCGCCGTTGCTGTCGAAAGTAAGAACCTCCCCGGCGGCGCCGAGATTCTGGTCGCTGGAAATCGCCAGTGTGCCCTGCTGGATCGTCCAGGGGGTCGTTGTCAACGGTACTCCCGTCAGCTGCCAGGTGCTTGCGCCGGTCTTCACGAAGCTGCTGAAGCCCCGATACTGCACAGCAGAGCCCATAGGGCCGATGCTGCTGGCATCGAACGGGCTGGCAGGTGAGCTGTCGCCGCCGAGCGCCAGCGTGCCGGCGCCCGTTTGGTCGACGACATTGCCATTGACGACATAGCCGAAGCGCAGCTCGAGGTAGTTATTGCCGCCGGTAAAGGTGATCGCATTGGCCTGCACCCCGCCGCCGACACCACCGGAAATCGCGCCGCCGTTGTAGATTGTCAGATTGGAGCCGCCGATCCCGATGCCGCCGGCGCCCGCTGCGCCCACTCCTGCAGCGCCGCCAGCGCCACCGGCAATCGAGGCACCGGTGTTGTTGATGATCTCCAGATTGGAAGCATCGATCCCGGCGCCACCCGCGCCGCCGCCGTCCCCGGCCGCGGTTGCGGATGCCGATATGGCCCGTCCCGCACCGCCATCGCCCCCTTGGATGGTGCCGTTGTTGGTGATGACGGCGGCCGAACCGGAGCTGAAGGTCACACCGGCTCCCCCCTTGGCACCCTGCCCGATACCGCCCCTACCGCCGTTGCCGCCGTTGCCGCCCTCGATGGTACCGTCGTTTGATATCCCGACGTTGAGGCCCATCACGCCGGCTCCGCCGTTACCGCCGAGAGAGTTGGTTCCAGTACTTGCGTCGCCGCCATTTCCGCCGGAAATGCTACTGCTGGAGCCGGAATTGGTCAGCACCCCGCCATTCAGAAATGCGACGCCAGCTCCGCCGTTACCGCCCTCCGGGAAAGCCGCTGTATTACTCGAGGCCGTCCCGCTGTTTCCGCCGCCTCCACCGTTGATCGCGCCGGAATTTGTCAGCGTGCTGCCGCCGGACACAAATTCCAGGCCGCGTCCGCCATCGCCGCCCTCTCCGACAGTACCGCTGCCCGCATTTCCTCCTGTGCCACCGTTACCCCCGGTGATCGAACCGCCAGCATTGTTAGTGACCGTAAGGCTTGAGCCGTTCATGACCAAGCCATATCCCCCCGCGCCGCCTCCGCCACCTCCGCCAGTTCCTGATCCCGCCATACCATTACCACCCGCGCCACCGGAGATCGGGGTTGCATTGTTAAGGCTGGTCGTAACAATTGCGCCGTGCGCGCCGCCGCCGCCGCCGCCGCCGGGACCCGTAGCGTTGCCACCATTCCCGCCAGCGCTGGTGGCGCCCGTACCACCTGCGCCGCCGGCTGCGGATGAGCCCCCGTTGCCTCCATTCACCCCGCTACCGCCGCCCCCGCCGCCGCCAGTGCCTATTCCAGCTTGGCCGTTCACACCGCTGCCGGTCGGGCTGCTCTCGCCGCCCGTACCGGGAGTTGCATTCGTCGTCGCTCCGCCGCCATAGCCGCCGCAGCCATTGATTTCTTCAGCAACAAGACCGCCGCCGGGGCCGGTGCATGGCGGCAGCGTTTGCGCCATCACGCGATCCGGCATTTGGGATGCCGCAAGTAGCACGAGGCCGGAGAGTGCGAGCACGACCATCCGTGCCCATTCGGCTTGGAGGCAAGCAGCCAGTGGCGCTCTCCACGGGGGACGTCTGTCGCGAGATGGAGTGCATGTCGTACGCATAAGCTTGATGAGCAGGAGCCGGGCCCAGATCCGAAGCATGTGGCCTCCACGATGTCCGGCTTCGGTCTCCAACCCGGCCGAAGCGGTCGTGTTGCCCGAAACCCTCCATCCCCATGCCCAGGAGCGACAGGGTCGCTATTTAACCCGCGTCCCGTCACATCTTTCCCGTTTGCTGTAGAATAACCCAACCAGAGGCTGCTGTCCCGTCAAGGTCGGCTTAAAATCATAAGTAGTGATGGGCTATTGCATTCTATTTTTGAGTCACTGTTGCCGTAGGAACACAATTTCGCGAGCATCTTTTCCTAAGAGCACTTGAAGGTGTCTGCCGCGCTTACCGAGGCATCACCCTTGACCATTAAAGCCGTTGCCTGAATCTCTTTTCACGTGAAAGGCTTTAATGCAGGATCGGAGACCGCAGCAAATCAAAGCCGACGCACCGCATCGGATAAACGCAAGCCTGCCCTCTATCCGGCGGGATTTTGGCCATTCAGAATGTGACGGGCCAGGGCGCCGAAATGCGCTTGTCTGTTCCCTATGACGCCAGAATTGATTAACGACTTTCGGTGAGGGCTCGTCGTGGGCCGCGGCGGAGCCGGATCGGGTGGCCGCGACAGCATTTCTTGAACATCTCGCCCGAGCCGCAGGGGCATGGATCATAGCCTTTGCGCTGCAAGGCGCCGATCAGGGGGAGCCTGACCAAGGAAGGCAGCCAGGTCGCTGCAAAGGCTGTCAGCTTGGCAGAGATGCCCGGCACGACCAGGCGACGACCGGATTTGAACCCGCGCCAGGCTCGCTCGGAAACATAGTCCGGATTGAGATTGGGCAGGACGTTGAACAGGCGCGTCTCACTGGCACCGGAGTTTTCGAGGAACTCCGTGGACACCGGACCTGGAGCGACACAGGTGACCGTCACACCGGTGTGGCGCAGTTCCTGATAAAGCGCTTCCGAAAAGAAGCGAACGAAGCCCTTGCTGGCATAGTACAAAGCCATATAGGGCCCGGGAGTAAAGCCGGCTATGGAACCAAGATTGAGCACGCCGCCACGCGCACGCGCCACCATTCCCGGCAGGAAGTGGAGGGTGAGATCGCTGAGCGCGCGTATATTGAGGTCAATGATTCCAAGCTGATCCTTGACCGGCAGTGCGGTCGCCGCGCCGCGCAGGCCATAGCCGGCGCAGTTGACGAGGACATCGCAGAACAGGCCGTTTGCGGACAGGAATTCCTCCAGGCGTGCCGACGCATCGCCGGCAAGGAGATCCAGTTCGAGCGTGAAGGCTTCGCCGCCCGCCTGTCGAACATCTTTCGCGGCAACGGCCAGTCCCTCAGGCGAACGCGCAACCAGCACGAGCGGGATATGTTCCCTGGCAATAACCCTGGCGATTGACCTCCCGATGCCTCGGGACGCACCGACGACGACAACAGCCGGCCGCAGCTCATCATGCCGGGTCATCTCGCTGTTCCTGAAGCCTTTGCGCTGGGCGGGGCATCGATTTGCGGGAGGCTTTTCACTTCGCGGGTGATTTCGCTGTTCAAGATTTCTTCAAAGCGTCCGAGTGCTCGCGCAACATTGGCTCCGTCCATGACCCTGTGGTCGTAGTGGATGCGGACGGTTACCGATCCATCGTCCAGAATCGAACCATAGTTGAAGATTGTCGTCAGCGGCGAAAGAGGATTGAGAGACTCGGCCCCGAGTCCAGAATACACCGAGAGCTGGAACGTGCCGAAATAGCGCGCGCGCTTCCTCGCGATATTCAGTCCAAGCCACATGAGGAGCCACCGGACCGGCCCTGGCGCGCGGGCAATCTTCAAGGCGCGTCTGAATTCCTTGACCTCCAGAACCGGACGGGATCGCGCGCCATAAATCAATTCCTCAAGTTCGGGAATGGAGCGATCCTCGGGACATTTGATCGTGCTCAACAGCACGGCCCGTTCGCCCTCAAATTCCCGTTCGTGAGCAACCGAAGCCACGCTTGCCGGATATTCATAGAGGTGGGGTCTGGGAAATTTAACGTAGGCGCGCCGCAGCTCCGGGATTTCCTGAGAGAGAAGGGCATAGCCCTTCAGGAATAATACGGTCCAGGAAGACCTGCTTTGCTGCGCAATCCTGGCCCTTTGGAGCGGGCCGATGTTCATCTGCCGCTGCACAGTGACTCTTGGCACGCCGATCGAGAACCTCATCAGATCTCCGACAAGGCGTCGCGGCGCCGAAAGCTTGAGGGCTCGACCTCGCATCATGCCACCTCTAGTAAATATACGGTATAATTCGCTTAGTTCTCTCCATATAGGCGCGGTACTGCGGGCCGAAGGTCTCCAGCATCATATGCTCTTCCTTGTCCACCCGCAGAAAAAAAAGAACTGCGAAACCGATCAAGCCCGCCAGCCCGACCATCCAGTTCGAGAGTAGCAAGGCTTGACCAACGGCCATGAGCAGGAAGGAGCTGTACATTGGGTGACGAACAAGGGCGTACGGCCCGCCACTGATAAGTTCGTGCTTGTCGCGAATCTCCAGCGAGATGGACCAGTTCCTGCCGAGCTCTTTATGGGTCCGACGAAAGAGCCAGATCCCAGCGAAGAATATCACTGCCCCGGGGACCACGACCCACATCCGGGCCGGATAGTCGGCCACTTTCGGAATACCGGTCGCAAGATACAGCGCGGGCAAGATCGAAAGGCCCAGGAGAGCTGCCGCAAGCCCCGCCCTGTCAGTGCCCGAGCGACGATCATTGACGACGCGCACACGCCGTGCGCGGCGCTCGAACGGGCGCCGAATAATGTACCATGTGACGATGCCGAGCACCCAAACGATTTCACCGACGGTCGCTACCGACATGCCCACTCTTGGTCACCAGATCCTTTTCCCCGATCACTGCAACTTGCATCGCGAGCTGCGTTCAATTCGGATATGACCTTGCGGTCAGCCCGTGCGAGCAACGCTCGCATTCGAACCCCCGTTCATCTCACGAAGCTTTGTAACAAATTGCTGCGGGCGCAGCCAGATTCCCGGCGTTTGGTAACCCATGGAACGCGCAATATCGGCCACGAAAGCGTTGCAATTATAGACCGTCGCACTCCAGAGTTTCGACCGAGACTGCAGTCCTCGGATGTATGCCACGGTCTTGTCATATTGGGCTTGGTTCATCAAAACCTTCCAACTTGCCGACCTGTATTCTTCTTCCAGATCGCCATCGCTCCAGCCGGTTGTTGCCGGCACCGGCACAAAGTGCCCCAGTACATAGGGCGCTGCGTCGGGTGACGCCGGAGCAAGACCCGCAACCTCCGGATTAATGATATTTCCACCCTTGTCCACTCTTCCGAACACCACGTAGGTGTGGCCATAGGTCAGAGCGTAACGGGAACGGAACTCGACGGCGTACTGACTTTCTTTCGCCTGGGTTGGTACAGAGGCTGTGGAGCCCTTGTTCGCACCTTTGCCCTGGTAAGTCGATACGTAAGGAGGCTCGGGCTTCCCATCCTCCGTCTGACATGATGCTAGTGCGAGCACCAGCAAGACCACAGGCAATAAGCGGCCTCTTATAAGCGACACTGCCACGCTCTCTCCCTGAGATGCTAATGAGAGCAGAGCCAAAACCAGCTTTACCCACTCCACTGACGGCTTGCCGTAAGCCGTAAAGCCGGTCCAGACCCGGTTGCTTGGTCGTGGGGAAGGATGAATCAACCTTCCCCACGCGCCAAACTTCAGATTATTTGGTTATCGGCGCTACTGGCTCGGCTGCCGGCGGCGGGGCTTTCCCTTTGCCTTTACCAATCGTATCGCAGGCGCTCAGACTAGCGACGGAAAACAAAGCAACCATTACGATCAGGAGTTTGCTCATCAAGAAGTCCTTTCCTCTGCTCGGAAACAGGTTTATCGAAGGCAAGCCAATCTACTGTTAGTGGCAAACTACGTCCGTGCCTAGTGCAAAAAGGACACAGTTGTCTCTCATCGTCACGGAATTGTTACTAATACCTCAAGCATATGACCCAAATTGATACTTACGATTGGGCCAAACACCCTCAGATGACCAATACCCTTGTCCCGATGGGCGTTCGGCTATAGAGGTCCGTGATGTCCTCGTTCGTCAGACGGATGCAGCCGTTCGACACCGCATGGCCTATCAGCCAAGGCTCGTTTGTTCCGTGTATCCGGAAATAGGTGTCTTGACTGCCGCGGTAGAGGTAAAGGGCAGACGCACCAAGTGGATTGTTTTCCCCGCCAGGGACACCTCCTGCATATTGCGCCAGCCAGGGCTTGCGCTGAATCATGCTGGCGGTGGGGGTCCACGACGGCCATTCCTGCTTGCGGCCGACGGTTGCATTACCTTTGAGCGTAAGGCCCTCCTCACCCACGGCGACGCCGTATCGCATCGCATAGCCGTTCCCCTCGATGTAGTAGAGGTAACGTTCCGCCGTATTGACGACGATCGATCCAGGCGGCATGTCGCTGTCATATTGCACTTCCCGCCGTCGGAAGCGACGCTCGGGACCTGGAGTTGCCGGATACCCGAACGAAAAGGGCTGCGGCCAACTCGAAGCACATCCAGAGGCCATAAGGGCCACCCCGCCCAGCACGAGTGCTCGGCGTGTCATATGATACTTGTCCATTTCTACCTGCCAAGCATTCGGCCACCCCAGCCAACTTCGTCTTTACCATCACGAAGCTTGCTGGCCAAGTACCCGAACCAAACTGACCTTTACAATGCTTTGCTTCCGCCGGCATTACAGCAGTCAACGTCCAAGAACAGGTCATTCTCGCATCGCCGGAGGCTCAGGCACAGCGGGCCAGATGTGCCATGTTCTCATCCAATAAGACAGGTCGGCTTGGTCATTTCCCGCTTATCGAAGGATGGCTTAGGGCAAAGGCGGGAGCTCGGTGGATCTTGTTTTCCGCTGCTATCATGCGTAGCAGGAAAAAGGACCGCGCCTGCTGCGGCCTTTGTGCGTCCGATAAGACGCACGGCGCTGTAGGTAACAGACTGCCGCAGATCGGCGAGAAGGGGCGAATCAGCAGTTGCAAGGTGACGAGGGAGACGCGCAGGATCGGTAAAGTTTGCAGGCTGTCGTAATGGCTGCCCCGTCGTAGCAGTCGACAAACCTCTTGCGTCATTGCTCCGCCTCTGCTCGACTAGGTTGCGGCGGGAGACATGAGGGATGGATATGATGCAGCTTGGCTTCGAAGGGAAAATCGCCGTGGTAACCGGCGGAGGTTCCGGAATAGGTGCCGCTATCTGCCGGCAACTGGCGGAGGAGGGAGCCGAGGTTGTCGTGGCCGATCTTGATTCGGACGCCGCGCAAAAAATTGCCGCCGAGATTCGCGCACACGGAGGCAAGGCTCGTGATTTCACGGTCGATGTCAGTGATGCTAAGGCTGTGGAAAAGCTGTTTGAATTCACAGTTCAGAATTGTGGCGGACTGCATCTGGCGGTCAATAACGCAGGTGTCGACGGCATCCGAAAGGCCACGGCAGACTATCCGCTCGACAACTGGCACAAGCTGATAAACGTCAATCTTAACAGTGTTTTCTACTGCATGAAGCACGAGATCGCCGCCATGCTGAAACAGGGGGGAGGCGCTATCGTCAATATGTCTTCCGTTCTTGGTTCCGTTGGATTGCCAACCACATGCGCATACACGGCGGCTAAACATGGGGTTGTAGGACTGACGAAGGTTGCGGCAATGGAATATGCGCGATTCGGAATCCGAATCAATACCGTCGGCCCCGGTTGGATCGAGACGCCGCTTTTGTCGGAGCATTCGGAGATTGCAAACACCCGACGCATGATGGCGCTTCAGCCAATGGGAAGGCGTGGAAAGCCGGAAGAAGTGGCGGCCCTTGTGTGTTTCCTCCTGTCGGAGCAGGCGAGCTTCATCACCGGAAGCTACCACCTGGTGGACGGAGCTTACAGCGCCCATTAGGCTATATGCGTTCAAGCCGAATCACTTGAACGCATGAAGATGCTCTGCATTGCCCTTTGCGCTCGCTCGAACGCGGTCCTTCTGAGGGCCGTGGGCTGGTTCTATTGCGGATTGCCGGTTTCAGGAGGCACGATTTTCATGAGGAAAATATTTGGGTTCTCCTCGGGGCCGAAGGGGCCTGGCACCTCGTTCTTAACGGCGGGCAGGCTCTGCAGGTAGTCGGCTATGGCATACGCATCTGGCTTTGTCAGGTTTGCAAAGGCGTGCCAGGGCATGATCGGAGCAAGAATGCGTCCGCTGGGTGTGACGCCGGTCTGTATCGCGGCGACGATTTCCTCCTTCGACCATTCTCCGAGGCCTGTTTCGCTGTCCGGAGTGAGATTAGGTCCAACGAACGAGCCAAGACCCGGGACAAAAAATCCGACATCAGATCCGCCGAGAAAGCGCTCCTTGTCCGGCTTCCCAAGGAAATAGCCCGGCGTATGGCAGTCATTGCATCCACCGAAATTCACGAGATAGCGCCCCCGCTCGATCTGCAATTTCCGCGCGTCCGCGGATTGAGCATATTGATACCATAGGCCGGTTGCAGCAAGCATCGAGAGAGCGCAGGCAGTCGTTACCAGCGGCCGAAATTGATTAATCCTCGAGAATAGCATCGTCTTGATTTCCCCCGCATATACCGAAAACCGGGATCGATTTTCTGAGCGTCGAGCGCGCTCGATTGGAGCCGGCACTCTCTTGACGCACCTTCTTCCTATGGAGCGCGCGCTAGCGGTTCATTGCGCGAGGTATGAAAAGTGTTACGATCGTAATCCGGACTGCGGCGACAGCCCGTGGCCGGTCACTGTTGTTATCTCCGGGCCTACCGCGATGCGGATTGTCGCTGGCTTGAGGTCAGCCTGCGCTCGGTTGTGGAAATTCAAGTGTTACAACGACCTTTATGCATCTTTTAGGACGCACGGCGCGGTAACGTAAGGTCTTGCGGTGAGAGCCAAAGGCGCGCTGTTTGCTGCCTTGCAGCGTCGGGGCCTAACGGCTTTGTTACAAATGCAGCCGTTTTTTCCTTTTGAAACACCTTTGAAATCGTTATCCGGAATTATATGCTCAACTTATAGGTATTAGTTGTGAGAGCATTTGCCGGTCATTGGCTCCCGCTGTGAATATCCCTCCCCGCGCCCGGCTGGAAATCATGCGCTTGCATCACCATTTTTAGGGTCGCAAAGCTCGTGAGAGATTTTTTGCAGAAGGCCGCATGCCAATTGAACTCAAGGCAGTTAGACAGACTGGAGTTGAAAGTTGAAGCATGTTCTCGTGGTCGACGACGATACCAACATGCGCAATCTGCTGATCGACTATCTTTCGCAGTATGCGTTCAGGGTTACCGGCGTCAGCGACAGCCAGCAGTTGGCGAGAGTCATTGCAACCGAAACGGTCGACTTGATGGTCGTAGACCTTAATCTTGGGCATGAGGATGGACTGGAAATCGTCAGGAACTTTTCCAGCAATTCCGATGCCCCAATCATCATCATCAGCGGTGACCGTCTGGAAGAGGCCGATAAGGTCGTCGGCCTGGAACTCGGCGCCACGGATTACATCACCAAGCCGTTCGGCATGCGCGAATTCCTTGCGCGCGTCCGCGCGTCATTGCGGGAAAAGCCGGCACCGAAAGAAAAGAAGGACCGAAAGTCCTATTCCTTCGATGGCTGGGTGCTGAGCCTCAAGCAACGGAAGCTGACTTATGAAGGCAAGGAGGAGGTTCGGCTTACGGCGGGAGAGTTCAATTTGCTCGCTGCTTTCCTGAAGGCACCGCGGCAGGTCCTCTCGCGTGAGCAGTTGCTGGCCGCAAGCCGTGTGCACGACGAGGAGGTTTTCGACAGGAGCATCGATGTCCTGATCCTGCGCCTGAGGCGGAAATTGGAAAAGGACGCTTCCAATCCGAAATTGATCAAGACCGAGCGAGGCGCGGGGTACATATTCGACGCGGATGTTTCTGTCGATGACCGGGCAAAAGCCAGGCCTTAACATCTCGGGGAGGCGATTTTGATATTCCCGGGGAGGCTATTTTCCACAGGCGTATTGCCGGGGCTTTTAGGAGTCTTCGTAGCCACACTCGCCTGCTTCGTCATTGCATTCGGCGCCGCGTCGCTTGCGGACGAGGGGGAGGGTCCTTCCCCCCGGGATCCGATTGCGCCATTGCCACCTCCCCCGGTGCTGGATCCGAATAAGGTCGCGCTTGGGAAAAAGCTCTTCAGCGATACCCTTCTTTCGAGCAAGAATATGCTGGCATGCACCTCGTGCCACGATCTTAACGCCGGCGGCACCGTCAATTTGAAGCGAACGATCGGCTATAACGGCAGAATGCATCGCTTCAATGCACCGACTATCTTCAATGTCGCCAATAATTACAGGCTCGGCTGGCGTGGCAATTTCACTTCGCTCGAAGCCCAGAACGAGCAGGTGCTGCTGGATGAAAATCTGATGGCCGTCGACTGGAAGACTTTGCTATCCCGCCTCCAGGGAAGCGAGGTTTACCGGATGCTTTTTGAAAAAGCCTATGGGAAGCGTGCCGATCGCGATGATGTCCTGAACGCGCTTGCCACATTCCAGCGATCCCTGGTGACGCCCGCTCCCTTCGACCGATATCTTCGCGGAGACAAGAACGCGATTTCCGAGGAAGAGAAGAAAGGCTATCAGCTTTTCAAGGATTATGGCTGCGCCTCCTGCCACCAGGGCTCCAATGTGGGTGGCAACATGTTTCAGAAGTTCGGTATCTTTGCAGAGCCGCTGCCGATGGGCGTGGCCGTCAACGACGGGGATCTCGGCCGTTGGACGATTACCGGCGCCGATCGTGACATAGGCGTGTTCCGGGTGCCGAGCTTGCGCAACGTGGAAGTCACCGCGCCCTATTTTCACGATGGTCGGGCAGAAACTCTGTCGGAAGCAGTCATGATCATGGGGCGAAGTCAATTGGGCCGAGAACTGCCGCCGGCGGATGTGGCCTCAATCGTCGCCTTTCTAAGGACGTTAACCGGTGAATACGAAGGACATAGGCTCAAAGCGGCGCCCCCGAAAGATAACCGGTGAACCCTGGCGCATTGTCTTTGTGATATTGTGCGCCATCCTGTTTGCAATTCTGGCGGCAGGGCGAGGCCCTTCAAGAGAAACGCATGAGGCGATTTTGACCGCGCTTCGTGCCGTGGATCTCAATCACGCGTCCCTGCAACGCGACGTGCTGCAGGCACGCGCCGGGTTGCTGCGCAACTACGATCCCCTGGTGCAATCCATCGTCAATCTGCACGATACGGTCGGCAAATTGAGATTTCTGCTATCGGAAGCCGACATGGACGACAACAGTGCCCTGGAGGCCCTCGTCGACGATCTGTCGGATTCCATCGACAGGGACGAGAAACTGGTGGAGGAGTTCAAGACGCGGAACGCTCTTCTGCAAAACTCGCTGAGCATCTTCAGCCAGATCCTCAGTGAGCTGCATATGAGCCCCTATCAGGAAATGCAGCGTGCGGTGAACACTTCGAACGACCTCGGCAACCTGATGATGCGGTTTTCCGCAGAACCTCAACAGGATCTCGCACAGCAAATTCGCATCCAGCTCGACGGTCTGCAGAGATCGAACGCAGCTGTCGTGCCCGACCTGAAAACGCTGGTGACGCATGGTCGCATGGTTCTGGTTACCACGCCGACGGTCGATGACATGATGTCGGCGATCCAGGCCTCGGATACGTCAGCGCGCGCGCAGGATCTGCAGCGAGAGTATCTCGAGGCCTATGGCACAGTGAGCGCGCGTGCCTCCTGGAGCCGCGTGTTGCTTGGGTCCATATCCGTCGCACTGTGTGGATACATTGCCCTTCTTGTTTATCGTCTGCGTTCGCAAACCGAGCGTCTTACGCAGCGTCTCGATTTCGAATCAGCGATGAACGATGTGAAAGCCTGCTTCACCAACCTGTCACAGCAGGACTATTCGATTGCGATCAAGGATGCGCTCGATATCATCGAGCAATTCTTCGATGCCGACTATTGCGAATGGGCCATCGTCAATCTCGAAAATGGCGAGATCGAGGAAACCCACGCGACAAACGTCGCCCCAAGTCCGCTTTCCCCTCAGCACATGCTGGATTTTGGTCAGACATTGCGCCGTGACGGGCCAACCTCCAATCCATCCCGTCACCGCTTTTTCTACAGGAACTTGCAGCGGAAGGACGACTTCGCCTTCACGCGCGATGCCGTAAGCGCCGGGGCGGCGATAGGAATGGAAACGTCCAACGGTTCCGCGGCGATGCTCATATTCGGCTATGACGAATCCCGGCCGAAGCCCAGCAGCGACGATGTCATCCTGCTGCAAAGCACGATCGAAACGCTGATCGGATGCGTGGACTACTATCGCAGTCGGCAGGAGAGGGAGGTGCTGGAAACACGCCTCGAGCACTCCCAGAGGCTGGAGGCGATCGGCACGCTCGCCGGGGGCATCGCTCACGAATTCAACAATATTCTCGGCGCGATGCTTGGATATGGCGAAATGGCGCTGCAAATTCTGCGCCGGCCCTCTCAAACAAAGCACTATGTGCAGGAAATTGTCTCGACCGGAGAGCGTGCAAAACAGATCATCGACCAGGTCCTGACATTCAGCCGCAAACGCGAAAGAACCAGCAAGCCGTTCGATGTCGGAGAAGCCGTGTCCGATATTATTCCTCTCCTGCAAGTTTCTCTGGCGGATACGTTCGAGCTAAGCGCGCACGTTCCCGAAAAGCCGATGGTCATTCTCGGAAATCCAATCGAAATCCAGCAGATCGTGATGAATCTCTGCAAGAATGCTTCGGAAGCCTCCGGCGAAACGGGTCGGGTCGAAATCGATGTTCGCCCGGTGAAGGTGAAGTTCAAAAGAGAGCTCTCCCATGGGGAACTGCAGCCAGGAGATTACATTCGTCTCAGCGTCGCCGATCACGGTAAAGGAATTCCCGAAGGCGTCCTGCCTCATATCTTTGAACCGTTCTTTACAACGAAATCGAGCAGCGGCGGCACAGGTCTTGGACTTTCGGCCGTGCATGGAAACGTTGTCGGTCTTGCCGGGCAGATCAACGTCGACAGCCGTGTCGACAAGGGAACGCGCTTCGACCTGTTCTTCCCGGCTTCCCGCCTCCCACCGATTCCGCTGAGGCAGTTTTTCAACGAGCGGCCGGTGCCGCTGGGCGAGGGGCAGACGGTGGTCATCCTGGAAAAAGAAAAACCCTTGCTCATGATGTATGAGGAAAAGCTTGCGGCCCTGGGATATGAACCGGTCGGTTTTTCGCAGTTGGACGCAATCATGGCGTGGCTCAAATTCAGTGGCGGGCATGCCGATCTTGTCATCCTCGACGTCGCCTCATTGGAAATGTCGATCACACCTTCGGAACTGGATCGTCTGTTCGGCGATATCCCATATCTGCTCGTCGCCGACCAAGGCCGCAGCGGACAAATGAGCGAGCAACGTCTCAGGCAATTGGGCGCGCTCAAAAAGCCGGTAAGCTCCAAAAGCATGGCAAGTGCCATCTTCAAGAAAATCAATGCCGAAGCATAAGGTTGACACTCATCCGTAGTCTTTATCCTGCAGATTGAAAATAGCTGCGCGTCGAATGCTTCGATGGTTGCAGCGAGTTCGAATCGAGAACAATTTTCACGCATTGCGCTGAATATTTCAATTGTAGCGGGAATTCTCAAGGCGTGAAACAATCAGGACAATTTGACGATATATACTCCTGCATAGATCGCAGGAGGTTGTTGTCCACGTTTCTTGTGACCGAGGCTTCGGAGATCACAGGCATGGCACAACAGACTAATCCGATCTCTGGTGTGCGTCAGCCGCGATTGTCGCGCCGGGATTCTCAAGCAGCGACTTCGGGTGCCTGGAATTCGGAGGGGATCACTCAGGTGAAGGTAAGAGAATGACTCCGATGACGGGCAAGTATGATCTGGTGCCGTCTGCTATCGGGACCACGGCAGCGCCTCGTAGCCTCTCGTTCCAGGATTTTCGCATTCTCGGTCTTGCGGCCCTTGGCGGTGCCTTGGAATTCTATGATTTCATCATCTTCGTCTTCTTCGCGACGATCATCGGCAAGCTTTTCTTTCCGCCCCATATGCCAGACTGGCTCGTGACGATCCAAACCTTTGGCATCTTCGCCGCCGGATATTTCTTCCGGCCACTCGGCGGCATCATACTCGCGCATTTCGGTGATCTCTTCGGGCGAAAGCGCGTCTTCGCCTTTTCGATCCTGCTGATGACGCTTTCGACGCTTGGCTTAGCCATGATGCCCACCTATGCGTCGATCGGCATCGCAGCTCCGATCCTCCTGGTCGCAATGCGCATACTGCAAGGTGCCGCGATTGGCGGCGAGGTACCGGGAGCCTGGACTTTCGTCGCCGAGCACATGCCTTTCCGTCGCGTCGGTTTTGCCTGCGGCTTCCTCTGCTCCGGATTGACGCTCGGCATCCTTCTTGGTTCGTTCATCGCAACCATCATAAATTCCGTATTCACGCCGCACGATTTTGCCGCGTATGCCTGGCGCATCCCTTTCTTCATTGGCGGGATATTCGGTCTCGTTGCGGTCTATCTTCGGCGTTGGCTCCGGGAGACGCCGGTCTTCGCGGAGATGCGCAAAAGCCGTTTGCTCGTTCCCGAGCTACCGCTGAAGGCTGTGCTTCGCGATCACATGCGCGGCATCATCATCTCGATGCTGCTCACCTGGATGTTGTCAGCCGGCATCGTCGTCACGACGCTGATGACGCCAACCTTTCTGCAGAAACTGTATGGTTACACCGCCGAAGAATCGTTTGCGGCCACCAGTTTCGGCAGTCTGTTTCTCATTCTTGGTACGTCGGTCGCCGGTGCGATTATCGATCGCGTGGATTCCGGCAGGTTCTTCCTGGTTGCCAGCCTGTTTTTTGGGGCCGCGACCTTCGCGTTTTATACTTACGCGGCGGTTTCACCGCTACTCCTCTTCCTCCTCTATGGCGTCATGGGCCTTGCGGTCGCCATGGCAGGTGTCGCACCCTATGTCATGGTCCGCGCCTTTCCGGCTCGCGTCCGGTTCACAGGGGTCTCCTTTTCCTACAATGTTGCCTATGCGGTCTTCGGTGGCTTGACGCCAGTCGTCGTCGCATTGTTGATCCCGCTGAGTTCGATGGCCCACGCCTACTATCTCCTGTTCATCGCGGCGCTGACCTTCCTGCTCGGCATCTATCTCGTTGCCCATCGGGAAGTGGTCGAGTCGGAGGTCGGCATCGAGGAGTTGAGAGCACTCTCGGACGGAAACAACGCGGAGCGCGCTTCCACCACGCCTTGACCAATTTTGGACGCATGTGCCGCAGGGGCTCACATCCCGCTCAGCAGTCTGGAGGCGATCATCCACATGGTAAAAGCAATGAGCGTTTCCAGAAGGCGCCAGGACGACGGCTTCGAGAAGATTGGTCGCAGCCATGTCGCGCCGTAACCGAGCGAAAAGAAAAACAGGAAAGAGGCTGTCACGGCACCTGCCGTAAACGAAACCTTACGTCCCGGAAATCGGGTCGAGATCGTGCCGAGCAGCACGACCGTGTCGAGATAGACGTGCGGATTGAGCCAGGTGAGCGCGATGCATGTAGCAAGGGTCTGCCGGAAGCTCGATGGACTCGCCTCTCCAGCCGCCAGCGCTCCGGACGACCGCAAGGCGGAATAGAGGTTCTTAGCTCCATACCAGATCAGGAACGCTGCTCCACCGTAGCGCATGACCGGATCGAGCCAAGGCAGCAGCGCCGCGATTTGCTGGAAGCTGGTCACCCCTATCACGATCAGCAAGGTATCGGACAAGCCGCATGCAAGGCAGACGGCGAAGACATGCTCATTGCGCAGGCCCTGACGCAGGACAAAAGCATTCTGTGCGCCGATCGCGACAATCAGGCTGAGCCCCATCATGAGACCCGTTGCGTAAATCGAAAAACTCATGCTTGGCGAAACGCTCCGAAACGAGTGAAGCATTTCCGGTATCGCGATGGAAGGATTCAGGCTAGTTAATGTTGCTAAGTCCGATTAAGCGAAACTAAGTTATGCTCGATTATTCCGCCCTCCGTGCCGTCTCTGCGGTCGTTCAAACAGGCAGCTTCGAAAAGGCCGCGGGCATCCTGAATGTGACGCCTTCGGCGGTCTCGCAGCGGGTAAAGCAGCTTGAGGAGCGCCTCGGCGTCGTCCTGATCGTGAGGGGCAATCCCTGCACCGCAACGGAGAAGGGCGAATGGCTTTGCCGCCATATGGAGAATGTTGGCATGCTCGAAGGCGAGCTGTTCGAGCATCTGCCGACCCTCATCGATCCAGGTGAACCCAGGCAAGGGTTGACGCTTCACATTGCGACGAGCGCCGACAGCCTCGCGACATGGTTTCTGACGGCGGTGTCAAACTTCGCCAAGCACTCCCGCTATCTCATGAATATCGCGATCGATGATCAGGACCATACCGCCGAATGGTTGCAGCGAGGACGGGTGATTGCCGCCGTCACCAGTCTGGAAAAACCGATCCAGGGATGTCGGCGCATCTCTCTCGGCGCCCTACGCTATCATGCGACGGCGAGCCCCGAATACATTGCCCGGCATTTTGCACAGGGCGTCACCCCGGAGGCGATCATGAACGCGCCGGCTTTGACATTCAACCAGAAGGACAGGCTTCAAAGCCAGTGGATACGTCAGACGCTCGGAGACGACCTTACCTATCCAACGCACTGGCTGCCCTCGCCGCAGAGCTTTATCGAAGCCAGCCTTTCGGGCATGGGATGGGGCATGAATCCGATCCAATTCGCGCGGGAGCATCTGAAATCCGGACGATTGGTCGAGCTGATCCCCGACACCCCATTGGACGTTCCATTGTATTGGCAAATGAACCGTCTTGCGGCTGATCGGCTGGCCGAGCTTACACGCGAGGTCACCACGACAGCCAGATACCAACTATTGGGTTGAACAGCGTTGCCGTGTCGGGGCATTTGCCATCTACTTCGGTAGAAGTGGAGTTGGTGACAAGCGCTTGCCGGACGCGCTGCCGCATGTTTCCCCAATCGGATCCGATTTAGGGAAACATGCAGCAACTCAAAGCGATACAGCGACCTTTGTGCGTCTGAAAGGACGCACGGCGCTGTAGTGCTAGAGCCGCCCTTTATCCGCTTTGCTATCGTTGCAGTCGTCGCGCTTTATATGGGCCAAAAAACCGAGCAGATGCCGGGTGACCTCCTCGGGCGCTTCAAT
This sequence comes from Sinorhizobium sp. CB7, assembly GCF_041357635.1. Classification (NCBI taxonomy): domain Bacteria; kingdom Pseudomonadati; phylum Pseudomonadota; class Alphaproteobacteria; order Hyphomicrobiales; family Rhizobiaceae; genus Sinorhizobium; species Sinorhizobium sp. CB7. The sequence goes on from NZ_JAULLL010000005.1 coordinate 27,143, forward strand.
CGATGAGAGATGGCCGGCTCCGCGCAATTCGATGAACATGCAGTTCAGCGCCTTCGCCATCGCCCAACCCTCCTTCGGAGGATGGGAATGATCATGCTGGCCGGTCATGACGATTGCCGGAACCGTTAGATCTGCAAGATCCGGCAAAGCATTTCTTCTGTTCAGGATGATGCGGCCCATTGCCACCAGAGTGTCGATAATCCGCTTATTCTTCGGCTCCAGCAGGCGCTCCCTGAAATTCTGAACGAGAAGAGGATTGAGACGAATGGCTTCAGGAGAGAAGAACCAGTGCACAATGGTATCGGCATCATGATCGGACGGCGCTCGCCTGGATTTGAATTCAGCAAGGATGGAAAGGTAACGCTCCCGGTCTTCGGTCTGCTCAGGACCGACATATGAGCCCAGCAGCGCAAGGCCGGTGACCTGTTGTGGAATCATGAGCGCGAGTTCTGCCGCCCACATGCCGCCGGCCGAAAGGCCGATCAAGGCGAAGTCCCTGACACCGAGATGATCGAGTAGAACGACATGGTGGTAAGCGATATCGTTCAGATCCTTTGTGCCCCAGGGCATTCTGCCGCTTTTCCCGTGACCCCAGAGTTCGGGAATGATCACGCGATACTGCTTTGACAGTACATCGATCTGGGCCCGCCACATCTCCGCATCGCAGAGATAATCGTGGGCGAGAACAACGGTGTCGCCCGCCCCGACGTCTATATAGCTCATTTGCGAGCCGGCGATCGCGGCAAGGCGTCTTATTTTTCCGGGATCAAGGGACATCTGTTGCCTGTGTGATGGCATCTCAAGGATGCGGTCGGTCCGGCAGGATTCTTCAGCCTGCCGGCGGCCCACTGCATGGTTCTTTGGATCGGCGCTCCAATGCGGCTCAAGTTTTGGCGGAAGCGAAGAGCCACTACCGGACCTTTTGTCTTTTGCGCAATTTTGAACGGAAAAACGGCTTCGCACTTTTCCTGCAATTGCTCTAATTCAGAAGCAGCGACAATTCGCCGTTCGGATCATATTTCCTTCTCAATGCAGCCGCTCCCTGCCGGCTTACCGGATCGAAAGTGGAGAGACGCGAGAGCCTGTGGCGAAACTGCTTCATCCATTCGTTGTTAGGGCTTCCTGCCGGAGAGATGATTTCCACGCCGGGATGCTCCCGTTGCTCTGCCGCTTCGCCAGCATGCCGATCGAACGCGCCAGAACCTGGATGAAAGAGGACCGTGGAGAAAGGCGGCAATGCCGTTTGGTCGCCTGCGAGATGCAGGATGGCTTCGGGCGAGAAATCCGGCACTTTCCACGTGCTTCGATCGTAGGAACGTCTGCCGCGAAGATAGGTATCGTGGAGTGCCATTGTCGCAAGCGCACTGCCGTCGCCGCTGACGACCAGAAGCGGCGTACCTATGTCCTGGAGCTGCAGGAGCGTCTGCTGACCGCGCGCCTGATCTCCACTCCAGGACGGCGCCAGCATGATCGTCCTCTCGCCGTTGGCGCCGACGAGGATGCCCAATGAGAGGGAAAGCTCGGGCGGAGCCGAGGCGGTGACCCTCATATAGCCGTTGACGACCCGTTCGAGCTCCGACCATGCGAAGAAGATCAGCCCGGCACGTCGCTCATGCGTCGTCTCCAGACGAAACTGGTAGGAGGTAACGACGCCAAAGTCGCATTCCCCGTTGCGTATGGCGCGGAAAATATCGGTGTTCTCGAACGCCGATGCATTCAGCATCCGGCAACCGGGCAGTACGATCTGGGCGCTGACAAGTGAACCGGGCGCGGGAGAGGTGTCGCCAAGAAAGGGGGTGAATCCACCCGTGGCAAGGAGGTCGACGAGGTTTGACGGATTTTTGCCACCGCCTGCCGGGCTTAGGCGAAACCGGCTTGCGGCCGCCGTCACCTCACGCGTGCTGGCGCTTGCGCCGGCGGTCGCAATTTGTGTCGGAACATCGACGTGAACACCGCGCATTGCCGATAGATCGGCTATGATCGCGCGTGCGGTCTCGGCTTCCTGCAGCAAATGATCGTAGTGCGCCCTTCGAATATCGATGCTGACGTTGGTCAAGGATTCGGCCGCTTCCGGTTGATCGTGGCAGACGGCGAGGGGAAGGCCGCAGCGGACCGCGAATTCGATCGTCCTCATCAGATCGAGTGGAGAGATGCAGTGGGAGACCAGCGTCGGAAGCGAAGCGTCAACGAAGTGCTCGCTTTTCGTCCGAATTCCCGTACCAGGGTTCCTCACGATGCCGGCGATCGAGCCGCCCGCATGCATTTCCCGAAACATCTTAAGCCAAGGGTTCAATTTCCAATTCGATGATATGGTCATGAAAATTCGCCTCCGTCGTGGTCAAGGACAGAGATTGTACCGGCTTGCCTACGGGGGCGTTTCGAAACCGGAGAAAACGATTATCGATGATACGGATGGCGTTACAGCCTTAACAAAATTGGCGGAATAGCCGATCCCCGAAGTTCGAGGTTCGGCGTCCATGCATATCGAGTCTACTGTTCTGAAGATAAGTGATTAGCGTACGGGCGCCGTCTCTTTCACCTCGTCCAGCAAGAAGTGTACGACGACATAATCCGTTTTATGGTGCCTGCCGCTATCCGAGACACTCTCCTCGCTGCCTCCATCCGCCGGATGCCAGGCATGATAATGGGGATTGGTCGTGATCAGCGTGATCGCTTTTCCCGCAAAATCAGGGTCATCCAACCGGAAGCGCATCTCGGCCAATGGCCAGATACGTTCATATTGCTCCATGGGAATGCGAGCCTTGAGCGCCCTTTTCTGTATCGGCATGTGTGCATCATCTTTGCCCTCCGCCGTGCCGGATAGTTCCAGCGTGACTGCCTCCGCTCCGTGGAGAACGGAATTGAATTCTGCGGGCCACATTCTCCTCATGAAATCGCTCCTCCCAGGCTCCTTCGTCGGCTACCGGAGAAATCTAGCGCTTCCGTCCGAAGAAGCAAACCGCCCGAAAGATTCTGGTCTGTGCGGCTGCTTAGCATATCATGCGCGAAGATGGCGGGACCGTTCGTACACGGCCCTGCCATCTTTGTTTCTTAGCGCAGTTCAGCTTCGTAGAACCGCTACAGCCCTTTTGTTTCTATGCAGTTCCGGACGGAAAAACCGCTTCGCACTTTTCGTGGAATTGCCCAATGGATCTAGATCAGAACCCTTGGCTTGAGGAGGTCAGCGAGGCCGACGCGGTGCAGCATCTCCGCACGCAGGCGGTCAAGCACGGTGAAGCCGATGTCAGCACCGTCCTGTGTCGGATCAACATGCACCCGGAACGGCCGCTTGCCAAAGCGAGTGTCGACAACCTTGACGATGGCGTCCGCCACAGTCGAAGCATCCGCATCCGGCGGCACGATTGCCGCGAAGGCCTCCTGAACCTGCTCGCCGAAACCGGCATAGGGCCCTGCTTCATATTCCGCGACCCGAGCCTTGTCGGCGGGTTGGCCCGAATGCGCAAAGTGGTTGGTGCCACTGGTAAAGGCGCCAGGGACGACAATGGAGGTTTCGATGCCCCAGCGCGACAGTTCGCGGGCATATTGCACGGCCATGGCGTCCATGGCTGCCTTGGCTGCAAAATAGGGCGCCAGGTACGGTGGCGTGCCGCCGGCCGTACTGCTGCTTGACACCCACACCAGCAATCCCTGTTTCTCGTCGCGCATATGCGGAAGGACGGCTCGGTTAACGCGCTGCGCGCTCAGTACGTTCACGTCGTAAAGCTGGGCGTATTGTTCAGGCGTGAAGGCTTCTGCGGGGCCAAAGGCCATGTGACCGGCATTGTGGACGACAACGTCGATACGACCGGAGTCCGCAAGGACCTTGGCGACTGCCGCGTCCACTGATTCCTGGGACTGGACGTCCAGTTCGACGGTGCGAAGGTCGACGCCGGTCTTTCTTGCGAAGGTCGCAATCTGCTCCACCTGCTGTGCGTTGCGGCCGGCGGTGTCGCGCATCGAGGCATAGACCCTGTGGCCTGCTTCGGCGAGTGCTTCGGAAGCCAGGCGGCCGAAACCGCTGGAAGCGCCAGTAACGAGAATGATCTTGCTCATGATGATGTCTCCTTTCTGCGATAAGATTTGACTTCGCTGCGCTGGATTGATGCCGCGTCAGATGACGCCGCCATTGACGCGGATCGTCTGACCGTTGATCCAGCCACCGTCCGGTTCGGCAAGAAGTGCGACTGCGCCTGCAATATCTTCGGGCCTGCCCAGCCGTTCGAGCGGAGAAAGCTTGGTCAGCCGCTCGATGACCTCCTGCGGCTTGCCGTCGAAGAACAGTTCCGTTGCGGTCGGTCCCGGGGCAACGGCGTTGACGGTGATGTTGCGACCGCGCAATTCCTTGGTGAGGATATGCGTCATTGCCTCGACGCCCGCCTTCGTGGCGGCATAGGCGGCGTAGCTGGGCTGATAGAGCCCGACGACACTGGACGACACATTGATGATCCGGCCCCCGTCGCGCAGCCGGCGTGCAGCCTCGCGCAGCGTATTGAAAGTACCCTTGAGGTTGATCGCAACCGTGCTGTCGAAGAGCTCGTCGTCGGTTTCGGCGACGGTGGCGAGCTTCATGATGCCGGCATTGTTGACCAGCACGTCGACGCCGCCAAACGCCGCTTCGGCACTATCGAACATGCGGGCGACAGCCGGCGGATCTCTGATGTCGGCCTGGGCGGTGAGGGCATGACCGCCCGCGGCTTCAATCCTGCTGACAAGAGCTTCAGCAGCGTCGATGTTGCCGGCGAAGTTGACCAGGACGGTGAAGCCGTCGGCTGCCAGGCGTTCGGCGATCGCGGCACCAATGCCTCGGGAGCCGCCGGTGACGATTGCTACTTTCGTTTCGGTATTCATGTCGGTTCTCCTTTCAATTCGCCGTTGGCAGCGAACTGAGAGGAATATGGCAGCTAGTTCCGACGGGATAATCTGACTATAATCAACATTACTGTTCTATCAAAACAAACAATGGGAGAGGCGAATGGATCGCTTGGAAGCGATGCGACTGTACGTTCGAATCGTCGAACGACGCAGCTTCACGCTGGCTGCCCAGGATACCGAAGTACCCCGGTCGACCGCGACGCAGGTGATCAAACAGATGGAGGAAAGACTCGGAGTCCGTCTTCTGCAGAGGACGACACGGACGGTGAAGCCTACGCTGGACGGCGAGGTCTATTACCGGCGTTGCCTCGCCATCCTGCATGATGTCGAAGATGCCGACGGCGCGTTCAAGGGCGCGAGGCCAAAGGGCATGCTGCGGGTAGACGTGCAGGGAACGCTGGCGCGTCATTTCCTGATGCCGGGTCTGCCCTCGTTCTTCGCGCAGTATCCTGACATCGAGCTCACCATGAGCGAGAGCGACCGATGGGTCGACCTCGTGCAGGAAGGTGTCGACTGCGTGCTGCGTTATGGCAATCTTGCCGACAGCGACATGGTGGCGCGCAGGGTTGCCTTGCTCGACCGTGTGACGTGCGCGACACCAGATTATCTGGATCGGTTCGGCGTCCCGAAGGATCTGGACTCCTTGGTTAATCACCGCATGGTGGGTATTCGCTTGCTCAGCACCGGGGCGCTCGTTCCCTTCGAGTTTACGACAGGGACTTCGACGCGAAGCGTGATCCTGCCGGGCCCATTGTCTGTCACCGGCCCGGAAAGCTTCCTTGCCGGTGTCCGCCTTGATCTCGGGCTCGCGCAGGTACCGCGCTTTCACATTGAAGATGATCTGAGACATGGAAGGCTGGTTGCCGTGCTTGCCGATTGGCCGCCGCCACCAGCTCCGGTCTCGCTTCTTTACGCGCGAAGCCGTCAGGTTTCTCCCCGGGTCAGGGTGTTCCTCGACTGGGCGGTTCGCGAGTTCGCGAGCCGGATGCAACCTCAGCCGGCGCAAGCCTGACAAGCGCCATGCAAATCGGTAACGTGACCCGGCGCGGCTCCTTCCGATGGACGGAACGCATCCTTTTCATTTTTAATCCTCCAGAATGGCGGCGGCGCTGTTTTCGTCCGTCATAAGGATCGTCGCCAAGCCCGACTTTGCGACGGCACGCAGGATCGCATGCTTGTGGGCGCCCCCCGATGCGACGATGCGGCAGGGGATTTTCCTGTAGTCATCGAGTTCCGGGGAAAGCACCTGCTCGTTCAGCCGATGATCAACGGGATCGCCATCGGCATCGAGGTACCGGCCAAGCAGATCGCCCACCGCGCCGACGGCGATGAGATCCTCTGCGCTTGTGCTTTCCGGCAGGCCATAGCGCACCTGCAGCGATTGCTTTGAAACGTCGCCGACGCTGAGAAAGGAGACATCGACGCCGTAAGTCTGACGGAAGATCTTCTGAAAGACGGATTGCGAAATGATCGCTTCGCGCGATTGCGGGCTTTCCGCATAGATCGGCGCTGCGAAATAGAGACATTGCGCCTTCAGCACCTGCGCGAAGCTGCGCACGATCTCGAACGTATTGATCTCGGAGCCGTGCGTCAGGCCGCCCATCATGGAGCGAACCTCCATCTGCGGCTCGTTGGCCGCGCTCATGTGGTGCACCGTTTCTCGTAGGGTGGAGCCCCATCCGACGCCGATCGAACCCGGTTTTCGTGCCTGGACAAGCCGATCCAGATAGGTCGCCGCTCCGCGGCCGAGGACGGAATGCAACTGCCGGGGATCCGCGGGCGTCGGGACCACAACGGCATCCTGCAGGCCGAAACGGCTGCGCAGCCTTGATTCAAGCTCGATATTCGCGGCGAGGGGTGAACTGAAACTGATCCGCACGATGCCGGCTTCGAGCGCGGCAGCCAGGATCTCGTTCACCCGACGGCGTGTCAGGTTCATCTGTTCGCCGATCTGGGCCTGGGTCATGCCTTCCACGTGATAGAGCCAGGCGGCCTTCACCATCAATTCCTGCTGCTCCATGAGCAAATCCTCAAGATTCACAAATGTCACATCGATGTAACATCTGTAACTTAGTCAACGGTTCAGCCGATGGGGTTCGGCAGCGGACGGCTCGCGCGGAGAGGCGGGGAGCCGGCAATCAATCATCCCCGGAGTGGACACTTACTCCGGAAGTTGAAGGAAGAACAAATGGCTTCGGTAATTTTCAAGGCAGCCGCCGGCATGGTGATGGGGGCGTCGCTTCTGCTGACATCGACCTCGGCCTTCGCGGCCGATCGGGTAAAGGTGGAATGGTGGTATGCGATCAGCGGTAAGCTGGGCGAGACCGTGCAGAAACTGATCAGCGACTTCAATGCGTCCCAGGACAAGTACGAGGTCGTCGGCATCAACAAGGGTAATTACGAAGAAACGATGGCGGCGATGGTGGCTGCCTATCGCGTCGGTCAGCATCCCGTCATTCTGCAGGCCGCCGAGCGCGGCTTCATGACGATGCTCAATTCCGGCGCCGTCGTGCCCGTCAGCGAGCTCATGGCCTCCGAAGGCTACACGATCGACTGGAACGACTTCGTGAAGCCGGTCGCAAGCTTCTATATCGTGAACGGCAAGCCGGCAGCGCTGCCCTTCAACTCCTCGACGCCGATCTTCTGGTACAATGCCGATCAGTTCAAGGCCGCCGGTTTCGACAAGCCCGCCGACACTTGGCAGGGCCTCGAGAAGCAGCTCTATGCGCTCAAGGAAAAGGGCATCACTCAGTGCCCGATGGCGCTTGCCGCCGACTACCAGTGGAGCATGATCGAGAATTATTCGGCGATCAACAACCAGCCCTTCGGCACGCGCGCCAATGGCTTCGATGGCCTCGACACCGAATTCACCTACAACAAGACTTCGGTCGTCGGCCAGGTGACGCGGATGAAGCGCTGGATCGACGACGGCGTACTGCAGGTCGCCGGCAAGGGGCTGAACCCGGCCCAGATGTTCACCGGCGGCACCTGCGCCACCTTCATCGCCTCGACGGCGACCCATGCGGCCGTGGAATCGACGGCGAAGTTCCAATGGAGTGCAGATTTCCTTCCCCATGAGGAAGGCGTCACGCCAATGAACAGCACGATCGGCGGCGCGGCCCTCTGGGTCTTGAAGAACAAGTCTCCGGAGGAAGAAGCCGGGGCAGCCGCCTTCCTCAACTTCGTCGCCAAGCCGGAGACGCAGGTCTGGTGGAGCGAGCAGACAGGCTATGTTCCGGTCACCAACAAGGCCTATGAGGAGATGAAAGCGGAGGGCTACTTCAAGGAGCATCCGACCCGCGAGATCGCGCTGCTGCAACTCAATCGCGGCGAGCCGAACGACAATTCCCGAGGCTTCCGCTTCGGCAATCACAACCAGTCCACCGCCATCCTGCTCGAGGAACTCCAGGGTGTCTGGATCGGCAAGAAGGGTGTCCAGGAGGCGCTCGACTCCTCCGTCACCCGCGGCAACCAGATCCTGCGCCAATACGAGCAGCTTCATGCCGGCAAGTGAGGCCATATCGCAAATCGGGAGCGCGACCGCGCGCTCCCGGCTGCCTTTGCTCCTGCTGGTCAGGCGGCTGCTTCCGCGCGAATCGGAGGATGGCCTGAAAAAGGCGCATTTTCGCCGGCTCGGCTTGCCTCTGACGCTGGTCGCGCCGCAATTGCTGATCCTCGGCTTCTTTTTCTTCATTCCGTCCTGGAAGGCGCTGTCGCTTGCCTTCGTGCAGGTGGATCCTTTCGGCCAGACGTCGATTTTCGTCGGCCTCGCCAATTTCACCCAGCTCTTCGCGACCCCGGAATACCGCGAGAGCGTCATCCTGACGCTATGGTTTACGATGGTCCAGGCGCTGGTGACGCTGCTGCTTGCGCTTCTGCTGGCCTTCGCCACTACCAACGTTATTCGCGGGCGGGGCATCTACAAGGTCATCATCCTGCTGCCCTATGCGGTCGCGCCCGTCGTTTCGGGTTCCATTTGGGCTTTTCTCTTTAATCCTTCCGTCGGCCCCGTCGCGCAATTCCTGCACGGATACGGCATCGCATGGGATCCCAATCTCAGGCCGGGTGACGCGCAGGCACTGCTGCTGATTGCGACGGTCTGGAAGCATGTCTGTTACGATTACATCTTCCTATCGGCAGCGCTGCTTGCCGTTCCTAAATCGCTCGAGGAGGCAGCCGCGCTCGATGGCGCCGGCCCGATCCGGCGCTTCCTGACGGTTTCGCTGCCGCTGATCACGCCGACGGTGTTTTTCCTCATCATCATGAACATTGTCTATGGGCTCTTCGAGATCTTCGCGATCATCGACACGGTCACCGGCGGCGGACCTGCCGGTTCGACCAGCACGCTCGTCTACAAGGTCTATCTCGACGGCTTCGTGCAGATGGATCTCGGCTCCTCGGCTGCCCAGTCCGTCATCCTGATGGCGGTCGCCATCGTCTTCACCATCCTGCAATTCCGCGCCGTCGAGCGGAAGGTGAATTACCAGGTGTAATCATGATCGAACGCCGGCTTGGAATTTCCATCTTCTCGCATGTGGTGCTCGTCCTGGGAGCGGCCTTCGTCTGCGTGCCGCTCTATTTTGCCATCGTCGCCGGTTCGCTGACGATGGAGGAACTGCAGCAGACGCCGTTTCCCTGGCTACCGAGTGATCATTTGCTCGAAAACATTAAGGCCGCCTGGGAAGCAGGGCATTTCAGTCGGCTCTATCTGAATTCCATCATCGTGACGCTCGGCATCGTCCTCGGCAAGATCGCCATTTCGCTGACGGCTGCATTTGCCGTCACCTATTTCCGCTTTCCGTTCCGCATGACGGTGTTCTGGCTCATCTTCATTTCGTTGATGCTGCCGATCGAGGTGCGCATCATCCCGACCTACGAGGCGGTGGCCGATAGCGCCGGACCGATTCGCGAACTGCTCTCGGCAACAGGAATTTCAGGCGCCATCCAAAGCGTTACCGGCTACCGCATCGAACCGGTCCTGCAATGGAATCTCGTCAACACCTATAGCGGTCTCATCCTGCCGCTGATCGCTTCGGCAACCGCGACATTCCTCTTCCGGCAGTTCTTCCTGACCGTGCCGGACGAACTCTGCGAAGCGGCGAAGCTCGATGGCGCCGGTCCGCTCAAATTCTTCCGCGACATGCTGCTGCCGCTGTCGCGATCGAACATTGCGGCGCTCGCGATAATCCTCTTCATCACCAACTGGAACCAGTATCTCTGGCCGCTTCTCTTCACCACCGATAAGGACATGGCGACCGTCATTCTGGGGCTCAAGAAACTGGTCCCCACCCCGGATCAGCCGCCGGCCTGGCATATCGTCATGAGCGCATCGCTCTTCGTCATGATCCCGCCGGTCCTTGTCATCCTCCTGATGCAACGCTGGTTCACCAAAGGCTTGGTGGATTCAGGCAAATAGAACAAAGACAGGATTTGAACCAATGACACTCATCGTCGGCCATCGCGGCGCACGCAATCTCTGGCCCGAAAACAGCCTTTCCGGCTTCCGCAACCTGCTCACGCTGCCCGTCAAATCGGTCGAATTCGATGTGCATCTGACGAAGGAAGGCGAGTTGCTCGTCATTCACGACGCGACGCTGGATCGCACCACGGAGCGTTCCGGTCTGGTGGCAGAGCTGACGAAGCATGAGCATCGCGAGGTGCACCTCAAGCATGGCAATGGAGACGTGATCCCGACGCTTGAGGAGGTCCTTGCCGTCTATCGTGACACCGATCTCGAACTTCATGTGGAATTGAAGGCCGGCGTCAACGGCGTCCCTTGTGAGGGACTGGAGCAGCGCGCGGCTGCAATGATCGATGCCTTCGGGCTTGCGCCGCAATGCTTTCTCACCAGCTTCTCGCTCGATGTGCTGATAACCGTTCGCGAGGTCGCGCCGCATATCCGCCGCCTCGCGTCGTTGCACGAAAAGTCGATCGGAGATCATGGCCTGCGCGACCGCTTGGAAAAGATACTTGCCGTCGCCGATGTCGTTGCGGTCGAGAAGTCGCTGCTGCAGGAGCAGTGGGACCTTATCACCGCTTTCGTGCCTGCCGACCGTCTCGGCGTCTGGGTTCCGAATGAGATGGCTGATCTTTCCTTCTGGCTCTCCAAGCCGTTGCGCCAGATCACAACGGATCGGCCGGACCTTGCGGTCAAGGCCCAGGCAAGGCTGATGCATGCCGATTGAGCGCCGTCTTTTCCTCGGCGGCGGGCTCGCAGCGGCAGCCATATGGCGGCCATTCGGCGCGGCGCGGGCGGCCGAATTCCGGACGGATCCATTTACGCTCGGCGTCGCCTCGGGCTGTCCGCGACCGAACAGCGTCGTCATTTGGACCCGCCTGACCTTTGAAGACGCCGCGCCGCCGGCCGATCCGTTCGCGCCACTTGCAACCGCGGAGCATCCGCCGCTCGATGTGGAATGGATCGTCGCCTCGGACGAGAGTTTCCGTCAGCCGGTCCGATCGGGGCTTTTCCGTGCGACCGGAGATTTCGGGCATTCGGTCCATGTCGAAGTCGAAGGTCTCGAACCGGAGCGCTGGTACTTCTATCGGTTTCGCTGCGGCAACGCGGAAAGCCCCATCGGGCGCACGCGAACAGCGCCTCAGAAGTCCGTGCGACAATTCCGCTTTGCTTTCGCGTCCTGTCAGCAATACGAACATGGCTATTACGCCGCCTATCGTGACATGTCCGGCCGCGACCTCGATCTGGTCGTCCACCTCGGCGACTACATCTACGAGAGGAGCTGGGGCACGGACCATGTGCGCAAGCACAATGCCGGCGTTCCCTCGCTCCTGTTCGAATATCGCAACCGTTACGCGCTCTATAAATCCGATCCGGACCTGCAGAAGGCCCACGCGTCATTTCCGTGGCTCATGGTCTGGGACGATCACGAAGTGACGAACAATTATTCCGGCGATACTGCCCCGGACGTGCCCGATCCCGCGGAGTTCCGACGTCGCCGGCGGGCAGCCTATCAGGCATGGTTCGAGCATATGCCGGTGCCGCCGAAGATCGGGGCGGCGTTCGACAGCCATCGCATCTATGACCACTATCGATTCGGCGATCTCCTCGGCATCACGCTTTTGGATGCACGCCAATACCGCTCTCCGGAACTGACAGGAAAGGCGGACGACGATCGCCCGGAGCGGACAATCCTCGGCGGGGAGCAGGAAGAATGGCTCATAACGACTCTCAAAGGCGTGCCCGCCAAGTGGTCGGTCCTTGCCCAGCAGACATTGCTTTCCGAGCGTGACGTAAAGCCTGGTGCGGACGTCGAGTATAATCTAGATGGCTGGGACGGATACCGGGAGGCGCGCCGCCGGCTCCTTGATGCGATCGAGGCGTCTGACCTTGCCAATCCCCTGATCATCGGCGGCGATCTTCATGCCTTCTTTGCGGCTGACGTAAAACGTAATTTCTCCGATCACGCAGCCAAACCGATGGCCACCGAATTCGTTGGCGGTTCGATGACTTCGGACGGCCCTCCGGAAGCTAGCCTTGCGACGGCGCTGGCCGAAAACCCGCATCTGAAATTCGCCTCCGGAAATCACGGCTACGCCATGATGAACCTTTCGGAACGGGCAGCGCAGGTCGACTTCGTCGCCGTTGCCGACAGGAAGACGCAGGATTCCCGTTCGTCCATCTTTCAAAGCTTCGCTGTCGTCGACGGCCTTCCCGGCGTCAATCGGCTGTAATCACCCGTGCCGGCCACAACAGACTGGAATATCCCATCCCATGACCATTGATCTTCTGATTTTCGATTGCGACGGCGTGCTGATCGACAGCGAGCCCGTCGCCAGTAGGACCCTTGCCGAAGCATTGCAGCGTGCGGGCATACCGGTAAGCGCGTCCGACGCACATCACCTCTTCACCGGCTATTCGGAGAAGGAGATCCGCAAGATGTGCGCCAGCAAGTTCGGTCTTGATGACGCCGATCGGGTCTTTTCCGAATGGCATAGCGAAATCTATCAGGCATTTGCCCATTCGCTTCGTCCCATGCCCGGAATGGAGCCGTTGATATGGTCGCTGCCGCAGAGGAAATGTGTGGCATCCAATAGCTCGATCGAGAGACTTCAAAAAAGCCTCGGCCTTTTCGATCTTTGGAAAGCCTTCGCGCCACATATTTTCAGCGCCGAAATGGTCACGCGTCCAAAGCCCGCACCCGATCTTTTCCTACATTGCGCCCGTCATTTTTCGCTCGAGCCGTCCCGGTGCCTGGTCGTCGACGACAGTCCGCACGGCATTATCGGCGCAGTTGCCGCCGGTATGCGGGCAATCGGCTTCGTCGATCCAGCCGATCCTCGTGAGGGCCGATGCGATATCCTTGCGAAAGCAGGTGCGGCGCTCGTCGTCACAGGCGCCGACGAGCTCGCTTATGCGCTAGAAACCTCGCGGATCGAGGCTGGCGATCTCTGATCCGCAGAACCGCGCGTACATCTCTAGTAGCAGTTCTGACCCTGCGTGACGTGGGAGCCGTCACGGGTCTCTGTATTGGTCGTGCGCTGGTTCTGGCAATCGGACTTCCGGTTCATCGGCGCCGTGCTCATCGCGCCACTCCTGATGCTGCCGGTTGTGGTGGTATCGAGCGGTTCGCCCTGGCGGCCACTCGGGCTCTTGACCGTCTGCTCGCTATCCAGGTCAAGTCCGGGATCGTGGGCCTGCGGCGTATTGGATTGTGCCCAAGCGCCGCTCGCCATGCCTGCTGTCAGCAGCGAAACTGCGATCAATTTCATCATCATCGTCTCTGTCCTCGAGTCGTTGAAATTGAATGGGTGACCTATTCGAAACAGAGCACAGCCGTCATTGTTCCGCAATTTTCAGATCCAACCGGAGCTTTCATCTGAATGTCATAAAGAAACCCGCCAAGGCGGGTTCCGATGTCCGAGCGGTTGGTCGCCTATTCCAGGATCTGCACGACCTTGTGCGTCTGTGGCTCGACGATGACGCGCTGATTGTTGATGACAGTGTAGCCGTAGCGTGGATTATCCGGGACCGGGATGATCTGGACGGTGGACGGGATCGGTTTACCCACAACGACCTTTTCCTCGACGACAGCGGTTGCAGGCGGAGCGGGCTGCTCCTGTACATAGGTGACAACTTCGCGCGGGGGCGGGTCAATCGCTGCTCCGGCTATGGCGCCGGCTACTCCGCCGACGGCCGCTCCGACCGGGCCGCCGACCACCGCGCCGGTCACAGCACCCCCGGCTGCGCCGGTTACTGCTCCGTCAGCCAAAGCATTTGTCGCCAGAGATGAAAGCGCAATAGCGCTCGCCGCAAGTAGAGCCTTGTGCATTTTGTGCCTCCTTCAGCTCATGTTTTTGCTTACACTGGCTAACTGCTCAGTCTATTTTCTTGTTCCCGCCCGGATGACTTGATGAAATCACTGTTTCTTGATGTCTTTTACAATGTGTGACGATGCGAAATCCGAATCTGCTATGATGCTCAACACTTGGCTCTGAATTTTGCTTTCAATCAGAAAGTCTCCGCAGCGTAGGAAGCGCAGGCGTGCAAAGCGACGCCTGTTCTCGACGCTTGCGCTTGGGAGTAGCATAGCGCGAAATCACGCTGGCAGTTGTGCTGGAGCCTTCCTGGAATTGCTTTAGCCGATCAGCAGCGCATCGTCATCGAGCGTCTGCCCCCGCATCCTGCGAAACATCGCGATCAGGTCCTCGACCTTGAGATTCTTGCGGCTGTCACCGCTGACATCGAGGACGATCTCGCCGCCGTGGAGCATGACCGTGCGGTGCCCGTGATCGAGCGCCTGACGCATCGAATGCGTGACCATCATCGTCGTCAGCTTGCGTTCGGAGACGATCTTTTCGGTCAGGCTCATGATGAATTCGGCCATGCCTGGATCAAGCGCGGCGGTGTGCTCGTCGAGCAGAAGCACTTCCGACCCGGCGAGCGTCGCCATCACCAGCGAGACCGCTTGCCGCTGACCGCCGGACAGCAGATCCATCCGGTCCCGCATGCGGTTCTCAAGGCCAAGATTGAGCTCGGCGATGCGCTCGCGGAAATGTTCGCGGCGGCTTGGGCCAAGGGCGGAGACCAGTCCCCGCTTTTCGCCGCGCCGTGCCGCCAGCGCCAGATTTTCCTCGATCGAGAGAGCGCCGCAGCTTCCGGCAAGCGGATCCTGGAACACACGCGCGACAAGGCCCGCACGGGCTGCCGTCGGCTTGCGCGTGACATCGGTCCTGCCGATCAACACCTGTCCTTCGGTTGGCAGCACGTCGCCGGCGAGAACGCCGAGCAGCGTCGATTTGCCTGCCCCGTTGGAGCCGATGACGGTGACGAACGAGCCCTCTTCGATCGTGAGGCTCACGCCGTTCAGGGCCTGCTTTTCCAGCGGCGTTCCGCGCCCGAAGATGACCTTGATGTTCTTGACACTGATCACGATGTGGCACCTCCGCGACGAAGACGGGGAAGGATGAGCGCCACGGTCACAAGGACGGCCGTCACGAAATTGAGGTCGGAAGCCTGCAGGCCGAGCACGTCGCTCGAAAGGGCCACCTGGATGGCAATGCGATAGATGATGGAACCGAGCACGCATCCAATGAGTGCGATAAGAAGACCTCGGCGTCCGAGTAGTGTCTCGCCGACGATGACGGCGGCCAGCCCCACGACAATCGTGCCGACACCGGAGGTCACATCGGCAAAGCCGTTCGTCTGGGCGAACAGAGCGCCACCGAACGCCACAAGTGCATTGGAGATTGCCATGCCGAGATAGATCTGGCGGCTGGTATCGACGCCCTGTGCGCGTGCCATGCGCGGATTGGCGCCGGTTGCGCGCATGGCAAGTCCCGCATCGCTTTCGAGGAAGCGCCATACCAGGAGCACGGCGACGACGACGAGGACGCCGACGAAGAGCGGCCGAACGTAATAATCCCTGAGGCCGAGGCCGAAGAATGGGCTGATCATCGTATCGGCGTTGATGAGAGCGACATTCGGCTTGCCCATGACGCGAAGATTGACCGAGAAAAGCCCGATCATGGTCAGGATCGATGCAAGCAGGTTCAGAATGCGGAAGCGCACGTTGAGGAGCGCAGTCACCATCCCCGCCGCTGCCCCGGCGACCATGGCGACCGCCGCGGCCAGCCAAGCATTGACACCGGCAATGATCAGGACCGCGGTGACTGCCGCGCCCAAGGGAAATGATCCGTCAACCGTCAGGTCGGGAAAATCCAGAACCCGGAATGCGAGATATACACCGACTGCGACGAAGGCATAGACCAGTCCAAGTTCCACAGCCCCCCAGAATGCGATCTGACTCAAGGCTTCCGCCCCTTCTTTCTTTTGGTTCCGCCTATCGGCGAAACACCGGTTTCTAGCGCATAACCCCGAAAATCGGAATCGATTTTCAGGAAAGCCTTATACGCCGATTCAAAATGATTAGAGGTTCTCTGCGCGCCTTATGGGACGCGCGGCGCTCTAATATCATCAGCCGCCCCGTCGGAAAACGGGAGCGGCTGACGAGATTACCCGAGCGGCAGGGCCGTTCGTTTATTCAATGACCTTGTTTGCCCGGCTGAGCACGCTTTCGGGCAGTGTCACGCCCATCTTGGCGGCCGCCGCCTTGTTGACCACCAGGTCGCTGCCGGCTGCGATCTTCACTGGAATATCGCCCGGTTTTTCACCCTTCAGCACGCGGACGACGATATCACCCGTCTGCTTGCCGACGTCGTAGTAGTTGAAGCCGAGAGCGGCGATCGCACCGCGCGAAACCGAATCCGTATCGGCGGTGAAGAGCGGCAGCTTGCCTTCTTCTGCGACGGCAACCGCGCCTTCGAGCGCCGAAATGATCGTGTTGTCCGTCGGGATATAAATCGCATCGGCGCGGCCGACGAGCGAGCGGGCGGCACCCTGTACCTCGGCCGACTTGGTGGCGGCCGATTCGACGATCTTGACGCCGGCCTTCTCAGCTTCCGTCTTCAGAACGCCAAGCAGCGAAACCGAATTTGCTTCGCCGGGATTGTAGAGATAGCCGATGGACTTGACGTTCGGCAGGATCTCCTTGATCAGCGCGACGTGCTCGCCAACCGGCGACATGTCGGAAAGCCCGGTCACGTTGCCGCCTGGCTTGTCCATATCTTTGACGAGCTGAGCGCCAAGCGGGTCGGAGACAGCGGTAAAGACGACCGGAATGTCACGGGTGGAGGACACGACGGCCTGAGCCGAGGGGGTGGAGATCGGCACGATGACGTCAGGCTCGTCACCCACGAACTGACGGGCGATCTGCGCGGCTGTCGCCGGGTTGCCCTGCGCCGACTGGTAAACGAACTTAAGGTTCTCACCTTCCTTGTAGCCGGCTGCGGCAAGAGCGTCGCGAACGCCGTTGCGCGCCGCATCGAGAGCGGGATGCTCGACGATCGCCGTTACGGCGACGGTGACGTCTTCGGCCTTCGCGGGCAGCGAAAGTGCCAGGGCGGCGGCAAAGCCCAGCAAAATTGATCGCATAAAAGTGTCCTCCAACACACGAATTCAAAGGCTTTTAGATAAAGCACGACCTGAAATCAATCATGCGGAGAAGCTGGGCGGATTAAACTTTACGATTAGTCGACCGGCGTCGTTCGCCGGAGCTTAAACTCGCTGGCGTGGCAAGGACATTGCTGACCGCGATGCACATGGTCTTGCGGCCTCCCACGTCGTGAAAGGCCGCAGCGTAGCGCATCGATGAATGCATCAGAGCGTTATTTATTCCGGGTGACGCCGGTCAGCCGGATGATGCCGTCGGGATAGGTCTTGAAACCATCCAGATTGGCGTTGAAAGCGTAGATCCATTTCGAATGGTAGAGGTAGACGATCGGCAGATCCTTGAGGAGGACCGAGACGGCCTGGGCATATTTGGCCTTGCGCGCCTCCGGGTCGCCGACCGCGCGCGCTTCCGCCAGCACCTTGTCGAGATCCTTGTTGCAATAGTGCGCGTCATTGCCCGCAGCCCCGCAGCTCAGCATCGGGGTGATGTTGAGATCCGGATCGACACGTCCGCTCCATCCGACCAGATGCGACTGGAAATTGCCCTGCCGCGCGATATCGAGAAGGCTCGTCAGTTCGGTTGCGCGGATGGATACATTGATGCCGATCTCGCCGACCATCGACTGGATGACCTGCGCCACCTGCTGGCGTTCGGCGTCGGTCGGAACGAGAAGTTCCACCGTCGCGCTTGTCACGCCTGCTTCCTTCATCTTGGCGCGGGCGGCGTCGATATCCCGGGCCGGGACCGGGTATTTCTTGTCATAATACTGGCTCGATGGCGGGAAGGGCTGGTTGCCGGGCGCGAACTGGCCTTCGAAGACGACCTGATTGATCGCGTCGCGATCGATGGCAAGGCTGAAGGCTTCGCGAATGGCCTGCTTGGTTGCGAAATCCTTGTTCGCGCCGGGGCCGCCGATATTGATCGTGATGCCGTAGTAGCCAAGGCCGACCACCTCGGCGGTCTTGAGATCGGCATTCTCCTTGACCGAGGCGACGTCGGTCGCTGCCAGCCGTTCGATCAGGTCCGTCTGACCCGATCTCAGATTGAGAAGCCGAACATTGCTATCCGGCATGCCGCGATAGACGAGTTCGTCGAAGTGATACTTGTCGGCATTCCAGTAGTCCTTGAATTTATCCAGGACGATGCGGTCCTGAACGACGCGCTGCGAAAACTTGTAGGGTCCCGAGCAGACGGGACTGTTGGTAAAATTCGCGCCGAGCTCCTTGCCAGCCTTCGGGCTGACGATCATTCCGGCGCGGTCGGTGAAGGCCGCCAGAAGCGGTACTGACGCCTCTTTCAGGTTGATCTTGACGGTATATTCGTCAGGCACCTCGATGGAGGCGATGCTGCTGATCTCGGACTTGCGCCTGGAGATGTCGAGCGTCAGGTAGCGCTGGAGATTGTATTTGACCGCCTCGGCGTTGACCGGCTCGCCGTCGTGGAATTTTGCGCCGTGGCGGATCTTCAAGGTGAGTGTCTTGCTGTCGCCGGACCACTCCCAGCTCTCGGCCAGCATCGGGACGATCTGACCCTGCTCATCGATATCGACGAGCTTGTCGCAGAGCGACTGCAGAACGTGCCGTCCGACGAAACTCCAGTTGGTGGCGGGATCGAGCGTATCGGGATCGTCCTGCAAGGTGATATTCAGGACGCTTTTTTCCTGTGCGGCCACCGGCTGGGCGGCAAAGCCCGTCAGAGCGATGCCTGCTATCAATGCAATATAGTATGGTTTCATGCCTCTGTTCCCTCTTCTTCAGTCAAAGCTTGTCCGCGGCGTACGACGACGCGGTTTATCGCGCGATTGCATAACTCTGCATGTGCCGGGGCGTTGCGGCGGCATAGATCTGGCCATTGCTGCGCCGGACGGCGCAGACACGGCCGAGCGACCAGCTTTCCTGCACCGAAACCAGATGGCCGCGCTCGCGCAGCTCAGCGATGACGTCAGCGCCAAAGCGATCCTCGACGAGGAGGCGCCCGAGTTCGTATTCGCGTGGATAGAAGGAGCCCGGCCAGTGCTTGCTATGAAACATCGGCGCATCGATAGAGCGCTGAAGACCCTGGCGGTGGATGACGTGGCGCAGGAAGACCGTCAGTGGCCATTGATCCTGCTGGTCGCCGCCCGGCGTGCCGATGGCGAGATAAGGATCTCCATTCCGGGTGACGAGCGTCGGCGTCAGGGTGGTACGCGGCCGCGTCCCGGGCCTCAGGGTCGAAGGAAGGCCGTCGTCCAGCCAGAACATCTGTCCGCGAGTGGAGATCGGGAAGCCGAGACCCGGAACGACAGGAGAGCTTTGCAGCCAGCCGCCGCTGGGTGTCGCCGATACCATGTTGCCGAAGCGATCGACGACATCGAGATGGACCGTGTCGCCCTCGATCTCCGGTACGGCGGCATAGGTGACCTCGCCGCCGCCGGGGCCGTGCGGCACTTCGCTGCCGGCGCGTGCGGCGATCGTCGCAAGCCGTTCGGCAGCACCCGGCAGATGGCTGGCAACGAGCTCCAAGGACGCCTGGGAGCCAATGAGCTTTGCCCTTTCCTGCGCATAGTCATCGGAAAGAAGGATATCGAGCGGGATGTCGGAAACCCGCGGATCGCCGTAGAAGGCTTCACGATCGGCAAAGGCAAGCTTGGCACACTCGACGATGGTATGGACGAAATCGGCACTCAGCGGATCGAGCGCATCGAGATCGAACTGGGACAGGAGCGCCAGTTGCTGAAGAAAGACCGGGCCCTGGCCCCACGGACCCGTCTTGTGGACGGTCAAACCGCGGAAATTTCTGGAAAGCGTCTTCTCCTTGGTGGCCGACCAGCGAGCGAGGTCGTCGCCGCGCAGCAGGCCGCGATTGCATCGGCCCGTGGTGTCGAAAAGTTCCGCGGTGCTGTAGAAGCGCTCGATCGCCTCGGCGACGAAGCCCTGATAGAAGGCGCGGCGAGCGGTCTCGATCTGGGCGACACGGTCGCCGCCGGCAGCCTTGGCTTCGTCAACGATACGACGATAGGTGGCGGCTATGGCAGGCGTCGACATCAGGGCGCCGGGCTTCGGCACCGCATTGGCTGGAAGCCAGACTTCAGCGGAGGTCGGCCATTGACTGAGGAAGAGTTCCGTCACCGGGATGATCGAGGCAACCGCGCGCGGCAGCAGGGGAAAGCCGGTTTCGGCGTAGCCGATCGCATAGCTCAGGACCTCCTCGACCGAGAGCGTGCCATAATCCCGAAGAAGCAGCATCCAGGCGTCGAAGGCGCCGGGCACGACAGCCGGCAGGAGACCGGTTCCGGGGATCATGTCGAGCCCGAGATTGCGGAAGGCCGCTGATGTCGCCAGTGCAGGCGCCACGCCCTGGCCGCAGATCACGACAGGCTCATCCTCCTTCGCGTTCTTGAGGATGATCGGCACTTCGCCGCCCGGGCCGTTCAGATGGGGTTCGACGATCTGCAGGGTGAAGCCGCAGGCTGCTGCGGCATCGAAGGCGTTTCCGCCCCTTTCGAGGACCGACATGCCGACGGCAGTACCGAGCCAATGGGTGGAGCTGACTGCGCCGAAAGTGCCGCTGAGTTCGGGCCGTGTTGTAAATGGAGCCATTGTATCCGCCTCTCGTTGAAGGGTCTTCACGCCGGTACTCACTGCAGGCAGGTCACGCCGAACCATTGGATTATTGGTTCGTAAAATTTGAGGCTTTCATCGCGACGCCTGATATATCAGATGTAATTTCCCGAAGCGAGTCAAGGAGAATTTCGGCGGATTTGCATCGTTCATGAATGTGAACAATAGGGTGTGCAACTCTGCGATTAATGCCGCAATGGTTCGCAGTGGTTCCAAAATCGCCGACTGGTTGTTTTCCGGCGAAAATCCCGCTACCACCTGTAGGATTGACGAGGCGGCCGACGTTTCGATTGAAAACGCAAGCCGCAGTCAAGCTCAGGAAACCGAGATGGCGTTGGAAGACAAACAGGTTCTGCTCGACAGGCTGCGCACGGTCATCGAGACGGGAGAAGGGGAGTTCATCAAGGATGGACAACTTCTGCCGGAGCGCGAGCTTATGAAAACCTTCGGTGTCGGACGCCGGGCGATCCGCGAAACGCTGAGGGCTCTCGAAATCGAAGGAATGCTGTTTCGCCGGCAGGGGCTCGGCACCTTCGTCAAAGTCATCGAGTCGAAGTCGACAAACATCCCTTCGTTGACGAGCAAAACCAGTCCGCAGGACATTATCGAAGTCAGACAGGAAATAGAGCCGGTGCTGGCGCGACTTGCGGCAG
The DNA here is from genome assembly GCF_041357635.1 of Sinorhizobium sp. CB7. Taxonomy (NCBI): domain Bacteria; kingdom Pseudomonadati; phylum Pseudomonadota; class Alphaproteobacteria; order Hyphomicrobiales; family Rhizobiaceae; genus Sinorhizobium; species Sinorhizobium sp. CB7. Next base: position 48,737 of record NZ_JAULLL010000005.1, read on the forward strand.
TCCGCGCGACACTGCTCGACATTGACCAGATGAAGCAATTCATCCGCCGGGCGGGCGAAGCGATGACGGCGCGTCAGTATGAGCGCTGGGACAGTGCGTTCCATGCAAAGATTGCAGAAAGCGTTCGCAATTCCCTCTTCTGGGGCGTGTTCGATCTCATTAACTCCGTGCGGGCCGAGCAGCGTTGGATCAGCGCCCGCGACAAGGTTTTCTCGCCGGAGCTGAATGCCAAGCTGCTCAAGCAACATAGCGAGATCGTCCAAGCGATAGAGGCAAGGGATCCGGAGGCGGCCGAGCGCGCGATGCGCAAGCATCTCGTCACGGCCGGCAGTCGGATCACCGAGCAGCCCGATACTTAAGTTTATTTCAAACCGCCGAACCGCGCGTTGCGGACATCCGCCAATCCGCGCATGGCGTCAGGGTTGCCGGTTGCCGCTGCCGCTTCGAAGACGCGATTGGCATCGCCATACATCTTCAGGTTCATATAGGCATAACCGCGCAGGACCATCAGATCGATCCGTTCGCGCTGAAATTGGGCACGCTGATCGAGGAACATCAACGCTTCCCTGTAGCGACCGGCGTCGAAGGCAGCCGTCGCGCGATCGGTTAGAATGGCCGTCTGGAGTTCTGATGCTCGCTGCCGACTGAGCGGCGCCTTCGCCGCCGCGACGGCGGCCTTGCTTGTGAGGCCGACGCGCAGATAGGCGAGGCTCTGGCCATAGGCGGCGTCCTCTCGCGCGGATCCGCGTGAGCTGCCAAGGGCGACCTCGAAGGCGGCGGCTGCTTCCATGGGACGGTTGATATCCATGAGACACCAGCCGCGTGAAAGCGCGTCGCCTGGAGAGAGTCTCCGGGGATCGATTGTCGTCGAGCAGCCGCGAGGTTGCCGCGGCCCGCGACGGATCGAGACCGTTTCGGCCGGCCGCCGGTACCGGACCACGGCTTGCGGTGGAGCAGCAGGAGCCTGCTGCTGTACAACAGGCCCTGATGGCGGCAAGGGCGCCTGCGGCCCAGCCTCGGGGGGCGTGACCTCACGAAGATTGGCGATCCGCGGCGACCTGCCTTGCCAAAGGCGTTGGATTTCCGCAACGCCCCTGCGGTCGTTGAGCTGATCCCGGGTGATGGCCAGGCCATAGGCGGAGGGTTCGTCATCCGGTTTCCACCGCAAGGCGGTTTCAAACCATCGGGCAGCGGTCTGCGGTTGGTTGAGGGCGCGGGCGTACCATCCGAATTGCTGAGCCGTTTCCGGATCACGCTGTTTTATCACCTCGGCTGCAATTCTCTGCAGGATGTCGGGTTGCAGCGCCACGGGCGGCTCGAGGGCAAGAAGATTGGCGGTTGCTGCGAGATAGGTCGCGGTGGCGTCCTTGGACGAGTCGCGCCATTTGTACATGACGTCCTCGGCTTCCTGCGGCGCCTTGCGATCGATCAGGACCAGAGCCAACCCTTGCGAGGCGGAGGCGGAATCCTCCTTGGCGCGGGCCATGCGGAACCATTTTTCCGCTTCCGTGGCATTGTTTCGGCGCAGATTGTACCAACCGAGCAGCAGGGCGTCGGATGCGAGCCCCTGAGTCTCGACCAGATGCTCGAGCCGGATCAGATAATCGGGAGCGATCGTCAGCTTCGGATCCTCGTTTGCCTCGGCCACGAAGCGACGTGCGAGATCGTCACGGATACTCTCGAATTCCCGGCCGCCATCCGGTCTCGGCCGCTCCTGCGAGAGGAGCTCCTGCATGGCGGGGTATGGCAGAAGTACGGATGCCTTCTGGATGGTCGCGATCCGTTCGGCCGGGTTTTCGCAATTCTTGAGGATGTAGAGGTAGGCGTCGCGGGCGCGTTGCGGCCTTTGCGTATTGGCGAGTGCTTCCGCCACGCGCCAGAGCACGTCTACTTCGCTGCAGGTCAAAATACTCGGTGTGGCGGCGCCGATATCGACGACGGTCTGGTATTGTTTGAGATCGGACGCGTTGATCAGCCGCGCGCGGGCTTCGGCCACATCAAGCCGATCCAGCAGATCGGCCGGCGGCTGCCAGCCCGGTTCGGCGGCTTGCCGGTCGGCGATCGCCTTACGCAACTCGGCGAAGCGCGCATCGGCATAAAGCTGCCACATGGCCTCCAGCTGCCTGTCGCCGCTCGGTTGTACGGCAAGCGGATCGGCCGGCGGCGTCCAGTTGGGATAGAGCGCTCTCAGACGGGAAATCTCAGCCTGAAGCCGCGCCGTATCGCCACGGCTTGCAAAATAACGAAGCGCACTTTCGTCCACGGCTGGCTGCTGCGGCGGCGCGGCCGGAGGCCCAGGAGACGGGGCAGGCGTTGCCTGTGCCACAAGCGGTTCCTTCTCGCCTACCATCTCCGCAACCTTGATAACGCGATCCCGCTTTTCCAGGAGCCGGAAATCGGGAGATCCGATCGTTCCCTTCAGCATGAGCTGCGGAGGATGCAACGGACGGCCCAGGAAATTTTCCAGCTTGCCGGTTATGGCGTCGCCCTCCCTCACACCGATCACGATGGAAGCCGTCACGGCCGCCACGGACAATGTGATGAGGGACGACTTCATAGGCACTCCGGATGTTTCTCCGCGACGTAGGACAGACCGAGCAGATGAAGCGTAGACGGGTAGTAAAGGGTCGGCTCAAAACGCTTCGCCGAGGCCGGAAGCCTCGTACCGTCCACTACACAGGCCACAGCATGGTTAATAATTTCATAACCGGGATCGGCGAGCATCTCTTTCGGGGCGCCGGATTCAACGTCGATCGTGGAAAGTGTGCCCTCCGCTCCTGTCATGCCCTGCTGTAATCGTCTCAGCAGATCCTTGTCTTCAATTTCACCGCGAAGAAGATAAAGCGGGATACGCAGAGCATTATAGCCGAAGTCCGCCGGAAAGCCCTCAGCCGGCCTTGGCATTGTCTCCATACTCACCCAATCCGACGGCAGTTGTCGTGGCCCGAACTTCATCCTCCTGAGCAGGCCGGTTCCATCCTCGGTGAGCTTGCCCCATTTCTCGGAGGGTGCCAGCGTCGCGAGCAGCGGAAAGGCCTCGAATATCCAATAAGAGGGATTGATGATCGGACCATCACTGCGATCTTCCGCCGAAAAGCCGGAAACACCCGGCAATAGCAGCGTCAAACCGTTTCGCTCGACGATAGTTTCGGAAAGCAGGGCCTGCGCGATCTTCGGCGCAACCTCGACATAATCGCTTCGGTTCCAGGCCGCGCCGGCGCGCGCAAGCGCATAGGCGATCAGAATATCTCCGTCAGAGGCGTTGTTGGTGTCGGTGACGTGCGGCGTGGCGGCAGGATCCCAGCGCCATACCGCAAGACCGTCATCTCTGAGCAGCAGTTCGGTTCGTGTGAAATACCAGATCTGTTCGAAATCGGATGGGCTGCCGGCAAGATAGGCGAGCAGGAGGCCGTATCCCTGTCCTTCGCTATGGCTGACATTGCCGTTTCCGTCATCGACGATGCGGCCGCTGGCATCGAGAAATTTCGCCTTGTAGGCGGACCAGGATTCCGCATCGATCGTCGACGGCTGTGCCTTTGCTCCGCCGCATGCGGCAAGCGTGATCAGGAGGCCGGCAAGCAGGCCGTGGAAGCTCGGTGATTTCATCGCCGTCTTCCGAGATTGGAGAGCATGCCCGAAGTTGCAAGACCAAGCAGCACCGCAAGGATCACCAGCAGCAGAGCGTAGGAAAGCACATTGGTGGACAACCAGTTCGCAACGATCAGGCGATAGTTGGAAAAGGAGGGCGCGACCGTAGGATCGAAATCAAATCGCGTGACGGGAACGATCTCGACCTTCCCCGTGGCGGCGGCGTAGGTGGTGATGTGGCCGACGATTTGCGGCCAATTCTCTTGTTCCGTCAGAGTGTTTATTCCCTGCCGCAGATCCTTTGCCATCGGTGCGGTCACGATCGTCCAGGTACCGCCGCCGTCGGGGCTCGTTCCCTGGGCGATCATCAATGTGTCGGCATTCGATGGCGTGAACGTTTCCTCGATGCTCGGCACGAACTGCAAGCTGCTCAGCGAGATGTCGAAGTTGCGCCGCATCCAGTCTTGGAAGGCGGAAATCTGACCCCGCCAACTGCCACCTCTCACCTTGGAGCGCCATTCTTCGAATGCCGCGCTTGTATCGGGGTTGCTCAACTGTCCTTGCTCAGGTGCCCTCCAGGAGGCCTGGCTCGCGGCGGCGATGTTGAGCTGCGACAGCGCGGTCGGCGGCATCTGCGATATTGACCCGATGAAAATGGCGTTCCGATCGCCGATGGCAGCCGGCGAGGCGACAATATCGATCGGCAGCGGGTGGCCGGCCATGATCGCAAGCTGGCCGAGAAGGGTCGCTGTCGCCGAAAGCGTATCGGCATCGACCCTGTCGATATAGAGCGGAATCGGCTCCGTGGAGCGTGAATAAGGGTATCCAGTGCCGGTGGTTGCGGCAAGATTGGGACGTTGTCCGATGCGGGCGAAATCCGGCATGTGGAATTCGGAGGTATCAAAAATTGCAAAACGGGGCGTGGCGGAGCGTGTCGAGCCGGGCACGCACAGCTGATCCTCCCGCGTCAAAAGGCCGGCCTCGATGACGATCGAATTGATGCCCGGTCGAAAGTGCCGCATCGTCAGGCGGATCGGCAGATGACGGAAGATGCCACCACCCGACGAAGTTATCGGTACGGTCGTGGCAATGTTGCCATTGACATAGACATCGATGTGGCTGCCCGGCAGGACGGCATCGGCATAGGCCGCATCGAGCAGTATGGTGGCTTCGCCGTAGGCGTTCGCATAGAAGTCAGCGGGAACGGCGATATTGAATTCCCTGCGAAAGCGACGGCCGGAAAATTCGGTGGTTCTCACCCCAAGTTGCGAGAAAGTCAGCCGCTTGTCGGAAAATAGTAGGGGCGCATCCGGAACTCGCCATTTCTGCGTTACGATGACGTCGCGGCGAACGGCGAGAGATCTGTCGGCCGGCGAGACGATGCTGTCGATCGCGGCTTCGACCATCTGCCATGACGGACCGCTGATGAGCAAAATCGGTGCACCGGTCTTGCCGTCGGTGACGAAGGTGGCAAGCGGCCCGGTTTGAACCGCCGCCGGCAATGCCGGAAAAATCGATTGCAGCTCGGACGCGGTGCCGACCATGACGGTCAGCCTGCCGGGCGCCGGTTGCGGTGGCGGGCTGGTGCTAAAGGCAAAGGACTGATTGGGCATGCCGCCAAGGATCGCAAGTCCTTGGGCAAGCCGCATCAGCGGCTTCGTCGTTCCGGGCTGTTCGAGTGCCGGCACGACGAAGTCGAATTCCGTTCGGCCAGTCTCGTTGACGCCGATCGCGCGCACCGCGTCCGTGCTTGAGAGCTTTGCCGCGTCCGCGCCGGCAAAGCTCAGATAAGTCTGTTTAGGATCGATCTCCGACCAGAGTTCGTAGGTGGATTCGATGCTGCAATCCGTCCGATGGTATTGACTGGCTTCGAAGGTGACGAGGTTCGACCCTGGCTGGAGCAATCCCGGCGGGATATCGAAGCTGACTGACGAAGGCCCATTGGGCGAGCTTATCTGCTTTTCACCGATGACCCTGTCGTTGACGTGCACCGAAAGCTTCGAGATCTCCGGCGCGACCACGACCGCGTTCTGATAGGCGAAGTTGAATTTTGCCGGGGCGGCAGCCTGTTCAGGTGTCAGATAGACCGACCAGGTGCGTTCGTCGGATTCACCATGAAGCCCGAGCTGCGAGAAGGGCACGATGTAGCGCCGCAAGTTCGCGGCCTTGGGCGTCGGCGACACAGGCCGCGCAACGGCGGGCGGTGCGGGTGCGGGAGGTGCTGAAGGCGGTTGAGCGGGCGGAGTTTGTGCAGGCGGAAAGGTGAGGCGAGGAGCGGCTGGTACCGCGCCCGCCGGCCGCTCAGGCGACATATCGAAGGGTGCCGTTTGCGACCGCGCGCTTGCGACAACGCTGATGAGGATCAGGCAGGCCGCGAGCAGCGCTCTCATCGCGCCTCCGATCTTGCGGCTTCCCGCATTTCCTTCTCGGTCCGCAGACCACGGAAGAGGTAAACGAGCCCGCGGCTCGTCTGATAGAGCGAAAGTCCGAGAAACCAGATTGTCCCGCGAATGAGACCGGGATTGCGGCGCCTGGACAATTGGAATTGCGTCCACTGTTCCGAATTGGCGAATATGAGGTCGGCGATCAGTCGATGGTCGAGCGCACTCTTCGGCACGTATTGACAGCCGAGTGCGGTGATGTCGCCCGATGCCTGGAGATTGCGAATGGTAACCGGCAACGTTTCCTCATTCGCGCTGCCATAGGGCTGGATGCGGATTTCTCCGGTACTGCCGACGGCGAGCTCGGCCAGATCCCTGCTGAACACGTTTACACGCGCGCCATGCACGGACACATCCTCGATGGATGCCGGGTAGAACGTGCCGTCGATGCCGAATTCGCAACGGCGGTCGACCCTGACACGTCGAGATGACGACCGCTCGCCGCGCTCCGAAACCACGCCCAGCGCGCATCCGGCGAGAACGATATTGAGGAGATTCCAGCCGCCGACGACCAGTGTAATGTCTGCCTTATAGGGTTCGGTGTAGATTTTGTAGACGCTGATCGCCAGCGCGACGAGCAGCACGCCAAAAATCACGAAAAACGGCCGGCTGATTTCCGACAGGCGACTGATCGAAACCGACTCATCCTTCGCCGTCACCTTGAATGTCGGCTTTCGCGGCTTGAGTATAACCGAGATGACCGCCGGCAGGAGATGGACGGTCTGAACATATTCGTAGAGTTCCGAAATCCATGGCCAGCGGAACGATCCATAGAGATAGTTCTGCATCATCAGGTTCACGAGCATGTAGGCGAGCGTATAGGCCAGGAATTCGCCCCCGGACGCGGTGAAGATCTCGAGATCGAAGAACAGATAGAAAAGCGGCGCGAAAAGGAAGATCGTTCTCGGGAAAGGGAAGAGCCAGAACAGTGTCGACGACATGTAGCAAAGCCGCTGAGGAAAGGAGAGGCCGCGTTTGAAAAGCGGGAAGCGAAAACGCATGATCTGCACCATGCCTTGCGCCCAGCGGCTGCGCTGGCCGATGAAGCTTGCAAATGTCGCAGGCTGAAGCCCGGCAATCAACGGCCTGTCGACATAGATGCTGGTCCAGCCGCGTCCATGCAGGGCGAGCGCCGTTTCACAGTCCTCGGTGATGCTGATACCGCTGAAGCCGCCGTTATCCTCGAGCGCCTTTCGGCGCAGGACGGCCGCCGAGCCGCAGAAGAAAGCGGCGTTCCACTTGTCGAGGCCACGCTGGATAATGCCGTAGAACATCTCATTCTCGCTCGGCATCCTGTCGAAGGTTCGCAGGTTGCGTTCGAGCGGATCCGGATTGATGAAGAAATGCGGTGTCTGGACGAGGAAAAGCTTTGGATCGTCATCGAAATAGCCGACGGTTTCGAGGAGAAAATCGCGCGCCGGCGCATGGTCCGCATCGAAGACAGCGATCAGCTCGCTTTTCGACTGCCACATGCCGTTGTTGAGATTTCCGGCCTTGGCGTGCTCGTTTTTCTCGCGCGTCAGATAATGGACGCCGAGTTCTTCGCAGAGCTGCTTCAGTTCTCGATGGCGCGCATTGGCCGCCTGCGCTTCAAGCAGTCTGCTCGAATTTCTCTTCTGGAGCGTGCCGCCGTCATCAAGCAGCCAGACCTGCAGCTTCTCGGCGGGATAATCCATAGCTCTGGCCGCCGCTAGCGTGTTGGCCAGAAGTTCCGGATCCTCGTTATAGGATGGGATGAAGACGTCGACATAGGGAAATTTGCCGGGCGTCGCCGCGCGAGAGGGGCGCGGCGGAAGCGGGCGCGCGACGACGAAGAGGCTCAATGCCAGCATCATCACGCTGTACATTTCTCCGAGATAGAGCAGGAAGCCGGGAATGAAGTTTTCGGGCTGATTGAGCGGCGGCAGTGTGTTCATCGTGCGCCAGTAGACATAGCGCAGCACGATCGCCGTTCCGAACGCCAAGGCGATCTGACGCCACATTCCTTCGCCATGGAGAATCTTGATGACCGCCATGATGGTCACCACCGTGATGCTGGCAATGAGTTGGGTCTGCAGATTTACCGGCAAGGTAACGAGGGCTAAAACGCATAGGGAAACCAGTGCCCAGATTACAGTGCTGCGGACCTTCTGCATGCTTGCTCCTCAAGCCAGGGCACACCGACTGTACTCGCAGCCCGGTATTGCACATTTCACCACTTACGGGCCGAAGCCCGCATCACCCTTTCCGGTTATTGCGGCGAAGGAACGACAATCCCGCTCGTCCCGCCATTCTGGTCTGGTGGCGGTGGAACAATCGGGCCGGTTGGTGAAGGTAACGTTCTCGGCACCGGCGCGGTTCGGCGGGTCGGAACAGGCGGGGCGGATGCGGGCCGGACGATGATCCGTGCCGGCTCGTAGCCGATCGGTGGTGGCCGGTGGGTCGGATCGGCTTCATAAGGATAGATAGGGTTTCCGGTGCGGCCAAGCCCAGGATCGGCTCCTGCGACCGAGCCATAGGGATTCCATATCTCGCCGTTGAACGAACCGGTGATCGTATAGCCGTACATGACGGCGAGCAGTTGCCGCTCGGTTGCCACGGCGTCGCACAGCCTCAGCCGAACCTGGATCATGCCGAAATTGCGTACCGCCGTCTGCGCATTCTGGCTCGAACGGATCTGCTGCCATGCGTAAATGCAGGTATCGCCGAGGCGGCTTCTGCCCGAGGCGTAGCCGAAGGGGCCGTAATTGTTCTGAAGAAAAAGCGGTGAACGCGCCATGACGACCCTGGGCAATTCACGGCGAATCTCGCGATTGATCGTACTGTCCTTAATGGTGACGAAGGATGCCGCTCCGACCCCGTTCGGTTGCGAACCGCTGGCGCCGAGGAACTTTATCCGCAGAGCATTCTGCCCAGGCGTAGCGGCGGAGGTGAAAAGTGAGATGTCCTGTTCGACACCGTTGTCGTACCGCCGCTCGATGACGCTGACGATTGAAGGACCGCCCGGCGGCGGGAAGGCCAGGGCATTCTCGCTGGGAACGGTCTGCGTCGATTGGGGCGAGCGGACCTCTCCATTCGTCGTACAGGCTGAAAGCATTGCGAGCGCTACCGTCAGCGATACCGACTTCAAGCGGCGCTTATCGATAAACGCAGCTGTCCCGCTCGGCATCGAGCCACCCAGGCGACATGTCGCGAGTGTCTGTCGAATCAATGGATTCCATGACATAGGTCAGGAATAAGCAAGAGAAGTCGTTAAGCAATTATTAACTCTGATGGATCAAAAGCCATTGTTGTTTCAAGACGTTACAACAATGAATGGCTTCCGCCGCGGCATGCAAGCCTACGCTGCCTGGAAAGAAGCGCGCCTGTTGCGCAGACGGAAAGCAGATGGGTTGGCTCCTGACGACCACATCCTTGCCCGCACGGACATTTCCATGATCTATCCTTTATTGGGATGTATCACAGATCTTCGCGATCAATAGAGTGAGCAGCGGGAACGAAATGGGACAAAGAGCAGGGAGCGCCGATCTTCCCCTTCACGGCGGGCGTGTCCCGAGATGGCTTGGCGAGCGCATGACACGGCTTGGAGCTGTCATCACCGAGGCGATCGTCTATCACTATGGCCGAGACGAGCTTTTGAGACGGCTGGCCCACCCGTTCTGGTTCCAGTCCTTCGGCGCCGTCATGGGCATGGATTGGCATTCGTCCGGCATCACCACGAGCGTCATCGGCGCGCTGAAGCGAGGCTTGACGCCGCTTTCGGGCGAGCTCGGCATTCACGTCTGCGGTGGTCGCGGCAATCATTCGCGCAAGACGCCAGACGAATTGGTGATGCTCGGAGAACGCAAGGGATTCGACGGCGCCGCACTTGCGACGACCAGCCGGCTTGTCGCCAAGGTCGACAGCGCCGCGGTTCAGGACGGTTTCGATCTCTATCTTCACGGTTTCATCGTGACGGATGACGGCCATTGGGTGGTGGTGCAGCAGGGCATGAACGGGGAGCGCCGGCAGGCCAGACGCTATCACTGGCTTTCGGAAGGATTGAAGAGTTTCGTCGATTCCCCGCACGCGGCGATCGAAGGCAGGACGCAAGGGGAGATCATCAATCTGGCCGATCGGCGGGCGGCTCCTTCACGGATAGGTCAGCTCAATCTTCTGAGCTCATTCGGCCCGGATCGCATCGTTCGAGAGGTATCGGCGCTGGAAGCCGACCGCGTGGCTCCCTCGGACAATCTCCAGCCGATGTTGCCGCATCTGATCATGCCCGCGCATCACGACGTGCGGGAAAGCGATGTCAACATGAAGCGGTTGCATGCCAATCTTGCCGCAGCCGCCGATCGCGGCCCGAGGGATTTCGAGGAACTCCTTCTCGTCCCCGGCGTCGGGGCGCGAACGGTCAAGGCGCTTGCCATGGTCGCCGAAGTCCTGCATGGCGCGCCCTGCCGCTTTTCCGATCCCGCCCGCTTTTCGCTTGCTCATGGAGGCAAGGATCGCCATCCGTTTCCCGTGCCGCTCAACGTCTATGACGAGACCATCAATGTCATGAAATCGGCGGTGCAGAAGGCGAGGCTCGGGCGAGAGGAAGAGCTGCAGGCGCTGAAACGGCTGGACGACCAATCCCGCCAGCTCGAGCGCTATGTGACCGGGCCGGATCTGAAGGAAATCGTCGCAGGCGAGTTCCGCCAGTCGGCCGAATTCGGCGGCAGAAGCGTCTTTGGCTGGGAGCCGCCTTTCGAGGCGGATGGACCCGGCGAACAGGTCAAGCGCCGTTGACCGTCCGCAACCATGCCTCGATTCCTTTGGCGGCCGCTCGTCCGGTCGCAAAGCATGCGGTCAGCAGATAGCCGCCGGTCGGAGCTTCCCAATCGAGCATCTCCCCGGCAACGAAGACGCCCGGCAGCGCCTTGAGCATATAGGCATCATCGACACTGCTCCATTGGACACCGCCGGCTGAGGAAATGGCTTCCGCGATGGGGCGGGTCCTGAGAACCGGGATCGGCAAGGCCTTGATGAGCCTGGCGAGAGCCTCGGGATCGGTTCGGTCGGTTTCGCCCATGAGCTCCCGCAACAGAGCAGCCTTGACGCCCTCTATCCCTGCGCCCTTGCGGAGGCGGTTGGAAAGGCTTGCCTTGGCATCCTGTCGGCCCAGATCCCGTGCCAGCCGTTCCAAGGTTCGTCCCGGCATCAGGTCGAGCACGAGAGTGGCGCTATGCGCCGATTCAAGCTGGTCGCGCAGGCTTGAGGCATGGGCGTAGACAAGGCTGCCTTCGATGCCGTTTTGGGTTATCACAAATTCGCCGGGAAATGTGCCTGCATCCGATGTGGCTGTAACCGCCTTGATCGGCTCGCCGGCGAAACGCTCGCGGAACTGGTCGCTCCAGCCGACATCAAAGCCGCAATTGGCGGGTCGAAAATCGTTGACCTCCACCCCTCGGGCGCCGAGCCGCGAGATCCAGGCCGCATCAGATCCCAGCCGCGGGTAGCTGGCGCCGCCAAGCGCAAGCAGGGTGGCATCACAGTTGATGGTTTTCAGACCCTCCGGAGACTCGAAAACGCATCCATTCTCGGCGAAGCCCGCCCAGCGATGGCGCGTCAGAAGCTTGACGCCTTGCGTCTCCAGCCTGCGAAGCCAGGCGCGCAGGAGCGGAGAGGCCTTCATCACCTTTGGAAAGACACGACCGGAGGAGCCGACGAAGGTTTCGGTGCCAAGCCCCGCAGCCCACGCCCTCACATCATCAGGCCTGAAAACGTCCAGCGCCGCGCCCAATCGGCCGGACGCGGCGCCGAAGCGATCCGCAAAACGCGCGTAATCCTCCGCATGGGTGATATTGAGGCCGGATTTTCCAGCAAGCAGAAACTTCCGGCCGGCCGTCGGCATGGCCTCATAGATCGTCACGCGATGGTCGGAGAAGGAAAGCACCTCAGCCGCCGTGAGCCCCGCGGGGCCGCCGCCGATGATCGCAATGTCTCTCTTCACTTGCCTGCCTGATCTACCGTACCAAATGTTCGGCACTCTTGGCTGGTATCGCGGATGATGTCGAGCCCGGTCAGGCAGAATTTTCAGATCAGGATGTGACTCAAGTCGCGCCGCGCTATCGCTCGCAGGCGCACCGCCTCCTCTTCGGCAATCCAGCGATAGGGCCAGCGCAGGCGAGTGCCGACCGGTCCCCAAGCGCCGACGGCACTGAGCAATTTATCCAAGGCAGCGTTGGAATAGCCGAACTTCTGCCGGAACGGCACGATGTGTTCGTCCATGAAGCGGCAGATCCGGCGTTCCGTTTCCAGTGCGGCTTCAATGTCCTGCTTCATGAGGTCTGTCCAGCGCTGTGCCCCGCGCGGGCTGAGGCAGGCGACATTGGAAAATGCGCCGGCGGCAACTCCTTGCTTCATGCCCGTCGCGAGGTGATGGCCGGGCACGAAAAGCGAAAGCGGCAACAATTGTGCGCGCGCCTGCGCATACCAGTCCTTGTCGCCGTCCGCCAGCTTGACGCCGATGACCTCAGGGCAGGCCGCGCAGATGCCTGCCAGTTCTCGTGGCGCAAGAACGCGCTTGGCATGCGGCGGATTATAAAGAATCAGGGGGATACCATTGGCGGTCTCGGCCACCCGCCTTAGAAAGTCGATCGCCTCCTGGTCAGTGACGGGCCACCAATCCGGCAGGATGACCTGGATCGCCAGCGGAGCGAGCAGGGCGGCGCGGCGGACGCGCTCGAGCATGATCATCGGGTCCGGCTGGCAGGCGCCGATCACGAAGGGCATGCCGGATTTTCGGCATCTGTCGGCGAGCATGGCCTGGATCCTGTCGAATTCCGCCTCGGTCTGATTGTGAAATTCGCCTGCCGTGCCATTCGAATAGATGCCGTCGACGCCGGCTTCGATCAGAATGTCGATCTCTTCGCCGAGCTTATCGAATTCGATGCCGTCGTCGGCGGCGATCGGCAGGAGGAGACTTGCCCAATTGCCGCCTATGGATTGACGCGAGCGCTCCGGTATGTGCGTGCCCACTCTCTTCTCCCTTCTTCAGGTTTCAGTTCAGATCATCGCGGATACACGCCTTGAAATGCCCTGGCGCGATTTCCCTGAGTTCCGGAATGGTCCTGGCGCAGGCTTCGAGCGCCTTCGGACAGCGAGTGCGGAAGACGCAGCCGCTCGGCGGATTGGCAGGGCCTGGTATGTCTCCCTTCAGTAGCTGGGCATCGCGCGTCGCGTCGGGGTCGGGCGACGGGATCGCTGACAGGAGCGCACGCGTATAGGGATGTTGTGGCCGGGCATAGAGGTCGGCGCTTGGCGCCATCTCCATGATGCGCCCGAGGTAGAGGACGATGACGCGGTCGCAGATATATTCGACGACGGCAAGATCATGGGAGATGAACAGCATGGTGAGGTTCAGGTCCTGCTGCAGATCGCGCAGCAGGTTGATCACCTGGGCCTGAATGGAGACATCGAGCGCGGAGACCGGCTCGTCGGCGACGATGAAATCAGGTGCAAGGGTCAAGGCGCGGGCAATGCCAATGCGCTGGCGCTGGCCTCCGGAAAATTCATGCGCATAGCGGTTGACGGCGTCGGCTGGCAGATCGACCTTCTCGAGAGCCGAACGCGCCCGGTCAAGTCTCTCTTTGCCGGTCCCGATGCCCTGGATCTTCAGACCCTCGGTCAGGATCTCGCCGATGGTCATGCGCGGCGAGAGGCTCGCGAAGGGATCCTGGAAAATATATTGCATGCGCGGACGCGCCCGCCTGAGCGCGGAGGACGAGAGCTCAGTCAGTTCCATACCGTCGAAACGAACGCTGCCCGAAGACGGCTCAACCAGCCGCAGCACGCAGCGGCCGATCGTGGTCTTGCCGCTGCCGGATTCTCCGACGAGACCGATGACCTCGCCCTTGCCGATGTCGAAGGAGATACCCTGAAGAATGTTCAGCCGAGTGCCGCGTGAGATATAGTGCTTGGTCAGGTCACGGACGGAAAGCAAGGGAGCGTCGGTCATCTAGATCTCCTGCCAGCGAATGCAACGGCTACCGTGGGCCGGCGTGACGGCCGCAAGCGGCGGCACGGCGGCGCGACAGGCATCGATCGCAAACTTGCAGCGCGGTGAAAAGGCGCAGCCGGCGGGCATCTTGGCGAGGCTCGGTACGACGCCCGGAATGGCGGCCAGCTTCTGCCCCGCCTGCTTCATGCGCGTGGCTTCGCCGAGTCGCGGCATGGAGGCGAGAAGCCCAATCGTGTAGGGATGGCGGGGATTGCGAAAAACCTCGCCGACGGGGCCGTCCTCGACGATGCGTCCCGCATACATGACCGCGACACGATGGGCGATCTCGGCAACGACGCCGAGATTGTGCGTGACGAAGAGCATGCCCATCCCACGCTCGCGCTGCAGTTTCAGCAGCAGCTGCAGGATTTGCGCCTGGATCGTCACGTCGAGCGCGGTCGTCGGCTCGTCGGCAATCAGCAGCGTCGGGTCGCAGGCGAGCGCCATGGCGATGGTTGCGCGCTGGCGCATGCCTCCCGACAGCTCATGCGGATATTGACCGGCCCGGCGCTTGGCATCGGGAATGCCGACGCTTTCGAGAAGTGCGACGGCTGCTTTCATCGCACTTCTCCGATCGGCATTGCGATGGATGCGGATGGGCTCCGCGATCTGGTCGCCGATCGTGAAGACGGGATTGAGGCTGGACATCGGTTCCTGGAAGACCATGCCGATGTCATCGCCGCGGATCTTCCGCATCTCGTCCTCATCGAGGGTGACCAGATCGCGCGTCGTGCCGTCCTTGCCCCTGAAGCGAATGCTGCCTGCTGCTATTGCGCCGACTTTTCGGGTCAGAAGTCGCATGACAGACAGGCTGGTCACGGATTTTCCAGAGCCGGATTCGCCGACGAGCGCCAAGGTCTCGCCGGGCGATACCGTGAGGTCGATCCCGTTGACCGCTGTGATCTCGCCGCCTCTGGTGCGGAAGACCGTTCGCAGCCCCTCAATCTCCAGAATGGGTTCGGCGCGTTTTTCCATATCGATCTCAGCCGAGCAGGCCTGTCGAGCGCAGGATCTCGTCGATCCTCGCCGCCTCGGCCTCGTTGAGGGCGGCCCGGGGTCTCGGCATGATGTTGGTGTCGATGATGCCGAGGCGGCGCATGGCCGTCTTGAAGCCGCCAACGCCGGAAGCGCCGCCGCTGACACGGGCCTGTGCGACCCAGACGATCTCGAAGAGACTGCAGAGGCGCTCCTGCTCCTTGCGGGCGGCGACCCAGTCACCGCGCTGGGCTGCGTCCCAAAGCCTGATGTAGCCGTGCGGATCGACGTTGGCGAGGCCGGGCACCACGCCGTGCGCGCCCATCATCAGGGCGTTGTCGACGACGATTTCCGAGCCGGTCATCAGGAAGACGTCCTTGTGCTCAGCAAGGTCGAGCAGGGCATAGCGGAAATTGCCGTCGTCGCCGCTCGAATCCTTGAGGCCGACAATCGCGCCTTCCTTTGCGAGCGTGGTCACCGTCGAGCGGGCCAGCTTGACATGGACGCAGACGGGAATGTCGTAGGCAACCAGCGGGATGTCGACTGCATCCCTGATGTAGCGGAAGTGATCGATGATCTCCGGCTGGCTGGTGACGGTATAGAACGGGGCGGTGACGACGACCGCGTCAGCACCGGCGGCCTTTGCCACCTTCGAATGGCTGATCACGCGATCCGTGGTCGGATCGAGGACGCCGGCGATGACGGGCACGCGTCCGTTGACCACCTTGACGGTGTGCTCGAGAATCTCGCGGCGTGTCTTTTCATCATAAAAGACCACTTCGCTCGTCGAGCCGAGGACGAAGACGCCGTGGCAGCCGGCGCCGATCAGATGTTCGAGCACACGCGTATAGGACGGGTAATCAACGGTGAAATCCGGATTGAGCGGTGTCACGACAGGGGGAACTACACCACGGAATTTGGTCATTTTCGCTTTCTTTCAGGTTCTCAGTTGAGTTCGGCGCGAGGATCAAAGGCGTCCCTCAGACCATCGCCAATGAAGTTGATTGCAAGGACGGCAAGGATCAGCGCACCGCCGGGAAACAGCCATTGCCATGGATACTGCTCGAGAACGGCCGTGGAGCGCGCGGCATTCAGCATGTTGCCCCAGCTTGCGGCAGGCGGCGCGATGCCGAGGCCAAGGAAGGAGAGGCCGGCCTCCAGGATGATGGCGTTTGCGATTTGCACGGTGGCATAGACGACCAGGATATCGATCGAGTTCGGCAGGCCGTGGCGAAAGAGAAGATGCGGGAGCCCCGCGCCCATGCCGCGCGCTGCGAGCACGAAATCGCGCTCGCGCAATTCGAGGAGACGGGAACGGATCATTCGCGCCAGCAGGGGCCAGGAGAGCAGGGCGATGACGAACACCGTCGGCCAGATGCCGGTACCCGCGATCGAGGCAAGCACGAGCAGGAAGATCACCGGCGGCAAGGTCATGACGAGATCGACGAAGCGCATCGTGACGGCATCGGCCCAGCGTCCTGCCAATGCGGAAAGGGCACCGACAAGAAAGCCGATGATCGCCGAGATCGCGGTGGATGCGACCGCAACCACAAGCGAAATTCGGCCGCCTTCCAGGACACGGGCGAAAACGTCGCGGCCGACGCCGTCGGTTCCGAACCAATGCGTTGCCGTCGGGCCGCTGTTCATGGCGAGCAGATCGATGTCGTTCGGCTTGAAGGTCCACCACAGCGGATAGCTGAGGATCAGCAGAAGCATCGGAATGACGACGCAAAGCCCGAAGATCGCCGCGTGGTTGAGCGTGAAGCGCTGCAGGGCACGCGCCATCGGGCCGGGGCTTGCGGAGGGGGAGCGGGCGAGCATCTCAACCTACCTTGATGCGCGGATCGATCACCGCGTAGGTGATATCGGTCAAAAGATTGACGACGATTACGCAGGCGCCGATGACCAGAGTTGCACCCATGATGACGGGATAGTCACGGGTTTCGACGGAGTCGACCAACAGCAGTCCCATGCCGGGCCAGTTGAAGACGCTCTCGATGAAGATCGCGCCGCCGATGGCAAGACCGATGGTCGAGCCGATGAGGGTGACGACCGGGAGAAGCGCGTTGCGGAGCGCGTGCTTGGCGATCACCCAGAATTCCTTGACGCCCTTGGCGCGAGCGGTGCGCACATAGTCCTGATTGAGGACCTCCAACAGCGATGACCGCATGTAGCGCATGATCAGGGCGGCCTGGGCGGTCGCAAGAAGTGCGGCCGGCAGAATAAGGTGGCTGAGCAGATCCCCGATCGAAAACGGCTCGCCCGGCGTGAGCATGCCACCGGAAGGCGCCCAGTTGAGGCGGACCGAAAAGAGATAGAGCCCGATCAGGGCACTGAGAAAGGCCGGGCTGGAAATGCCGGCAAGGGCAAAGACCGAAAACGACAGATCGGTCGCGGAATTGCGGCGCACCGCGCTGATGACGCCGGTGACGATGCCGACGACGATGGCGATGACGATCGCGGTGCCCATGAGCAGCACGGTAGGACCGATCCGAGATAATACCAGGCCGAGCACCGGCTGATCGAGCCGCTTGATCGAATAGCCGAGATTGCCTGTCACCGCCTGCTGCAGCCAGGCCAAATATTGCACAGGCAGGGGCTGATCGAGCCCGAGCCGGCTGCGCAGATCGGCCAGTTCCGCCGGCGACATCGGAATGTTCGGGTCGATATAAGCATCGATCGGATCGCCGGGGGTCAGACGCAGCAGCAGGAAGATGAGCAGGCTCAAGGCCAGCAGCATTCCCACGCCGATCGCCAGGCGTCGAAGACTGTATCGGAGCATTTCGTTTCCGTCTCGTCGGGGGATGGCTCGCGCCATCCCCGCTCTGCTTCAAACCAGGCTGATTACTCGGCGACCGACCATTTCTGCGGATCGGCCTTGTAGGGTCCGCCGCCCGGCGCCGGCGTCCAGACGAAGTTCTGAACCTTGGATGAGACAACACCATAGCGGTTTGCCACCCAGAGGGTCGCCCACGGCAGGTTCGAATTCATCACCTTGCAGACATCCTGGTAACGGGCGTTACGCTTGGCGCTGTCGGTTTCGCCAAGGGCGGAATCAAGGGCGGCGTTCAGGTCGGGCATGCGGGCGCGAACGACATTCGGGCCGGCCGGCGGGATCTGCTTCTCGTTCAAACCGACATTGATGCTGCCGGCGTCCGGCCCGTTCTGCAGTCCGGCATAGACCATCTGGAACTGCGCGACGTCAGGCTTCGGATTGAGCACGATGCTGTTATAGGTCGGCGTGTCGACGGCGCGCGGGACGATATTTATTCCGACCTGAGCGAGCATGGCCTGGACGGCCGCAAGCACATTGGTCGCCAGAGGGGTCGTGTAATAGGTCAGGACAGTGATCGGCTTATTGCCGTTGATCTGCTCCCACCCGGCTTCCTCAAGCAGTTTCTTGGCCTTTTCCGGATCGTAAGCATAGCTGTCGATGTCCTTCGGCACCAACTGATCGGCGATATAGGCGCAGTTCGCTGGCTTGGCAGCACCGCCATAGAGGCTCTTGATGATGGCGTCGCGGTTGATCGCGTACATCACCGCCTTGCGGACGCGAACGTCCTTCCAGATCGGCGATTCGTGGTTGAAGCCGAGATAATTGACGACGAAGGAATTGCCCTCGATGACCTTGAAGGCTTTGTCGTCCTTGAAGGTCGGAACATCGTTGGCGTCGACATAGGTGAACTGGATTTCACCCGCCCTGAGGGCTGCGATCGCTGCCGCGGGATCGGCGAAATACCGGTTGATGACGCGTTCGAGCGCCGGCTTGCCGCCGCGATAATCCGTATTGGCTGCGAGCTCGACATACTGATCGGACACGTATTTGGTGAACTTGAACGGTCCGGTGCCGATCGGGGTGGTCGACCACCATGTATTCTTTGGGAGCTGGTCGGCGGGGATGGAACCAAGCGCATGCTCGGGCAGCATCATCACCTTGGTAAGCGTATCGAGAATGCTGGCGGTCGGGGCGCTCAGCTTGATGACCAGCGTGTGGTCATCCGGCGCCTCGACGGATGAGACCGCCTTCAGCCGGGCAGCGAGCACGGAGCCCGTCTTGGCGTTCGTTGCAAGACCCATGGTGAACTTGGCGTCCTTGGCGGTGAAGGGCTTGCCGTCATGCCATTTGGCGTCGACGAGCTTGAAGGTATAGGTCAGCTGGTCGGGACTGACCTCATAGGACTGGGCGAGCACGCCGACGACCTTCTGGAGCTTCTCGTCATAGGTGATCAGTGGCTCGTAATAGACGCTGAGCCAGGTGAAGCCTGCGGTGGCTGCCAGCGGATTGAAGTTGCCCTGGAAACCGCCGGGGCCGACATCGAAGCCGCCGGAAAGGGTGGCGGCTTGTACCGGCGCGGTGAAGGCGGGCACGGCGGCCGTCGTCATCAGGGCCGCGAATGCTATTGCCGATAGTCTAGACAGTCTCTTCATTTGTTCCTCCCATATTCGAAGCCGTCTTGTTATGCGCGATCACCCGAGAGATGCCCTCGTAGTGACGATCCAGGCGCCTGCGCGCCTCCTCCAGATCCTTTGCCTCGATCGCATCGACGATGGCGGCGTGATCCCGCCAAGTGGCCATCGGGTCGACATTGTCGAGGTTGACGAAATCGGACGCCTTGTAAAAGGCGAGCCAGAAGACATCGATCAGCCGTGCGAGCGTCTCGTTGCCCTGGCAGCGAAAAAGCAGGCGGTGAAACAGCTGGTCGTCCTCGGCAAAGGCCTCGCCGCGCTCGGCATGGACACGCATGCGCTTCACGGTTTCGCGAAGTTCGGCGATATCCTCATCGCCGATCACTTCCAACGTCTTGGCGATCATGCCGACTTCGAGCGCCCGGCGGATCTCGATGACTTCCTCGATCTGGCGGAGCGCGCCGCCGAGGCCATAGGCGAGATTGTCAAGCAGAGGCTCGAAGGAAAATGCCTTCACGAAGATGCCGACGCCGCGCCGTGTCTCGAGAACGCCCAGAGATTCCAGCGCCTTGATGCCTTCGCGGAGCGAATTGCGGCTGACGCCCAGCTGGCTTGCGAGCTCTCCCTCCGGTGGCAGAGGCGTTCCGGGCTTCAGCCCGTTGTCGTTGATGTAGGACCGCAGGCTTTCCTGCACGGAAACATGCAGCAGAGGTGCGCGCGTCAGAGGTTTCATCGATTTCAGGGTCATGCCTGGCCAGTCCTCATTTATGAGTGACTACATATCCACTTGTAGGATATCTGTCAAATGGGCAGGTAACTTTACCCACTCCAGGAACCTGGCAGAGACATGAGTTGCGCCCGCATGTTAATACCAGTATAGGTCCAGAACGTGCGCCGCGGAAAAATTTTGAAGTGAGCCGGTTGCGAGGTGGCGGGAATGGATGCCGATGTGTTGATGGAACGGATCGGAAGGGAGTTGAGCGCTTCAGCTTCCTCGCTGCCGCTCTACAAGCGGCTCAAGACGGCAATCGAAGAGGCGATCCGCTCCAATGCGCTGAAGGCGGGCGCTATCCTGCCCGGCGAGCGCGTCATTGCCGAGACTCTGGCGCTCTCGCGCGTGACCGTACGCAAGGCCCTGGCGCTGCTCGAAGAGGAAGGATTGCTCAACCGCCGCCACGGCTTCAAGACCGAGGTCGGGTCGAGGGTCGAAAAGTCGCTCTCGACCCTGACGAGTTTTTCGGAGGATATCCGCGCGCGTGGTCTCGTGCCGGGATGTCTCTGGCTTTCCAAACACATAAGCCGGCCGTCGCCGGCGGAGATGATGGCGCTCGGCATTGCCGGGAACGCCAACGTCGTTCGAATGAAACGCGTGCGGACGGCAGATGGCGTACCGATCGCCGTAGAGACGTCGGCAGTTCCGGTGCGATTCCTGCCTTCGCCGGAGCTGGTCAGGGATTCCCTTTATGAGGCGCTCGATGCGCGCGGGTTCATACCGCAGCGCGCGATCCAGAGAATGCGCTCCCGCGCCGCCTCCACCGAAGATGCCAAATATCTTCACTGCGAAGCCGGAGCGCCGCTGCTGATGACCGAAAGACGGTGTTTCCTCGGTGATGGGCAGATCGTCGAATATTGTGAGACCCGCTACAAGGGCGACGTTTACGACTTCGTGTTCGAACTGCAGAGATAATACCAGTAACAAACTGGTTGTAATCTGGTCTTTTCCAACTATCGTGATGCCGAAAGGGGATCACGATTGCAGCGCGAAGATATCAAAAACAGCCTGATTATTTCCTGCCAGCCGGTTCCCGGCGGGCCGATGGACAATGCGGATTTCGTGGTCGGGTTCGCCAAGGCGGCGCTTTCGGCCGGAGCAGGGGCGCTCAGAATCGAATCCATCGCTTATCTGGAGGCGGCGCGGCCCGAAGTATCGGCGCCGATCATCGGCATCATCAAGCGCGATCTCAATGAAAGCCCGGTGCGGATCACGCCTTTCGTTGCCGATGCCGAAGCCTTGGCGGAAGCCGGAGCCGATGTCGTTGCTTTCGATGCGACCGACCGGGTGCGGCCGGCATCGATCGAAGACCTGGTGAGGGCAGTGAAGGCCAGGGGCAAACTCACCATGGCCGATTGTTCGTGCCTTGACGATGCGCGTCGGGCGCTTGCGGCGGGTGTCGATTTCGTCGGTACGACGCTCTCGGGCTACGTTGGCGGTCCGGAACCCGTCGACCCGGACATTGATCTCATTGCCGCCATGCGGTCGTTGACGCCCTATGTCATCGCTGAAGGCCGCATCCGCACGACCGAACAGGCGGCCGCCGCGGTTGAGGCAGGGGCTTATGCGGTCGTGGTCGGTTCGGCCATCACGCGCACGGAGCATGTCACGTCCTGGTTCCACGATGCCGTCGCGGATGCCTATGCGCGCAGCGAAGCGGAGGCCGTGCTCGCCATCGATATCGGTGGTACCAAGACCATGGCTGCTCTGGTGAAGGGCGACGAAGTCCTTGCGGACGTCGTCATAGCTACGGCGCGGGAAGCGGGACCGGATGCCTGGCTTGCGACCATTGCCGATCACGTTCGGCTGTGGGACGATCGCTATCAACGCATCGGTATTGCCGTCACCGGTTTCGTTCAGGATGGTCTGTGGTCCGCGCTCAATCCGGCAACGCTTGGCATTGAGAACGATTATCCGCTGGTCGAAAGAGCGACGGCAGTCTTTGGTCGGCCGGTCTTTGCCGTGAACGACGCGCAGGCGGCCGCCTGGGGCGAATACAGGTTCGGCGCCGGCGGTGGTGTCGATCTCGTCTTTCTGACAATCTCGACCGGCATCGGCGGCGGCATCGTCATCAATGGCCGGCCGCTTTCAGGCCTTGCAGGACATTTCGGCCTTATCCGCAGCCCGACCGAGGGCAGGTCGCCGCTCGAGGATCAGGTATCGGGCCGCTGGATCGCCGACGAGGCGCTGAAGGCGGGACATGCGGTGGACGCTGCCAAGGTATTCGAAGCGGCGCGACAGGGGCAGGAGTGGGCGAAGGCCATCGTTTCGAAATCCGCCTTCCGCTCCGCCATGCTTTGTCGCGATATCAAGATGATGCTCGATCCGCAGCGGATCGTCATCGGCGGTGGCATCGGGCTTGCGGACGGCTATCTCGATCTCATGCGCGCTCACCTTTCGGATGTCGCACCTCGTCTGATGCCGAGGCTGGTGCCGGCGAAGCTCGGCAGCCGCGCAGGGATCATCGGGGTCGCGAATCTCGCCGGAGGGAGCCGCTAGCCATTCCTCGGGACATGCATGCGAAGGTTACAACAAACAAAGGAAGGGAACTCAGATGAAATTGAACAGGACGTCTCTCTCGGGCCTTGCTTTTCTGCTTGCAAGCGTCTCCTTGCCGGGGACATCGAACGCAACCGTTACCGTGCTCGGCTGGCCGGGCGGTTCGGAGGAAACCGCTCTTCGCGCCACCGTCGAGGCCTATAACGCACGGTCCGAGGTCGCCGATGCCGACAAGGTCGAGCTGCTGTTTTTCAACCGCGACGGCTTCTTCGACAAGCTTCAGGCGGATATGGCCGCCGGCTCCGACGCTTTCGACATCAACCTCGTCGCAACCTATTCGATCGGCCGCTACGCGCCTTACATGGAGCCGGTCGATCTCGGCGGCGATGCGGCCAAGGTCTTCGGCAATGCCGTGCTGAAGACGATGCAGTTCGACGGCAAGCAATATGGCGTGCCGACCGATCTTTCGCTGCATTTCATGTACTACCGCAAGGATCTCATCGATGCCCTGATGAAGGACGATGCGGCGAAGACGAAATATGCCGAGCTCGCCAAGCAGTATCTCGGCAAGGAGCTGCAGCCGAAGGATCCCGACAGCTGGACCTGGGACGACTGGGCGGCAACGGCGCTCTATTTCAGCAAGCAGGTCAATTCCGACAGTCCAGTCCGCTACGGCACGGTGCTGCAGATGAAGAACCTGCTCTTCAATATGATGGTGTTCCAGTCTCTGCCACGATCCTATGGCGCCGACTGGATGGACAAGGACGGCAATGTCACCGTCGATTCCGAGGGCTACAGGACCGGGCTGGAACTTTACAAGAAGCTCTATGATGCCAGCGCTTCGCCGAAGGACTCGCTGAGCTACGAATATGCGGAAACCAATGCCGCCTACGGTTCGGGTCAGGCCGCCACAGCCCTGCAATGGAATGCAGCTGCGGCCGATCTCACCAATGCGGAGAAGTCGCCGGCGGTCGCCGACGTGACCGGCATCGTTGCGCCGCCGTCAGGCCCGAAGGGCCGAGCCGACCATATCCATGGCCTCGGGCTTGGTCTCAACAAGAATGCAAAGAACAAGGAAGGCGCCGTCAAGTTCCTGCAATGGCTGGCGACGGAAGATGCGGCACTCCTCTATGCGCGCGGTGGCGGTTCGCCGGCGCTTGAGCCCGACGTGGTCGCCAAGATCGCCAAGGAGCGTCCCGACCTCGTCAAGCTCGGCGAGTTCGCCGGAAAGTACGGCTATGTGATGAACGGTGCCACCTCCGCCAATGCGCTCTCCGTCTACGAGCTGCAGGCCAAGGAATTCACCGGCTATTGGTCCGGACAGCAGAGCCTTGACGATGCGCTCGCGCATACCAAGGCTGGCATGCAGGATCTTCTGAAGAAGTAATCTCGTGAAGAAGTAATCTCTGGCGGGCGCCATGATCGGCACATGGCGTCCGGCGCATCCGGCGGATCGAAATGGCTATCGTAAAACGCGCCGAGGGACGGGCATATCTCACGCCGCTCGTGGGTTTCCTGCTGCTGTTTCTCGGTTTCCCGGCGATCATCAACCTCATCTATTCGGTTTCGAACGTCTCCTTCGAGACGCTGCGCAGCCCGACGATCAGTGGTCTCAACAACTACCTGAACGTTCTGACCGACCGAGAGTTCTGGCGATCGGTCACGTTTTCCCTGCGCTTCGGCGCTTTGACGGCACTTGCCGAATGCCTGATCGGGCTTTTTCTTGCGATCTTTCTGGAGCCGCTTCTTTCAAAGCGCTCGGTGCTGATGGCGCCGCTGATGCTGCCCTTGATGGTGGCGCCGGCGATGGTCGGCCTGATGTACCGTCTCGTGCTGCACGAGTTTGCCGGGCCGGTGCCCTACTATCTTTTCGAATGGTTCGGCGACAGCCCTGCCTTTCTCGACATCAACAATGCCTTCTGGACTCTCGTTGTCGTCGAGACGCTGCAATGGACACCGTTCGCCTTCCTGCTGTTCTACATGGCCTATGTCGCGATCCCGTCCGACGTGCGAGAAGCTGCGGCGCTCGACGGTGCCTCGGCATTCAAGCTTCTGTGGTGGATCGAACTGCCGCTGATGCTGCCGACGCTGGTGATCGCCTTCTTCATCCGCTTCATCGACGGCTTCCGCGTCTTCGACAATGTCTACGCGCTGACCGGCAGCGGTGCGGGCGGTTCGACGACGTCGCTGTCGATCTACATCTATCAGGCCTTCTTCAAGGAAGGCGCGATCGGCAAGGCGGTTGCCGCTTCCGTCGTCCTGTTTCTCGCTTCGCTCGCCGTGCTCTACGGCCTCAACTGGCTTGCAGGCCGCAGGAGGAAGTGAGCATGCTGAAGGTGCTGCGCTGGTTTGTCTTCGTCATCGCCGCCCTCGCGATGAACTTCCCCGTGATCGTCACGCTGATCACCTCTTTCAAGAGCGCGCGCGAACTTTCGGTCAATCCCGGCCTCTGGATCAATCAGCCGACGTTTGAAAATTATCTCGGGGTTTTGACGAAGACCGACCGATTCAACATCTTTTCCTATCTCTGGAACAGCACCGTCGCCTCGTTGATCGGGACGGGACTGGCGATCCTGCTCGCTTTCCCGGCTGCCTATGCCGTGGCCAGAAGCGAGGCAGGCAAGCGGACGCTGTTGCCGATCATCGTCAACCTGCGCGCCGTTCCATTGATTATTTTCGCCATTCCGCTCTACATGATGTACCAGTGGCTCGGTCTTCTCGACACGCGGCTTGGCCTGGGCCTGATACTGACCATCGTCAATACGCCGCTCGCGCTCGTCATCCTCGTGAACGCGATCTCTGACGTGCCGCTGGAACTCGACGAGGCGGCCAAGGTCGATGGCGCAGGCACCTGGCAGATCATACTGCGCATCGTCCAGCCGGTCGTGCGGCCGGCCCTGGTGACGACCTTCATCTTCGGCTTCATCACGGCCTGGAACGAATTTCTCTTCGGTCTGATGCTGACGACCAGCAGGGCCGTACCGATGACGGTCGGCGCCTCCTTCTTCTTCGCGGCAAGCGGCGGCGGCGTGCAATGGGGAACGGCCTCCGCCGTCATGATACTCGGCGCGCTGCCGCCGGCACTGCTCGGGATGCTGATGTACCGGCAGATTTCCGGCTCCATGATGGCCGGGGCGGTCAAGGGCTGACACCACTTCACGCTCGGGATAACAAACCCGTCAGGGTGTTGGCGATCGCTTCGCCATCGTGCTGTCCGCGCTGCCAGGCGTCCTCATATTCACCGATGAGGACGTCTGCGCGTATCTTTCGGCTCGTCTCGTCCAGGGCGCCATTGGCCAGATAGGGGAAGGATCCGATCGTCTTTTCGAAAGGGAAGAGCTCCCGGTTCGCAACGACGTGCGAAAGCGGTCGCTTGCCTTTGCCGCCGTTGCGGCTCCAGACCTCACGGAAAAGCCCGACAAGAACAGAGAGATTGTCTCCCCGCGTCTCCCGGCATTGCAGGATATTGCCGATCAGAATTTTCAGCGCGTTGCGGTTGCGCGCGATCGCCGGGACGACGCCATGGATCAGCAGATGCGGCAATATGCTTGAATAGAAGCTTCCCGGCCCGAAGACGATCGCGTCCGCTTTTTCAATCGCTTCGATCACGGCTTCATTTGCTCTCACCGCTATGTCGGTGCTTGCGGCGATCGATAGATCAATCTCCCTGATGCCGGCCCTGGCGTCCTCGTCGGAGAGTGCGGTGATGAGGTGCTGCTGCGGTATGATCCTGTCGTTCTTCAGGGTCGCGGTCAGCTCGATGCCGTTCTGGTTCGACGAGGGCCAGACGTTGCCGGTGATGCCGCAAAGCTTGCGGAAGACGAATATAGCTGTGTTTATATCGTTATTATGCGCCAGATACGCGCCGGTCAGAATGAAATTCCCGATACTGCCGTTTCGGAAATCGAAGCGATCGCCGATACGCGAGCTGAAGGTGCGCAGATAATTCAGGATCGCGCTGCGCAGTCCGGGTTCCATCCGCTCCAGGAGAGGATGCCGGCCATCTGCGTAATATTCAAATTCGGTGCGTGCGTCGGCGGAACCGGTGCCGTCGGACAGGCGGGCATTGCAGATCTTGACGACGTCGCCGGCACAGCCTTCGCCATAGGCCATGGTCATAAGCGCCTGGCGTATGTCCCCCACCGAAAGGACGCCGAAGGTTTCCCGGATGACTTTCGAGCTTCCGCCGCTATCCCAGGCCGGTACGACTCGTGTCAGATGAAAGGGCCGTCTGCAGAGTGCGAGATTGATGGAGCGGCACGCGGTCCCGCCGGAAAAAAGGACGATCTTGGGGTGACCATTCTGAGACATGCATTCTTTCTGGCGAGATTTCGAGACAGCCTTGGTCTAGCGCATAACCCTGAAAATCGGAATCGATTTCGGGAAGTATTGCGTGCGGTTTCCATATGACAGAGCGCCCTTAACTGCGAGATGGCGATTGCGTTGGTAAAAGTCTGCCACGCAGAAGCAACCACACCGTTCCGATCGCGACCAGGCCGACGACAATGTTTGCGAAGGAAAAGAGATAGGGTGCGAGGAGCGCGACCGCCCCGTCGTTGCCGCGCGCCACCATGCGCAGTGCTGAACTCGCCAATGCCGTGACACCGAAGGTGAAGGCCCAATAGGAACCCGCGAAGGGCTGTTTCATGACCCACGGCAAGAGACGCAGCAGAAGCAGGGTCTGAAACAGGGCATAGCCCAGCATGGCATGGGACAACATGTCCGGGGTTCCGGTTGTGACGCTGAGGTATGCAAGGTTTCCGACTGCTGGTGGCGCGAGCTGGATGCCCAGCGTCGGCCGCAGCGGTTCCGGCAGGGTGGGTGCTGTGTAGAGCCTGTGCAGCAGCACGGATTCGATTGCAAGCCAGGTGAAGAAGCCGGCGCCGAAGGCCAATTGTCCCCAATCCGCATAGCCGAATGTGCCGGCCGCGATCGCGGTGACGAAAGAGCCGGCAACGGCTGGCAGATAGAGAACCGGCGTGGTTGCTCCCACATCCCGGCCACCGCGCCAAAGAACGCCCGTCCGCCACAGCGCAAAGATGAGAGTGAAGGCTGCGCCGAGGCCGAACAGGATTTCGGCGGCGCCCGGCACATAGGGATGGGCGCCCAGCGCAACCAGCATGGTCGCGACTCCGACGAGCCCGACGAAGCAGCATTGGATCGGGTTTTCCACTTCAGCAATCGCCTCCCGCGGCGCCACGATCCATTTGGCGCCGTAGAGCAGGATCAGGACAAACCAGATCAGCGCGGCGGCCATTTCCAGCGTTTCACCGATTTCCGTCGGAAGCGGCCAGAGGGTGGAAGAGGCTCGCCAGGCATTTCCGAGGCCGGCGACACCAAGAACGATACCGAAGAACGACGCAGGGATGAGCGGCAATCTGCGATGGCGAGCCTGCGGAGCTGCATCGGCATGCGAGGCAATCGATGATTCAATGCTCATTTCAAAGGCCCTCGAATTGCAGGTTTGTGGAGATTTTCGGCAGGTTCGCCATTCGCCGGGGCAGGGTGGGTCTTCGCCCTGCCCGGGGGATGCTGTCATGCCGTCACTTTGCGATACCGTCGGCGGCGTCCATGACGCGCGCGGAATAGACCAGCGCAGCACCGGCATTGACGGAGACTGCGACTCCGAGCGCTTCAGCGATTTCCTCCTTGGTGGCACCATGCTTTTGCGCTTCGGTCGTGTGGACGACGATACAGCCGTCGCACCGGACGGTAACGGCAACGGCAAGGGCGATCAGCTCACGCTGCTTGGCATCGAGATGATTGGTCTTCTGCCCTGCTGCGGACAGAGCCTGATAGCCCTTGACGGTATCGGGGGTGATCTTTGCGAGTTCGCCGATGCGGCCAAGCAGTTCGGTGCGGTATTCCTTCCAGTCCAACATGATTGTCTTCCCTTCCATTCTCAGCGGAGCATCATTGCCTTGGCTGTTGGAAGGGAATATGAGCTGAGAAGCTTATACTTTGAATGTTTCAACGGCTCATTCTCTAGCGCGATCGTCTCATGGATATCCTAAGCCGCATCATAGAACTCGCGCATCTCCAGCCGGTGCTGGATATTCGTTGCAGGCTCGAAGGCGCGTTCGAAATCGATCACGCCCTCGTTGAGAAGGGATCGATGCCGTTCCATCTGATCCTCGGTGGAAGCTGCATCATCGAAACCGGGTCCGGCGGGCAGTTCGTGCTGCAATCGGGGGATTTCCTCCTCCTTCCGCGCGGAGACGCCCATGCGATCAGGGGTCGCGATGCAAAAGGATCTGCCTTGCCATTGAGAATTTCCCGCGAGGGCATGCTTCCCCTGCGCCAGAATGGCCAGGGCGAGGCGGATGTCGATTTGCTTTGCGGGCATTTCGACTTCGCCCCCGGTTCTTCGCGGCTGCTCCTCGATGCGCTTCCCGATCCATTTCATGCCTCGCTCGTCGAAGTCCAATCGGAGGAAACGCTGAAGACGCTGGCTGGGCTTCTTCGGCACGAGACGACGCTTGAGCAGCCGGGCGCACTCACCATCGTTACGGCAATCTGTCTCGCCCTATTCGTCATGGCTCTGCGGCAACATGGCAGCACATCGTTTGAGAGGCCTGGCCTGCTGGCGCTCCTTGCCAACCCGCGATTGGGCAAATCGGTCGCGCGACTGGTGGCGGAGCCCGGTCATCGCTGGACGATCGATGAACTTGCCCGCCTCTGCGCCATGTCGCGCGCGACCTATGCGCGGCAATTCAGGGAATGCACGGGCATGACCGTCGGAAGCTTTCTTACGGATTGGCGGATGGCGATTGCCGGCGATCGTCTTCTGCAGACCCAGCGAAGCATTGCCGATATTGCCGCCGAGGTCGGCTACGAGTCCGAGGCGGCGTTCGGCAAGGCCTTCAAATCGAGCACAGGCCTGACCCCGGGCCGCTTTCGAAGGGAAGCGGTGTAGCAGGCAATTGTTCGTCCTATTATTCGCGACTGTTGTCGCTACCGAAGAGCGGCGGCGCGGAGGGTGCGGTGGTCGCCTGGGTCGCCCATTCGCTTTCAAGCTTATCGTCGCCGGCGGATCGGGACGAAGTCCGCGATGCTGTCGCGTCCTCCGCAATTTCGTCGACCGCTTGATACCAATGGCGGAGATCGGCGCCTTCCGGCCGCCCCTCCCGTTCCCAGATCTGATAGGCCCTTTGCCGGATTCGATCTTCCCCGCGATCCATCGACGTCCTCCGTAAGTGCGAAATGCATCGCTGCTTAAACCGGCTCGCGGCGAGCAATGTTCCGCACAACGCGGAAGAACGGCTGCGGGTCAGATAATCCTGCTGACGCTTTGCTCAGATCTTCGGATGGCAACGAGAAAGCAGAGGGCGTCGCCCGACAGCGTCAAAGCCTTATGCTTCTCCGTAAGCAGGCAATCGTGGGCATTCAGCGTGATCTGCTCACCATCCTGCACGACGGCGACCCTGCCGCTCTTGCAGAAGAGGAGTGTCGTCGGCGCAGTTGCCTCCACTGTGATCTCGCCTGCGAGTTCAAAGCGCTCGACGGTGTGCATAAGGACACTTCGTCGAGTCATGACATTGAGGTCGGTGATCTCGCCGTCGAGCAAGGTCGCCGAGGTCGGCGTATCGGCTGAAAAGATTAGCGGCGGGCTCTCCTGAGTGAGCCGAACCGGCGCCTGACCCTCGACAGAGAGCGTCATGCCGGTGCCATCAAGGATCGAGAGTGTGCGTTCGATGCCGGGAAAGACGGAGAAGGGGCCATCGGAGGCGACCGTCGCCATGCTGATGCGCCAGTCGAATTCCGCCAGTCCTGCGCCTTCCGGAAAGACGGCGATTTCGACAGTCTCGCCGCCGCCGTTCTTCCAGGGCATACGCTTGTAGTCGCCGGCACGAAGCACCTTCATGAGGTCAGTTCCCAAGGATGCCCGGCAGGCGGAGGCCCTTTTCCCTGGCGCAGTCCACAGCGATCTCGTAGCCGGCATCGGCATGGCGCATGACCCCGGTGGCGGGATCGTTCCAGAGCACGCGTTCGATGCGGCGAGCCGCATCATCGGTGCCGTCGCAGCAGATCACCATGCCGGAGTGCTGCGAATACCCCATGCCGACGCCGCCGCCGTGATGCAGCGACACCCAGGTGGCGCCGGAGGCGGTGTTGAGCAGGGCGTTCAACAGGGGCCAGTCGGAAACGGCGTCCGAGCCATCCTTCATCGCTTCCGTTTCGCGGTTGGGCGAGGCGACGGAGCCGGAATCGAGATGGTCGCGACCGATGACAACAGGGGCCTTCAACTCGCCGTTCTTCACCATTTCGTTGAAGGCGAGGCCGAGGCGATGACGATCGCCGAGGCCGACCCAGCAGATGCGCGCCGGCAGGCCCTGGAAGGAAATGCGCTCGCGCGCCATGTCCAGCCAGTTGTGCAGATGCTTGTTGTCCGGAAGCAGTTCCTTCACCTTTGCGTCGGTTCTGTAGATATCCTCCGGATCGCCGGAAAGGGCGGCCCAGCGGAAGGGGCCGATGCCGCGGCAGAAGAGCGGGCGGATATAGGCAGGCACGAAACCGGGGAAGGCGAAGGCATTTTCCAGGCCTTCGTCCTTGGCGACCTGACGAATATTGTTGCCGTAGTCCAGCGTGGGAATGCCGGCATCCCAGAAGGCGATCATCGCCTCGACATGTTCGCGCATGGAGGCGCGGGCAGCCTTCTCGACGGCTTTCGGATCGCTCTCGCGCTTGGCCTTCCACTCGGCGATCGTCCAGCCCTTCGGCAGGTAGCCGTTGATCGGGTCGTGGGCCGAGGTCTGGTCCGTGACGATATCGGGGCGGATGCCGCGCCTGACCATCTCCGGCAGGATTTCGGCGGTATTGCCGAGGAGGCCAACGGATTTCGCTTCGCCGGCCTTCGTCCAGCGGGTGATCATCTCCATCGCCTCTTCCAGCGTTTCGGCCTTTTCGTCGACATAGCGGGTGCGCAGGCGGAAATCGATGGAATCGGGATTGCACTCGACCGCAAGGCAGCAGGCGCCGGCCATGACGGCAGCGAGCGGCTGCGCGCCGCCCATGCCGCCGAGGCCGCCCGTCAGGATCCACTTACCCTTGAGGTTGCCGCCGTAATGCTGCCGGCCTGCTTCCACGAAGGTCTCGTAGGTGCCCTGCACGATGCCCTGCGTGCCGATGTAGATCCATGAGCCGGCCGTCATCTGGCCGTACATGGCCAGGCCCTTCTTGTCGAGCTCGTTGAAATGGTCCCAGGTCGCCCAATGGGGCACGAGGTTGGAGTTGGCGATCAGCACGCGCGGCGCATCCTTGTGGGTGCGGAAGACCCCGACGGGCTTGCCGGACTGGACCAGCAGCGTTTCCTCCTCGGTCAAGGTCTTCAGGGCGGCGACGATGCGGTCGAAATCCTCCCAGGTGCGGGCGGCGCGGCCGATACCGCCATAGACGACCAGCTCATTGGGGTTCTCGGCCACATCGGGATCGAGATTATTCATCAGCATGCGCAGGGGCGCTTCGGTCATCCAGCTCTTGGCGTTGAGCTGGTCGCCGCGAGGCGCGCGGATTTCACGAATGTTGTGGCGTGGATTGGTCATGGCGGGATCCCCTTGTTGGATCTTCTATCGTCAGCGTTTGAAACCGAGCGCGATCTGTTCGATGCGCGTCAGAATGTCCTTGAGATGCGTGCGAAGCCGCTCCGCCTTGTCCTTGTCATAGGCAAAGGGCGGCATTTCGCTTGCAAGATGGGTCGATTGGGCAAGCTCCATCTGAATGGCATGCACGCCATTTTCCGGCTTGCCGTAATGACGGGTTGTCCAGCCGCCCTTGAAACGGCCGTTGAGAATGCTGGTATAGCCTTCGGCCGCGGCGGTCGCCGTCACGGTGGCCTGTTCGATCGCCGAATGGCAGGTGACGCCGTTGTCGGTGCCGATATTGAAGTCGGGCAGCTTTCCCTCGAAAAGGAAGGGAATGTGCGAACGGATCGAGTGGCAGTCGTAGAGAACGGCCACGCCATGGATGGCTTTGACGCGCTCGATTTCGGTGGCAAGCGCTGCATGATAGGGCGCATGGAAATCGCGCAGCCGCACGGCGATATCGTCCGCTGACGGCGCTTGACCATTCTTCCAGATCGGCTTGCCGTCGAAATCGGTCTCCGGTA
The DNA here is from genome assembly GCF_041357635.1 of Sinorhizobium sp. CB7. Classification (NCBI taxonomy): domain Bacteria; kingdom Pseudomonadati; phylum Pseudomonadota; class Alphaproteobacteria; order Hyphomicrobiales; family Rhizobiaceae; genus Sinorhizobium; species Sinorhizobium sp. CB7. The sequence continues at coordinate 81,529 of NZ_JAULLL010000005.1, forward strand.
CGAGGCCGGTCGTGTTCTGGCCGGGATAGAGGCTCACGCCGGCCGGATCGCGGTTGGCATCGATCACGTAGCGATGGAACGTCGCCCGCACGGTTGTTACGTCATCGAGCAGTCCGTCATAGAGATCGTGGATATGCCAGTCGGTATCGGCAAGCAGGCGGCCATTGTCGTTCAATCGTTCCCAGATCGCCGGCGGCACATTCGTTCCCGTATGGGGAAAGCCGAGGATGACGGGGGATGAGCCGCGGCGGACTTCGAAGACCGGCATTATCAGGACTCCAGGATTGGCAGGATACCGGAAGAGACGGCAGCCGTGAGGGCGCCGGCGGAGACGAGGTCGCTCGCGGCTTTCAGGTCATTCGCCATGTAGCGATCGAGATCGAGCGACGGGACGGCGAGGCGGATTGCGGCGATTGCCTTCTGAAGTTCGGGGCTGGTTGCAAGCGGCGCGCGCAGTTCGACCCCCTGAGCTGCGGTCAGCGCCTCGATGCCGATGATGCCGAAGAGATTGTCCGTCATGGCGAGCAGGCGGCGGGCGCCGTGGCAGGCCATGGAGACATGGTCCTCCTGGTTGGCCGAAGTCGGCGTCGAATCGACGGAGGCGGGGTGAGACATCTGCTTGTTCTCCGACATCAGCGCAGCGGAGGTGACCTCGGCGATCATCAGGCCGGAATTGAGCCCCGGCTGCTTGGCAAGGAAGGCCGGCAGGCCGTAGGAAAGGGCGGGATCGACCAGCAGTGCGATGCGGCGCTGGGCAATCGCGCCGATTTCGCAGACGGCAAGCGCGATCTGGTCAGCGGCGAAGGCGACCGGCTCGGCGTGGAAATTTCCGCCGGAAACGACGGAATCGTCGGAAAGGACCAGCGGATTGTCGGTCACGGCATTTGCTTCGATCTCCAGGGTGCGAGCGACGGAGCGCAGGAGGTCGAGGCAGGCTCCGTCGACCTGCGGCTGGCAGCGGATGCAGTAGGGATCCTGGACGCGCTCGTCGCCCTCGATATGGCTCTGGCGAATGACCGAACCTTCGAGCAGGGCGCGCAGGGCCGCCGCCGTATCGATCTGGCCTCGGTGGCCGCGCAGGGTATGTATATCCGGATGGAAGGGTGCTGAAGACCCCATCGCCGCGTCGGTCGACATGGCCCCGGTAACGAGTGCTGCCTGTGCGGCGCGATGGGCGCGGAAGAGACCGGCAAGTGCCAGCGCCGTGGAGACCTGCGTGCCGTTGATCAGGGCAAGGCCCTCCTTGGCGGCAAGCACAACCGGCTCCAGCCCGGCTTTGCGCAGGGCTTCCGAGCCCTCCAGCCGTTCATCGCCGAAGAAGGCTTCGCCATGGCCCATCATGACGGCGGTCATATGGGCAAGCGGCGCGAGATCACCGGAGGCGCCGACGGACCCTTTTTCAGGAATGACCGGGATGACGCCTTTTTCCAGCATGCCCCCGAGCAGCCGCACCAGCTCCAGGCGGACGCCGGAGGCGCCGCGGCCGAGCGAGATCAGCTTCAATGCCATGACTAGGCGCACGACATTTTCCGGCAATGGCTGACCGAGGCCGCAGCAATGCGAGAGGATGAGATTGCGCTGCAGGGTGGCGACATCGGCGCTGTCGATCCTGATGGAGGCAAGTTTGCCGAAGCCGGTATTGATGCCGTAGACCGGCATATTGCCATCGGCAATTTCGGCGATCCGAGCGGCAGAGCGCGCTATGCCGGCATCGAAGGAGGGATCGAGCCTTGCCGGCTCGCCGGTCCAGTAGATTCTCTCCAGCTCCCGCAGCGAAACCGAGCCCGGATGGAGGGTGATGGTCATCGGTCGATCCTTTCGCCCTTGAATATGCTTGCATGAAGCGGATTGAAGCCGATGCGATAGACGAGCTCGGCCAGGCTCTCGATATCCCAGATAGCAAGATCGGCAGATTTGCAGGCCTCCAGCGTCCCGATTTCGCCGAGCAGCCCGAGGGCGCGGGCGCCTTCGCGGGTCGCGCCGGCGATGCATTCCTCGACCGTCAGGCCGAAAAGCGTCGCCGACATGTTCATGGTCAGGAGCAGCGATGTCAGCGGCGAGGTGCCGGGATTGCAGTCGGTGGCGATGGCGATGGGCACGCCAGCCTCGCGCAGCGCCTTGACCCGCGGTTTCTGCTTTTCGTTGATGGCGTAGAATGCGCCGGGCAGCAGCACGGCAACCGTGCCGGCCGCGGCCATCGCCCTTGCACCATCATCGTCCAGATATTCAAGATGATCGGCCGATAGCGCGCCGTAGGAGGCGGCAAGCTTCGCGCCGCCGAGATTGGAGAGCTGCTCGGCATGCAGTTTCACCGGAATGCCCAGCGCCGTTGCCTTGTCGAAGACGCGAGCGATCTCGGAGGTCGAAAAGGCGATGCCTTCGCAGAAACCGTCGACGGCGTCGGCAAGGCCTTCGGCATGCGCCCGTTCCAGCCCCGGCAGGACCACGTCAGTGATATAATCGTCGTTGCGTCCCTTGTAATCCACCGGTGTGGCATGTGCAGCAAGATAGCTGGTGACGACGCGGACGGGCCGAGCCTCTTCCAGCGCGCGGGCGGCACGCAGCATCTTCAGTTCTGTCTCGATATCGAGGCCATAACCGGATTTCACCTCGATGGTGGTGACCCCTTCCGCAAGCAGCGTATCGAGCCGCGGGAGGGCGGCTTCAACCAGGCCTTCGACCGGAAGAGCCCGTGTTGCGTTTACGGAGGAGACGATGCCGCCGCCGGCGCGCGCGATTTCCTCATAGGTCGCGCCTTCCAGGCGCATCTCGAACTCGCGGGCGCGATTGCCGCCATGGACGATATGGGTGTGGCAATCGACGAGGCCGGGGGTCACCCAGCGGCCTTCGAGGTCGATGATCTCGGACTTCTCGATGGCGGAGGCGGGCAGATCGCTCTCGGCGCCGGCGAAGGTGATGCGGCCGCCCGCGGAGACGATTGCGCCTTTCTCGATGACGCCAAGGACCGCCTTGTCTGCGGCAAGTGTCGCAAGCCGTGCATTGCGCCAGAGGCGTGAAGGGCTACCGGAAGCGGAGTCTCGTTCGGAAAAATTGTTCCCACTCATCAGCTTTACGCCTTTCCTTATGCGTCAACATGTATATACATAATGGATGAGGTGACAAGGGAAAATTTGTGTGTCGCTGAAAAAAGGGAAGGGAGAGATCATGATCAAACTTCACGCAGGCTCGGCGCTGCTGCCGGAAGGTTGGCGCAAGAACGTGCGGCTGACCCTCGGGGACGGCCGCATCGCAAGCATCGAGGCCGATGTCATCAGGGACAAGACGGATGAGCATCACGCGGTTCTGGTCCCTGCCATGCCGAACCTGCACAGTCATGCCTTTCAGCGGGCGATGGCGGGTCTTGCGGAAGTGCGCGGGCCGGCAAACGACAGCTTCTGGAGCTGGCGTACGGTCATGTATAAATTTGCCCTGTCGATGACGCCCGAGCATATCGAGGCAGTTGCGGCCCAGCTCTATATCGAGATGCTGGAAGCCGGTTTCTCGCGCGTCGGCGAGTTTCACTATCTGCATCATGACAAGAACGGCAGTCCCTATGCGAACATTGCCGAGCATGCGGAGCGCATCGGCGGCGCCAGCGCCGAGACAGGTATCGGCCTGACGCTGCTGCCGGTCTTCTATGCGCATTCCGGCTTCGGAGGCGCAGCACCGATCGAAGGTCAGCGGCGCTTCATCAATTCGCTCGATCGATTCCAGTCGCTCATGGCCGGCTGCCGAGCGGTCATCGATCGTCTCCCGGGCAGCGAACTCGGTGTTGCGCCACACAGCCTCAGGGCAGTGACGCCGGAGGAGCTTGCGAAGGTCGTAACACTCGCCGGCGATGGTCCGATCCATATCCATGTCGCCGAACAGGTGAAGGAGGTGGAGGATTGCGTCGCCTGGTCCGGTGCGCGGCCGGTCGAATGGCTGCTCGACCATGCGCCGGTCGACCATCGCTGGTGCCTGATCCATGCCACGCATATGACGGATGATGAGACGCGACGCATGGCGCGAAGCGGCGCCGTCGCCGGCCTCTGCCCGGTCACGGAAGCCAATCTCGGCGACGGCACCTTTCCCGCGCCCCTCTTTTTGCAGGAAGGCGGGCGTTATGGCGTCGGCTCCGATTCCAACATCCTGATTTCCGTGCCGGAGGAACTGCGGCAGCTCGAATATTCGCAGCGTCTGGCGCTGCGGGCCCGCAACGTTGTCGCAACGCCGGGCGGATCGACGGGGCGCGCGTTGTTCGATCACGCAGTCGAGGGCGGCGGAGCGGCGCTAAGAGCTGCGGCGGGTTTGAAACAAGGCAATCCTGCCGATATCGTCTCGCTCGATGTCGGAGCCGTGCCTTATCTTTCCGGCGATCAATGGTCGGACCACTGGATCTTCGCCGGCGGCGTTTCCGTCGATTGCGTCTGGGCGTTTGGCCGCAAGCAGGTCGAGGGCGGGCGGCATATCCGTCGAGAAGCCGTCAACCGGCGCTTTCTCCAGACCATGAAAGAACTGCTGGACGCGTGAGGAGGGTGCTTTTGATCCTTAAATCGATTCCGATTTTCGGGTTTATGTACTAGATGAGCTTCGAAGGATCGAAGGGACGGCCTGCGGGAATGAGCGAAGTCAAGGATGCAACCCTGCATCAGCGGATATTGAGCGATATCGAAGGCCGGATCGTGACGGGCGAATGGCCGCCGGGACACCGCATTCCCTTCGAGGTCGACCTGGCAACGCAGTATGACTGCTCACGCATGACCGTGAACAAGGCGCTCACACAGCTCGCCAAGGCGGGTCTCATCGAGCGCCGCAAGAAATCCGGCAGCTTCGTGACGCAACCGCGGGCTCAATCCGCCGTCCTCGAAATCCACGACATCAAGGCGGAAGTTCAGTCCCTGAACCTGCCCTATTCCTATTCGATCATGAGGCGCGTCCGGCGCAAGGCGAAGGCCGCGGACGGCCGGCGGCTGGACCTGCCTGATTCTTCACCCGTGCTCGAGGTCGTCTGTCTTCATCATGCCGGGTCGCGCCCCTTCTGCCTGGAAGAGCGCCTGATCAGCCTTTCGGCCGTACCGGAAGCTGCCGAAGCGGAATTCACCGATATCGCACCCGGCGCGTGGCTGCTCAACCAGGTGCCCTGGAGCACGGCCGAGCACATGATTCACGCCATATCGGCCGATGTGGAAGAGGCGGCGGCACTCGACGTGCCACGCAACAGCGCCTGTCTTGTCGTAGAACGACGAACCTGGAGCAGCGTGGGCCCGGTAACCCATGTCCGCCTTACTTATCCCGGCGACCGCCACAGGCTGGTGGCGCGCTTCACGCCGGCGACACAATGAAGTCAGGTTCCATATATAACCTGACTTATCTTCATTCCTCGAACATCTTGCCGCTATGTGTCTGCAGCCGGTAACGATGGCCCGGATAGACGAGCCGCGCCAGGGAAACCACCTGCCTGGCCGACCAGGTGCGGCGGCGGATCGTGAGGCAAGGCTCCGTCTTCAGAATGGTCAGCAGCTTGCATTCCCAGGACTGCGGCATGGCAGCCTCGACGACGTGCTCCGAGCCGCTCAAGGGGGCCGCCATCGTCAGGTAGGCGTTGGGCGTCAACGTGGTGAAATCCTGCTCGAGATATTCGGGTGCTGCCGCGGGATTGACGAAACGATCCTCGATCTGCACAGGAACGTCGTTCTCGCTATGGACGAGGAGCGAATGAAAAACCGGTGCGCCGATCTCCAGCTCCAGGGCGTCGGCAATCTCCGGAGAAGCGGTTTCCTGGCCAAGGACGACGACCGCTGCCTGGTGGGAGTGGCCTCTTTCGGCGATTTCCTCGGCGATATTGCGGACTTCGAACAGCGCGGAATACCCCTTGCGTTCCGCCACGAACGAACCGACACCCTGGATGCGCACCAGTTCCCCCTCGCTTGCCAGCTCGCGCAGCGCCCGGTTCGCCGTCATCTTGCTGACGCCCAGTTCGACGACCAGTTCGTTCTCCGAGGGGATGCGATGCTTCGGGGGCCATTCGCCGCTGTGAATGCGGTCGAGAATCATCTGCTTGACGCCGGCATAGAGCGGTGCGCTATCGTTCTCCGTCAATCCACGCTTCATGTCGCTCAGACGTTTCATTGCCTATTCCTTTTGCATGAACGGAATTCGCCCGAAAAATCGACTTCCCTCTTGCATAACATAAAAACTGTCATATGCTACCCTATACAACCTCCCGATCAGCTTGACCAGTCGTCAGGATGCGGGCAAGCCGGCGAAGACCGGTAAAAACAGCCGCAGGGCCATCCGCAACCTCAGAGGAGATTCTCTTTATGAAGCTCAGCACAATTCTTCTTTCCGGCGCGCTTGCGCTATCCGCCTTCGCAGGTCCGGCCATGGCCAAGGACTGGAAGACGGTGACGATTACGCTTGAAGGTGCCTATGCACCGTGGAACCTGACCAACGCCGACGGCTCGCTCGGCGGCTTCGAGCCGGAGCTTGCCAAATATCTGTGCGACAAGATGAAGGTCGAGTGCAAGCTGGTGGCTTCCGACTGGGATGGCATGATCCCGGCGCTCAACGCCGGCAAGTTCGATGTCATCATGGATGCGCTCTCCATCACCGACGAGCGCAAGCAGGTCATCGACTTTACCATCCCCTATGCGGCGACGCCGGCTGCCTTCGCGACCGCCAAGGACAGCCCGCTGGCAAATGCCGCAGGGACCGGCTCGACCATCAAGATGACACCGGGCCAGACCGGCGTGAAGGAGGTCGATGCACTGAAGGAAGCCTTCAAGGGCAAGACGATCGGCATCCAGGCGGCGACCGTCTATGCCAAATTCGTCTATGACAATTTCGGCGATATCGCCACCATCCGCGAATATAAGACCGGCGCGGACCGCGATCTCGATCTGCAGAACGGCCGTATCGACCTCGGCTTCGATGACGCTGTCTATTTCGCCAATGCTTTTGCTGCCGCCAACGACACGCTCGCCTTCACCGGTCCGGAAATCGCGGGCCCGATCTGGGGCGAGGGCGAGGGCCTCGGCATCCGCAAGGCGGATACGGACCTGCGCGACAAATTCAACGAAGCGATCAAGGCGGCACTTGCCGACGGCACCGTGAAGAACCTCTCGATGAAGTGGTTCAAGATGGACGTGTCCCCGCAATAATCGTCTCCAGTTCGCGCTTCAGGCCGAGGTGGTCGGGAGCGCGAGCCTGGCCGCCGGCTTTATCGCCGGCGGTCCCATGCTATGGTGAAATCCTAAATCATTGACCGCTCGGGACGGGGAACGAACGAGATGGCGACACTGCAATTGCTTGGATTCGGTCCGACGGGATGGGGCGCGCTGTTGCTCGTCGCGGCATTGATGACGCTCTGCGTTACGGCCGTCGCACTGGCGATCGGCGCCGTGCTCGGCGCAATCGTCGCGGCGGCAAAGCTCTCCAGCAATTTCTTTCTCATTGCACTCGGCAACGCCTATACGACCGTCTTTCGCGGCGTGCCGGAGCTTCTCATCATCTATCTCATCTATTTCGGCGGCTCCTCGGCGGTGACCGCGATCGGCAAGTCTTTTGGTTACGAGGGTTTTCTCGGCCTGCCGTCCTTTGCGGCCGGTGCGCTCGCCGTCGGTATCATCTCCGGGGCCTATCAGGCCGAGGTCTTCCGCGGCGCCTTTCTCGCCATTCCCAAGGGTGAGCTCGAAGCGGCGTCTGCCATCGGCATGCATCGCGGCATGCGCTTTCGGCGCATCATCATGCCGCAGGTGCTTCGCCTGGCGATCCCCGGCATGGGCAATGTCTGGCAGTTGAGCCTCAAGGATTCCGCGCTGATCTCCGTCACCGGCCTGGCGGAGCTGATGCGCACCAGCCAGGTCGCGGCCGGCTCGACGCGGCAATACTTCCTGTTCTTCATCGTCGGCGGCTGTCTCTATCTGATCCTGACCAGTCTCTCCGACCGCGTCTTCACCGGGGCGGAGCGCCGCGCCAACCGCAGCATGCCGGCTGCAGCAATGGGCCGGGCATAGGGAGCGCGCCGATGGATTTCGCCTTTCTTTCACAGACCATGGTGACGCTGCTCGAGGCCTTGCCGACGACGCTGGCGCTCTTCTTCCTGTCGATCTTCTTCGGCGGACTCCTGGCGCTCGTGATCGTCTGGATGCGTGTCGGCGGCAATCCCGTCCTCTCGGCTTTTGCGAAAGGCTACATCTTCGTCTTTCGTGGGTCGCCGCTCCTCATCCAGATGTTCCTGGTCTTCTATGGCCTCGGCCAGTTCGGCTTCATCCGCTATTCGTTCCTCTGGCCGTTCCTGCGCGAACCCTTCGTCTGCGCCGTGCTGTCATTGGCGCTCTGCACGGCCGGCTATTCGGCGGAGATCTTCCGCGGCGGCATCCGCGCGGTTTCCCCACGCGAGATCGAGGCGGCCCGCTCGATCGGCATGTCCGGCTTCCTGCTGGTGCGCCGAATCCTCGCGCCGATCGCCTTCCGCCATGCGCTGCCGGCCTATTCCACCGAGATCGTATTGATGATGAAGTCGACGGCGCTCGCCAGTCTCGTGACCGTCTGGGAAGTGACGGGTGTCGCACAGCGGCTGATTTCGCAGACCTATCGCACGATGGAAGTCTTTCTCTGCGCGGCCCTCATCTATCTCGTTCTCAACTTCATCATCCTGCAGGCCATGGCCCTGCTTGAATACTCGCTCTCGCGCCATCGCCGCGCTGTTCCGCCGGCGTTGAAGGCGACGGCGTCTTTGACCTGATTGGAGCAATCATGCCCGGTGTCACCCGACTTTCGGTCCGCAACATCCGCAAGAGCTTCGGCACGCATGAGGTGCTGCGCGGCATTTCCCTCGATGCCGAGGACGGCGACGTGATCTCCCTGCTTGGCGCCTCGGGGTCGGGCAAGTCGACATTCCTGCGCTGCATCAATCTCCTGGAGATCGCGAGCGATGGCGAGATCTGGGTGGATGGCGAGCATATCCGCATGGTGCACAAGGGCGGCCGCAGCCGGCCGGAGAGCCAGAAGCAGGTGGATCATATCCGCTCCGAGCTCGGCATGGTGTTCCAGTCCTTCAATCTCTGGTCCCATATGACAATCCTGCAGAATGTCATCGAGGGGCCGGTGCATGTCCTGAAGCGGCCGCGCGCCGAATGCATCGCCGAGGCAGAAGCTCTCCTGGAAAAGGTCGGCATTGCCGACAAGCGCCATGCCTATCCGGCGCATCTTTCCGGCGGTCAGCAGCAGCGGGCAGCGATCGCCCGGGCGCTTGCCATGAAGCCGAAGGTGATGCTCTTCGACGAGCCGACTTCGGCACTTGATCCGGAGCTTGTCGGCGAGGTGCTGCGCGTCATGCGAGCTCTGGCGGAGGAGGGCATGACCATGCTCGTCGTCACGCACGAGATGAGCTTCGCCCGCAACGTCTCCAACCGTGTCGTCTTCATGCGCGAGGGCCTGATCGAAAGCACCGGCACGCCGGACGAGATGTTCGGTGGCCACGGAACACCGGCCTTCCGCCAGTTCATCGGTCATTTCGGAAAGGCATCATGACGATCACGATCGATACCGTGCTCGGCTGGCGGGATGTTGCCCGCGTCGCGGCAGGAGAGTCGCTTTCGCTTTCCGCCGCTGCGTGGGAACGCGTCGCGGACGCGAGCCGCATCGTCGAGCGCATCGTCGAAACGGGGGTGCGTGCCTATGGCATCAATACCGGCGTCGGCGCGCTGTCGGATACGGTAGTCGACAGAGCCTCCCAGAGCCGGCTGTCGCGCAACATCATTCTCAGTCATGCCTGCGGTGTCGGCGAGCTCTTGGGGTCGCGCGAGGTGCGGGCCATCATCGCCGCGCAGATCGCCAATTTCGCCCACGGGCATTCCGGCGTGCGGCCGGAAATCGTCCGCCATCTCGCAACTTTCCTGGAAAAGGACTGTATTCCGGACGTGCCCTCGAAAGGCTCGGCGGGTTACCTGACGCATAATGCGCATACAGCGCTGGTCCTGATCGGGGAGGGCAGTGCTCGGGTGGCGGGAGAGCGTATGGGCGGAGGCGAGGCACTGGGCAGGATCGGTCTCGATCCGCTGGTGCTCGGGGCCAAGGAGGGCCTCAGCCTTGTCAATGGCACGGCCTGCGCCACGGGTCTTTCGAGCGTGGCGCTCGCTCGGGCCGAACGGCTGCTCGACTGGGCTGACGCGGTGGCGGCGTTGACGCTGGAGGCAGTAGGCTGCCAGATGGCCGCTTTCGACGAAGCCGTTTTGGCGCTGCGGCCCTCAAGGGGCATTGCGACCGTCGGGGCTTCGCTGCGCAAACGCCTTGCGGGCAGCGGCCTCGTCGCGGCCGCGATCGGCAAGCGAACGCAGGATGCTCTCAGTCTCCGTTCCGTCCCGCATGCCCATGGCGCGGCCCGGGATGTCTTCGACAATTCCGCCCGCGTCGTCGATCAGGAACTCGCCTCGGTCACGGACAATCCTGCCGTATCCGGTACGCCGGAAAATCCCGTTGTTTCCTCGGAAGCGCATGCGGTCGCGCCGGCGCTGGGCCAGGCGGCCGATAGCCTCGCGATCGCGCTGGCGCAGGTTGCAGCAATGAGCGAGCGGCGCATGGACCGGATGGTCAATCCACTGGTGAGTGGCCTGCCGGCCTTCCTTGCCAGCGATGCCGGCAGCAATTCCGGGTTCATGATCGCCCAATATACGGCAGCCGCCCTCAGCAACGAGAACCGCAGGCTGGCGGCGCCCGCGGCGACCGATGGCGGACTGACCTCCGGCTTGCAGGAAGATTTTCTGGCGCATCCGACGGCAGCCGCAAACAAGCTGCTGGCGATCATCGACAACGCCGAATATATCCTGGCCATAGAGCTGATGGCGGCGGCGCAGGCGCATGATTTCCTGGCTTCAACGGCGACGCGTGCCGCCGGCACCGACAGGATCCACCGACTGGTGCGCGAGCGTGTCGCCCATTATGCGGACGACCGTCCCTTGAGCAATGATATGGAAGCGTTGCGCATCCTGATCCGTGAAAACGCGCCGCCGGCGCTTGGCTGAAAGCACAGAGGTTTTTTCCATGACTGCTCAATTCGATGTCGCCGTTATCGGCCTCGGGGCCATGGGCAGCGCGGCTCTTGCCTATCTTTCCGCGCGGGGCGTCAAGGCGATCGGTATCGATGCCTATTTTCCGGCGCATGCGATGAGCTCCTCCCATGGCGACAGTCGGCTGATCCGTCTCGGCTATTTCGAGGATCCTTCCTATGTGCCTCTTCTGAAGCGCGCCTATGAGAACTGGAGAGCGCTTGAAGCACGGCTCAGTGCCGATATCCTGACGATCACCGGTGTCCTGCAGATCGGCGCACCGGATAGCAAGATCGTCAGCGGCACGCGGGCTTCATGCGAAATGCACAACTTGGCCTATGAGGAGCTCGACCGGAAAGCGATGGCCGCCCGGTATCCGTCCTTTGCGTTGGACGAAGGGGAGATAGCGCTGCTCGATCCTCAAGGCGGCTATCTCCGACCGGAAGCGGCGGTCATGGGCTATCTGAAGCTTGCGGCCGAAGATGGCGCGGTCCTGCATTTCGGCGAAAAGGTGACAGCGCTCGAGCCGGATGATGCGGGTATGATGATCTCCTCACCGCTTGGACGATATCGTGCAGGCAAGGTCATCGTTTCGACGGGCTCATGGATCGCCGAGCTGGTGCCGCAGCTGAAAGAGCACGCCGTTCCGATCCGTCAGGTGGTCGCCTGGTACCAGCCGCGCGACGGATTCGTCACCCAGCCGCAGCGCATGCCGGCCTTTCTGCGTGACGAGGGGCCAGAGGGGTCGTATTTCGGCTTTCCGGCAATCGGCGTGGACGGGGTCAAGGTTGGGCGCCATGCGCATTTCATGGAACCGATAGACCCGAACCAGCCAAACCCGCCGGTCAACGACCGGGACACGGCCTTGCTCGACGGCTTCATCGCCAAGCGGCTGCCGGCCGCCGCAGGACTACGCGTCAAGGCCACGACCTGCCGCTATACGATGCTGCCGAGCGAGGATTTCCTGATCGACCTGATGCCCGGCGAACGGCGCGTTGTCGTCGCCTCGCCCTGCTCGGGGCATGGATTCAAATTCACCAGTGTCGTTGGCGAGATCCTAGCGGATCTGGCAATGGAGGGCGGCACGCCGCTTCCGATTGCCGCATTTTCCTTCGCGGCAATGGAGCGGTTCTTGGCGAATAGGGCGATTACGGCAGCGCCGCGCTGAATACTGCCCAAGCTATTCGGCGCAGGCATCAAAGCGACGGAACAAGCTCCGCCTTCGCCGCGAGCGGTGTTTTCGATCCGCTCCGGCTTTCATTTTCGGTATTCGCAAAATGCGCATTTCTCCGCCGGGCGGCTGCTTCCAATATCGCCGCGAATTCGCCAAGCGAAATGCCATCGGCCCTCAGCATCAGCCGTATCAGCGGATCCCGCAGAACCTCGGACATGGTCATGTCGTCACGACTCATCACGCGTCTCCTTGTTCGATACAACAATAGCTTGTCGTCGTAACGGGCAGGTGTCGGAATGATGTCGAAAGCGTGGCAGGCGAAACTCGGGTCGCGCAATCCGGTGCTACTGCGCTGGCGCTGTCCTTTACTGTTTAGGATCCGCCGCTCGCCGCGTCCTGGGCGGGTGGAGATGCAGCCCGTTTTCTTCGGGGTTTTGCCACCGGAACGAGCTCGCGGGTGTCATCATCGTCGTGGTCGTCAGTGACGTCGACCTCGTCCAAGCGATGCTTGATGGCGAGCGCATATATTGTATCGAGAATATTGCGATCTTTCAGATGCGGATCGGTGAGCGCAAGTAGCGAAGCTCGGACGATCTTCTTGCTGGACGTTTTTGGGCAGCGTTTCAGGACGAATTCGTACAGGGCGTTGCCTGAAAGACCTTCGGTTGCGCCATCGACAAGTGCTTCATAAACGTGCTTTCGCTTCTCGCCCATTCTTATCTCCTTTTACAATTTATTTCCCCTGATTCTTGCAGAATGTGTCATTAAACTGTCATAAACAACCAGCGGATCCGGGCCGACCGGAGAAAGCTCCGATCGTGAATTCGCGGCCGTTGTTTCCTCAAGGCTGCCCTGTGTCATGTTTCCGCAGCCACGCGAATTGTTCCACAAGTTTCGAGGCGCCGGAAGCCTGCATCGAAAGTCGGCATGTAATAGATGTGTCGTGAACCGCCTATAGCCCGCGAGCGCATCCCGCTGCGTGAACGAGAATGACACCTGTTCGTTTGCGGAGGGTCAATGCGGAGGCGCAGTCATTACGGCGTAATCTTCCAGGCTCAAACTACCAAGGAGCACGGGAGGCCTGTCATGGCGGATTTCGATAACCAGCTCCTCAAGAGCGGCACAGTGGAACTCCTGTCGGAGATGCGCGCGCTCCGTGACGAGATCGTTGAAACGGCCGCACCATTGTTTGATCAGCTTGTCAGGCGGGCTGAACTATCGGACGCCGATCGACCGACCCTTGAAAACCTGTGCCACTATCTCGCGCTCCGACACCACGATATCCGCGCTCTGCAAAGAAAGCTGATGTGGAGGGGGCTCTCCTCCCTGGGGCGGCTGGAAAGCCGCGTTCTGCCGACGATCGACGCTGTTCTGGCAGTCCTTGCAGCGATCGATGGACGGGATGCTCCGCATCCTGCACCGACAGAGGCACAGTTCTTTCGCGGCGAGAGAACCCTCATCGAAGCGACGAATGCATTGTTCGGACCACCGCAGAAACATCGTCGTGGCCGCATCATGGTAACGCTGCCCGGTGAGGTCGCCACCGATCCCGACTTTATTCTTGATCTGGCACGCCGCGGCATGGATGTCGCCCGAATAAACTGTGCCCATGATAGTCCCGAGATCTGGGCGACGATGGCCAATCATGTCCGCGCTGCAGGCAAGTCTGTCGGGCGGCGGCTGACGATTCTCATGGACATTGCGGGGCCGAAGATCAGAACCGAAGCCGTTCTTCCTGAAAAGAAGGTCAAGATAGAGGCCGGCGACCGGCTCCGGCTCATCGCCGAAGGCACACCCCGCGTTACCGCGGACGTCCCCTTTTCCGCCGTGGTTTCAATTCCGGAGATCGTCACCCGATTGTCGGTCGGCGACCGGGTTCGCTATGACGACGGCAAGCTCGAGGGGGTGGTCGAGAGCCTGGCGCCGGGTGAAGCAATCGTCTGCGTCAGCCATACCAAAACCGGCGGCACGAAACTCAAGGCGGAAAAAGGCCTCAATCTTCCCGATACCTCGCTTGGCCTTTCACCCCTGACGGACAAGGATCGGAGCGATCTTGCCACAGTTATCGACTGTGCCGACATGCTCGGTTATTCGTTCGTCAGTCGCCCGGAAGACATAGACCTCCTCGAAGAGGTTCTCGCAAAGCGCGGGGCGATCGAACGGACGTTCGGCCTCATCGCCAAGATCGAGCAGCCCGAGGCGGTCAAGAACCTTCCGGCGCTTATCGCCCGAGCGCGGTTTCACCGACGCCCTTTCGGCGTGATGATCGCTCGTGGCGACCTTGCCGCCGAAATCGGATTCGAGCGCGTGGCGGAAATGCAGGAAGAGATGCTCTGGATCTGCGAAGCTGCTTCGGTACCGACGATCTGGGCAACGCAGGTGCTCGAGGATCTGGTCAAGGACGGTCTGCCGTCGCGCGGCGAGATGACGGACGCGGCCATGGCTGTGCGCGCCGAATGCGTGATGCTGAACAAGGGACCGGCGGTGGCCGAGGCTGTCACGCTGCTCGATCACCTGATGTCGCGCATGGACGAACACATGCACAAGAAGACGCCCACGTTGCGGGCGCTCAAATCCTGGTAGTCCGTTCGCCCGATCGTGCAGCGAGCCCAGAAGGCTAGTTTTGCGCCAGCCTTGGCCTCTCAAGTGCATGGATCACACCATGCAGTTCCGCAAGACCCTTCAGCCGCCCAATCAGCGAATAGCCGGGATTGACCGGTTTGTCGGTGTCGTCCCCGATGAGATGCCCGTGATCTGGACGCATCGGAATGACGGCATCGGTGCGTCCCTCGGACTGGCGGCGCTTCTCCTCGTTGAGCAGCGTGTCAAGGATCGCGTACATGTCGCTGCGGCCTTCCAGATGGCTGGCTTCGAAGAAGGAGCCGTCCGGTTCGACGGTGACATCGCGCAAATGGGCGAAATTGATCCGATGCGAGAATTCCCGTGCGATCGCCAGCACGTCATTGTCGGCGCGCGAACCCAGCGAACCGACACAGAGCGTCAACCCGTTGGCCGGATGATCGACAGAGGCGAGAATGCGGCGCAGGTCCTCAGCTGTCGAGACCACGCGTGGCAGTCCGAAAAGTGAGAATGGCGGATCGTCCGGATGAATCGCCAGCCTCGCGCCCAGCTCAGCTGCGACCGGCACGACCTCCTCAAGGAAACTCTGCAGACTGGCGCTGAGGTCGTCCGCACTCATTCCATCGAAAGCATCGATCGCCGCACGGATGTCATCACGGCTATAGCTGTCCTCTCCGCCCGGAAGTCCGGCGATAATATTGCTTTCCAGCCGGCTGATGGCTTCCTGCGGCATTGTCCGCAACTTTTCTTCCGCCTTTTGCAGCAGCTCCGGCGCATAGCTCTTGTCGGCATTCTTTCGCGCGAGGACGAAGGCGTCATAGGCGACGAACTCGGTCATGTCGAAGCGAAGCGCCAAAGCCGTGGTTGATACCGGGAACCGCAGATCGGTTCGGGTCCAGTCCACGACCGGCATGAAATTGTAGCAGATGGTCTTGATGCCAGCCTTCGCGAGATTGACAAGGCTGTCTTTCCATATGCCGATCGCCTTGGCAGCGCCTTCACCGCCAAGCTTGATGGCATTGGGAATGGGGATAGACTCGCATACGCTCCAGCGCATGCCCGCATCTTCGATCAAAGCCTTGCGGGCAGCGATTTCATCCGGTGTCCAGGACCGTGAGTAGGAGATTTCGTGAAGGGCGGTCACGATACCCGTCGCGCCTGCCTGACGGGCATGGTTGAGCGGAACGAGATCTCGCGGCCCGAACCAGCGCCAGCAACTTTCCATGATTGGTCCTCCAAATAATTGTTGGTCAACATAGCGCCACATATTGGAATGTCTATCGAAATCACGCCGTTGACATTCCATATTGACCAACAATATGGTGATGGATGGAGGATCGGATGGAACTGGCTGACGTTCAGGGCGAGGCAAGGGGATCGGCGGTCGACCAGGTGGTCGGCGCGATCAAGGGCCTCATGCGCGAACGCGATCTTCGGGTTGGCGATGCCCTTCCGTCCGAGATCGAGCTTGCGGCAATGTTCGGCAGCAGCCGCAACACGGTGCGCGAAGCGATCCGGATGCTGAAGGCCTATGGCATCGTCGAATCGCGCCAGAAGGTGGGTGCCGTCATCACGGATCGGCGCCAGGACGCGCTGATGGAGCTGTTCTCCTTCGCAATCGACATGTCGGCGGAGAGCTTCCTCGATATCCAGGGCTTTCGCCGGTTGATCGAGGTCAATCTTTCGGAGCAGCTGTTTGCGGCCATCGATGACGCCGCGCTAGCCCGGCTGGAGGCCATAAACGAGGCCATGAAGGCGACGCCCGAACTGGCAGGTGCGGCCGAGTACGACTTCAAGTTCCATGCAACTCTTGTCGGATTGGCGGGTAATCGGACGCTGTCGCAGGTCTACGGGATCCTGCAACCCTTGCTCCAGCGCCTGATGGAAGCAGGCAAAGGCTCGCGCGTCGCTGTCGACAGTGCCTATTACGAACATTGCGACATCATTTCCGCGATGAAAGCGCGGGATCGCGTCGCCTATGCCTATCATATGAACCGCCACCTTCATGCGGGGCTTCAATTCATCGATGGCCCGAAAGAAGCACCACAGGGCTGAAGCAAACCTCATGATAAAAAGACAGAGCCTCGATGCCGGCTGGACACTCACCCGCGTCCGATCGCCGTCCACTGCTCCGCATCTTCCGGACGAAATTCCCGCCATGGTTCCCGGATGCGTGCATCTTGACCTTCTGGCCGCCCGTCTAATCAGCGACCCCTATCTCGACGTCAATGAAGTTGCCCAGGACTGGATCGGCCGCTCGGCATGGCGCTATGAACTGGCCTTCAACTGGGAGACAAGCGAGGCGGAGCGGATCGATCTTTCCTGTCTCGGGCTCGACACGGCCGCAAGCCTGTCACTGAACGGCACGTCCCTGGGGCAAACGCGCAACATGCATCGCAGCTATAGGTTCGATGCCGCGGCCTTGCTGAAGCGGGGCAGGAACGAACTGGTCGTGGAATTCGACTCCGCCTACGAGCATGGCGCCGCGGTTCGCAAGGAACTCGGCATGGCCGCCGATATTCCGGCGAACTATCCGGGTCCCGGCCACCTCATCCGCAAGATGGCCTGCAACTTCGGATGGGACTGGGGTCCGACGGTCGTGACCGCCGGCATCTGGAAGCCGATCGCGATCGAGAGCTGGTCGCAGGCGCGGCTTGCCGCCGTTCGTCCCGAGGTGACGGTCGATGGCGGCGAGGGTGTTGCCCGCGTGAGCGTCGACATCGAATGGGCGAAGCCGAGTGAAGGTGATGCATTCCTTGCGATATCCATCGGCGGCGAGCGCTGCGAGGTCTTTATTGCTCATGGTGAGACGGGAGCAAGCGGCGAGTGCCGGATCACAAATCCGCGCCTGTGGTGGCCGCATGGTCTTGGCGCCCAACCGCTCTACGATCTCGACGTGGAGCTTCGCGATGCTGGCGGCGCCAAACTCGACAGCTGGCAGCGGCGCGTGGGGTTCCGCTCGGTCCGACTCGACACGAGTCCGGACGAGATCGGCTCCGCCTTCACGATCGTCGTCAACGACGTACCGGTCTTCGCGCGCGGAGCCAACTGGATCCCGGACGACTGTTTTCCATCGCGGGTAACGCCCGAGCGTTATCGCCATCGGATCGGGCAGGCGCGGGACGCCAACATGAATCTTCTGCGCGTCTGGGGCGGCGGTATCTATGAGAGCGATTCCTTCTATGAAGCCTGTGATGAAGCCGGCATCATGGTGTGGCAGGATTTCCTGTTTGCCTGCGCGGCCTATCCCGAAGAAGAACCGGTATGGAGCGAGATCGAGGCGGAAGCGCGCGAAGCGATCGTGCGCTTGATGCCTTACCCTTCGCTCGTGCTCTGGAACGGCAACAACGAGAACATCTGGGGCTATTTCGACTGGGGCTGGAAGGACGTGCTGGGCAACCGCCCCTGGGGAGCCGGATATTATCTCGATCTCCTGCCGAAGCTCGTCGCCGAACTGGATCCGACACGACCCTATTGGGCCGGCAGTCCCTATTCGGGTTCGATGGACATCGCGCCGAACGCCGACGGGCACGGCTGCAAGCACATCTGGGATGTCTGGAACGATGTCGGTTATGAAACCTATCGCGCCCATGTTCCACGCTTCTGCTCGGAATTCGGCTGGCAGGCGCCGCCCACCCGCGCCACGCTTACTGAGGCCGTTCGCGAGACCGATCCCGCGCCGGCCTCTCCAGGCGTGCTGCATCATCAGAAGGCGACGGCCGGCAATGATCGCCTGCTTCGGGGCCTGGAAGGCTGGTTCCCCGTTCCGCAAACCTTCGCGGATTGGCATTTCGCAACACAGCTCAACCAGGTCCGGGCCATTGCATTCGGCATTGAGCACATGCGCTCGCATCGCCCGGTCTGCATGGGAACGATCGTCTGGCAGCTCAACGATTGCTGGCCGGTCACGTCCTGGTCGGCGATCGACGGTGGCGGGCGGAAGAAGCCATTGTGGTATGCCCTGCGCAAGAGCTACGCGCCGCATTTGCTGACGATACAGCCGAGAGGCTCCGGACTTTCTGCGATCGGCATCAATGATGCCACCTTGTTCTGGCGGGTGCCCTTCGTCGTCGAGCGCTTCGATTTCGATGGAAAGCTGCTTGCCCGCCATGCGCTTTGGAGGGTCCTCTGCGATCGCTTCGAGAATGTCGACATTCCGATTCCCGAGGAAGTCGCTATTCCGGGTGATCCGAAACGAGAATTCCTGCGCGCTCGTCTCGGAGATGCGGAGGCATGGTGGTATTTCGAAAAAGATATGAAACTTGCCTATCCGCAGCCGCGCTTTGACTGCGTCGCCACAGTGACCGAGACCGCCTTGGCGGTCACCGTAACGGCCCGGACATTCCTGCGGGACCTTTGCCTTTTCGCGGATCATCTCGATGTTGACGCGGAGGTGGATGACATGCTGGTGACGCTGCTCCCGGGGGAAAGCCGCACCTTTCACGTCAAAGGCGCTGACATCAGTGCAGTTCGGGATCCGGCGGCGGTTCCGGGCTTCCTGCGCACGGCAAACGACTTGATCTCATAGGACCATAAAAACCAGAGCGCCGTGCGTTCGTTGGAACGCACGGCGCTCTCGAGAATAGAGCCTCAGTGCCTCAAGCGTCGACCTTCTCCTTTGGCCACTCGTCCACGTAATAGCTGATGTACTTCTGGCGGTACCGCTCCGTGCCGCCGAAGCTGCTGTATTTGCCGAGCTCCGTCATATCCGTCTTGTTGAGGATGACGCCGAGCACCTTGGCATTGATCTGCGGCTCGGACTGCAGCAGGTCCTGCACGATGCTGGTCGGCGTCACGCCCCATTCCGTCACCAGGATGAAGCCGTCGACCTGCGGCGCGAATGCCTTGGCGTCGACCACCGGCCCAAGGGGCGCAAGGTCGACGACGATATAGTCGAACATCTTGCGCGCGTTTTCCATGAGCGTCTGCATGCCCTGCGAGGAGATGAGCTCGCTCGTGTGCATGAGCCTGTTGTTAAGGACCACCGGCAGGATCGCAAGCTTCGTGCGACTGTCGACCTTGATCGTGCTCGTCCAGGGCACGTCGCCCAGGACCGCCTCGACCAGACCCTGCTGCGGCGGTGATTTCAGCATGCGCGTCAGGCCGGGATTGCGCAGGTCGGCGTCGATCAGGAGCGTCCGCTTGCCGCTCGAGGCAAGCAGGGCAGCGAAATTCGCGGCCGTGGTGGATTTGCCCTCACCCGGCAGGGCGGAGACGACACCGATGACACGATCGGCCCGGCCCTGAAGCATGACGTCGCTTGCAAGCTTGGCATTGCGCAGCGTTTCGGCGAAGGCCGAACGCGGCGCCTCGATCGCAATACGCATGATCCGCTCGAAGGCGACACCGGCTTCGTTATCCGGGGCTCCGTTCTCGGGTGCATTCTTTCGGGTCCAGACGGTACGCTTCTTCTTCGCGGACTTTCCTATCATCGGCAGATAGCCGAGGAACTTGTGGCCAAGAATCGAGCGGACATCGGATTCGACGCGGAAGAACCGTTCGCGGAATTCCTGAAAGGCTGCCAGACCGCCGCCGGCCATGAGGCCGAGCACGATTGCGAGACCGAGCGTCATGGTCTTCTTCGGGCTGGATGGTGCGGTCGGCACGCCTGCTTCCGAAATGACGCGCGCCTTGGCGATCGGGAAGGAGCGCTGCTGGGCTGCCTCTTCGTAGCGGCCCAGATAGGATTCATAAAGGGTTTTCAGGGCCGTCGCCTTCTGCGTCAGCTCGTTGAGCTGTACCAGGGATTTGTTGGCTTCCGACGTCTTGCCAGCCATGCCTTCGATGCTCTCGCGAAGGGATGTCTCGCGCGACCGCGCCACCTCAAATTCATTGCGATAGCTGGCGGTCAGCTGCTGCAGTTCCTGGTAGATCTGATGGGTGATGTCTTGCTTTTCGTTCCTGAGCGCCACGGCCTGCGGGTGATCGGCGCCGAAATTCTGCGTGATTTCCTGCTCGCGTTTGCCCACATTGAGGTAACGGGTCTTCAGATCCTGCAGCACGGAATTGTCGGACTGGGCGGAAGAAACTGTTGCGTTTTTGACCGCGTTGTCCGGGCCTTGCTCGACGATCGACTTATATTGATTGTAGCGCGCGGAGGCGCTTGCCGTATCCGCTTGGGCGATGATCAGCTGCTTGTTGAGGTCGGAAAGCTGCTGTTCCGACATGAGCTCACCGCGTGCCGAAGTGAGGCCGTTTTCGGCCCTGAACTTTTCGACGTCGAGAGCCGCCTGCTGCGAGCGCTCACGCAAATCGGTAAGCCGTTCCTGCAGCCAGACCGAGGCGCGTTCCGTCGCGTCGAAATTGGCGTTGAGCTGATCGTTCAGATAGGCGTCGGCATAGGCCTTGGTGATCGTGGCGGCGAGCAGCTGATCAGTCGAGCGGAACGAAACCGCGATGACCGAACTGCGCATCACCCGTTCGGCTGCCAGCGACTGTTGCAGGATCGTCGCCGCCTTCTGCCTGCGGCCATTTCGGGCATCCGCCTCGGAGACCGGCGGACCACCCGGCGACAATAGATCTGCGATCGACTTGATACCGGATTTCAGGAGTGCGACCGGCGACTGCGGCTGGTCGAGGATGATCGGGTTTTCGCTGAGATTGAGTTTGTCCACGACCCTCAACGCCAGCTCGTTGGACTTCAGGATCTCGACCGCGCTCGAGATCTGCATGTCCATCTGCTGGCTGGATGCGACGGGGGATGCATCCTCGGCATATTTCGTCATGTTTTCGTCGAGCAGGATCTGCGTCATCGACGTGTAGACCGGCGTTGCGAAGACGAGATAGATCGCAGCCAGCGCGACGAAAGCGCCGACGCACAGCGCGATGGACCCCGCCCGTCGCACCAGGATCGCCAGCAGCCTGTCGAGATCGATAAAGGAGCCGGACTCTTCCGACTTGGCGGGGATAACGCTGTGGAAGGTGACGTTTCTTTGATTCATGACAGCCGCTTTCTTGCAAGAGGCGTGAAAAACTAAAGGTGGGGCGGTTGCCGGACAAGGCAATCCGCCCCTTCCTCCATTACGATGAGATTCAGGCCGCTCTTACTTCGGTCTCGCTGGACGCGACCATGTTCCTGATCGATTCAAGAACGGAGCCGCCAATGTCCGAACGTGCCAGAGCAAAGGCGACATTGGCCTCGATGAAGCCTTGCTTCGAGCCGCAGTCGAAAGTCCGTCCGTTATAGAGCTGACCATGGAAGCTCTGAGCCTTCGAAAGATGCAGCATACCGTCCGTCAACTGGATCTCGTTGCCGGCGCCACGCTCCTGTCGAGCAAGAATATTAAAGATTTCTGGCTGAAGTATGTAACGGCCGTTGATGTAGAAATTCGAGGGCGCCTGAGAGGGCTGCGGCTTCTCGATCATTTCCGTGATGGCAAAGCCATGATTGACGGCCGGACCGACGCCGACAATCCCGTATTTCGAGGTTTCCTGCGGATCACACTCCTCGACAGCAATAATATTGCCGCCGACTTCTGAGTAGAGATCCATCAGGCCGGACATGCAGCCGCGGGCACCGTGGCAGACCATGTCTGGCAGCAGCAGGGCAAAGGGCTCGTCGCCGATAATGTCGCGCGCGCACCATACGGCATGGCCGAGGCCAAGCGGCGCCTGCTGGCGGGTGAAGCTCATCGTTCCGGCGCGGGGCAGGATCTGCTGGAGCTCTGTAACCTGGGCGGTCTTTCCGGCGCGCGTGAGCGACGCCACGAGTTCCGGCGTGTCGTCAAAATGGTCTTCGATGGCGGTCTTGTTGCGGCCGGTGACGAAGACAATGTGCTCGATGCCAGCCTCGAAGGCTTCATCGACGGCATATTGGACGACCGGGCGGTCGACGATTGTCAGCATTTCCTTGGGCATGGCTTTGGTAGCCGGTAGAAAGCGGGTTCCGTTTCCTGCAACGGGGATGATTGCTTTTCTGACAGTTTTCTTACGGTCCATGGCTCTATCCTTTGCTAGAGTGAGGGCCTCCGCCCAGGCTGGGTAGGTCTGCCGCCGGGTTGATGGCGGCAGGCGGATTTGGGCGCCGGAAAGGCGCTGCGAGACGGCGCAGACGCGCCGCAATCGGCATTGCGAGATGCCGTATTGATCTTGGTTCCTGCCAGGCGGCGCTCAGCGCCCGGCGAATGGATTTCTGCTTTAAGGCATCGACGAGCATCAGGAAGGCCCTGGCTTCCCTGAGGCTCTGCGCCCGCAATTTCTGGGCGGCCTGCGCCTCGGCATCCAGGGTATGCGCCCGGAGGAACCGCTCATCGCCTGCAATCATGGCGTCCACATGGCGCAGTTCGAGAACGCGCGAAATCGAACCTTCGCGGATATAGTAGATATAGCCGACGGATGGCTCTACGACGCATTTTCCCCCCTTGGCCAGAGCAGAAGCGAGAAAGATGTAATCCTCGCCGATGCGCAGGAGCTCGTCGTAGCGGATGCCGTGCCTTTCGATGAAAGGCCGGCTGAAGATGGGTTTCATATAGCCGAAATTATGCGTCTCATCGAAAAGGGTATTCGAGGTGATGAAATCGGCGAACGTCAAAACGGGGCGGGATGCCAGCATGCTCTCGGGAAACATCTTGACGCGTTTGCCATCAGCCGGTTCGACCTCGATGTTGTCGACGGCGATCTCGGCGCCTGCCTCTTCTGCACGCGCTATCATCTGCTTCATGCGGGTCGGATAAAGGGCGTCGTCGGAATCAAGAACCGCAAGCCATCGCCCAACTGCGGCGGCAATGCCGGCGTTGCGTGCGGCACCCGGCCCGCCGTTCCTGGGCTGGGCGACCAGCCGGACACGGACGTCCTCATAGCCGGCGGCGACCTCACGCGTACGGTCGGAGGAGCAGTCGTCAACCACGATCACCTCCACGGTCACGCCCTGCTGCGCCAATGCGCTGTCGATCGCACGCGCAAGCGTGTCCTGCGCATTGTAGGCGGCGATGACAAAGCTGACATCCGGCTTGGATTCGTCCGTCATGCCGCCTTCTCCACCGTCCCATATTGCTGAATTTCGTTCATGCCGAACAGGCCCGTGACGACGCCCGCATGCATGATGCCGCGCAGCGCATAGCGATTGCGCGGAACGGGCCGGGGGGACAGAAGTGCAGCCACGCCAAGGCAATAGGCAGATTTTGCCGATGCAAGCGCGATGTTCCGTATCCGCGAGAAGCCACGGGATTTTCCGTGAAGAAGCCGTCCATGCGTCTGTCCGAAACGGAAGCGTCGCTTCACGAGCCAGCCGAGGCTTGCCCGGTTCTGCGGAACGGGTTCGTAGACGAAGGCTTGCGGCGCAAAGACGATCCTGCCGCCGCCGCGATGGGCATGATCAAAGAATTCCGTATCTTCGCCGCCGCTGCGGCCGAGGGCGAGATTGAACCGGCAATCGGCAAGAGCCGGCGATGTCCGGCGCAGCAGCACATTGCAGGTATAGCCGGTGCGGATCTCGCCGCCGACCCAGACCGGCAGCGTGGAGTGGAAATCGCCGTTGCGCATCCAGTCCGGAGCATTTGCGGCATAGATGCTGTGCACCGGTCCGAGCACGACATCGGCTCCCGTCAACCGCGCTGTCTTCATCAATTCCGCGAGCCAGTCTTCAGACGCGGTCTCGTCATCATCGATGAAGGCGAGGAAATCGCCGGTTGCATGATCAAGGCAGGCATTGCGTGCAATCGAAATGTTCGAGGCCGGGCAGTGCACATAGGCGACCTCGAAAGGCAGAGTGGCCCTCATCTTTTCGACCAGGCCCTTGGCGCTGGGGGTCGCATCATTATCCGCGACAATGATGCGCAGGGCTGCATTCTCGGGCACGGAGAGAAGGCCGAGAGAGCGAAGCGTCTGTTCCAGTTCCGGCCGGCGGTAGGTGCAGACGGCAATGTCGATCCGGACGATACTGCCGGCGGAAGACAGCGGTGTCATGTCAAGCCACCCGTCGTCCGCGGAAATTCAGAAGCTCGAGCCAGAAGCCCGCCGACCAGGCGAAATGCATCACCATCGCGGACACGGCCGCAAGCGGCCCATAGGGGTTTTTCTGCCCGACCGCCATCCAGAAACCATAGCCAACGCAAGCGACTGCCCAGAGGCCGAAGGGAATGACGGCGGCCCAGGTCAATACGGCAAGGAACGCGCCGATGAAGACGGGAACCACGGCGAGCGGCAGCATCTGACGGATGCTCGGCATGGAGCCGTGCTTCAGGATGTTCTTCGCCCTGCCGCGTCCGTAACCGAGATATTGTTTGAAGAGCTTGCCGACACTTGCGCGCGGATAATAGATCATCCGTGTCTTGTCGGTCATCCAGATGCTGAAGCCGGCTTTCTTCAGGCGATAGTCGAGCTCGGCGTCTTCGTTGTGGCTGAAGCTTTCGTCATAGCCGCCGACCACTTCGAAGGCCGCGATGCGCATCAGCGCATGGTGGCCGTGATCGGCCCAGTGGCCTGCAGCACCTTCGCGGTGCTTCGAACCGCCATTGCCCAGCTTGGAATTCTGCGCGAAGGCGGTCGCTTTCTGAAAAGTGCTGAAGCCGACGGTCTGCATGGCGACGACGACGGAATCTGCCTGCATTTCCACGGCTTCCTGGACCAGTCGCTGGCAATAATCGTCCGGATAGTCCCCATGGGCATCAATGCGGATCAGGTAGTCGTAACCTTCACCGAGCGTCTTGACGGCGAGGTTGATCGCTGCGCTCTGAAGCCGCTTGGGATTGTCGAGAAGCATGATCCGCGGCTCGCTCTGGCTGATCCGTTTCACGATGTCGCGGGTTCCGTCGGTGCTGCCGCCGTCGGCGACCACGATCCTGGCATCGAGCTCATCGAGCGCCTTGCCGAGCTTGCTCAGCAGCGGCTCGATATTCTTCGCCTCGTTCAAGCAGGGAATGATAATGAGACTGCGTACTCCAGAACTAACAACAGACTTCATAACAGTTCACCTTCGTTGCGATGCGGTTGGGAAAGGGCATGGCTAGGCGCGGTCTTTGGTCCCTGCCGCGCGATGGCTGCCAAGCGCTGCACGAGCGTTCGGCAGTCGGCGCGATCGGTGATCCAGTGCTCGCGGTCATGGGCGGCGACCGCGGCGAAAGCATCGAGATAGCGGTTCTCGTCCAGAGAGCCGAGAACTGCGGCAAGGTGCTCAGCGTCAGCTTTCTGCACGGCGAGACCGATTTTCTTGCCCGCAAGGAAACGAGCGGTCTCCGTACCTTCGAATGCGATGGGAACGGCTCCGTGGAGGCATCCTTCATAGAGCCGGTTCGGCAGAAGCCAGCCGGAATTCTGGCCCTCCTCGAAGAAGTCGATCGCCCAGGAGAACTGGACCTCGTTGTAGATGGCCGAAAGATCCTCGGGATTCTTGTAGGGCCCGTGAAAGCTGAGGAATGGCTCTCTCTGCACGAAAGCGTCGAAGTCGTCGAATTCGGAATAGGCAGGCCTGCCCCTCAGCACGATCTCGAACTTGCCTTCCATCCGTCTTGAGAAGGCTGCGAGCAGTTCAAGGGATTTGCGGCAGCGCAGCGCGCCGAACCAGCCGATTTTCCATGGCTCGCCGGCCTGCGGAGCGCGCGGGCGAAGAGATACCTTCTCATCATCGTCATCGAGCGCGAGAACCTTGTTCTCCAGAAGAAGAACCGGCAGATCGAGCCCGGAGAGCGGACGGAAGTAATTTTCGACGAAGGCCGGCGAACTGGTGATGAGCAGCTTGGCGTTGCGGCCGAGATAATACTCGGCGCCACGTATCGTCTTGCCGGCGGCATCGCCACGCAGCAACAGCCGATGAATATCAAGGCATTCATAGACGACCGGTATATCGCCGCCGAAGAGTCGGGCGGCGCGATTGGCGACCGCAAGCATCTCGAGATTGCGGGCGATGATCACGTCCGGCTTCTCAACGTGTCTCAGGTGGCTCGAAAGCGCAAACGAAGCCTTGGCGACGGCGGCCATGCGCTGCGCAAACTTCGCATCGCGCGTGCGACCGAGTTCGATCGGGTTGATGCCATGCACCGCCGCGAGCCGGTTTTCGTCGCGACGAAAACCTGCAAGCGTTATCCGTGCTCCACCAGCCTGTAAGGTCAGGACCCGGCGACGAACGGCCGGATCAGCCAAGTCATGTGCAAGATAAAGTACGTGTAGCATGAAAACTTCCGTTTCCGTGCCCAGCCAGGGCGAATTGTAGATGACGGCGTTGTGCGCCGCAATATGTTTATATTGCAACTGCTATGTTAGTGGATGCTAACTTAATTCAACGTGCAAGCAATCGATTCCGGGAATTGGCATTTGTCGCCTGTGGCGGTGAAAGCGACCCTGTCGACTTCCAGCGTTACCGGCTGTGTATATGAAAATTTACCCATCCAATCGCTCAGCGTATCGGTTCCCCAAAGGCTGAAAAAGATCTTCTGGGCATTGGATGGGATCTTGGCGGGATCCGTCACCTCCTGAACGAGCTTGCCGTTGAGGTAGTAGCGCAGCCGCCCCGGCTCCCAGACGAAGGCATAATCGTTGAAGCCCTGATCGGCGCCGCCGGCCACCGGCACGAGCTTTTCGTTGCCGCCCTTGGCCGAAACATACTGGTTGACCTGCACCTGCCCGGTATTCTTGCCGAGCACCTCGAAGTCGATCTCGTCATGCGGCTTCTTGTCGGTCGGGCCGATAAAGCTGAAGAAGGCCGAATTCAGCCCCGAACCGGAAGCAGCCTTTACGCGCGCCTCGTAGGTGCCGTAGCCGTAGCGCTTCTTCGTCTGGATTTCGCCGCAAGTATAGTTTCGGTCACCGGCCTTGCCCGCCTCGAAGCCGAGATGGAGGATGCCGTTTTCCACGCGAACCTGCTTCTTCGACCAGGTGCAATTCTGGTGCGGTCCGTTGTTCCAGCCATCAGAGACATACCAGAAGCTGTTATCGATCTTGTCGAAATTCTCGACGAAGGAGGTTCCATTCGCGCCTTCCTGTGCCTGAGCGGCGAGTGGAAGGCAGGCGGTCGCGGTGGCGACAAGAAGCAGGCTTCGGCAAAGTTTATGGGCGTGAGCGATGGCTTTCGTCATGTATCACCTTTGCTGTGGGGCGGCCTTCGCGGGCATTTCGCCGGACTTCGTCCTGGCTTTGCCGCGGGCGCGATTACGGCCGCCGGTCAGCACTCCGTAGAGTCCCGGCTGGACCCGGCTGACAATGGCGTTCGTGGGAACAAGGATCAGGAAGGCTGCAAACAGGGAGCCGATAAAGAACGCGGGATAGTAGTCTATTCCGGTCTTGTTCCAGACCATCCAGAAGAGGATGAGCAGGGGATAGTGGGCGCAGAAGATCCAGAAACTCAGGCTGCCGGTCTGCGACAGTCGCGTGCCGATCCCGGTGCGCACCAGTATGGCCGAGGCCACCCAGAACCCGACCGGTCCGACGATCGACAAAAGGTTGCGCAGAAGATCAGCAAGCGTCGGATAGTCGGGACCCGTGTAGTAAAGCGCGGTCGTCAGCAGCGCTGCAGCGACGAGCAGGCCAGATGCGATAGGCAGAGCATAACGGTCGAGCGCCCTGAGGTCGATCTGGTAAAGGGCCGCATAGATGCCGAAGCTGAAGCTGAACAGGATCGACTTTTTTAGGACGACACCGATGGTGATCGCCGGCAAGACGGCAATGCCAAACAGTAGAGCGAGCGTGAGCAGCGGATAACGCCGGATGAAAAAGGCGAGCAGCGGCGAGAGCAGGATGCAGACAAAAAGATCGCGCAGGAAATAGAGCGGTATGTCGACCGGCAGGTCTTCAGTGGCGAAGAGGTAGCTCAGGATTTCGCGTGGTGTCGCGCTCCAAAGGTCCGGCATATAGCCGGCCGCCATATCCTGGCTCTGCGCGGTGAGGACGACAAGGAACACGGCGGTGTTCCAGAGAAGGAAGGGCAGCAGGACGGTCTGGGTCTTCGTGGCTACGGTCTTGCGGTAGCTAAAATCGTCGGCGCCACGGCGAAACAGGAGATAACCGGAAATTGCGCTCAGGCAGGGTACGCCCACGCGGAAGATGACCTCAGTGAGAAAAACGCGCAGCCAGTCGAAGGCGCCATAGTTGCCGCCGAAGGGACTCGACTGTGGGTCATAGGGGATATGCACAAATACGATTCCCGAAATGAGAAGGATGCGCATCAGATTGATCCGCGAAGAGACATTTGCGTCCACGTTCACCGTCAGTCACCCCCATTAGGCTATTAGGCAGCTCCTCCCCAGCGGCCGTTTCACACACAACTTCCTCGTCCCGCACCGAGAAACTAGGGCGGTTTGGCGGAAGAAAATATGGCGGTGCAGCAAAAAATGATCCCGCGTCCCGTTTCGGCACATCGAAAAGGCGCCATGCACGAAGTCACCCGGGTCGGTGGATCAACCGGCCATGACCTTAAAAGACTTTTGGCCTCAGTGTTTTGCAGTAAATGCGCATATTCTGCTTTAAAGGCAGCCCGGAGCCGTCAATGGCCGGCCAAGTTTTTTTGTGTTGGTGAAGATTTTTTCGCTGCTTGCGCGGTGAGAGGGGGCAAAAAGGGACAAAATGGGGCAGAAACTGCCCAACTGCCTGCGATTTTGCAACGAAGCTCAACTTGTGGCGGCGGAGACTATCGCGCGCAACCCTCGTCAGAAAATGCAAGACGTCAACGCGAGGGCGACTGCCCCGAACTCTTCGGGCGAGAGGATTCAGGCAAGGATCGGGACTGTGACAAATTTCAGCCCGAATGTGCTTGTCTTGGATAAATTACTCCTGCCGACATTGTTCGTGATTGATTTCACGCTACCTTTGGAGCGCATTGCATGATCCTAATTTCTGAAAGCGGTAAAGGATTGGAGTAAAGAATTTGCCGAAAAACCCATAACCGCGTCCTTATCGAGGGGCCAGCAACCTCTTTCTTGACAACTGCAGGGGCGAAAAATGGCGACGTTTACAGTAATTATTCCTTTCTATCAGCGGCAGGACGGCATCCTGCGGAGAGCTCTTGCCTCGATATTTAGGCAGACCTATCAGGATTTCGACATCATCGTCGTGGACGATCAATCACCGCATTCGATCGATAACGAGCTGAAACCGCTGAGCGATTCCGAGCGTGAGCGCATAACCGTCATCAAGCAGGCCAATGCCGGCCCGGGCGGAGCGCGCAACACGGGACTCGACAACATACCGGAAGGCACAGTTTATGCAGCCCTTCTGGATTCCGACGACATCTGGACGCCTGATCATCTTCAGAACGCATATGACAGCCTGACGCGCTTCGACGGCGATTGCTATTTCGCCTCGATCCATGGTGGCGAGGAGTTCTATTACCATTTCGGCATGACGGAGTTGGAGAAGACCGAAAAGGCGACGCGGCTGTCGGATCATCCACTCGTTCTGGAAATTCCTGATATCGCCAGCGTCATGCTGAAAAACTGGAGCTTCCTGCATCTTTCCTGCATGGTCATCGGCCGTGAGCTATTCCGGAAGGTCAGGTTCGAAGCGGCGCTGCGCCTTGCGGCGGAGGACGTGCTTTTCTTCTGCGACTCCATGCTTCTGGCAAAGCGCGTGCTGCTCTGCGATGACGCCGGCGCGATGCGCGGCGAGGGGATCAACATCTTTCACAGCATCGACAACGACTCGCCGCAGTTCCTGAAACAGCAGTTCAATACCTGGGTTGCGCTCGATACGTTGGAGACGAGGTTCTCACGCCGGCCCGCGGACGTGGCCTCGATCCGCTCCTATAAGGATACCGCCCGGCGCCAGGCGCTCTGGAGCCAGGCCCGGCTCCTTCGTCGGCGCAAGATGCCCCAGCTCAGCCTGCTTGCGCGGTGGGTGTGGCGCGATCCGCAGCTGCTGACGAGCGTGATGGAGCTTGCGGCGGGAAAATTCTCCCGTCAGTCCTGAGAACCAGGCGCGCACCGGTCATTTGAATTCAACCATCAGCGGCGCGCCCGCGCTGCCTCCCACAGTAAGGAGACTTTCATGAAGCCGTTCTACTGGGAATCCGCCCACGGAAATTTCGGCGACGATCTCAACCTTTGGCTTTGGGATTTCCTCATTCCGGGCTTTCGAGAAGTCCATGAGGAAACGCTCCTCGTCGGGGTGGGAACCGTGTTGAATACGGCCCTGCTTGCTTCCGGCATCCACAAGCTCGTCATCGGCAGCGGTTTCGGCTATGGCACGCTGCCCGACATGAGCGACAAGGCTGAATGGGATGTGCGCTGCGTGCGCGGTCCGCTGACGGCGCAGAAGATCGGTCTGCCAGCGGAATATGGCATCATCGATCCGGCCGTCATGGTCGCGGAGATGCCGGAATTCAAGAATCTTCCGAAGAGCGGCAAGAAGACCTTCGTGCCGCATTGGGAATCGGCGATGGCCGGCCTTTGGCCGGAAATCTGCCGAACTGTCGGCCTCAGCTATCTCGACCCGCGCGGCGAAGCGACGTCGGTGATCCGCGAGATTGCGCAGTCCAGCCTGATCGTCGCCGAATCCATGCATGGCGCCATTCTGGCGGATGCCTTCCGCGTGCCGTGGATTGCCGTCAGCACCTCACGCTCGATCAATAGTTTCAAGTGGAACGACTGGACCCAGACGGTCGGCGTCACCTATGCGCCAAAGCATGTTCCGATCTCGACCCGCGCCGAGGCGATCGTCAAGGGTGAGCGTTTCTGGGGCATGGATTTCGAGCGCAACGAGCCGTTACCCGACGACCCAAACAAACGGCAGTTCGATGAAACTCTGGTTGCCACCGAGCCGCGTCAGACGTCGCTGCGCGTGATGGCCAAGCAGGCGTTGGCGGTCCCCTCGGCACTTGCACTCTGGCAGGCGAGCAAGGCGCGTCCGCAGCTGAGCGCCGATGCCACATTGGCCCTACGCAAGGAGCGGTTCCTGGAAGTCATCGCCGGCGTGCGGCGCGATTATTTCGGCTAAACCTGTCGCGTGAAAGTAGGCTCACGCGACAGGCTTTAGCTTGTTGTTTCATGCATGTCGTTGCCGCAAAAGCGCTGCACACTTTTGCGCGACATGCATTAAAGCAATTCGAGGAAAGGTGCGAAGCGGTTCTGTGATCTCCATGAAAGGCAGAACCGCGCCAGGCGCATCAGCTTTCAACCGGCGCCGACAGGAGATAGCGAAGCTCATTGCTACCCGCGGCGGTCACTGAAGGACCGCCGGGATGGTGGAAGCGTTCCATCTTGTCGGAGAATATGCCGCCGGCGATCGCCGGAACGGCGCCGGGATTGGCCAGCGCATAGCGCAAGGCGGCGCCAAAGCCCGATTGTGCCTTGATATCGAGGAAATGCCGCAATTCGTACTTCGCGCGGACATGGCTCTCGTGGCGGCGAAGAGCGTCGACGGCCGTATTGGTCAGCCCGGATTCCGTCAGTATGGCTCGATCGGCTTCATAAAGGCGTTTCAGATCGGCTGTGCGGTGGCTTCCGCTCAGCGAGTTGCCCCGCACGACTGCGCCATAGCCGCAGCTATGGATGATCTTGTAGCGCGCACCCTTTGCCAGGGCGCGCACATAGAGGTCGTAATCCTCTCCGAGACGAAGATCCTCGTTGTAGCGCAAGCCATGCGACTCCAGAAACGAGCGCCGCATCACCGGTTTCAGAAAACCGATCTCACCGCGCCGCACACCCCGCTTCGAAATATTGCCTTCGACGAAAGCGGCAAGGTCGAGGAAACGCGGCTGCAACTGGAACCGGCTGAGCTTCAGATGCGCTTCGGATGCGGTCTCGGCATCCACGAAGGCAATGTTGTCGGCGACGAAATCCCAATCTTCAGCGGCAAGGAGCGGCCGGAAGCGGCCGGGAAAGAAGAAATCGTCGGCATCGAGAATGCCGATCAGGGGGGACGAGGAGATCGCAATGGCGTGATTACGCGCCGCCGACGGGCCTCTGTTGCGGTCGAATCGCACGATTTTCATGCGGCCGCTGCCGTCATCTGCACGTTCGGCCACAGCCGCCGTGTTGTCACTGGAACCGTCGTCAACGACGACAACCTCGCCGACCTGCTCTTCTCTTAAGGCCGAGAAAATTGCCGCCTCGATCGTATCGGCAGCATTCTTGGCGGCGATGATGACACAAACATCCTTTGTCGCTTCGATCACGTCGACCTCCATCGTCTTTGGCGCAGACTTAGGTCGATGAAGCGTCGAGGGCAACTCTCGCGCGGTCAAATGATGTTACCGCGTTGGCAACAGCCATAAGCGGCACTAGAGCCGGATGATTTCAGGTCGGAGCGACCTGAAATCCGAATCCGCCTTTAAATCAAAAAGTTAAAGCCGGATGTCGCTCTAGGACGCCGCGCATTCAAAGGAACGCGCAAAGGAGCTCCAAATCTTTAATTCCAAGCCATTTTCCGCGCCAAGTAAATTTACTTGGACGCAGATGCAGGCGACAAATTGATCTGAATTCATCCGACTCTTAAGGATTGAAGGGTTCGGATCTCTTGAAAGAAGGCAGTTTGTGAGCGGACTTGTCAGCGAGACCTGCCTGAATTCCGTTGCTGGAGCCTGAGGATGCCGTGGTCTTGGCTACCTTCGCGCGCCATACGAGAAAGAGTACGCCGCCAAAATATCCGACCTGAATGAGGACCGCGCAAATGAGCGTCTCGATCAACGTCGTTGAAAGCGAACCGGTCAACCAGTATGTCGCAACGGCGAAAACCGCCAAAGCGCCAATCATGCTTACAAAAACGCGAGGTGCGTACATCCCTTACCCCATGATGAAGGCGAGCCAAAAGGATAATTCTGTCGAAAATCCCGCTCCCTCCCAAGAAACGTAATATCAAATATACTTTAGGCGTTCTTGGGTTTCAACTGAATGCCCTGAAAATTTGCGGGTTTGGAGTGCGCAGGAGATTAACTTTTAGCAACAATTTTTAATATTTTTTTCGCTCGGCCCAATTCTGTCGAAAACATGACGTCCGCAATCGAGTGAGATTCATGAATGAAGCGTTTTTCTACGGTCACCGGTTGATAATATAAGGTTGATCTGCCGAAGATTGTAAATTCATGCATGTTTAACGGCCTTTTGACCTCGAGCGGCGATCAACTTTTATTACAAAGTCCTATTTCCCGCGACCAAAACTGTGCGCTGCAAAAATTTGACGCGACGCAATAACGCCATTCCCACGCGTATAATGCGTCCAAGTCATAAGATATGGCTCGCCAGTTCCAACACAGCAGCTTTCAGGTGCTCTACGGCGGTGCTCTTCTTTGCCATATTTGAAAAATACAATATATTGAAGCTTTTGTGTCGGCGTATTTTTGCCTCTTATTGAAAATTGCAAATATAGTTTAATATATAAGGTGTTACTGATAAAAGGAATCTGGCTGCGAAAAGGCCCTAAACTTGGCCGAAAATGCCCCTGCCACAAAATTTGGCTTAAAAAAGCAAATTCTCACCATACACTTGACGCTTAGTTGCTCTAGCTATCCGCCCTTGGGGTTCCCGACCAATCGCCAACACAAATGGAGTTGCCTCTATGAAGTCTGCGACGCGATCGGCCAGTTCGCCACTTTTTGGCTCTGTTCAAGTGACTACGCTGCCGCCGGTTGGCGGCATTTCGAAAAGAGGTTTCGACCTCACGGCAGCTTTGCTCTGCCTCGTCTTCATCAGCCCTATCTTCCTGATGCTGATGCTGCTCGTAAAATTGTCCGACCGGGGGCCGATCTTCTATGGCCACCGGCGCATAGGCTATAACGGCCGCACCTTCCGCTGCCTGAAGTTCCGCACGATGGCAGTCGATGGTGACCGAATTTTGCGCGAGCATCTGGCGGCCAATCCCAGGGCCATGGAAGAATGGAAGGCGACCCGCAAGCTGAAGGACGATCCGCGCGTGACACTCGTCGGTGGCGTGCTGCGCAAGCTGAGCCTCGACGAGCTGCCACAGCTCTTCAACATCATCCGCGGCGAAATGAGCGTTGTTGGACCGCGCCCGGTCGTAGAGGAAGAACTTGAACTCTATGAAAGCGCTGCTGCCTACTATCTGAGCTCACGTCCGGGCCTTACCGGCCTCTGGCAAATCAGCGGCCGCAATGATGTCTCCTACGCGACGCGTATCGAGTTTGACTCCCACTACGTCAAGAACTGGTCCTTGATCAGGGATTTTCTCATTATCGTGCGAACCATCCCGGCTGTCTGCCTCTCGCGCGGCAGCTACTGAATCGACACGCACAATATCGTGGGCTTTTGCCGCGGCTCTCCCGAAACGGAGCTGCGGCGTAACAACGGAAATATATAGATGACGAAATCCCTGATGCCGGGCAAAGCCTTTATCCGTATAACGACAATCCGCCTGGCCCTTGTTGCTTCAGCGGGGCTCGGCCTCATGCTTTCAGGCATGAATGCCGCAAGAGCGGACGACTACCAGCTCGGGGTCATGGACAAGCTCAGAATCCGCGTTGCCGAATGGCAGACCGCCGAAGGGACGATGCGTGACTGGTCGGTCATCAGCGGCGACTATACGATCGGACCTTCCGGCACGGTGTCGCTGCCTTTCATCGGCGACATGCCCGCTTCGGGAAAGACGACGGGTGCCATCGCGGAAGCGATCGGGCTGGAATTGCAGAAACAGTTCGGCCTGCGGGATCGCCCCTCGGCCTCCGTCGAACTCGCGGAGTTCCGACCGATCTATCTTACGGGTGACGTCGACAAGCCGGGAGAATATCCCTTTGCGCCTGGCCTCACCGTCATCAAGGCGGTCAGCCTTGCCGGAGGGATGCATCGCTCCGATGCCGGCCAGCGTTTCGCCCGCGATTTCATCAACGCCAAGGGCGATTCCGACGTCTATGTTCGCGAGCGCGCGCGCTTACTCGTGCGGCGGGCCCGGCTGCAGGCAGAAATTGCGGGTAATCCCAAGATCGAGATGCCCAAAGACATAAAGGATCTGCCGGATGCCGGGGCGCTGATGGAGAGCGAGTCTGCCCTAATGCAGACACGCGAAAAGCGGCTGAAGCTGCAATTGCAGGCGCTTGCCGACCTCAAGTCTCTGCTCGAGAGCGAGATTGAGTCACTCAGCAAGAAAACCGATACCCAGAGCCGGCAGCTCGAGCTTGCCAAACAGGATCGCGACAAGATCGAGGATCTGGCCGAAAAGGGCCTTGCGCTCAGCACCCGCAAGATGCAGGCCGAGCAACGGGCCGCCGATCTCGAGGCGACGCTTCTCGATATCGACACCAATTCGCTGAAGGCGAAACAGGATATCAGCAAGGCCAACCAGGACGAAATCACGCTGCAGAACGACTGGGAGGCCCAGCTTGCCCAGGAATTGCAGAATACCGAGTCCGATCTAGACACGCTCGCCCTGAAGCTTTCGACAAGCCAGGACCTGATGTCCGAAGCGCTTGAGCAATCGGCGGATGCCGCCCGCTTCGGGGCAAACGGGCAGACAGTCAACGTCGCCTACACGATCGTTCGTGAAGTAGACGGGCAATCGAAGGAAATCCAGGTACAGGAGAGCACGCCTGTCCTTCCCGGCGATCTGATCAAAGCGGCCGCCGGATTGTACGGGCAATAGGGTGCCTAATGCGGATTGCGAAATCAGTCTTCATACGGCCGGAAGATAACATCATCTATGCTATTCCGGCCTTAGCTCTTTCGGTCTTCGTCTTCGCCTATTCCGCTCGCTTCGGACAGGTGTCGATCCTGGCCTATTACGGCCTGTGGCTGCCGCTCGTCTTCGTCGACTATCGCAGGGTGCTCGGCAACTATACCCGCTATGTCTGGATTTTCGCCTTCGCAATCTTTGCAATTCTTTCGACTTTCTGGTCGCAGGCGCCAAGCGCCACCTTGCGCGCGGCCATTCAATATCTCTCCCACGTGATCTGCGCGCTCATCGCCATGCGTGTACTCGATGTGCGCGGCCTTACCCTCGGCGCAGTGGCAGGCATCATCCTGGTTCTGCTCTATTCACTGGCTTTCGGCTATTATGAGTACGATACGCTGGACGGGACCTTCAGCTTCGTCGGCGCCTTCTCCTCCAAGAACCAACTCGGCTTCTATGCCTCTCTCGGCATCTATTTCTCCTTTGCCGCCGTTTTCATTCTGGGAGAGCGGAAGCTCTGGCTGATGGTTAGCGGATTTGCCGCACTTCTGTCTGCCTATTGCCTTCACGCCTCGCAATCGGCGACTTCGGTCATCACGACGGCGGCGATCATTGCGCTGACCATCGGTATGCGCGCCGTCCTCATGCTGTCGCCGCGAAACCGAAAAGGTCTATTCCTGGCCGGCGCTATTTGCGCAATCACCCTTGCCGTCGCCGCAGTCTATCTCGGGGTGATCGACGTCGTGCTGGGGGCCTTTGGCAAGGACTCCACCCTGACCGGCCGGACCTATCTCTGGCAACAGGGCATCGAGGCCGCCACCCAATCGCCCTGGGTCGGTGTCGGCTACCAGGCCTACTGGGTGCAGGGCTTCTCGGAGGCTGAGCGGCTGTGGGAGGAATTCTTCATCACCGGGCGCGGCGGCTTTCATTTCCACAACACCTATATCGAGGCGGTCGTGGAAACAGGGATAATAGGCGTTCTTCTGCTGAGCCTGATCCTGATTGTTTCCATTTTCGGCCATCTGACGCGGCTGCTGGACAATGCACGCAATAGCGAATCCTACCTGCTCTTCGGAATCAGTGTGCTGCTGCTGGTGCGCTCCTTCGTCGAAATCGACATTCTGAACCCGTACCATATCGGCTCCTTCCTTCTCTATTTCATGGCCGGAAAGTTGACGATGCCGCGAAGCGAATACCAGGCCGTGCCACTTTACGGCTACGACCATACGGATTTCGCGCTTCCGGTCTCGGGAGAGGAGAGCAGGGGATGAAGACGGTCCACGGGGTACAATATCTGCGTGCCCTGGCCGCCCTGGCCGTGGTGCTCTTTCATGCCACAGAGAAGACCGGCCAACACTTCAAAATCGGGGCGGCGGGTGTCGACATTTTCTTCGTCATCAGCGGTTTCATCATGTGGACCATGAGCCGGGCGCGGCCGATTACGCCCGGGCGCTTCCTCGTCGACCGCATTCGCCGCATCGTCCCGTCCTACTGGCTCGTGACC
Source organism: Sinorhizobium sp. CB7 (assembly GCF_041357635.1). Classification (NCBI taxonomy): domain Bacteria; kingdom Pseudomonadati; phylum Pseudomonadota; class Alphaproteobacteria; order Hyphomicrobiales; family Rhizobiaceae; genus Sinorhizobium; species Sinorhizobium sp. CB7. Next base: position 119,294 of record NZ_JAULLL010000005.1, read on the forward strand.
CTTGTCATGATTGTCGGGGCGCTCGTACATCTCTTTCCGAACCTTCGGCTCAATGCCGGGCATATCCTGGGATCTCTCTTCTTCGTTCCCGTCCGCTCGCCCAGCAATGGCGAGATCTGGCCGGTTCTGGTCCAAGGTTGGACACTGGACTTCGAGATGTTCTTCTATGTCCTTTTCGCCGGCACGCTCTTCCTGCCGCGCCGCTGGCAGTTGACATCGCTTTGCGCCATCTTCCTCGCCTTCGTGATAGCCGGGGTCTTGTTCACGCCAGAGAGCCCCGTGCTTCAGACCTACACACGGCCGATCATCCTCGAGTTCGTCATAGGCGTTTTGATTGGGCAGCTTTGGCTTTCCGGAAAAATCGTGTCGGCGCCCCTCGGACTTGCCTTCGTCGGCGCTTCGCTCTGTGGCTTCATCGCCATTTATCTGCTCGGAGCGGAATTCGACGAGTTCATCTGCGGGCCGCTCGCCGCAGCATTGGTCTACGGGGTCGTCTCCCTGGAGAAGGCAGACAAGATCCCGGTCAACGGTGTTCTTACCTATCTCGGCAATAGTTCCTATTCGATCTATCTCTGGCACACGCTGGCGATATCGGTTGTCGTCAAGGCCGCGCAGGTTGTCGCCGTCCCGGTTTCCGTCACGCTTCTGGCCGCCATGATCTCCGGGACGCTTCTCGGGATGGCCGCCTATGAATGTGCGGAAAAGCCTCTCAGGAAGATGTTGTCGTCAAAGGGCCGGCTCGTCGCATCAAGGGCGGAAGCCTAAAGCCTGTCGCGTGAAAAGAGCTTCACGCGACAGGCTTTAAGCTGCTGTTTTCATTCATGTCGTTACCGCAAGACCGCTGCACACTCTTGCGCGACATGCGGTAATTTTTTGTTTTCACGCAATTCCGGACGGAAAACCGCTTCGCACTTTTCCTGAAATTGCTCCAGAGACGAATACGGATCCCGTTCCAGACTGAACGGTCAAAGGGATTTAATCCGATTGCGCCGCAGGCGCCATTCGTCCCAGGCGACATAGACCGAGCCGCCCGTGACCATAAGGGCGAGCACAAACCAGGTGATGGCATAGGCCAGATGGTTGTTGGGAAAGACGAGCTGCGTCAGCCCGCCGACCGGTAGGCCGCCTGGATTGCGTGTGGCATCGGCATCGATGAAATAGGGTGCGACATTTGTTAGGCCACGCGCCCGGGCGATCGCTTCCACATCGCGCGAATACCAGCGATCTGCTGCCGGATCATTCGACCGCAGCAGCGTACCCTTCGGCTCAGTCATGCGCATAAGTCCGGTGACGGTGGTCTCGCCGGAAATCTGTCCCTGCGGGCGTGTTGCGGCGTCTCGCTTGTCGATCGGCACGAAGCCGCGGTTGATGAGGATCTCGTTCCCGTCCGTCGTTAGCAATGGCGTCAGCACCCAGTAACCGGCGCCGAGTGCCGTTGCGGCATAAACCTTGCTTTCCCGATCGTTGTCGAACGTTCCGCTGACGCGGACGCGTCGATATTCATCCTTCGCCGCATTGATCCCAGACCACTCAGCCGGCGAAGGCGGCGCGGCGGGTTCGGCATGGACCCTGGCGTCGATGCGTGCAATGAGATCGAGTTTCCACGAGAGCCTGTGGACCTGCCAGACCCCGAGGGCCAGCAGGGCGACGATCAAGAGAAGGCTCAGAATGGCGAAAAGGGCGAGCGTGACGGGCGAACGCGGCCGGGCTGGCGTTTCGGCGCTATCAGCGGTCATCGGATACTCCGTAAAGGGATGACCATGGCGGAATGACGGGGCAGGCGGCCTAGCGCGCCGTGCGTCCGAATGGACGCATAAAGGACGCGCTAACTTAGTGAATCTACTGCGATTCAACAGGACGCCGCCCGCCGGCGTGCCGTCAGGGCATGTTCCGCATCATTTCCGGCGACATGGCCGGCATCATGTTGGCGTTCAGATGGTACATCACCCAGAGCGAACCGCTGAGAGCGATGACGACGATGACGAGCGTGAAGATCAACGCCATCATGTTCCAGCCGCCCTCGGATTTTGTATCCAGGTGCAGGAAGTAGATCATGTGCACCACGATCTGGATGCCGCCGAGGATCATGACAAGTGCTGCCGTAACCACAGAACTGTCGAAAACCTTGGCCATGACCAGCCAGAAGGGAATGGCGGTTAGTATGACGGAGAGGACGAAGCCCGTCATGTAGCTCTTGAACGTGCCGTGGCTAGCCTCGTGGCCGCCATGGCCGTGGTGGGCGTGAGCGGCATCCTCATGCGAAGGGGCGTGCGAACTCATCCGAGAACTCCCATCAGATAGACGAAGGAAAAGACGCCGATCCAGACGACGTCGAGGAAGTGCCAGAACATGCTCAGGCACATCAGTCGGCGCTGGTTCTCCACGATCAATCCATGCAGGCCGACCTGGACCATCAGGGTGATGAGCCAGATGATACCGGCGGTGACGTGCAGGCCGTGCGTCCCGACCAGGGTGAAGAAAGCAGAGAGGAAGGCACTGCGCTGGGGTCCGGCGCCCTCCTGGATCAGGTGCCAGAACTCATTGAGTTCGAGGCCGACGAAGATCGCACCGAAGATACCGGTGACAGCGAGCCAGAAGAGCGTCCCCGCCTTGTTGTTCTTCACCATCATCAGCATGGCGAAGCCATAGGTGATGGACGAGAGCAGCAGCATCGAGGTGTTGACGGCGACCACCGACAGATCAAAGAGGTCGGCCGGTGAAGGGCCGGCCGCATAATTTCGGCCGAGAACAGCGAAGGTGGCGAAGAGGACTGCAAAGATCAGGCAGTCGCTCATGATATAGAGCCAGAAGCCGAGCATGGTGCTCCCTTCCGGATGGTGCTCTTCCTCTAGGTAGAATTGCGGAGCGGTCTCGGCCGTTTTGTTCGTAATTGCTTCGTTCATGGGCTTAAACCTGTCCTGCGAGCAGCTTCGTGCGCGTCGCTTCGGTCTCGACGACTTCATCGGCAGGAATGTAGAAGTCGCGCTTGTAGTTGAAGGTGTGGCCGATCGCGATCCCCAGCATCGCCACGAAGGTGATAAGGGCCAACCACCACATGTACCAGATCATGCCGAAAGCGAAGCCGATGCTCAGCACGGCAAGGATGAAGCCGGTGCCGGTGTTCTTCGGCATGTGGATCGGCATGAAGCCTTCGACAGGGCGCGTGTGGCCCCGCCTCTTCATATCCCACCAGGAATCGTGATCGTAGACCATGGGTGTGAGGGCGAAGTTGTATTCCGGCGGCGGTGAGGAGGTCGACCATTCGAGCGTGCGTCCATCCCAGGGATCGCCCGTGACATCACGCAGCTGTTCGCGCTTCATGAAGCTGACGACAAGCTGGATAATGAAAAACAGGATGCCGAGCGCGATCAGCAGGGCGCCAAAGGCGGCAGTGACGAAATAGACCTGCAGCGACGGATCGTCGAACTGGCTGAGACGGCGGGTGACGCCCATCAGACCGAGCACGTAGAGCGGCATGAAGGCGAAGTAGAAGCCCACCACCCAAAACCAGAAGGACATCTTGCCCCAGAACGGATCGAGCTTGAAGCCGAAGGCTTTCGGGAACCAGTAGGCGATCCCCGCAAACATGCCGAACAGCACGCCACCGATGATCACGTTATGGAAGTGGGCAATCAGGAAGAGCGAGTTGTGGAGCACGAAGTCCGCCGGCGGAACAGCGAGCATCACGCCGGTCATGCCGCCGATCACGAAGGTCACCATGAATGCAACGGTCCAAAGCATAGGCACTTCGTAGCGGATGCGGCCGCGATACATGGTGAAGAGCCAGTTGAACATCTTAGCTCCGGTCGGGATCGAGATGATCATCGTCGTAATGCCGAAGAAGGAGTTGACGCTGGCGCCGGAGCCCATCGTGAAGAAGTGATGCAGCCAGACAAGATAGGAAAGGATGGTGATGACCACGGTGGCATAGACCATCGAAGCATAACCGAAGAGCCGCTTGCCGCAGAAGGTGGCGACGACTTCGGAGAAGACGCCGAAGGCCGGCAGGACGAGGATGTAAACTTCCGGATGACCCCAGATCCAGATGAGGTTGATATACATCATCGGATTGCCGCCAAGATCATTGGTGAAGAAGTTCGTGCCGACGTAGCGATCGAGCGTCAGCAGGGCCAGAACGGCGGTCAGGATCGGGAAGGCCGCAACGATCAGGACGTTGGTGCAGAGCGCGGTCCACGTAAAAATCGGCATCTTCATCATCGTCATGCCGGGGGCGCGCATCTTCACGATGGTGGCGATCAGGTTGATGCCTGACAGCGTCGTTCCGATGCCGGCCACCTGCAGTCCCCAGATATAATAGTCGACACCGACATCGGGACTGTAAGCGCTACCCGACAGCGGCGGATAGGCGAGCCAACCGGTGCGGGCGAACTCACCGATGAAGAGCGAAATCATGATGATGATTGCGCCCGCTGTCGTCATCCAGAAGCTGAAATTATTGAGGAACGGGAACGACACGTCGCGCGCGCCGATCTGGAGCGGCACGACGAAGTTGATCAGACCGGTCACGAGCGGCATTGCCACGAAAAAGATCATGATCACGCCATGGGCAGTGAAGATCTGGTCGTAGTGGTGTGGAGGCAGGTAACCATCCGAGCCGTTGAAGGCGATTGCCTGTTGCGTACGCATCAGCAGCGCATCGGAGAAGCCGCGCAGAAGCATGATGAGCGCCAGGATGATGTACATGATGCCGATCTTCTTGTGATCGACGCTGGTGAGCCATTCCTTCCAAAGGTAGCCCCAGAGGCGGAAATAGGTGATGGCGCCAAGGACGGCGATACCGCCGATCACGACGCCGATGAAGGTCACGACGAGGATCGGCTCTTGATAGGGGATCGAGTCGAGCGTCAGCCGACCGAAAATGAATTTGTAGAGGTCCGGGTTGGAAAACATGGATTGCCTCTGTCCCTTATGATTTTCTTGTTTTCGAATGCACGACCGAGCTCACTTTGCTGATTCGCTGGTGGCCGGCTTGGCAGGGGCGGCAGAACTGTTGCCCATGTCCATGCCGGGCATGTCCATCCCTTCCATCGCGTTGTGGTCGTGCTGCATCGGCTGCGCCGGTGCGGCGGCCGCCGGAGTGACATCGCTCGCTTCGGCGTTGCGATTGTCGTAGATCAGGCGTTCGCGGTTGTGCTCGCTATCCTTGCCGCCGCCGCCTGTCATATCGATGTGCATCATCTCGTTCATGCACATCTTGCCGGGCTCGGCGCACATGTTGAGGATGGCGTCATAAAGGCCGGTTTCGGCGGAAGCGAAATAGCGGACGGGATCCCTTTCGCTCGGCTTTGCGAGCTTGAGATAGGTGTCGCGGTTCAAGGCGGTGCCCTGGCTCTTGACTTTGGCGATCCAGTCTTGGAAGCCCTGCTCCGTCACGCCGTGGAACCTGAAGCGCATGTTCGAAAAGCCGGCGCCGCTGTAATTGGCGGAGAAGCCTTCGAACTCGCCTTCACGGTTGATGACGGCGTGAAGCTTCGTTTCCATGCCCGGCATGGCATAGATCTGACCCGCCAAGGCCGGCACGAAGAAAGAATTCATCACCGACGAAGAAGTGATCTTGAACACGATCGGCCGATCGACCGGGGCGGCCATCTCGTTGACCGTCGCAACGCCCTGCTCGGGATAGAAGAACAGCCATTTCCAGTCGAGCGCCACGACTTCCACTGTCAGGGGTTGGACGTTCTCGGGAACTGTGCGGTCTGCATCGATACGGTCCAGGGGGCGGAACGGATCGAGTTTGTGGGTGCTGATCCAGGTGACCGCGCCGAGCGCGATGATAATGGCCAGCGGCGCCGACCAGATAACGACTTCAAGGCGGGTGGAATGATGCCACTCGGGATCATATGTGGCGCTGGTGTTCGAGCGGCGATATCGCCAGGCAAATAGCAAGGTCAGGAAAATGACCGGAACGATGATCAGCAACATGAGGATCGTCGAGACGACAATAAGGTCGCGCTGCTGAACGGCGATGTCTCCCGAGGGAGCCATGACAACCATGTTGCAGCCTGCCAGCAAACCAAACAACGGCAGAACGGACAGGCGGCGTAAAAACTGTGACAGTTTCGGCACGTCGTTAAAGCTCTTTTTTGTTTTCGACCGTTTGCGACTAAAGGACTAGTCCGGCGAACGATATGAGGTGTTTGGTCGCACCGCAGCATGCATGGTGCAATGCGGCATAAATTTCACACTCATCCCCTTGAAATCCTGACGGTTCTTTGAGGGATTTCTCCGGACGCCATGCTATTTGCTGGAATTCTTATACAAGTACTTGTCGAAAATCGACAGACCCCTCATGCGGGAAAGCGTCGATCGTCCCGCAATCAGGAGAAAAATGGAAAAGAGCCGAACTATTTCAAGCGTCGGCTCTTGATATGGATGTCAGTTTGATCAACATCCTAGTTAGGGTCTGTTCCCATGGAACAGCCTTGAAACGTGGGAGGCGTTTTTATATGAGCAATGCTATTCATAAGTCGTTTGGTCCGACATCGGCGCCGCTCGAACGCGACGCCCGGCTCATTCATGCCGACAAACCTGTGGCGGCGGGCAATATCGCCATCGGTGTCGTTATCGGCCGTGCATCGGAATTCTTCGACTTTTTTGTTTACGGTATCGCTTCGGTCCTCGTTTTTCCCCGGCTCTTATTTCCCTTCGCGGATCCCGTGACCGCGACGCTCTATTCCTTCGCGATCTTCTCGCTCGCCTTCATCGCGCGTCCTGTCGGTTCGCTGGTCTTCATGGCGATCGATCGCAACTATGGCCGCGGTACCAAGCTTACCATCGCCCTCTTCATCCTCGGCGGATCGACCGTCTCGATGAGCTTCCTGCCGAGTTATGACGATGTCGGTGTCTGGGCGATCTGTCTGCTTTCGCTTTTTCGTCTCGGCCAGGGATTCGCGCTTGGCGGCGCCTGGGACGGGCTCGCCTCGCTTCTCGCTCTGAATGCTCCGCCGGAGCGGCGCGGCTGGTATGCGATGATCCCGCAGCTCGGCGCGCCGATTGGCTTCATGCTGGCAAGCGCCCTGTTTGCCTATTTCGTCGCGAACCTCTCGTCGGCCGATTTCCTGGAATGGGGCTGGCGTTATCCCTTCTTCGTTGCCTTCGCGGTTAACGTCGTCGCTCTGTTTGCCCGCCTGCGGCTTGTCATGACGGCCGAATTCGGTGCGCTTCTCGAACAGCACGAGCTGGAGGCGCAACCGGTGAGTGCAATGCTGCGCGCGCATGGCCGCAACGTCCTGATCGGTGCTTTCGCATCGCTTGCGAGCTTCGCGATGTTCCACTGGATGACGGTGTTTCCGCTCGGCTGGGTAACGCTGTACACCGATCATGTACCGGCCGGATTCCTCATGGTGCAGTTCATCGGCGGGATTGTCTTGATCGGCGGCATCGTCGCCTCAGGCCTCCTGGCGGACCTGATCGGCCGGCGCTCGCAGCTTGGTGTTGCGGCGGTGTTGATCGGCGTCTTCAGCTTCATCGCGCCGCAGCTGCTGCAGGCGGGACAAACCGGCCGCGACGCCTTCGTGATCGTCGGCTTCGGCTTGCTCGGTCTCTCCTTCGGTCAGGCGGCCGGTACCGTCTCGTCACGGTTCAGCCGTGTCTATCGCTATACCGGTGCCGCCATAACTTCGGACATTTCCTGGCTGATCGGTGCCGGCTTCGCACCGCTGGTGTCGCTTGGTCTCTCCAGCCACTTCGGCGTCACCTATGCCGGTTACTATCTTCTCTCCGGCGCGGTGTGCACGTTGCTCGCACTGGCTTTCAACAAGACGATCGAGATGTCGAACGAGTGATCGTTGCCTCGCATGCGTTCCCCTAAAGCCTATCGCATGAAGGTAGGCTCACGCGACAGGCTTTAGGTTGTTGTTTTCATGCATGTCGTTGCCGCGAAACCGCTGCACACTTTTGCGCGACATGCATTAAGTAAATTACTTAGGGGAACGTACCACCGTCTTCGGATAGCGTATCGCTGTCGAGAACTTCAGATCTTTCGACCCAGCAGGGCGGGCTGCCGCGATCAGCGCCGCCATATCCAACGGAAGCTGCGCGGGACTAAGGGTGGGTTCCCTGGCGGCGCTTACGGGTGCGATCCTGGCTAGCGCGTGGCGCGCCTTGTCGCGATAGGATGCATGCTCTGGATCGTCCGAATGAAATTTCTCGAGCGCGCCAAAGGCCTTGGCGGCCTCTGCGGAGCGATGAGCCGCCACCAGAGCCACACCTCGCTTGAAGTGCGCCTGGCTGTGATGCGGACGCAGATCGATGACCTTCCGAAAGGTCGCGGCGGCATCGCCGAAATGGCGAAGCGCCAGCTGCGCGTCGCCAAGGCCGACAAGCACGGGTACGGGATCAGTCACCTTCGCGGCAATCTCCTTGTAGGCGGCTTCCGCCTCAGCGAACAATCCCTTGTCGAACAGGAGGCGGGCAAGGCCAAAGCGCGCACCCATGTGTTCGGCCGCCGCCTCGCAGACCTGCTGGAAGGCGATTTCCGCGCCGCGCTTGGCACCGCTCTTATATAGCTGGGTGCCGCGTTCATAGACATGGCGGATGCTGCGGGGATGAAGCTTGTCTCCAAGATTGCGCCCCGTGCGGGTGGCTATGACCGTGCAGCTGATCGCGCGTTCGTCGGCGCCGAACACGTATTTATAGGGTTCGTTTCCTCGAAGGAAATCATAGGTCTTGAAGCCGTCCGCAATGGCGCGGCGAATGCAGTCGCCATGAAGGATCAGACCCGGGGAGGGTGTCTTCCATTCTTCATCGCGTCCAGTGATGTAGAACAGAATCGTCTTTTTCTGGCGATCGACAATGTTGGCTAGCGCTCCCAAGGGGCGGTCGCCGTACCAGAATATCGGCACGTCGAGATTGCCGTCGTTGAAGCAATCCATCAGCATCTGGCGCGTAGCCGCAATCAGCCGGTCTATCCGAGTTTCGCCCTTCTTCGGCAGCCACTTGATCCGCCACAGCGAGAAAAGGACGTCGAGGTCGCGCTTGATCGTCTCGGGCGTCGCATGCGTGATGCGATACATCTCGTCGCTCTCGACCTTCCTCAGGAAGCGACGAAGTTTCTGGCGGCTCTGGCTGCTCATCTTTGTCTCGAGATAAGTTTCCCAGCTGTCGGGCAGTGTCACGACTGGACAGAGACAGATGTCCAGGTTGTCGCTCGACTTCGGAGCGCTGTCGCGGTGCCTGAAGTCTGAACCGCGGAAGGCACTCAGCATGGCCTCCTTGCGCTCCGGCGGGCCGGAGAAATATTCGAGCTTGAAATTCGTCCAGTTCTGGCTCTTCAGGAACGCGGAGAAACCCTTGATGGCGTGATCTTCATAGTCCGGCTCGCTGATGAAGCCCGTATAATCGGCCGCATAATTGCCCGCCATGATGATGTCGTCGGTGAAAATCCCTGTCTTCGGGTCCTGCGTAGTGGAAATCCTGAGCGGGAAAAAGGCGACATAGGGTGAGCCCGGTTCGCGCTCACGTAGCGCAAGGATGAACCAACGGCGTTTGCGGGAAAGAAATTCGCGGAGCCATATCCAGGAGAGGAAATGTTGCGCATACGGATCGCTCATATAGACGCGATCCCAGTTATCCCGGACTCTTTCGAAATCCGCACCGTTGTCGATAACATCGATACGCATAAGTCCCCCACTCGAACGCGAAACAAGAGACCTCATCATATAGGCAATTGAAAAGCTTCAAATATTCCCTTCGTGTTAGTCGACTATACCTATTGGGATTACCCCTTCGGCGGCGCTGCTATTTCACTGGTGAAGGGGCGCGCATGGGCCTCTGTGCGGGCATGCGTTGCATGCGGACGGGTTCGGCGAATGTCGGGCTCGCATGGATGAAGGTCCAGAGCGCCCGGCTGATATCGACAATTTCGGCAATGGATCTTTCCAGCCGGTCCATCTCTTTCATGTCGAGTTGCTCGACCTTGCCGTATTTGACTTCCTTGTCATCGTCCACGAGGCGCATCAGCTGAGTGCTGGAGATTTCGCCCTTCTCGTCGAAGGAATAGATGCAGTGGTTATATTTGTTGCGCATCTTCGATTCCTTTTTCAGCCGACCCATAAGACTGAGTATGATCTTGTTGTCTGAGGGTGGCGTCGAACGCAGCTTTGCAAGGCGCTCCACCAGGTCGATACGCGCGCGCGTCGTGTTCAGGGTGAGGAAGATGACGATCGCGGCTTCCTTCTGCACCTTCAGCAGATGTGCGATGATGTAAATCAGCAGACTTTCCGTATTGGTCCAGACATAGTTGAGCCGACCAACGCGCAAGAGAATATCCGACATGGCCGGCATAGCGGTGCGCCTCCCCAATTTGCTATATTTGCCCTGCCCGCCATTATAGTCCAATTTTTTATACTGGCCCATTTCTCTATAAGGAATATCGAGTAACATTTGCGGTGCGCCGCCTTGTCGGCGTGGCGAAGTCCGTCAGCGCTCCTTGAAGGCTCGCGACATGCTGTCGGTGATCGGCTTCGTCAGATATTCGAAGAACGTCCGCTCCGATGTCTGGATCAGGACATCGGCGGGCATCCCCGGTACCGGATGGAAGCCGTGCACGCGCTTGACCTCGTCATTGGTGATGGAGACGCGGACGATATAGACATCCTTCATCGTCGCCCCATTGGTTTCCTCGATCGAATCGGCGGAAACATAAAAAACCTTTCCCTCGAGCACGGGTGTCGTGCGGCGATTGAGCGATGAGAGCCGGATTGCGGCCGTCTGTCCTTCGTGCAGCTGGTCGATCGAGGTGCGCAGCACCTGCGCTTCGATGATCAGCGGAACATTGGCCGGAAGGATTTCCATGATCGGCTTGCCAGTCGTAATGACGCCGCCGGCCGTGTGATAATAGGAGCGCACGACTGTACCCGACACGGGCGAGCGGATCACCGTGCGCTCCAGCACGCCGGATGCCTCCCGTGCCTGCTCGCGCACGCTTTCCAGATCGGATTCGGCTGTCTCGAGCGCGTCAAGGGCGGCCTGCTTGTTCGAATTAACGGCGATGACAGCTTCCTGCTGGTACCTGGCGATCTGCGCCTCGCCTTCGTTCAATTCGCCTTGCAGCCGCGAAATGTCTCCCATGGCATCGGCGATCGCCCGCTCGATTGCCAGAAGATCGGTCCTGCGCATGTAACCGACCTTGACGAGGCGAGCCTTGGAATCGCGCTCCTCCGTCAGAAGCGCAAGTTGCCGCTCGAAGGACTGCTTCTGGCCCTCATAGCCGACGGCGCGGTATTGCAAGGACTTGATATTCTTTTCGATGAGGTTCAGCTGCTCCTGCAGCTTGATCTGCTTGCTGTGGAAGATCGTGTTCTGGCTCTGGATGATCGTGTTGACGTCGGGATCGCTCGCCTCGGCCATCACGATATCGGGGATCGTCAATTGGGAGCTTCCGAGCGCTTCCGCCTTGAGACGTGCCACAACCGCTTCCAGGCGGAGGCGGCGAAGCTGCAGCATGCGTTCATTGGCAAGTGCGGCGGTTGGGTCGAGCGTCACCAGAATGTCGCCCTCATGGACGACCTCTCCCTCATTCACCCGCATCTCCTTGATGATGCCGCCCTCCAGATGCTGGACGATCTTGTTGTTGCCGGTGGCGACGAAGCTGCCCTGCGCGATGACTGCCGAGGCCAGCGGTGCCGTTGCCGCCCAGAGACCGAAGCCGCCGAAGGTGGCAAAGAGGATCGCAAGCCCGATCACCGTGTGAAGGCGAATGGAGCGCGGCACTTCGCTGTACCATTCGATCTGTTCGGTCCGACCGCCCTTGCTTTTTTGTCCAGCCATTTCGGTTATCCTTCGACGCGCGGTGCCTGGGGCCCGGCTGCATTGCCGGTGCGGCCGCTCAGCGCCTTCAATACTTCCACGCGCTCGCCGAACATGGCGACCGATCCCTCCTTGAGGACGAGGATCTTGTCGACGCATTGCAGGAGCGCGGGGCGCTGGGTGATCGTGACCGTAGTGATGCCTTGCTTTTTCGCATGGATGAGGGCGCGCGCGAGTGCGGCCTCGCCGTTCGTATCGAGATTGGAATTCGGCTCGTCGAGCACAACGAATTTCGGATTTCCGAAAAAGGCGCGAGCAAGCGCGATGCGTTGCTTCTGGCCGCCGGAGAGCGGCGCGCCATCGGCGGCCACCAGCGTCTCGTAGCCCTGCGGGAACGTTGCGATCAATTCGTGGACGTCCGCAAGCACGGCTGCCTCATAGATCATGCTATCGTCGACGTCATCGCGCATGCGGCAGATATTGGCCTTGATCGTGCCGGGAAAAAGCTGAACGTCCTGCGGCAGATAGCCAATGCTTTCGCCGAACTGCCGCTGGTCCCAGTTGCGCAGGTCCATGAGATCCAGCCGCACGTTGCCCGACGTCGGCAGGATCGAGCCGACGAGCATCTTGCCGAGCGTCGTCTTGCCGGAGCCGGAATTGCCGATGATCGCCAGCGATTCACCCTTCTGAAGCGAGAAGGATACGCCATTCAGGATCACGCGTTTCTGTGGCGGCGGCACGAAGAGGATGCGCTCGACATCAAGCCGCCCTTCCGGGTTCGGCAGGCGCAGGCGCGGAAAATTCAGCGGGGACGTCAACAGCAGCTGCTTGATGCGGCCGTAGGCGGCAGCGGACTTGTTAAACTGGTTCCAGCCTTCGATGGCACCCTCGACTGGCGCCAGCGCGCGACCGGAGACGATGGATGCGGCGATGACCATGCCGCCGGTCAATTCGCCTGACAGCGACAGATGCGCGCCCCAGCCGAGAAGCATGATCTGGGTGACCATGCGGGCGGCCTTCGAGAGACCGGAAAAGACGATGTTTCTGTCCTGTGCGTGAACCTGCGATTTCAGCGAGCCCGCCGTCTCACGGCCCCACATCTTGACGGCCTCGGGGATCATCGCGAGCGCATTGATGATCTGCGCGTTGCGGGCCATCGAATCCAGATGGAAATTGGCGCGGCTGAGATAGGCATTGGCTTCGCCGAACTGCTTCGCCGTCATCTTTTGGTTGAGATAGGCGATCAGGAAGAGAACCGCGCAGCAGCATATGATGATGATGCCGAGATGCGGGTGGACGAAATAGACCACGACAATGAAGAGGGGCATCAATGGCGCGTCGAGAAAAGAGATCAATGTTCCCGAGGTCAGGAAAGAGCGGAGCTGCTGCAGGTCCGACAGGATCTGGTAGTCCTTGCCATTGCCATGCAACGAGGCCCGGGCTGCGGCGCTCAGGATCGGAGCGCCCAATTGCACTTCAAGCTCGACAGCGGTGCGCATCAGGATGAAGCGGCGTATCGAATCCATGATCACCTGCAGGATGACGGCGCCGAGTACAGCGACCGTCAACATGATCAGCGTATCGATCGATCGGCTGGTGAGCACGCGGTCGGAGATCTGGAAGAGATAGAGCGGTATTCCAAGCACGAGAACATTGATTGCCACGGTGAAGATCATCACGATCATCAGGTTGCGCCGTACCGCCGCAATACCGTCGTGAAGGCTGGCTGCGAAATTGATCGGGCCGCTGCGCTTATGGAAGACGCCGCCTTCGTTGCCTCCGCCACCGCCACCATTGCCGGTGCCGCGATTGATGTCGTTTCCGCCGCCGCCGGCGCGAACGCGGCGCTCGTTCTCCTTGATCGGGCCAGGATTGTTGTCGATCGTTCGCGCAAGCGGGACGGGTTTGGACTTTAACTCCTGCTTGTTTTCCGGCTCGACGATTGGCGCTGCGCGCATGACGGGCTGCCTGTCCGCTTCACGGGTTATCCGCTCAGGCTGTGGCGGGTTGGGCGCTACCGAAGGCGCTGCTTTGGCCTCGATGCGCGGCGTGGCGTCAGTCGCATGACGCTGCGGCTGGCCTTCGTCGCGCGACCTGGCTGTCAGTGTTTCGATGACGGAACCAGGCAGCGGAGCGATTGGAGGGGCGTCCTTACGCGGCGCCTGCGGTGCCGGGGGAGCTTCCGTCACGACCGTCGGGACAGGCGATGGGCGGCTGCTGTCATCTTCGAAATCGGACAGGCCGTTCAGCGTGCGAAGATTTTCGACGGCCCGATCGATTGCTGCGATGCAGGCGGCCGTCATTTCTTCCTCTTGCGGATTTCGCACAGGTGTGGCCGGGGTCCATTTCGAGATCTGATTCATTTGGCGCAGCTCCCGTCTGCAAGTTTCTTATCGGTTTGTTTCGTCAGGACAGGACGGTCTGCATGATGTCCGCAACCTGCCCGTTCGCCCATGACTGGTCGTGACCGGTATCGACGACGCCGTCGCCATTGTTCGGCGTGTCGTCGTCGAGAAATGCGATGACCTCGTTCGCCAGCCGATCGCCCGGGTTTTCCGGCTGGGAGGCATCATGTTCCACCAGCCCACCCTGGATGAGAATCGCGTCGGAATAGACTTGTCCGGCGACGTAGGTCGTCTGGCCGAAGCTGTCGTAGTCGATGATCTGCGCAACGTTGGCGACAGTGTTGCTGCCTGTGTCGATCGTGACCGTCGCGTGTGGATTTTCTTCCAGCAGCGAATTCGCGACATGGGCAACGTCGTCGGAATCGCCAAGTATGCTCACCTGCTTCACGACGTTCACGTCGTAGAGGTTGCCGGTAATGTAGAGAATATTCAGCGCTTCATAGCCTGCGAAATTGTGATCGGCCGCAAGCCCATTCGGCATGACCGGCACGCGGTCGTCAATATTGTCGGCCGTATCGCGCATATAGTCGGGCATATCCTGGAAGCGGTCGGCGCCACCGACATTATGGATCGACGCCATGTTCCACAGCAGGTTGTTGCCAGTCTGAACGTCCATCTGACCGGTGCCGTCGGAGCGGACCCAATCATTGTCGTAGAGGATAGAGATCTGAGTGATCACATTCATGTCGAGGGCATTGCCGCCGACGATCACCAGATCGTATTGCATGCCGTAGCCGAGGTAGGAGGAGAGATTGATGGCACTGTTGCCGCCCGTCAGCACCGAAATCTCGGCCCCCTGGTTCATGACCGTCATCGTGTCGCTGTCGGTAACGAAATTGTATTGTTCGACCCAGTGGACGAATGAGACGTCGCCTTCAACGACGCTAACCCGCCAGGCTGTCGGAAAGATCGGATCGCCGTCCGCATCCGTCGTCTCGTGCTGGGCACCTGGATCGTAGATGCTGCGTTCGAACAGCGCGACGTTCATTCCGACCGTCGCCGAGTCATGCGCGGAATCGGAATTGTTGGACAAAACGGATTCGATTTCGTCGCGATCGCTGTAGACGTAGACCTGCGAAATGACGTCGATCTGATGATAGTCGCCCATGACGGCGGTGACCGAGGCCATGACCCCCGTGTCGACGATTCCGACAATATTGGCCACCATATTGGCCCCGGCTTCCACGACCAGAGAATCGCCGCTTCCACCCTCGTGACGGACCATGGATTGGCTGTCGTCCGGCGCCTCCTCCGGTTTGGCAATGCCGCGGTCGGCCACGAAGTCATTGAGGCTCGGCGCCTCTTCGACAAGCTCGCCGTTGACGTAAATCCCATTGATCTGGCTGGCGGCCAGCTCGAAATCAACCTCGGCGCCGGTGCCGAAGCTGGTGCTCTCGCCGATGGTTTCCTGCTGCAGATTCTGGGAGTAATCGTGAACCTCATCGGCGATCTTCATCAACCCTTCATTGGTCTCGGGTTCCTCCAGCGCACCGAAGGGAGTGAAGATCTCGGCGTGGGTATTGAATTCCGCGAGCCGCTCGGTGACGAAGCTCGTGTCCCGGAGACGGTCGGGACCATCGGTCATGTTCAGATAGTCATCGTCGCGAAGCACGTTGACCTGCAGGACATGACCGACAGCCGTGCCCGGGCCGGCATGAACTACGAGATCCGGCAGCTTTCCGGGCAACTCGACATAGTCACCATCGCTGGTGCCGAATTCGGGCCTGTGGTGTACGACGCCGCCCTGGGCATTGATTTCGGCAAGCTTTTCAATGCTCTCTTCAAAGGTTCGAGCGTAGTTCCTCATAACGAGGTTATTGTAGGAATAGTGGCCGGCCGCGTAGTCCACCCCGGGATCGTAGTCACCGAGCGTGAAATCGGACTTGAAGTCATCGCTCCGCTGTTCCTCGTCCGGTATATCGTCTTCCTCGTCCGCCGGAGCCTGCCCCTCCCGATAGCTCTGGCGCATCCGCATCTCATCGGTGAGGGTTTCGAACCAACCGATGAAATGGGCGATAATTTCGGAAACTTTCTCAGCGTGCATTCGACTGCTCCCCCAGCCATGGGGCTTGGATCTTTCTGCGCTGTCGTCGAAGTTCGGCGACTTTGGCTA
This sequence comes from Sinorhizobium sp. CB7, assembly GCF_041357635.1. Lineage (NCBI taxonomy): Bacteria > Pseudomonadati > Pseudomonadota > Alphaproteobacteria > Hyphomicrobiales > Rhizobiaceae > Sinorhizobium > Sinorhizobium sp. CB7. The sequence continues at coordinate 135,581 of NZ_JAULLL010000005.1, forward strand.
TGCCGAGAAGCTCAACTTCAACTCGCCAGCATGCACCGGCCGGACGGCCGGTGCACTTCGCCTTGAAAATTCGCGAGCCGGCTCAGGAGTCCGAATCCTCGCCGCTGCTGGAGATCGAGCCATCGTTCCCGAAGATCGTGGAATCCACCACGTTGCTGACCATGTTTGCACCCTGGACGAATTCCAGATGGAAACCGGAATTGGCGAGGATTGCGGATGCGTCGGCAGAGCTGCTGCCGGCGGCGTCGTCGCCTGCCTTGATGTCCCATCCGACCTTGCCGTCAGCGTCAATGCCTTCCGCGCCCCAGGCGCTTCCGCCATTGGCGCCCAGGTTGTTGTTGGCACCTTCAGTGTTCCAGTTGACGTTGTAGGCGTAATCCTGGTCGGCAAGATTGTTGGCCTGAACGGGGTTGAAGGCCATATCGTTGCCCGCGCCGTTCAGCGCATCATTCAACAGACCGTCGACGTGGAGGTTGAACGAGAAGTCGTCACCGATATCAAAGCTCAGGTCGCGCCCTGCGATGCCGAGATTGTCGAAATCCTTGACGTCTTCGAGGACTGCGAAGTCGGTGTCGGTTTTGGCGGTGTTGTAGCTGCCTGTTGCCGTATCGTTATCGCTCGTCTGCTTGATGTCGGTGTCGGCATCGTTGATGTTGGTGTTGATCGTCTTCGTATCGGTGTCGATGTCCGTATCGACATCGACCTTGCTCTCATAGCTCCAGTCGTAGTCGGACTTGATGTTGGTGTCAGCATCATTGATGTTGGTATTGACCGTTTTGATATCCGTATCGATATCGGTGCTGGTCTTGCTGTCGTAACTCCAGTCATATTGATTATCGCGATTGTCGCCGTTATTGATATTCGTATCGACATCCGCCTTTACGTCGACATCGGTGTTGTCGCGATTATCGCCGTTACCGACGCCGCCGACATAACCAGTTGAGTCCTCGTCGATTTCCGTGGAATTGATTGCGCTGTTGGCAAAGCCGTCAGCAAGTGCGCCGACTTTTGTGTCGTCGTCGAATGTGACAACCGTCGGATCGTCATGATCATTATAGGAAGGCATTTCCGATCTCTCTCCAAAAAAAAGCGGAGCAGCCTCGAAATCCCTCTCATCTCAAATGGGATCTTATTCGCGCTTGCCCCGGCGCCGTTAGTCATGAGCAGACAACAATTGCCTGCACTCGAACTCCGGTCTGTTGAACCAGACCCTTAGTATTGGGACCGTCGTTACTCGATACATGGACGAACAAATCCATGCTGATGCATTGCAGGCATCAACTTCACTTCACTTTTTACGATGCGATTAGGCAGTCACTCCCCCGAATTTACCCTTCCCGCCACGCAGAAACTAAGGACGTTCCAGGTATTTCCTGACGCACGACTTTGGTGCGACGATCAAACTGTGATCCAGAAAAGGGAACTCTGATAGATATCAATTGGGGCTAACGCCGGCGGAAGCGATCTCTATGCGGTCCCTTCAATTCCAGAGAGGTCGTGTAAATACCTAATTTTTCGCATTTATTTGGCTGAGATCGAAGGATCGGCCTGCCTTGACCAAGGTGGAACGGAGTAAGCTCTAATCCCTAATGTTTAGACGGATGGCTTAATTTTTCACACGCTCCGCTAAATAGCTGGGAGGCTCCACTTTAGTCTTAATTTTTACGTAGGACACTAACGAATAAAAGTGGGAAAAAGCGGGCAAAATTGTAGCTGGTGGTGATATTTTTCTAAAGTATACAACCAGAATGTTTGCCTTTCGCGTTTTTTTACAGAAAGCCTAATCCATTTAGGCAATTTGCTTTACGGCGGACCTGTATTAGTTTAATTAAGAATTGTCTAACGAATTAGGCAATCAACAGCGCATGTGAGCTTTGAGGTCCGGGGACTAAGGTTAAGACCTACTCATATGTTCGAAATGGTGTCTGAAAACGGGAGAGGCATCGGTCGAGAAGGCCCGAAGAAGAGGCTATTTCTCACTCGGCGCTTCAAAGAACATATCAAGCCGTTTCAGGATCCGAAGGATTAAGGGCAATCTGCCTGGCCAAGTGCTAAAGGGCGGGAAGTAAGGGCATTTCCGCACTAAAGCCTTATCCGACAGATTGTCTCATGCCGCTTCGATCAGTGACAAGGTTTTGCCTGCAGGGAGCCAGGAGCTCATTGGGCGAATGTCAGCCTTGTAACGGTGGAGAGGCGTAAATGTTTATGGCGAGTTCGAGGGCTGGGGGGGCCGAGGAAAATCGGAATATCCTTCCAATCAAACATACCATCATCCTGTTTGCCGACGCGGATCTCTTTTCGGAATGTTTGGCGCAGGCTTTGGCGATCAAGTTTCCCGACTGCGACGTGGTGAGCGCTACCGATCCGAAGACGCTTCTCGACGATAGTCTAGCGGATGTCGGCTTGGTTCTTTTCTACCATATTGCCGCAAACGAGATGCAGGACATGCTGCAGGTATTGCAGGTCCACCATCCGGATGCTTCGGTCGGCCTCGTCGTGGAAGCAATCAACATGCTTGATCCCTATGTTGCCCGCCTCGTTGAAGGCAGGAACATTGACGGCGTTCTGCCGCTCAATTTGCGGCTGGACGTATTCATGGCGGCGATCGAACTTCTGATGAAGGGAGGCGAGCATTTCCCGTCCGCGCTCCTGCGCAGGCTTACGGGGCAGTCATCCGACCAGTCGCTGTCCAGCGCACCGGCGCTTCTGACCAACGGCTCCCGTTCTTTGGGAACGCCGGCCGGAAACAGCGGCAGCTTCCTGGCGCTGACCACCCGTGAAGTCCAGATCCTCGATCTGATCTGCAAAGGAACGCAGAACAAGATCATAGCGGACCAGCTGCGGCTTTCGGAGAATACGGTCAAGGTCCATGTCCGTAACATCTACAAGAAGATGAATGTGCGTAACCGCACCGAAGCGGCTTCGCGATTCTTCAATGCCGAGGGCGACCGCGGCCCGTCACGGAAGTGGAACAACTGAGGCGTTCGGCCGTGTGCTGATGACGAAACCGCGCATCCTTGGACGCGTGGTTTCCATTCAAAGCGAATTTCATTTAAAGCAACGGGACTTCTGTTCGAAGCCGCTACTGGATGTTGCCTTAAATCGTAGCCGATTTAAGGATAAAAACATGCAGCATTTCAAAGCGCTACGGCGCCGTGCGTCTTATAGGACGCACGGCGCCGTAGACGAGCGGTAATAGGTCTCCACCTTGAATCTCATCGATACTTTCGGAGAGGTTTTCGTACCGCACGTGTAGAGCCGGCTCTGCCGCTGGACGTTGCCGCCAAGGCGATGGAGCGCTGCTTTTCTGCCGTAGGCTCCATCGGTTCTTCGAGAACGCCAGTACGGGAGTTGTAGCGATGTCTTGGCGGAGGCTTGCGCGCATCGATCCACCGCCGAGGGCTCGGCGGGGATAACCTTCGAAGAATCATTTGGTCGCGGAAAAAAGCATCCTCCCTGGGGATTAAGAGTGGAGGAATTTAGGTATAGTTCAGGTATTAGGGAATAGCTAAATAGGTTAGTTTAGATAATAAACTCTTATTTTTCAGTTGACGCTATGCGATACCGGCGTATGATTCGTGTATAAATGTGAATTGCGTCGAAAACTTTGAAGAATTCTTGGCATTGTAACGTATAGGTCCAGTAATGACCTTGCGTGGGGGATGCGTAATGCGTAACTTCGTTCCCGTAACTGCCGAAATAGGACCATCGCAGGTTTCGTCGCGTGCCAGAGCTGTTCTGGTCATTGGCGGCAGCGAGTTTCTTCGATCCCATCTCTGTGAAGCATTGCTCGAACGATACTGTTCGGTCACCTGCCTGGATGATTTTTCCACGGGCAGACGGCAGAATATCGCCCACTCTCATGACAAACCGGAATTTTCGCGTCGTGACTTTCGATGCGCGCGATCCGCTCGACATCGAAGCATCCTTTATTGCGGCAAGCTGCTCATCAGCCGGTCGATGGTAGCGGAGGCCGTATGAGATGTACCGGTATCTTCTCGTTACCGGCGGAGCCGGCTTCATAGGTAGCCATATCTGCAGGGCGCTGGCGCGCGTGGGGGTGGTCCCGGTCGTCTATGACAACCTGTCGACAGGGCATCCGGACAATGTTCGATGGGGACCGCTCGTCGAGGGCGACCTGCAAGACCGTCGCCGGTTGACGACGGCGATTCGGAAATATCGGCCTCAAGGTGTGATCCATTGTGCGGCGAGCGCCCATGTCGGCGAATCCTCCGCGCATCCAAGAAAATATGACTGCAGCAATGTCGGAGGCAGCCTGGCGCTTCTGGAGACCTGTCTGGGCGAAGGGCTCGATCGCTTCGTTTTTTCCAGCAGATGTGCGACTTACGGCATACCGGCGTTTCTGCCGATCCGCGAAGAGATGGCGCACGTGCCGATCGATCCTTACGAGCGGACCAAGCTGATTTTCGAGAGCATGCTCGACGACTATGTGGCCGCCTATGGCCTGCGCTATGTGACGCTGCGTTACTTCAATGCCGCCGACGCAGATCCAGCAGAAGAACTTTCGGAGTGGCACGATGCGGAAACGCATCATATCTGCGATCTGGCGCAGGCTCATGTCTCGGCGATCGACTATCTGCTGGCCGGCGGCACTTCCCTCAGCCTCAATCTGGGATCGGACCAGGCAACATCCGTGAGGGAAATCCTCGGGTCTATCCGGCACGTCACCGGCAAAGTTGTGCCGTTGGTCTTCGAGAAGCGACGAGCAGACGATCCGCCGTTGCACTTTTCCGACGCGCGCGAGGCAAGGATTCGTCTCGGCTTTGCTCCCCTGTTTTCCGATATTCATACGATCATCCGAATGGCGCCCTCCTTTGGGTTCAGGTTGTCATCATGACGATCGATGTTGCACGCGCGCTCGACTGGCCTGTCGAGCCCGTCTTTTATGGCCAGAGCAAAACGGTCCATCGACTGGGCCTGCAGCTTGCCGAGGTCATCTATTTCAACGATCGCGCCGCGCATCCCTGGCAGCACAACCGTGGCCATGGAAAACGACAACGATCAGTGAATAAAGCGCCGTGCGTCCCATAGACGCACAGGATCGCTGTAACACTTCGAGGTGCTGCGTGGCTTTATCTGTAAATCGAATCTGATTTACCAAACCATGCAGTGGAGGGGGCGCGCCCTTGCGGATGGCGGCATCAGTCCGTCTTCGCAAGGGCGTTGCGTATATTGTGACCGTCGGTAGAAAAGAAAGCCACTTCACCGAAAGCATGTGCTCGGATATCGTTCCGACTGCCGGCGCGGGCAGGCTGGATCGTGGCATGTGAGCAGGATGTGTATTTCGAGGTTTGCAGGCACAAAAAATCAGGAAAGATCCGCTCGCAACCCTGCCCTGCACGTCGAGAAGGCCGGCATGACAAGGCCTGGGCCGGTCGATGACGACTGAACCGATCAGACCCCGGAGCAAGCGCGTATTCTGGGTTGCGGCTGCCGCCTTCACATTCGTCATCCTGGCCGTGGTGCTGCTTGCAAACGACAAGCGAAACCTGAAGGCACTCGTGCACCACTATCAGCTTGACTGGTTCGACGACAGAATAGCTGCGCCCACCAAGGTGGAGGGGCTCCCGAAGACCGAGGTGAAACAGAAGAACATCCTCGTCCCGGCAGCGCTTCTCGACCCGGACAGTCCTCTCCCACCCGGCGAGTTTCTGCGGAAATGGCGAAATTCCGGGCCGACGCTGTGCGACAGGCTGAATGCGGCGGGCATCTCGAACAAAGGGTGGCAGATGAGCGGTTTCGACGCGAAGACGTCGGAGTGCATTCATGAGCCGACCGCAGGCAATGCGGGCGACATCGCCGACGCGGGCTCGTTTTTTCTGATCGTGAGAGGAACGACCTTGGGCGAGATCTCGATGGTTCGGATGAAGATCGTCCTTCCGCCCCCGGAGGCAGGCGGGGCGGAATTGCAGAAAAAGCTTGTCGAGGCTTACAGGAATTTCGTGGAGCAGGCCGGATGGCTCGAATTCGCGGACGCAGCCGGAGCGATAAACCGGCTGGATACCGTGGATGAAAGCCGTTTCGGAGCCGCCATTTCGTTCAGCCATGAATTTGAAAATCCCCGCGCCTTCAATTTCTTCATGACTGTGCAGGCGCGCACGCCCGGTCAACGGCGCACACGGGATTATTTCGATACCGCGCGCTGGCTGCCATCCGCTGACGAACCCTTAGCCGAGGGCCCTTCATAGTGCTCTACATCAAAGAGTTAGAGCGGGATGTCGCCAGAAAATCGCGCTCACTTTTCGGCCTCCCGCTCGATCGTCTGCAGGCACGAAATCTTCCAAGTCACACCGTCGTGATGATCGAATCAAACGGCAGAGGCGAGCGTCAAGATGCGATGAGTTGCGCGCGAACAATCGCTGGCTTATAGCTGTTCGGATCGAACAGCGCCGTGCGCCTCACAGGGCGCACAAAGGTCGCTGTAATACTTTGAATTGCCGAATGCTTTTATCCTTGAACCGGTTCCGGTTTAGGGACCATGCGGTAGGGTGATTGGACTGCTGACAAAGATGTTTTTGAGCGCACAGGCGCATCCTGGCAGGATATGAGTGGTCTGATAACGAGACTTTTCAGGATTGCACAGCCCTCGGCGCCCAAGAAGCCACAGCGGGCTCGGTTGGCCTATGATCCCTCCGAAATTGCCGCCGTTTACGCCATAGGCGACGTGCATGGATGCTATGATCAGTTGATTGAGATCGAGCGGCGGATCGTCAGCGATGGCGATACCGTCGAAGGACGCAAACTTATTGTCCTGCTTGGTGATTATGTCGATCGCGGCCCGCGTTCCAGCGAAGTCCTGGACCACCTCTGCCTGCCGCCGCCGGAAGGCTTTGAGCGCATTGCGATCTGCGGCAATCATGATGAGGCCTTTCTCGACTTTCTGACGGTGTCGCAGCCGGGCAATGCCTGGCTCAACCTGGGAGGACAGGAGACGCTTCATTCCTACGGCGTCGACTTCGAATACCTGATGCGGCATGGGCGCGTGGCGGACGTGGCTGCCGCCGCGCGTTATGCGGTTCCGGCACATCACATCGAATTCCTTCGTGCCATGCCGATCGCTCTTTCGATCGGCGATCTCGTCTTCGTTCATGCGGGCATCAAGCCCGGCGTTCCGATGCGCGAGCAGACAGACGAGGACCTGATGTGGATTAGGGAGCCTTTTCTCTCTCAGGGCCCCGGCTTGCCGATCCTGGTCATCCATGGTCATACACCGGACCAGAAGCCCGTTTTCGGCAACGACCGGATTTGCATCGACACCGCCGCTTATGCGACGGGAAATCTGACGGCGCTCAAGATCGCGCAGGGTAATTTGTGGATTCTCTAGAGCAATTCAGGAAAAGTGCGAAGCGGTTTTCCGTCCGGAACTGCGTAAAAACAAAAGTTTAGAGCGGTTCCGCGTTTCCATGAAAAGCTGAAACGCTTCTAAGAATGCTAACCACGACGATCTGGATCGATTTTCGGTAAGGCTTGCGCACTGATTCAAAGTGATAGAGCGGTCAGGCTTTTTCCGCCGATCGCTTATATGTAGAACATGGACGGAAAACCTGGAACCAGCCATGAAAGACACGGACATCGGTGAGATTTCGGCCTGGCTGACCGAACAAGGCCTGAAGGGCACTACGGAAGCAGAGCTTCTGACTGGCTTTTGCGAGCGGTGCCGCAGGGCCGGGCTCCTGATCGATCGCGGCATGGCCCTGATGGATACCTTGCATCCCGTTCATGAGGGCCGCGCCTTTCGCTGGGACAGCGAAGAAGCGGTCGAGACCGAGTTCGAATATGGTCCATCCGGAGAAGGCGAGGCACGCGATACCTGGCAGCGATCCGCCTTCTACTACCTGTGGCAGGGGACTGAGAACGAGGTTCGTCGTCGCATCGGTTTCGGCGATCCCACGGACTTCACCCTGCTGGAGACGATCCGAGAGGCCGGCCATACGGATTTCGTGGCGATGATCCATCGTTTCGCCACGGCGGGCACGATCGGCGAGATGGACTGCTTCTTCTCGCATTTCGCCACGAAAAAGCCCGAAGGCTTTTCCGATCGCGATCTGTTTCTTCTTCGCAAACTCGTCCCGGTGCTGGCGCTTGCAATCAAGTGCATCGCCCTTGGCCGGATTGCGCGCACCATTGCCGAGGTCTATCTCGGCGATGATGCAGCGCGACAGGTTCTTGAAGGCAAGATCATGCGCGGCAAAACCGAGCGTATTTCAGCGGTGCTCTGGTTCTCCGATCTCGTCGGCTATACCCGCATCTCCGACAATGCGGCGCCGGAAGAGATCATACCGCTCCTCGATGACTACAGCGGCGCGGTGATTTCTGCCATTCATGAGGCGGGCGGCGATGTCCTGAAGCTCATCGGTGACGGAGTGCTCGCCATCTTCAAGGCGGAAAAGCCCGAGGATGCCTGTATCTCGGCGCTGCTTGCGCAATCGCGGCTGCGGCAGAAGCTCGTTCTTCTGAACGAGCAGCGTTCCGCCGACGGCCGCCCACTCACAGATGTCTATCTCGGCCTGCATATCGGCGACGTCTTCTATGGCAATATCGGCAGCCAGGATCGGCTCGATTTCACCGTCATCGGCCCGGCCGTCAACGAAGTCAGCCGGATCGCGTCCATGTGCCGGTCGGTCGACCGCAATATCCTGATCTCCTCCGACTTCGCTGAGGCCATGCCGGCGACACAACGCCACCTGCTGGCTTCGGTCGGCCGTTTCGCGCTGCGCGGCGTCAAGCGGACCCAGCAACTCTTCACACTGGATCATCCCGAACCTGGCACCTGATCGCCACCAAGTTTAAGAGCAATCTCACCTGCTTTCGCCAATTCTCTGTCGATGGCGGCGACGAGACGGGAATCGTCAGCGGTGACGTCGGGAGCAAAGCGCGCAACCAATTCGCCATTTCTTCCGATCAAGAATTTCTCGAAGTTCCAGAGAATTTCGCTGTCGTCGGCGACCGCGAGACCACGGTCCTTGAGCCGCTCACGCATCGGGCCGTCGCCGGTCGTTGCGACGGCGGACGCGGTCAGGAGCTGATAAAGGGGATGCTTTCCTTCACCCTTGACGGAGATTTTGGAGAAGATCGGGAACTGCACGTCATAGGTGCTGGTGCAGAACGCCACGATCTCGGCATCCGTACCGGGTTCCTGATTCTTGAAATCGTTGGCCGGGAAGGCTGCGATGACAAAACCGCGATCCCTCTTGTCTTCATAGAGCTTTTCCAGCCCTTCATATTGCGCGCTCAGCCCGCATTTGGAGGCGACATTGACAATGAGTATGACCTGTCCGCGGTATTCGTTCAGTGTCGTATCACGTCCGTCGGCGCGTTTCACCGGTATTTCAAGCAGCTTTCCAGTCATAAAATTCATTCCAGTTTCAATGAGATCATAGAATCGGGATGGACATTTGCCTTGCGCGTATCCAACTGTCACTCGGATTTAAAGGAATGCGGCGCGACATCGCAACAACGAGCAGCGACCCATAATGTCACGGCTTCATCATCCGCCAGCATTTTCCGAACAGGTTTGGCGGATGGAGCAAATTCGCTTAACAGGAAACCGTACGACGCAAATCGAGGTAGCGAAATGTTTCAGGCAACAGCGATCGATCAGAACGACAAGCCGCAATTCTATCGGGAGCTTGGCAAGCAGCTGCGGGCTTTGCTGTCGGGTGAGACCGACGCGATCGCGAATGCGGCAAACACGTCTGCCCTGATGTTCCAGATGATGCCCGATCTCAATTGGGCGGGTTTCTATTTTCTTCAGTCGGAAGACGAGCTGGTTCTCGGTCCCTTCCAGGGTAAGCCGGCTTGTGTGCGCATCGCAGTTGGACGTGGCGTGTGTGGAACGGCCGTGGAAGAGGAAAGGTCGATCCTGGTCGAAGATGTTCATGCGTTTCCGGGCCATATCGCCTGCGATGCCGCATCGCGATCTGAACTTGTCGTCCCGATCACCCATAACGGGGAGATCCTGGGCGTGATCGACCTGGACAGCCCCGTGTCCGCCCGGTTCGATGCCGATGATCAGGCCGGTATCGAAGCCCTGGCGGAGATCTTCTCGAAGGCCAGTCTCTGGGAGAATTGAGGCGCGCTCCGAAAGGAGCGGTGCGCCTCTCAAGCCGTCTGGGTGAGAGGATTACAAATACGCTCCAGAATGGTTGACGCCTTGCTGCTGTGGCGCTCTTTATGCCGCAGGATCCGGAAATCCCTGGCAGGCAAATCGAAAGCTGCCCTTTTAAGCAGGCCCTGCTGAAGATAGAGACCCGCGGCCGCACTGGAAACGGCTGCGGCGCATTGTCCTGCGCAAACGGCGGATAAAACCGCCTCATTCGACGGCAGAACAACCGCGGTCTGCAGTGCGCTCGCGGATATGCCGAGCCTTGCCACGGCTGCTTCGAACTCCGAGCGCGTCCCCGATCCTTCTTCCCGCATTACCCAATAGCTGCCCGAAGCCAGGTCTTCTACGCATAGTGGACGTCCATCAGCCCATGGATGTTCGGGTGCAACGACGATCACGAGAGCATCCTGCGCCACGACCTTCGATGAGAGTGCCGGCGCGTCAACTTTGCCTTCGACGAAGCCGAGCTCGGCCTCGCCCGCGATCACTGCGTCTGCGACCGTGCGCGTGTTGCCGATCGTCAGGTCGAGCTCGATGCCCGGATAGTCGCTGTGAAAACGCATGAGACGTGGCGGCAGCCAGGAGGTGGCTATGGTCTGGCTGGCATGAACGCTGAGCTTGCCGCGCGCCAGGCCGCCAAGTTCGGAGAGCACGAGTTCGGCCGATCGGACACGGGCGAGCGTTGCCTTCGCCTCGCCCAGAAAGAGACGGCCAGCCTGTGTCAGCTCGATGTGCCGGCCGACACGGTGGAAGAGCTCGACACGATAATAGGCTTCGAGATTCCTGATCGCCGAGCTGACCGCCGATGGCGTCAGGTGAACGGCTTCGGCCGCCTGCGTCAGATGCTCGCGCTCGGCGACGGCGACAAAGATGGCGAGCTGTTCGAAGGTCATGGGAAATCGTTCTAATTTATCGAATGAAACGTAGAAGAATATTCGATGGATGTCGATATTTATGAATGAGACATTCTCGTCATCGACCAAAAACGGAAATGACGACCATGATATTGCTCAGGCGTGCGCAGCAGGTTCTGCCGGGAGTGGCGCTCTGTGGTGCCGTAGCGTTGGCAGCGTTCATGGCGGAGCATGCCGAAATCGCGGTTTTTGGCGGCAGATGGATCGAGAGCCTCGTGCTTGCCATTGCATTCGGCATGGTGCTGTGCACCGTCAGGCCCATCGATCGGCGCATGCGTCCCGGAATCGATTTCAGCGCCAAGATGTTGCTCGAGATCGCGATCGTTCTGCTCGGAGGTTCCATTAGTCTCTCCACCATCGGGGCGGCAGGGCTGCCGCTCATCGGCGGGATTGCGCTCATTGTGGTGTTCTCGATCGTCATCAGCTATGCGATAGGCCGGCTGTTCGGTCTGCCGCCGAAGCTCGCGACGCTGATCGCCTGCGGCAATTCCATCTGCGGAAATTCGGCAATCGTGGCGGTTGCCCCCGTCATCGAGGCCAAATTGGAGGAAATAACCGCAGCACTCGCCTTCACGGCTGTGCTGGGAGTCGTCGCAGTCTTCCTGCTGCCGCTCCTCCATTTTGATGCCGGCATGAGCGTGTCGGAATATGGGGTGCTTGCCGGCCTGACCGTCTATGCGGTGCCGCAGGTGCTGGCTGCGACCGCGCCGGTCGGCGTCCTTGCGGTGCAAACGGGCACGCTGGTCAAGCTGATCCGGGTGTTGATGCTCGGCCCTGTCATCTTAATGATGGGCGTTCTCAGCAAGGCCGAGGCGCGGGGTGATGGGTTTCATTCGGTTCATCATCCGATCGTCCCCTGGTTCATCGTCGGCTTTCTCCTCACGATGAGCCTGCGTTCGTTCGGATTCATCCCGGAGGCCGTGCTCGCTCCGATGTCGCTGGTCTCGAATGGTTTGACGGTGATTGCCATGGCCGCCCTGGGATTGTCCGTCAACATCCGTGCGGTCGCCCATGCCGGGGGACGGGTCATTGCGGTCGCGACCTTGTCACTCGTTGCGCTTGGCATTGCCAGCTATGCGCTGATCACGATCCTGCGGATTTCGTGACCGCGAACCCGGCGTGCGTATCGCCGAGTGCGGCGGCAATCGAGATAAAATTGCGGACAAGTGCGAGCCTGGTCTTGTGGGGATAGGCGAGGTAGAGCGGAAGCAGCGGCAAGGCACCCGGGGCGAGCGGACGATAGATCACGGATTCCCGATGCAGAACCTGCATAGAGGCGGGCACCAGCGTTAGCCCGCGTCCGGCGGCGACGAGATTGAGCGCGGCGATCAGGCGATAAACCTCGTCCGAGATATTCGGAGTGATGCCGGCGGCCGTGAAAATATTGAAGATCTTCTCGAAAATGCCCGGGCCATCGGGCCGGCGGTAGACGACGAGATCCTGGTCCGCCAACATCTGCAAGGTCACCGGTTCCAGCGGCCATGCTGCGAGCGGGTGTGTTCGAGGCACCGCCACCAGCATGTCCTCCTCGGACAGGATCGTGCCCGTCAGATCGGGGAAACGGTCGACTGCAATGTGAAGCAGGGCGACATCGATGCGTCGCTGCTGCAAGCCAAGGATCAGTTCATAGGTTTCGCTTTCCTCCACCGCTATCTTCACCAGCGGGTAAGCCTCACGAAATACTTGCAGCAGCTTCGGGGCGAGCACATGCAGTGATGCGGAACTGGTGAATCCGATCGAGAGCCGGCCGCTTTCGCCCCGATCGAAGCGGCGGATATGGTCGATCGCCTCGCTGGCGCGCTTGAGAATATCGCGGGCATCTTCCAGGAAAACCTCGCCGGCGCTGTTCAGCGATATTCGTTTCGGCTGGCGATCGAAGAGCTCCACCCCGAGTTCGTCCTCGAGTGCCTTGATCTGCTGACCAAGGGGCGGCTGCTGGATGCCCAGCCGTTCTGCCGCGCGGGTGATGCTGCCTTCTTCCGCCACCGCGACAAAGTATCTCAAGTGCCGAAGTTCCATGCCGGTATCCCTCTGGTTTTCAGCCATATAAACATAAAACGTATCAAACATGAATTATATAAATATTTTACATACTGATATTTGGCTTTTATCAATGACGTTAGTTCTTGGATGAGGAGCCAAAGGGAGAATGCCATGGCCAAATTCAAACCCTCGATCGCCATCGTCGGAGCAGGCATGGGAGGCCTTGCCGCCGCCGCCACGTTGCGCCAGGTCGGCATCGACGTGAACGTCTACGAGCAGACGCCGAAGTTCGCCCGCATCGGCGCGGGCATCCAGATGCTTCCGAATTCCACGCGTGTCCTGCACGGCATAGGCGTTCTCGATGGACTGCGAAAGATTGCATTCGAGCCTTATTCCCACCTGAACCGTGTCTGGGATACCGGCGAGATCAAGCGCGAACTTCCGATGCCGGAGAGCCTCTATGGCTCTCCCTTCCTTTGCATGCACCGCGCCGATCTTCATGAAGCACTTTATTCCGTTCTGCCCCCGGAGATCGTTCATCTCGGCAAAAAACTCGTCGGGCTTGATCAGGCGAAAGGCCGCGTGACGCTCTCCTTCGCCGATGGAACCAAGGCGGAAGCCGATGCCGTGATCGGCGCCGACGGCGTGCATTCTCTGGTCCGAGACATTGTCGTCGGTCCGGACGCACCGATCCACAAGGGCCGGATCGCCTATCGCGCGGTCTTCGACGCCAGCCTGATGAAGGGAGGCAAAATCACCCCCTCCAGAACGAAATGGTGGGGTATCGACCGACACATCGTCATCTATTACACCGCCGCCGATCGCAGCACGCTCTATTTCGTCACCAGCGTTCCCGAGCCTGCGGACTGGCTGACGGCGGAATCCTGGTCCGCCAAGGGTGACGTGCATGAGTTGCGTGCTGCCTATGAGGGCTTCCATCCCGAAGTGCGCATGGTGCTGGAAGCCTGCCCGGATTGCCATAAATGGGCGATCCTCGAGCGCGAGCCGCTGCCGCACTGGAGCGACGGCCGCGTCGTCCTGCTCGGCGATGCCTGCCATCCGATGACGCCTTACATGGCACAGGGTGCGGCCACCTCCATCGAGGATGCGGCGGTCCTGGCGCGGTGCCTGGCGGATGTCGACAATGACGACATCGAAGGAGCGTTCCGACGCTACGAGGCGAACCGCAAGCCACGTACCTCGCGCATTCAGGCGATCTCCAGCGCCAATACCTGGATGTCGGGCGGCAACGACGATACGTCCTGGCTCTATGGCTATGACGCATGGAACGTGCCGCTCGTCGGCGAACACGACATGGCTTTGGCCGGCTGAGGCCGCCATGTCGCAATCTACGCCATCGGTGGTGTCCAGATGACTGCAGACCACATCACAGCCAGGGATGGTGCAAGGCTCGCGTTTAACCGCGCCGGCCCTCGCGGGGCTGACGTCCCGCGGATCGGCCTCATCCATTCGCTGGCCCTTGACGCGAGCGTCTGGGACGACGTCATCGCGGAGCTTGCGGTGGAGGCGGATCTCGTAGCCATCGACTGCCGCGGGCATGGACGCTCAAGCCGGTCAGCCGTTCCGTATACGATCGAAATGTTTGGCGACGACATCGCCGACATTTTCGATCATCTCGGCTGGGATAATGCGATCGTGGCCGGCTGCTCGATGGGCGGTTGCGTCGCGCAAGCCTTTGCCGCCCGTCATCCCGACCGGGTCCGGGGACTTCTGCTGATAGATACCACGGCCTGGTACGGCCAGGACGCTCCGGCCGAATGGCGCAAGCGCGCCGAACGGGCGAAGGCCGAAGGACTGGCTTCGATGGCCGAATTCCAGGTCACGCGCTGGTTCGGTGACCGCTTTCGGCGGGAGCACCCCGCGCGCGTGATGGATGCGATGAATGTTTTCGCCGCGAACAATATCGAATGCTATGCGGCGACTTGCGAAATGCTGGGCAAAGTCGACCTCAGGTCGAGCCTTGCCGAATTCCTGTTTCCGGTTGCCATTGTCGTGGGGGAGGAAGACTATGCGACGCCCGTTCAGGCGGCACGTGATCTTCAAGCGGCAATTCCGGATGCTTCATTAACCATCCTGCCGGCGGCAAGGCACCTGACACCGATCGAATGCCCCAAGGCAATCGCAGGCGAGATCAGGACCCTGATCGAAAGGGCAGGCAGTCACGGCAAACCCGAGAGCCGGATGATTTCAGGTCGAATCGACCCGAAATCTGAATCCGCCTCTAAATCAAAAAGTTAGAGCGGGATGTTGCCCGAAAACCGCGCACGCTTTTCGGCATCCCGCTCTAGGACAGGCGGCGCGGAAACGCCGACTGACAGTTTTGCACGTGCAACGTCTGGGAGGAGTATATGCACGATAACAAAAGTATCCTGCTCGCCGGCCATCCGGCCGAGATCGCGGCATCGGCCAAAGGCGACGCCGTTGCCAATTCTGGTCGCGCCGACGCGCTGATCGCTCGGTTCGAGGCTATCCCCTTTACGCCCTGGCACCGGCGCGCGCGCATCGTGATGGGCAGCGCAACCTTTCTCGATGCCTTCGATGCGCTGTCGCTCGCCTTCGTCCTGCCGGTCCTGGTGAAGCTTTGGTCGCTATCGCCGGCCAATATCGGCTGGCTTATTGCCGCAAGCTATATCGGACAGTTGATCGGGGCGTTGCTGTTCAGCCGGCTCGCGGAAAGCTTCGGCCGGGTCCACATGGCGGCGACCGCCACCGCCCTGATGTCGGTGATGAGCCTTGCCTGCGCGTTCACCGGTAATTTTCATCTTCTCTTCCTGTGCCGCCTGATCCAGGGCATCGGCGTGGGCGGCGAAATGCCTGTGGCTGCCGCCTATATCAGCGAGTTGCTGCGGGCGAAGGGGCGCGGCCGCAACTTCATGCTCTATGAGATGATCTTCCCGGTGGGCCTGATGATCACGGGACAGATCGGAACATTGCTTGTTCCGGCTTTCGGCTGGACGTCACTGTTCCTGCTCGGCGGGATACCGGGTCTTGTCATCACCTATCTCCTGTTCCGCCTGCCGGAATCGCCGCGCTGGCTGATCGGCCAGGGAAGGCTAAACGAGGCCGAAGCCATCATTCTCCAGGCGGAGGCGAGCGCCAAAATCCGAGATCCGGACTATGTCTACAAAGGGCGGCCGAATCTGGAGGTCGCGGGGACTGGCGAGAAAAGCCGACCAAGCGCTCCTCAGCAACGCAGCCGCTGGAGCGAGCTGCTCTCAGGCACCTACCGCTGGCGGACACTGATCGCCTGGGTGCTGTGGGCCAGCTCCTTCTTTGTCGCCAACAGTCTCAACAACTGGATGCCGACCCTTTACCACACGGTCTATCAACTGGATCTCGGAACTGCGCTCAGGGCAGCTTCGATGACCAATGTCGCGCAGGTTCTCATCCTGCTGGTCTGCGCCTTCTGCATCGATCGCATCGGCAGGCGGACCTGGGCCGTCGTTTCCTTCCTTATCGGCGCATTGCTGTTCGTGGCGCTCGCCGCCGGCGGTGCGGCGAGCCTCTGGTCGGTCATTCCGCTCGCGACGATTGCCTATGGCATCGTCGGTTCGGTCAACGCCGTCCTCTATCTCTATACGCCGGAAATCTACCCGACCCGCATGCGGGCGATCGGTACTGGTCTCGCAACCTCCTGGCTCCGGATTGCGTCCGCCGTCGGGCCGACGATCGTTGGCTATCTCGTCGGTGCACAGGGCATCAACTCGGTCTTCGTGATGCTCGCCATCGTCGCCGGCATCGGCGCGATTGCGGCAACAAGGATGATCGAAACCGGCGGCCGGAAGCTGGAGGATATTGCCTCCTGATCAGCGCGGACTGCGTAATTTAAAGTGCTACAGCCCCGTGCGTCTGAAAAGATGCGCGGGGCTGTAATCGCTACCACTCGGCGAAGCTGCCATCGGCGTGGCGCCAGATCGGATTGCGCCAGCGATGGCCTTCCTTGGCGCGTTCGATGACATAGGCCTCGTCCACCTCGATGCCGAGGCCGGGTCCTTGCGGGATGGTGACGAAACCGTCCTCGTAATGGAAGACCTCCTTGTTGGCGATATAGTCCAGGATGTCGTTGCCTTCGTTGTAGTGGATGCCGAGGCTCTGTTCCTGGATGAAGGCGTTATAGCTGACGGCATCGATCTGCAGACAGGCGGCGAGCGCGATCGGGCCGAGCGGACAATGCGGCGCCAGCGCCACGTCATAGGCTTCCGCCATCGCCGCGATCTTGCGGCATTCGGTGATGCCGCCGGCATGGGACAGGTCCGGCTGTATGATGTCGACATAGCCGTCGGCGAGCACGTGCTTGAAGTCCCAGCGCGAATAGAGCCGCTCGCCGAGCGCGATCGGCGTCGAGCAATGGTTGGCGATCTCCTTCAGTGCCTCCCGGTGTTCGGACAGGACGGGTTCCTCGATGAACATCAGCTTGTAGGGCTCGAGTTCCTTGGCGAGAACCTTCGCCATCGGCCGATGGACGCGGCCGTGGAAATCGACGCCGATGCCGATATGGGGGCCGATCGTGTCGCGGATGGTGGCGATCGTCTCGACCGCCTTGTCGATCTTTTCGTTGGTGTCGACGATCTGCAGTTCCTCACAGCCGTTGAGCTTGATCGCCTTGAAGCCGCGGGCGACGACGTCGCGGGCATTGGCTGCGACATCCGACGGCCGATCCCCGCCGATCCAGGAGTAGACCTTGATCCGGTCGCGGCATTGGCCTCCGAGCAGGGAATGCACCGGCACCCCGAGCGCCTTTCCCTTGATGTCCCAGAGCGCTTGGTCGATGCCGGCAAGCGCACTCATATGGATCGCGCCGCCGCGATAGAAGCCGCCGCGATAGAGTACGTTCCAGTGGTCCTCGATCAGGAACGGATCCTTGCCGATCAGGTAGTCCGCAAGCTCGTGCACCGCCGTCTCGACGGTCAGCGCGCGGCCCTCGACCACCGGCTCGCCCCAACCGACGACGCCCTCATCGGTTTCGATCTTCAGGAACAGCCAGCGTGGCGGAACGATATAGGTCGTCAGCTTGGTGATTTTCATGGCAATGCTTCCGTCTCGATTTCAGGATGACGTCGACGGCCCTGGGCCTAATTCCGATTCCTCAGGGCATGCTTTCGGTTCGGCTACTCGCTTTGCTCGCGGCGGCAAGATCGCGCGCCGCCAGATCGAGCATGCGGTTGGCGCAGATCCGGGCGCGTTCCCGATCGCGCAGGCGAAGGGCTTCGACCAGTTCGCCATGCAGGAGGATGGCGTCATCGCGATTTTCCGCCGCGATGTTCGAAGCATGCAGCGCGTATTGCAGCGCGGCATGGATGATGGTTGCAAGCCGGCGGAAGATCTGATTGTGGCTGGCGCTCAGCAGCACCGAATGGAACATCACGTCCGCCTCGGTGAAACTTTCAGGGTCGCCGGCGGAATCGCGCATCCGCCGCCAGGCGTTGTCCAGATCGGCAATTTCCTGCGCGGTCGCGCGTTCGGCCGCGTATTCGGCGGCAGCAGGCTCGAACGTGCGCCGGGCTTCAAGAATGCAGCCGAGAAGATCGAAGCTGCTGATATAGGGTCCCATCCATTCGAGAACGTCCTGATCGAGGATGTTCCAATCGTCCTGCTCGCAGACCGTGGTGCCTATGCGCGGCCTGCCACGGACGAGCCCCTTCGATTCCAGCACTTTCAACGATTCACGGATAACCGTGCGGCTGACGCCGTAAAGCTCGCAGAGATCGTTTTCACGCGGCAAGGGTGAACCCGGGGGATAGCGTTTCGAACAGATATCGCGGGCAATCGCGGCCATCACGTTGCCGCGTACGCGCGGGCGGCGCCCGGCTGCCTGGGTGTCTGTCCCACTCTGCCGTCCGATTGTTTCCAACTGCTCTCTCCACCTTGCTTGCGCATCCAACTTCCGCCTGCTTATCGGGATTCGTCAGGCTTTGCGACAAGCTCCTCCTGCGCCGACCAACCGGCGACCCTTTTCTATTATTCCAATCATCATACATTGGCAATTGACTGGTATGATGATTTATCATAATTCAATGGTGCTGCCGGGGAGGCAGACGCTCAGATTTGGGAGAGAGACATGCGCTTTTTTAAAGCAGCCATTCTGGCTGGCACCGTTGCCATCGTCACAGCCAGCTCCGCCTTTGCCGCAGACGTGAAGATCGGTTTCGTCGTCAAGCAACCCGAAGAACCGTGGTTCCAGGACGAATGGAAGTTTGCCGACATGGCCGCCAAGGAAAAGGGCTTCACGCTCGTCAAGATCGGCGCCGAAGACGGTGAAAAGGTCCAGTCGGCGATCGACAATCTCGGCGCGCAAGGCGCACAGGGCTTCATCATTTGCACGCCCGACGTCAAGCTCGGTCCCGGCATCGTCGCCAAGGCTGCCGCCAATGAGCTCAAGCTGATGACGGTCGACGATCGGCTTGTCGACGCGGAAGGAAAGCCGCTGGAAGATGTGCCGCATATGGGTATCTCGGCGACCAAGATCGGCGAAACCGTTGGTCAGGCGATTGTCGACGAGCTCAAGAAGCGCGGCTGGGACATGAAGAATGTCGGCGCTATCCGCGTTTCCTACGACCAGCTTCCGACGGCCGTCGACCGCGTCGAAGGCGCGATTTCCGTGTTGAAGGCCGCAGGCTTCCCGGCGGAAAACATCTTCGATGCGCCGCAGGCAAAGACCGACACGGAGGCTGCGCTCAATGCCGCAACGACCGTTCTCAACGGTCATGCGGACATCAAGTATTGGGTCGCCTTCGGCCTCAATGACGAAGCCGTCCTCGGCGCGGTTCGTGCCACCGAGTCGGTCGGCATTCCGGCCTCCAATGTCATCGGTGTCGGCATCGGTGGTGCGGATTCCGCGATCAACGAGTTCAAGAAGCCATCCGCGACGGGTTTCTTCGGTTCGGTCATCATCTCGCCGAAGCGTCATGGCTATGAGACCGCGATCGACATGTATGACTGGATCGCCAACGACAAGGAGCCGCCGAAGCTCACGCTGACTGCCGGCCAGCTTGCGCTGCGCGACAACTACCAGGAAGTCCGCAAGGAACTTGGAATCGAATAATCATCCTTCTATTGCGCTGTAGGGTGATAGGATCCGGCGGCTATTGCCGCCGGACATTCAGGATGAGGACATGATGACCGCTTTCCTCGAATTCAAAGGCATTTCCAAAGGCTATCCCGGCGTTCAGGCGCTCGCCAATGTTTCCTTTTCGGTAGAGAAAGGCGCCGTCCACGGCCTCATGGGCGAGAACGGCGCCGGCAAATCGACGCTGATCCGCGTGCTCTCCGGCGACCAGTCGGCCGATGCCGGCAGCATCCTGATCGAGGGCGCGGAGCAGCATTATGGTTCGGTGCGCGATGCCTTCCATGCCGGTGTCATTGTCATTCACCAGGAACTGCAGCTCGTTCCGGAGCTGACGGTCGCCGAAAATCTCTGGCTCGGGCGGTTCCCGGGCAAGGGCGGCGTCATCAACGCCAAGGTGCTGATCGAAACCGTCAGGACCAAGCTTGCCGAGATCGGCATCGATGTCGATCCGACCGCCAAGGTGTCGTCGCTGTCGATCGGCGCGCGGCAGATGGTGGAGATCGCCAAGGCTGTGATGGTCAATGCCCGCGTCATCGCGCTCGACGAGCCGACCTCGTCGCTTTCATCACGTGAAAGCGAGATCCTCTTTTCCCTGATCGACCGGCTGAAATCGAACGGCACGGTTATCCTCTACGTCTCGCATCGGCTGGATGAAATCTTCCGGCTCTGCGACAGCCTCACGGTGTTGCGCGACGGCAAGCTTGCTGCGCATCATCCGGATGTCTCGAAAGTGACGCGCGAGCAGATCATTTCCGAGATGGTCGGTCGCGAGATCAGCAATATCTGGGCCTGGCGGGAACGTCCGCTTGGCGATGTGCGTCTCGAAGTGAGGAATCTTTCCGGGCCGAAGCTGCGCAATCCAATCAGTTTTTCCGTCCGCCGCGGCGAGATCCTCGGCTTCTTTGGCTTGATCGGCGCGGGCCGCAGCGAGATGGCGCGACTGCTTTTCGGTGCCGACCATCGCAGCCAGGGAAGCGTCGCGATCGATGGCGTTACGGTACGGCCGGATAATCCGCAGGCGGCGATCCACGCCGGCATGGTGCTCTGCCCGGAGGACCGCAAATTCGACGGCATCATTCAGGGCCGATCGATCGAGGAGAATATCGCCATCTCCTCCCGGCGGCATTTCTCCCGCTTCGGCGTGCTCGATCTGCGCAGAGAGGGCGAGCTTGCCGAACGGTTCATCGCCAAGCTGCGCGTGCGCACGCCGTCGCGCAAACAGGACATCATAAATCTCTCCGGCGGCAATCAGCAGAAGGTCATCCTTGGGCGCTGGCTTTCGGAGCAAGGCGTCAAGGTTCTGGTGATCGACGAGCCGACGCGCGGCATCGACGTTGGCGCGAAATCGGAAATATACGAGATCCTCTACGAACTTGCGGCCGATGGCATGGCAATCGTCGTGATCTCCAGCGAACTGCCCGAGGTCATGGGTATTTCCGACCGGATCATGGTCATGTGCGGCGGTCGGGTCGCAGCCAATGTCGCTCGGGCGGATTTCGACGAGCGCAGCATCCTGACGGCGGCGCTTCCAGACAAGAACGCCGCGGGCACAATTTGATTCAGGGAATTAGGCGATGAAATCTTTGAAAAAAATCGTTCTCGGCGAGCAAGGCCTTGTGGTCATCTTCGCGGTCGCCTTCATCATCGTGTCGCTTGCGGTTCCGAACTTCCTCACCGAGCGCAACATGTTCGGTCTGCTGCAATCGGTAGTCACGATCGGTATCGTCGCCTGCACCATGATGTTCTGCCTTGCCTCGCGCGATTTCGATCTTTCTGTTGGTTCGACCGTGGCCTTCTCGGGCATGATTGCGGTCATGGTCTCGAATTCGACAGGCTCGATCCCGGTTGGATTGCTCGCCGCGCTTCTCTGTGGCGCCGTCGTCGGCGTGGTCAACGGCATCGTCATCGCCAAGTTCAGGATCAACGCGCTTATCACCACGCTCGCGACGATGCAGATCGTGCGCGGCATGGCGCTGATCGCTTCGGACGGCCGCGCGGTCGGCATCAACGATCCGACCTTCTATCAGCTGGCGCTTTCCCGTCTGTTCGGGATTCCGACACCAATCTGGATCATGGTGGCCCTCTTCATCCTCTTCGGCTTCGTCCTGAACCGGACCGTCTTCGGCAAGAATACGCTTGCGATCGGCGGCAATCCGGAGGCCTCCCGGCTTGCCGGCGTCAACGTCGTCAACATGCGCATCTGGATCTTCGCGCTGCAGGGTCTTGTCTGCGCCATCGCCGGCATCCTGCTTGCCTCGCGCATCACCTCCGGTCAGCCCAATGCGGCCACAGGCCTCGAACTTTCGGTCATCTCGGCCTGCGTTCTTGGGGGTGTTTCGCTTGCCGGCGGTCGTGCAGCGATGACGGGCGTGATCGTCGGCGTGCTCATCCTGGGAATTGCCGAGAATGTCATGAATCTCCTGAATATCCAGGCCTTCTATCAATACGTCGTGCGTGGTCTCATCCTCCTTGTTGCAGTTCTGCTCGACAATCTGCGGTCGAGGGCGATAGGGCGCCGCGGGTGAGCAAAGAGCGCGGCGACGGCGAGCTTCTTCTTCGCGATCGCGATCTCGTCATGCGGGTCAGCCGTCGCGGCGGAGCGTTGATGTCGGCAAGATATCGCGGTTCGTCGTTCATGGTCGGAGCCGGCGGGCCGGGTGGCGATATGGCGAGCTTCCCGCTCGTGCCCTTCGGCAACCGTGTCGAAGGAAATGTCTTTCATTTCGACGGTCGCGACTATCGATTCCAACCGAACAGTGCCGATCCCCTTTATCTGCATGGGGACGGCTGGCTGGAACGCTGGAATGTCGATGACGCCGACAGGCGCCGTGTTCGTCTTTCGCTGTCTCATCATCCCGACGCGGTTTCGCCTTACCGGTATCAGGCGGAACAGGACATTCGCATCGAGGACGATGCAGTCGCGCTCGACCTTTCGGTGCGTAATGACGGAGACAGGCCGCTGCCCTTCGGTCTCGGCCAGCACCCGTTCTTTTTGCGCACGCCGGCAACGCGACTTACAATCCGGTGCGAGCGGTTCTGGGGAGAGCGGGGCGGACATCTGCCGGGTCCGGCGTCACCGTTGCCCGTCGATCTCGATTTCTCCAATGGCGCACTGCTGCCCGGGCGCTGGGTCAACAATGCCTTTGGCGGCTGGGACGGTCATGCGACGATCGTGTGGCCGGAGCTCGGCCTCCGCGCGGAGATCGAAGCGGATCGGATCTATGGCCGCTACATGCTTTACATGCCGGTCGAACGGGCGGATTTTTTCTGTCTGGAGCCGATGAGCCATCTGCCGAACGGGCATCACATGGCCGGTCGCGGTGGACTGGCAATTTTGGCGCCCGGCGAGAGCCTTTCCGGTGGGGTAAGAATAGGGCTTGCGACGCTGCCGGAGAAATTTAGGGAGATACGGGAATGAGCGACCGTCTTGCGGGAAAGCGTATCATGATCACCGGTGCTGCACAGGGGATTGGCCTTGCGATCGCACGCGCCTTCATCCGCGAAGGAGCAAATGTCTTTCTGCTCGATCGCGACGGCCCCATGCTTGCACAGGCGGCAAGAGAACTCAGCGGCGACGAGGCCCGGATCGGCTATCTGCCGGCGGATGTCACGGACGCCGCGACGATCCGCATGGCGGTGGCGCAAGCGGGCAAAGAGATCGGGCCATTGAACGGGCTCGTCAACAATGCCGGGGTCAACGTCTTTTCCGAACCGCTTGCAACCAGCGACGAGGAATGGAGCCGCTGCTTCGACATCAATCTCAAGGGGGCCTGGAACTGCTGCAGGGCGGTTCTGCCGGGAATGATCGAAGAGGGGGGCGGCGTTATTCTCAACATCGCCTCGACCCACGCTTTCACCATCATTCCCCACACTTTTCCCTATCCGCTCGCCAAGCATGCGCTGCTGGGCATGACCAGATCGCTCGGCCTCGAATATGCAGCGCGCAACATCCGGGTGAATGCGATTGCGCCCGGCTATGTTGCGACGCAGAAGGTCATCGACTACTGGAACAGCTTTCCGGATCCCGAGGCGGCGAAGGCGGAGACGATGAAGCTGCATCCCGGCGGACGCATCGCGAGCCCGGAGGAAATCGCGATGGCTGCCGTCTTCATGATCTCCGATGAATGCCCGTTCATGAATGCCACCTGTCTAACGATCGACGGCGGCCTCAGCGTGCAGCAGCATCCGGCGTAACACGTCTTTCTTCGCTTCGGCCCAGCAATTTTTACCGCCCTGTCGTCTTCGACGGATAGAGCGTTATATTGCCGATTGCGGCGCCTTTGCGCGCGCTTCATGCAATCGGGGCGGCAGGAGTGCTGCTCAATTAATGCTCATCAACAAGGAGGACGGCATGCAGATCAATCGCACAGGCTCGGCTCAGTGGTCCGGCGGCCTCAAGGACGGAAAAGGGCAGATATCGACACAGAGTGGCGCGCTCAAAGCTTATCCCTATGGCTTCGCCAGCCGGTTCGAAGGCATTCCGGGCACCAATCCGGAAGAGCTGATCGGCGCCGCACATGCGGGCTGCTTCACCATGGCGCTGTCGCTCATCCTCAGTGAAGCGGGCTTCAAGGCCGATAGCATGGAGACGACGGCAAAGGTGACGCTCGAGAGCGTCGAGGGCGGATTTGCCATCACCGCCATTCATTTGTCTTTGACCGGAACCGTTCCGGGCGCGGACGAGGCGACTTTCAAGGAACTCGCTGACAAGGCTAAGGCCGGTTGCCCCGTTTCCAAGGCACTTTCGGCCGTTCCAATCACGCTCGACGTCAAGCTTAGCTGACGTCTGCCACCCCTCCGGTGCCGCATGCTGGTTGCGGCACCAACCTTCAGAACATACTGGCAGTAGTGGTCGCCGCCAAATGACGGTTGACATGCGAGTAATAATGTCTTACGACTGACGAAAATTGAAAATCGTCAGTCGTAAGACGGATTGCCGCCATGTATGGTCTCAACGATGTCAGCATCGACTCCACGCGCCAGGAGAATGTGACGCGAATTCTCGATTCGGCCGAACGGCTGTTTCGTCACTATGGTTACAGCAAGACGACGGTTGCTGACATCGCGCGCGATCTCGGCATGTCGACTGCGAATATCTACCGTTTCTTCGCCTCCAAGACGGAAATCCACCAGGCCGTCTGCGGGCGCATGCTGGCCGCGAGCTATCAGATGGCCTATGACATCTCGCGCCAAAAGATCAGCGCCGCAGATCGTTTGCGCCAATATGTGCAGGGTCAGTACAAGATGACCCTCGAAACCATGCTTGACGAGCAGAAGGTGCACGAAATGGTGGTCGTCGCCATCGAGCGCGACTGGCACGTCATCGAAAAGCATATCGACCGGATCCATGATCTCATGGCCGAGATCATCCGTGAGGGCATTGAAGCCGGTGAATTCGCCGACCAGGATGCCGATGTGGCCGCCAAATGTTTCGGTGCGGCCACGATCTCGCTCTGTCATCCGCAAATGGTCGCCCAGTGCCTCGCAAAGGAGAACCGGGCGATGCCGGATGATCTTATAGAATTTGCAATCAGAGCTTTGAAGAAGTAAAGATGCCACCAGTGGTGGCGACTTTTATACTTTCGTTTCAACTGATCAGGAGAGCGCGAAGATGCTTTCGCTCAGGACCATCAGTATTGCCATGCCGGTCAGTGCGCGTTTCGCGCTTGCTGCCGCAATCGTCGCGGCCCTGGCAGGCTGCTCGGACGAGGTCGCCGAGACCAAGGAGGTCATTCGTCCGGTCAAGGTCGTCGAGATCGCCAAGGCGGATGACGCGCGCCGTCTCGACTATTCGGGCTCCGTCCGGGCGCGTGTCGAGATGAACCTCGGCTTCCGCGTCAACGGCAAGATCACGGAGCGGTTGGTCGATGTCGGTGATCGGGTCAAGCCCGGCGATCTCCTGGCGCGCATCGATCCGAACGATTATCAGTTGGCGGTCAAAAGTGCGGAGGCCAATCTGGCCGCGGCCGTGAAACAGGTCGAGACGACCGATCTTGCCCGCAAACGCGCCGAGCAGCTCTTCGCCAAGAACGTGGCGCCGAAATCCGAGCTCGAACAGGCTTCGCTGGCCTATGATCAGGCCGTATCCACCCGCGACTCCGCCGCCTCCTCGCTTGAACAGGCGAGGAACCAGGTGAGCTATGCCGATCTCAAATCGGATCAGAACGGCATCGTTACTGCCATCAACGCGGATGTCGGCCAGGTCGTCGGATCCGGAACGCCGGTCGTGACGGTCGCGGTTGATGGCGAGAAGGAAGTCCAGATCGCCGTGCCGGAGATGGATATCGCTCAATTCAAGCCGGGCAAGATCGTCAAGGCCCGCTTCTGGTCGGACGATGCGCTGACACTCGAGGGCAAGGTCCGCGAGGTTGCCGGCAGCGCGGATCAGCAATCGCGCACCTTCGCCGTTCGGGTAAGCCTGCCGAACGATCCGCGCATCCTGCTCGGCATGACGGCGACGATCGAGGCAAAGGTCGAGGATGAGAAGGATCTTATCTCCATTCCCTTGAGCGCATTGGCCGAAAAAGAGGGCAGGCAGATCGTCTGGGTCGTCGACCGGGAGGCTGGTACCGTGCATGCGCGCGACATCAAGGTCGCCGATTTTACCGATGGTGGGGTGCGCGTCACGGACGGATTGCAGGCGGGCGACGTGGTGGTCGCTGCGGGTACCCAGTTCATGACGGAAAACCTGAAAGTGAAGCTCCCCGGTGCCGGCGCACAGTCCGCTTCCGCCGATGACGACGGCGGCAAGGCCGCGGTCGTCCGCTAGAGACGGATGATTTCAGGTCGAATCGACCTGAAAATCTGAATCGTCTCTCAATCAAAAAAGTTAGAGCGGGATGTCGCCCGAAAATCGCACACACTTTTCGGCATCCCGCTCTCGCTCCACTCATCCATAAGGCGGGACATGCCATGACCAGTTCCACGCAGGAAAGACAGCCGTTCAATCTCTCGCGCTGGGCCATCGGGCATCCGAGCATTGCGCGCTTTCTCTTCGGGCTGATCATCATTACAGGCGTCCTCGGCCTGACCCGCATGGGCCAGAAGGAGGATCCGGATTTCACCTTCCGTGTCATGGTCGTGCAGGCGATGTGGCCGGGCGCCTCCATCCAGGACATGGAGGATCAGGTCGTCAACAAGATCGAGCGCAAGCTGCAGGAGACGCCGCATCTCGATTTCGTGCGATCCTATACGCGTGCGGGCAGCGCCATCATCACCCTGCAGGTCAAGGGCGATACCGACGCGGCCGAAGTGGCCGATGCCTTCTACCAGGTGCGCAAGAAGGTCGGCGATATCGCCAACGAGCTGCCGCAGGGTCTGCTCGGCCCTTACTTCAACGATGAATTCGGCGATACCTTTATCACGCTGCACTCGATCAGCGGCGATGGCTACAGCTATCCGGAACTGAAGAAATTCGCGATCCAGGCGCGCGACATGCTGCTGACGACGCCGGGCGTCGAGAAGGCGGTGATCATCGGCGACCAGCCGGAGAAGATCTATATCGACGTCTCCTCGAAGGCGCTTGCGGAACGTGGCCTGACGCTCGACGATCTGCGCAACACGCTGGTCGGCCAGAACAATGTTGATCCGGCAGGCAGCGTCGATACCGGCATCCGCTCGGTGCGCATTTCCGTCGAGGGCGATGTCAACAAGGTGGACGATATCCGCGAGCTGCGCATTCGCGCCGGTAATCAGGTGACCCGCCTCGGCGACATCGCAACCGTGACGTCCGGCCTCGAGGATCCCTATCAGCGCAAGTACCGCTTCGACGGCCATGACAGCGTTCAGGTCGGCGTCGTCATGGCGAAAGGCTTCAAGGTCACCGACGTCGGCAAGGATGTCGAAGCGACCTATCAGCGCTTCGAATCATCGCTGCCTTACGGCGTCTCGGTCGACCAGATCTCCAATCAGCCGGATGTGGTGACCGATGCGATCAGCGAATTCATGCATGCGCTCGGGGAAGCGCTGGTGATCGTGCTCGTCGTCTCGTTCCTGTCGATCGGCTGGCGCTCGGGGCTTGTCATCGCAATCGCCATCCCGCTCGTGCTGGCGGCGACCTTCGCCATCATGTACGAGCTCGGCATCGACCTGCAGCGCATCTCGCTCGGCGCTCTGATCATCGCGCTCGGCCTTCTTGTCGACGACGCCATGATCGTCGTCGAGCTCATGGAGCGGAAGCTGGAGGAGGGCCTCGTCAAGCTCGACGCGGCAAGTTTCGCCTATTCCTCGACCGCCTTCCCGATGCTGACGGGCACGCTGATCACCACGGCGGGCTTCATTCCGGTCGGCTTTGCGGAATCGACGGCGGGCGAATATGTGCGTTCGCTCTTTTATGTCGTCGGTATTGCGCTGGTGACGTCATGGTTCGTAGCGGTCTATTTTACGCCCTGGCTCGGTTACATGATCCTGAAGCAGCGTCATCATGCCGGCCAGCATCATGACGTCTTCGACACCCGCTTCTACCGGCGCCTGCGTGCCACGGTCGCGTGGGCTGTGCACCACCGCGTCATCGTACTGGCGCTAACGCTTCTGACCTTCGCCGGAAGCCTCTTTGCCTTCCAGTTCATTCCGCAGAACTTCTTCCCGCAGTCCTCCCGTCCGGAAATTCTTGTCGACCTCTGGCTGCCGGAAGGAACGAGCATCAAGGAAGTGGATGCACAGGCCAAGGCGCTCGAAAAGCGCATGATGGACGACAAGGACAAGCGCTTCATCGCCACCTATATCGGCGAAGGCGCGCCGCGCTTCTTCCTGCCGCTCGATCAGCAGCTGCGCAACCCCAATTTCGCGCAGCTCCTGATCATGGCCAATGACGAGCCCGCCCGCGAACGGCTGATCGTGAAGCTCAGGACCATTCTCGCCGAGGATTTTCCGTCGATCCGCGCCAAGGTGGACCGTCTGTTCCTCGGCCCGCCGACGGGATGGCCGGTGCAGCTGCGCGTCATGGGACCGGATAGGCAGGAAGTCCGCCGCATTGCCGACGAGGTCAAGGCGCGCTTCGCCCAAAATCCGATGCTCGGCGCGATCCACGACGACTGGCTCGAGCCTGTCCCGGCGATGAAGCTGGTCATCGATCAGGATCGGGCGAGGGCGCTCGGCGTAACCTCGCAGCGCGTGCGGCAGATGCTGCAGGCGACGGTGTCCGGTGCGCCGCTTGCCGATTTCCGCGACAGTGAAGAGACCGTCTCCATCGTCGCCCGCGAGCCGGAATCGTCGCGTCATCTGCTCTCGGCGGTCAACTCCGTCTATGTCCCCACGGATTTCGGCGGTTCGGTGCCGATCTCGCAGATCGCCAAGGTCGTGCCCGTCATGGAGCAGGGCATCGAGTGGAGGCGAGATCGCCTGCCGACGATCACCGTGCGTGCGACGCTGCCCGACGGCGTCCAGTCGAACGACGTGACCATGAAGCTCTTTAACGAGACGAAGGATCTGCGCGACAGCCTTGCCCCAGGCTATAAGATCGAGATCCAGGGCGGCGCCGAGGACAGCGCCGAAAGCCAGGCCTCGATCGCCGCCAAGGCGCCGATCATGCTCGTCGTCATCGTCGTGCTGCTGATGGCGCAGCTGCAGCATTTCGGCAAGGCCATGCTGGTGCTTGCGACCGGTCCGCTCGGCATCATCGGCGCGGCCGCGGCACTGCTGATCAGCGGCGCGCCCTTCGGCTTCGTCGCAATCCTCGGCGTCATCGCGCTTCTCGGCATCATCATCCGCAACTCGATCATCCTCGTCGACCAGATCGATCAGGATATCCGGGCCGGGATGGAACGTTCGGAGGCGATCGTCGGCGCTGCCGTGCGGCGTTTCCGGCCGATCATGCTAACGGCAATGACCGCGGTATTGGCGCTGATCCCGATCTCGCGCGGTGTTTTCTGGGGTCCGCTCGCCTATGCCATGATGGGTGGTATTCTGGTCGCCACCGTGCTTACCATCCTGGTGCTGCCGGCCGGCTATGCTCTGTTCTTCGGCAAAGAGCCGAAGAAGCATTCGCCGGCCGCAGAAAGTGGTGAGGCGGATGTCGGCGAAGAGTCCATGCGGCCGACGGCGATCGCCGCCGAATAAGACAATATTCCGGAAGGCGCGGCCGGAGCTGCGCCTTCTGCTGTCGCTTCAACCCATCGGGTTCGGCAGATAGCCGGTGAAGCCGGAAATCTTCCAACGGTCCCCATGCAGGCGGCAGTAATAGAGCGTCTGCCACAGCATGCGGTCGCGCTCGCCATCACTGCGCAGGATGCTGCCGTCGAACTTCTTGCGGACCAGCGCCGTTTCGCCGTTTATCTCGATGTTTTCCAGCGTGGTCGTGGTGAAGATCGCAGTGCGCGGGTCTTCGCTAAAACGGATGGCGGCGAATTCGCTCGCCTGACGCAGCCATTCGTCGCGATAGGCCTCGAGCGTCGGAAAGGCGAGGCGCCATTGGTCCGGATTCGTGTGGCGCCCGGCGTCGATGCCGATGAAGCCGTCTTCGATGAAGTCACCGGCAACCCTTGTCCAGTCGGCGGCAAGGAAGGCGTCGATATCGCGGGTGACCAGCATTTCCCAGATGGCGTGGCGCGCCGTGTCTGCCGTCGGGAAGGGGTTCTTGAACGGATCTCTCATCTGGGTTTTCTAAGGATTTTCCGCGTGTTTCAATCCGATCAGTGCCGCGCCGATCAGGCCTGGCTCCACGCGGCACTGGCTGCGCACGACCAAGGGACGATCGAATTTGCGCAGCGTCCGTGCACGCACGGCCTTGTCGAGCTCCTCGATAAGGCGTTCGACATTGGAAAGGCCGCCGCCGACCGGGACGATCGTCGCGCCGGTGATGTTGACCGTCACGGCCAGCGGCGAAGCGACGAGGTCCACATAGACATCGATGGTCCGGCGGGCGCGCGCGTCCCCCTCCAGCCACTGTCGGATGATGTCCTCGCTGGAGAAGTCCAGATCGTGCAGCGTCTTGTGCAGGCGTTCGACGCCGCGGGCGCCGCCAACGGTATCAACACAGCCTTTCAGTCCGCAGCCGCAGGGATAGGCAGGAATGCTGACGGGCGGATCGCCGGCGAAGGAGGCGACGATCGGTCCGTGGCCCCATTCGCCGGCAAAGCCGCCGGCGGCGTTGACGAGCTGCCCGTCCGTCACGAGCCCACCACCGACGCCGGTGCCGAGGATGGCGCCGAAGACGATGCGATGGCCGCGGCCGGCACCCAATTGCGCCTCCGCCACGGCAAAGCAGTCGGCATCATTGGCGATCAGGACCGGATAACCGAGCGCCGCTTCAAGATCTGCGGCGAGGCGCCGTCCGTGAATGCAGGGAATATTGGCGCAGGTGGTCGCCTGCGTGTCGGGATCGACGACGCCGGCGATGGAAAATGAGAGGCAGGCCGGACTTTCCCCGGTCTGCACGATGATGCCGCGCAACGCTTCCACGAACGGCGCGAAGTCGGCTCTCGGGGTAGGGCAGCGGCCAAGCGGCATGATATCGGATTCGGAACGGGCGATCCCGCTCTTTATGGCGGAGCCGCCAATATCAAATGAAATGATCATTCGTGTTCTATTGAATTGAAACTGCCCTCGTGTGCTGACATCGTTCCGTGCTATTTGCAAGCTCAATCGATTGAAAACAGGGTAGCGGGGTTCAGCGAGCATGGAACATATGCCGTCTGGATCTATTCTTGGCTTTAAGCGCCGGTATCGAAATCGCCCTTTAACGAGCGGCGATTCTGTAACATCCCAGTCATCATCTGGGCCTATTCGACAGAGAACACGCTGTTATCGGCAGCTGAACGATATTGGGGAACTATGACGACCGACAGCATCGGAACTGCGGCGGGAACAATGAGACCGAAGAGACCAAAATCCGGTCGGCGCCTTTCTGCGATCCTGCGGCAATTGGCCGGGGACACGAGCCGGGAGCGCATATCCGTCGGAGATCTCTTCGAGAACGTGGGTGATCGCGCGACCGGTGCACTGATGCTGATTTTCTCCTTGCCGAACATCTTTCCGACGCCACCCGGAACCTCGGCCGTGCTCGGAACGCCGCTTTTGTTTCTTGCGGCGCAGCTTACTTTTGGATTGCGCCCTTGGCTGCCGAAATTCATCGCCAGGCGTTCAATGCAGCGGGAGGACTTCGAGGCGCTTGTTGTCCGGATCAATCCCTGGCTTGCACGCGCCGAGCGGATGCTGACGCCGCGGCTCGGCCTTTTCGTCTATCCGCCGATCGAATATTTGACCGGCTTCCTTTGTCTCGTGCTTGCGATCGTGCTCACGCTGCCGATCCCGCTCGGCAACATCCTTCCAGCGCTTGCCATTACCTTGTTCTCCTTTGGCATATTGGGCCGAGATGGGCTGTTCATCATCTTCGGGCTAGTCATGTCCGCCGTGTCACTGACGGTCGTCGGCGGCGTGGTCTACGGGCTAGCCAAAACCGCACTCTTCTTTGTGATGCGCTGGTTCGCCTGACAGGATCTGCTTAAGCAATTTCTCAATCCACTCGACATTTGCCCAAATTTTGGTTTGATCTGCCGAATAAGAGATTCCTTACAGGTTGTTCCGCAAATCGTACGGCAGGCATAAATGGTGAAAAGGCCCGAAATCCAGGAACGGCTCGACGACGCGGCTCGGGCCGGATGGCTCTATTATGTCGCGGGACGGACCCAGGATGAGATCGCATCGGCGATGGGGATATCGCGCCAGTCGGCACAAAGGCTGGTGTCGCTGGCCGTTGCGGAGCGGCTGGTCAAGGTTCGGCTCGACCATCCGATCGCCGCCTGTCTGGAGCTGGCGCAGGCCCTGCGCCAGCGTTTCGGCCTCAAGCATGTCGAGGTGGTACCGAGCGATCCGGGCTCCACGTCCACGACCGTCGGCATCGCCGAGGCCGGCGCGGCGGAAATCGAGCGCTGGCTGAAACGTTCGGATCCGATCGTCCTTGCGATCGGAACCGGCCGAACATTGAAGGCAGCGGTGGATCAATTACCGGTCATCGAATGTTCGCATCATCGCATCGTCTCATTGACGGGCAATATCGCACCGGACGGTTCTGCCGCCTATTACAATGTCATCTTCAGCATGGCCGAGGCGGTGAAGGCGCGGCACTATCCGATGCCGTTGCCGGTCCTTGTGACCGGCGCGGAGGAGCGCGAACTGCTTCACGGTCAGCCACTCGTCCGTTCGACGCTTAACATGAGCGCGCAGGCAGACGTCACCTTCGTCGGTATCGGCGAACTTGGCATCGATGGCCCCCTCTGCGTCGATGGTTTCCTGGAAAAGGACGAGATGATGGAGTTGATGCGACGAGGGGCGGCGGGCGAGATCTGCGGCTGGGTCTTCGATGGTAATGGCAGGCTTCTCGAAAACGCGATCAACGAGCGTGTCGCGAGTGCGCCTATCCCCTCGCGAGAGGCCTCCATGGTCATCGGGCTTGCGAAAGGAAGACGCAAATTCAGCGCCATCAAAGCCGCTGTAACTGGTCGTCAAATCAACGGATTGATCACTGACGAAGAGACGGCCGAATTTTTGCTCAATTCCTGAGCAAAAATTTTTTTATTTCTTTTCAAATAGATAACTTCGATCTTCGGCATTGCAGCGACGAATCCGCATTGACATTTTGTCGCGTGTGGTGAGTAATTGCTCATGAGCAAAGCGAATGCTCGATATTTTCTCTTCTGGGAGGAAGATATGACATTGAAAACTTTCCTGCTGGGCGCCTGCTCGGCGCTCGCGTTCGCCGGTATGGCGTCTGCCGAGACGCTGACGATCGCCACCGTTAACAACGGCGACATGGTCCGGATGCAGAAGCTGACGGATGATTTCAAGGCGAAGAACCCCGATATCGACCTCGAATGGGTCACTCTCGAGGAAAACGTTCTGCGCCAGAAGGTGACGACGGATATCGCAACCAAGGGCGGCCAGTACGACGTTCTGACGATCGGCAACTACGAAGTTCCGATCTGGGCCAAGCAGGGCTGGCTCCTGCCGCTCGACAACCTCGGCAGCGACTATGCCATCGATGACCTTCTTCCGGCCATCCGCGAGTCGGTCTCGTATGAGAACAAGCTCTATGCTGCACCGTTTTACGGTGAAAGCGCCATGCTGATGTACCGCACCGACCTTTTCGAAAAGGCCGGCCTGAAGATGCCTGACGCTCCGACCTGGGACTTCATCGCGGAGGCGGCCCGCAAGATCACCGACAAGAGCGGCGAAGTCTACGGCATCTGCCTGCGCGGCAAGGCAGGCTGGGGCGAGAACATGGCCTTCCTGACGGCGCTTGCGAATTCCTACGGCGGCCGCTGGTTCGATGAGCAGTGGAAGCCGCAGTTCGATCAGGCGGAATGGAAGGACGCACTCACGTTCTACGTCAACCTGATGAAGGAAGCCGGCCCTCCGGGGGCTTCGTCGAACGGGTTCAACGAGAACCTCGCCCTGTTCCAGACCGGCAAATGCGGGATGTGGATCGACGCGACGGTCGCTGCTTCCTTTGTGTCCAATCCGAAGGACTCGACGGTTGCCGGCAAGGTCGGCTATGCGCTGTTCCCGACCAAGGGTGACCTCGGCAATCACGGCAACTGGCTCTGGGCCTGGAGCCTTGCCGTACCGGCAAGCTCGCAGAAGGGGGAAGCTGCCCAGAAGTTTATCGCCTGGGCGACCGACAAGGCCTATACGCAGCTCGTCGCTTCCAAGGAAGGCTGGGCTAACGTTCCTCCGGGAACACGTCAGTCGCTCTATGCGAACTCCGAGTACCAGAAGGCCGCCCCCTTTGCCGCCAAGACGCTCGAAGCGATGAACGCGGCAAACACGGCCAAGCCCTCGGTCAAGCCGGTGCCCTATACCGGTGGCCAGTTCGTTTCGATCCCTGAATTCCAGGGTATAGGCACGGCCGTCGGCCAGCAGTTTTCGGCAGCGCTTGCTGGCCAGATCTCGGTCGATCAGGCGCTGAAGAGCGCGCAGCAGCTGACGACGCGCGAAATGACCAAGGCTGGTTACATAAAATAAGAAACTCCCGAGACAGGACCGGAATGCTGAGGCATTCCGGTTTTCAGGCCGCCGAGTGCCCGAACTGCGTCGGCGGCCTCCTTTGTTCTCGCTCGACGCGGCAGATGCTTTGCGCTCGTGATTGCTGCGTTAGCCGGCCAAAGGATATTCCAATTTTCCGGGCCCACGCGTAACCTCTCAGAAAAGAATGTGTTTTCGGAGTTTCGCGCTAGACAAGGTCGATACGAGCATGGCGACGACACACACCCGTTCCGCAGCCCGCCTGATGATGTCACCATCGGTTCTGCTTCTCTTTGCATGGATGATCGTTCCGCTCGCGATGACGATCTATTTCTCGCTGCTGAATTACAACCTGCTCAATCCGGGGATGGAGAGCTTCGTCGGTCTGGTGAACTACCGATACTTCCTGAGCGATCCTGCCTTCCTCGACGCTTTGGGCAATACCTTGCTGCTTGTGATCGGGGTCCTGCTGATCACCGTCGTGGGCGGCATTGCGCTGGCTCTGTTGCTCGATCAGCCCATCTACGGGCAGGGGATCGTGCGCATTCTCGTGATTGCACCCTTCTTCGTCATGCCGACCGTGGCCGCCTTGGTCTGGAAGAACATGTTCATGAACCCTGTGAACGGCCTCTTCGCATGGCTCGCCAAGGCCATCGGCCTGCAGCCGCTCGACTGGCTCGCCAATGTTCCTCTCCTGTCGGTCATCCTCATCGTCGCCTGGCAGTGGCTGCCGTTCGCGACGCTCATCCTGCTGACGTCGCTGCAGTCGCTGGATGAGGAACAAAAGGAAGCGGCCGAGATGGATGGCGCCGGTGCGGTTTCGCGCTTCATCCACATCGTCCTGCCTCATATGGCACGCGCCATCACCGTGGTCATCCTGATCGAGACCATTTTCCTGCTTTCGGTCTTCGCGGAAATCCTGGTGACGACGAATGGCGGCCCGGGCACGCAGAGCACGAACCTCACCTTCCTCGTCTACGCCCAGGCGCTGCTGCAATTCGATATAGGCGGTGCGTCGGCGGGCGGTATCGTCGCCGTGATCCTGGCCAATATCGTGGCAATCTTCCTCGTGCGCCTCATCGGCAAGAATCTGGAGGCTTGAGATGGCTCGCAGTGTTTCGACCCAGCACAAGGTGACGATGACGGTGATCGCCTGGGTGATCGGCATCCTGATCTTCTTCCCGATCCTCTGGACCTTCCTCACCAGCTTCAAGACGGAGGCCGATGCCGTCGCGTCGCCGCCGCAATTCCTGTTCTTCCACTGGACGACGGAAAACTATTTCGAAGTCCAGTCACGTTCGAACTATTTCAGCCACTTCATGAATTCGGTGGTCATTGCCTTCGGCTCGACGCTGATCGGTCTCGTGATCGCCATCCCCTCCGCCTGGGCCATGGCCTTCTCACCGACCAAACGGACGAAGGACGTGCTGATGTGGATGCTTTCGACGAAAATGATGCCGCCGGTCGGCGCGCTCATTCCGATCTACCTGATCTTCCGCAATGTCGGTCTTCTCGATTCGCGCACCGGTCTCGTCATCGTGCTGACGCTGATCAATTTGCCGATCATCGTCTGGATGCTCTACACCTATTTCAAGGAGATCCCCGGAGAGATCCTGGAAGCAGCGCGGATGGACGGCGCCTCGCTCGCCAAGGAAATCATCTACGTATTGACGCCGATGGCAGTCCCCGGCATCGCCTCGACGCTTCTGCTCAACATCATCCTGGCCTGGAACGAGGCGTTCTGGACGCTCAATCTCAGTGCTTCCAAGGCGGCGCCATTGACGGCCTTCATCGCCTCCTATTCCAGCCCGGAAGGGTTGTTCTACGCCAAGCTTTCAGCGGCTTCGACCATGGCGATCGCGCCGATCCTGATCCTTGGCTGGTTCTCGCAGAAACAACTCGTTCGCGGCCTCACCTTCGGCGCGGTTAAGTAGGGAAGACAGACATGGGCAGCATCACGCTTCAAAAGGTTTCGAAGGTCTTCGGCGAGGCCAGGGTTATCCCTTCCATCGATCTCGACATCAGAGACGGCGAATTCGTCGTCTTCGTGGGTCCCTCCGGATGCGGCAAGTCCACCCTGCTGCGCCTAATCGCCGGACTGGAGGATGTCACCGGCGGCAAGATCGTCATTGACGGCAAGGATGCCACTCACAAGGCGCCGTCCGAACGCGGTCTTGCCATGGTGTTCCAGTCATACGCGCTCTATCCCCATATGAGCGTCAGGAACAACATCGCTTTTCCGCTGAAGATGGCCAGCGTAGACAAGGCGGAAATCGACCGCAAGGTGGCCGATGCCGCCCGCGTGCTCAATCTCACGGACTATCTGGAACGCAAACCGCGTCAGCTTTCCGGCGGCCAGCGCCAGCGCGTGGCGATCGGACGTGCCATCGTGCGCCAACCCTCGGCCTTTCTTTTCGACGAGCCGCTTTCAAATCTCGATGCGGCGCTGCGCGTCAATATGCGTCTTGAGATCAGCGAACTGCACCAGCAGCTCAAGACGACGATGATTTATGTCACCCATGATCAGGTGGAAGCCATGACCATGGCCGACAAGATCGTCGTCCTCAATCGCGGCAATATCGAGCAGGTCGGCTCGCCACTGGAGCTTTACCGCAATCCCGCCAATCTCTTCGTCGCCGGCTTCATCGGTTCGCCGCGGATGAATTTCATCAATGGCACACAAGCGAAAGCCGCCGGCGCCCATACGATCGGCGTCCGGCCCGAGCATGTCGCGCTTTCGATGCAGGCTGGTGAATGGAAGGGCAAGGTCACGGTCGCCGAACATCTCGGCGCCGATACTTTCCTGCATGTGGATGTCGAGGACATCGGTCCGATCACGGCGCGCGGCGGCGGTGACTTCGCGGCAAAGGCCGGCGATACCGTATTCCTGACTCCAGACAAGGCTCGCCTCCATCGTTTCAATGAAAACGGACTGGCGATCTGAGGCCAATGCATTTCCCCGCGTGGCCCGCGGGGAGGCGGACATACAGAGCCGGACGACTGTATCCCGTCCGGCGCGCATACCTTCAAGAGGAATGAGACAATGACGTGCAAATTATCGCTGGCAACGCTTCAACAGGCCGCCGCGACCGCTGCCGTTCCCACCTATGACCGGGCGTCGCTCTCGGCCGGCATCGTCCATTTCGGCGTCGGCAACTTCCATCGGGCGCATCAGGCGATCTATCTCGACGATCTTTTCAACGCAGGGCATGACCATGACTGGGCGATCGTCGGCGCCGGCGTCCTGCCGTCAGATGCGGTCATGCGCGAAAAACTTGCGTCGCAGGACTTCCTGACGACGGTCGTCGAGCAGGACAACAACAGGACCGCCGCGCGCGTCACAGCGCCAATGATCGATATCCTACCGACGGGCGATGCCGCAGCGATCATCGCGAGGCTTGCGGATCCCGCCATCCGCATCGTCTCCATGACGATCACTGAGGGCGGATATTTCATCGACGCTTCCGGCAAGTTCAATCCCGCGCATCCGGCAATCGTTGCCGACGGTCAGAACCCTGCGGCACCGAAGACGGTTTTCGGACTGATCGTCGCCGGCCTCAAGACGCGGCGCGACAAGGGCCTGCAACCCTTCACCGTCATGTCCTGCGACAATATTCCGCATAACGGTGCCGTCACGTCGGCGGCCGTCGTCGGCACAGCCAGACTCTCCGACCCGGCCTTCGCCGACTGGATCAAGGCCAATGTCGCGTTCCCGAATTCCATGGTGGACCGCATCACGCCGGCGACCGGCAGCCGTGAGATCGATCTCTTGAAGGAGGTCTTCGACATCGAAGACAGCTGGCCGGTCTATTGCGAGGAGTTCAAGCAGTGGGTGCTTGAAGATAATTTTCCCGCAGGCAGACCCGCGCTCGAAAAGGCCGGCGTCACCTTCGTTCCGGATGTCGCGCCCTATGAGCTGATGAAGATCCGGATCCTCAACGGCGGGCATGCGGCGATCGCCTACCCGTCAGCGCTCATGGATATTCACTTCGTGCATGAGGCAATGGAAAATCCGCTGATCCGCGCTTTCCTCGCCAAGCTCGAAAACGATGAGATCATTCCGATCGTGCCGCCGGTGCCCAACACGGTGCTTCAGGATTATTTCAAGCTCATCGAGCACCGCTTCCTCAATCCGAAGATCGCCGACACGATTCCGCGCCTTGCCCAGGACGGCTCGAACCGTCAGCCGAAATTCATCCTGCCGTCAACGGCGGATCGGCTCCGTCGCGGCGAGGACGTCATCGGTCTCTCCCTGGTCTCCGCACTCTGGTGCCGCTACTTCGCCGGCACGTCCGACAGCGGCAAGGGTATCGTCTTCAACGACGCCAGCGCCGACCGGCTTCATGCCGCAGCGCTCAAGGCGAAGGACGATCCGGGAGCATTTCTGGTCTTCGACGATATCTTCGGCGACGTCGCAAAATCCGATCTCTTCCGCAAGCGCTTCGCGCATGCGCTGAAAACCCTGTGGGAAAAGGGCACGCGCGAGACGCTGCAGCTTTATCTCGACAACAAACTGGCAGTCTAATCTACGACATCCGAACTGAACCGAGATTGGGTCTCTCATGGCGGAAGCGGGAAAACGGCTGGTGATCTTCGATTGCGATGGCGTATTGGTCGACAGTGAGCCGATTTCCGTCAGGGTTCTGGTCGGCGCAATGAATGATTTCGGGGTCGAAATGACGGAGGAGGAAGCCTATCAGCGCTTTCTCGGCCGCAGCCTCGCAACCGTCATCGACACGCTGGAGACCGAGTTCAACGTCCATGCCGGACAGGAGTTTCTCGATCGCATCCGCAACGATCTTTATGCGCGCTTCCGCACCGAACTGAAGCCGATCGGCGGAATAGCGCAGACGCTCGACGCACTGGATATTCCGCGATGCGTCGCCTCATCGAGCCAGGTCGAGCGTATCCGCCTTTCGCTTTCCGTGACCGGCTTACTCGACAAGCTGCCGAATATCTTTAGCGCGACGATGGTCAAGCGGGGCAAACCCGCTCCTGACCTCTTTCTCCATGCGGCGCGCGAGATGCACGTTTCTCCGGGCGAGTGCGTCGTCGTCGAGGACAGCCCCGCCGGTATCGCTGCAGCCAAAGCGGCTGGTATGACGGTCTTCGCTTTTGTGGGTGGTTCGCATGCCAATGTCGACGGCTATCGCGCCGAGCTCGATCGACTTTCCCCCGAAGTCGTGTTTGACGCCATGCCGGATTTGATACACCTTGTCCGAAAATATTGAGAGCGAAACTCGGTAGGGACGGGGCTTATTCTTCATGCGTGATCATGTGGTTGCGGTGGATATCGGTACGGGCAGTGCACGCGCCGGCGTTTTCGATGCTCGCGGGCAGCTGCTTGGAAAGGCCGAGCATCCGATCGTGATGAACCGTCCGCGCGAAAACCACGCCGAACACGATTCCGAGGACATTTGGTCTGCTGTCTGCGTGGTGGTCCGGAAGGCACGGGAACAGGCGGGCGTGGAGGCTGCTGCGATCGGCGCGATCGGCTTCGATGCAACCTGCTCGCTGGTGGTGCGCGACCGGGACGGGATGCCGATCAGTGTTTCGACCGGTGGCGAGAGCCGTTTCGATACGATCGTCTGGCTCGATCATCGCGCCTTGAAGGAGGCGGATTTCTGCACAGCCACGCAGCATCCGGTGCTGGAGCATTCCGGCCACTTCATGTCACCGGAAATGGAAATTCCAAAGCTCATGTGGCTGAAGAAGAACCTGCCCGACACATGGGCACGGGCCGGCCATTTCTTCGATCTCGCCGATTTCATGACCTGGAAGGCGACTGGATCGCTTGCGCGCTCACGCTGCACTTTGACTGCGAAGTGGAATTATCTGGCCCATAAGAGTCCCGGCTGGCAGGCCGACTTTTTGGCGCAGACGGGGCTCGATGATCTTCGGGAGCGCGGCAACCTGCCGGAAGATACCGCAGCGGTCGGCGGGAGCGTCGGCAGGCTGACGC
The DNA here is from genome assembly GCF_041357635.1 of Sinorhizobium sp. CB7. Classification (NCBI taxonomy): domain Bacteria; kingdom Pseudomonadati; phylum Pseudomonadota; class Alphaproteobacteria; order Hyphomicrobiales; family Rhizobiaceae; genus Sinorhizobium; species Sinorhizobium sp. CB7. The sequence continues at coordinate 176,611 of NZ_JAULLL010000005.1, forward strand.
CGGCGGCTGCATCCGCGCTCGGCCTTCATCCCGATTGCCATGTCTCGGCCGGCATGATCGACGCCTATGCGGGCGCCCTCGGTGTGCTTGCCGGCTATGCGGGAGATCCGGCCGGACGCGAGCATCAGCTTGCGCTCATCGCCGGCACCTCAAGCTGCATCGTCACTTTTTCGCGAGACCGCAAGCCGAGCCACGGCATGTGGGGGCCTTATTACGAGGCGGTCTTTCCGCAGTCCTGGCTGGTCGAGGCCGGGCAATCGGCAACGGGTGCCCTGCTCGACCATATCGTGCGCATGCATGCCGCCGGCGGCGAGCCGACCGCGGCGCTCCATCAGCGTATCGTCGCACGAATCGCGGAACTCAGAGAGGCCGAGGGTGACGATTTCGCCTCGCGCATTCACGTTCTGCCGGATTTTCATGGCAACCGCTCGCCGCTTGCCGATCCGCATGCGGTCGGCGTGATCAGCGGCCTGACGCTCGATACCTCCTTTGACGGGCTCTGCCGCCTCTACTGGCGTACCGGCGTCGCCGTCGCGCTCGGCATCAGGCACATTCTGGAGACGATGAACGACTACGGCTATGTGCTCGACACTTTGCACGTGGCTGGCGGCCATGTGAAGAATCCGGTCCTGATGGAGCTCTATTCGGATGTCACCGGATGCAAGGTCATCGTTCCAAAGATGAACGAAGCGGTGCTTTTGGGGACGGCGGTAGCCGCTGCCGTTGCCTGCGGTCTCCATCGGGATCTCGCCGCGGCCGGTGCCGCCATGTATCCCGGCGGGCACGAGCGCCTGCCGGATCCCGCCAGAAAGGCCTCCTACGATCGCGATTATCGCCGGTTCCTTGCCATGTATCGTCATCGCTCAGAACTGGAAGCGATGGAGTAAGCTAAAGCCTGTCGCGTGAAAAGGGATTCGCGCGACAGGCTTTAGCTTGTTGTTTTCATGCATGTCGTTGCCGCAAAACCGCTGCACACTTTTGCGCGACATGCATTAGCCGGATGAGGAAAACTGTGTGCGGTTTTCCGCCCGCATCCCGCTCCAACCTATTGAAATCGGCTATCGCGGCGGCATATCGGCAAACAGGGTCTCGAGTTCGCCGATGCGGCGGCCGCGGATCTCCGCTTCCGTTCCCGCGGTTGCAATCACGGTCTCAGCGAGACAGTGGAGAAGCGCGGTCAGAGCGACCATGCTGTCGGCGGCTTCCGAGCGCAAAGGCGGCAAGGCGAGCGTGATATGGGCGTATTCCTGGCCCCAGGTGGTGTATCGGCCCGTCACCAGAAGCACTTTGCAGCCGGAGCGGCGGGCGGCGCGCGCAAGAAGGCGGGATTTCACGAATCGATTGCAATCGATGACGATCAGAAGGGCGTCCTCCGACCCCTGATGCGCAAGCAGCTCCGCGTAGCTGCCGTTCATACCATCGAGGCGATAGACGCGGTCGCGCGCCAGCGCGAGCCTCTCGCAGAGATGGCGGGCGATGCCGGCATGGCGAGGATGAGCCGCCACGAAAACCTCGCTCGAAGATAGAATTGTGTTGGCCGCATCCGGCCATTGCGGTTGGCTTGTCAGATTGTAGAGCTGATGCAGAGCGTCGATCTGCTCGGTGATGACGCCTGCCAGCCAGTTCCCTTCTGCGGCGTTCTTTCGTAGGTTTTCATTGGAGACAGATGGCGACCAAAGCGGGGGAGACGTTTCCCGAATCTGAACCTTCATGCCGTCAAGCCCCTGATAGCCGAGGGTGCGCAGGAAGCGGCCAACGGTCATCGGACTGAGATTGAGCCTGTCTGCAACGGAAGCGGCAGTTTCAAAAGGAAGTTCGTTCATATGCTCGGAAAAATACCTTGCGATCCGCCGCTCTGCCGGCGTTCCCGATTTCGAATAGTGCCGGAGCTTCTGTACAAGATCTTCCAAGGCTGCCTCGCTGAAGACTTCTTCCGGCGATACTCGGACAGGAAACGCGGCGGTAGATTACCGCGTACTGGTTATTCCGGAAGTTGCTTCATAGGGTTGCGTTTTGTTTAGAAAAAGCGACTCAATATATATTAGATATTACTTTATTACAACGGTCCGTTGATTTGTCCCGTTGTGGGATGATCCCTTGCCTGCAGCACTGCCGCCTCCTACATCACGGGCGGATAGGCAGGGGATTGAGAATGATTCTTGAAGCCGCGCGGCTCGCCGCCATCAATCTTTTCGCGCAGGAAACGCGTTCGGTATTCTGGAAGGTGCTCGGTCTTACCGTGCTGGCGCTGGTCGGTCTCTGGTTCGCGTTGCGCAGCCTATTTTTCGCGTTCGCCTTGCCATGGATGGAGGGATTCTTTCCGGATATTCCGGACTGGGCGGGATGGCTTGCGTTCATCTTTGGGATTCTGGCCGGTATCGGTCTCGCGCTGGCGCTTGCCCTGCTGCTTTCACCGGTGACGGCGATCATTGCGGGCCTGTTTCTCGACGATGTCGCAGAAGTGGTCGAGAAGCGTGATTATCCAGCCGATGCGCCCGGCACTGCCCTGCCCATCGGCATGGCGATGCTAAGCTCGATCAAGTTTCTCGGTGTCATCATCCTCGGCAACATCATTGCGCTGCTGCTACTGTTCGTCCCCGGCGTCAATCTGATCGCCTTTTTCCTTGTCAACGGCTACCTACTGGGGCGGGAATTCTTCGAATTCGCGGCCATGCGCTTCCGCCCGCCGCAGGAGGCGCGGCTCTTCCGCGCCAAGCATGCCCCGACCGTCTTTCTCGCAGGACTCGCGATCGCCGCTTTCCTGGCAGTCCCGATCGTCAACCTGCTGACCCCGCTCTTTGCCGCTGGCATGATGGTGCATCTGCACAAGCTGATCTCGCAAAAGGATCCGGCTTTCCGCGGGTAGAGCGGGATGCCGAAAAGTGTGCGCGGTTTTCGGGCGACATCCCGCTCTAACTCTTTGATTGAGAGGCGGATTCAGATTTCAGGTCGATTCGACCTGAAATCATCCGGCTCCCTGGGGATGCCGAAAACTGTGCGCGGTTTAGGGGAGGGCTGATGCCTCGTAGATCGCCGCATATTCGGCGTTAGGCGGGATCGGCTTGATGACATCGATCAGCACGCCGTTCGGATCGGCGGTGATGAAATGCCGCTGACCAAAATCCTCATCACAAAGTTCGGTGAGGATCGGAAGGCCGGCGGCACGACAGGCGTCATAGATGGAATCCGGGTCCTCGACCTCAAAGTTGAGAAGCAGTCCGGCGGCCTTACCGCGGGCCTTCTCCGGTATGGTTTCATGGCTACCGTCGAGGATGGCGAGCGCCACGTTCGGATCTTCGACCGATTGCAGATGCACATACCAGCCGGTCGAAAAGAGCGGCGCGAAACGGAAATGGGTGCAGTAGAAGGCCGCTGTGCCGGCAACATCGTCGGTCATGAGGACGGGATAATAGCTCGTCGTTTTCATCTTTTCCTCCACCGTGAAATAACATACATTCTGCATGTATTGAATTAATAACATGCATGCAGTCTGTATGTAAAGGTGCAATTTGAGCCGCAGCAATCGTGAACGAAGCGAAACGACAAGACAGGCATTGGTGGAAGCCGCCCGAACGCTGTTTGTCGAAAAGGGCTATGCCGAGACCGCAACTCCCGACATCGTCGCGGCCGCAGGCATGACAAGGGGCGCGCTCTATCATCATTTCGAAGACAAAAAGGCGCTCTTCCGCGCCGTCATCGAGCGGGAGGCCAGGGCGGTTGCCGCAGCCATCGAAGAAGGGGCCGAACCGGCGCGTTCAGCCCGCGAGGGGCTGCTTGCCGGGGCTTCCGCCTATTTCGATGCGATGTCGGTCGAAGGGCGCACCCGTCTTCTGCTGCTGGATGGTCCGGCCGTGCTTGGCCCTGATGATCTCGGTGCGATCGACAGAGAGAATGCGGAAGCGACCTTGCGCGCAGGTCTTGCCGCATTTCTGTCCGAGGCCGGCAAATCGGACGATCTGCTCGACCCGCTGACGGTGCTGCTCTCTGCCGCCTTCGATCGCGCTGCGCTTGCTATCCGGGCCGGCGGCGACCGCGAAGATTATGAAAGGGCAATCGCGATGTTGCTAGACGGCTTAGATGCCTAGATCATCCGCTCTGGGCGCCGATCACCTGCGGCGGTAATTCAACCAGCGGCGCCGGCAGCTCGGCGGTCTTGTCGGGGAATTTACAAAGATCCGCAATGACGCAGCGCTCGCATTCCGGGCGCCGCGCCTTGCAACAGTAGCGCCCATGCAGGATCAGCCAGTGATGGGCGTAACGGAGATAGTGCCTGGGGATCACCTTCACGAGCCGCTCTTCGACTTCGTCCGGCGTCTTGCCGGGCGCGAGGCGGATGCGATTGGCGATGCGCAGAATATGCGTGTCGACCGCGAGCGTCGCCTGGCCGAAGGCCATGGAGAGGACGACGTTGGCGGTCTTGCGGCCAACGCCTGGCAATGTCACCAATTCTTCGCGCGTGCGCGGAACCTCGCCGCCGAAATCGTCCACGAGTTTCTGCGAGAGCGCGATCACGTTCTTCGCCTTGTTGCGGTAGAGGCCGATGGTCCTGATGTAATCGCGCAACCGCTCCTCGCCGAGGTCAAGCATCTTGCGCGGCGTATCGGCAACCTTGAAAAGGGCGCGGGTCGCCCTGTTGACGCCGGCATCGGTCGCCTGCGCCGAGAGCGCCACCGCGACGACGAGGGTGAAGGGATTGGTGTGCTCCAGTTCACCTTTCGGCTCCGGTCGCTGGATCGAAAAGCGCCGGAACATTTCCTCGATCTCCGCCTTGGAATAGGCGCTGCGTGGCACCGCCGCCTTCCGGCGTGTGGACCCATTTGACTTTTGTAAGGTTTGGGTGCTGGATTTGATTTTCGGATTTGCCATGGAAAATCTATACTCATCAGCCATGATGGAAAGCAACGGCAACAGCGGCAACGAACCGCCGGTTTTTGCAGCGGAGCTCTTCCCTTACCGGTCGCTGGGACGGAGGGGCTTCAAAGTGCTCCTCCTGCTGTCGGGCGTTGTCTGCCTGATCTACGGGATATTTTTCATCGCCAGCGGAGCTTGGCCGATCGGCTTTTTCTTCGGTTTTGATTTCGTATTACTCTACGGCGCCTTTTGGCTGAACTACCGATCCGGGAAGGCGCGTGAAGAGGTGACGGTTTCGCACACGAGCGTCTCGGTGCGCAAATTCTCTCCTTCCGGCCGCATGGTGGAGCACCGGTTCAATCCCTTCTGGGCTCGCTTCTTCGTGCGCCGACACCAAGAGATAGGTATTCTGTCCATGCACATTTTTGGCGAGGGCCGGCGCACCGATGTCGGTTCCTTCCTTAATCCGGAAGACAGGGAGAGTTTTGCCAAGGCCTTCAAAGGTGCACTGGCGACGGTAAAGCGGCGTATATAGGATCAGGCAAGAAACGGGTGGTTTGTGCGCCTCCTTCGTGGTGTTATCGCCACAAGGAGAAGTACGATGAATATGATAGCAAACCTCAAGAAAGACATCACGCCCGAGGGTCCCGATTACGAGACCGTTCGGAAGGTCATCGAACTTATTACCGAGGACTATCGCGACCAGCCCTCGCTGGAGACGATTGCGGCGCGGCTCGACCAGTCGCCGACGCAATTGCAGAAGACATTCACGCGCTGGGCGGGGCTGTCGCCAAAGGCGTTCCTGCAGGCCGTCACCCTCGATCACGCCAAGCGGCTGCTGCGCACGGAAAATATGCCGTTGCTTGAAACCTCGCTCGAAGTCGGGCTCTCCGGTCCGGGACGGCTGCACGATCTCTTCGTCACGCACGAGGCCATGTCGCCCGGAGAATGGAAGGCGAAGGGCGGTGGGCTCGTCATCCGCTATGGATTCCATATCTCGCCCTTCGGCCTTGCGCTGATCATGGTCACCGATCGCGGCCTGGCCGGCCTTGCCTTCAGCGATTCCGGCGATGAGAAGGCCTGTCTGGAGGATATGACCTGCCGCTGGCCGAATGCCGAATATGTGGAGGACCTGCAGGCAACTGCTCCCTATGCGGAACGGATTTTCCAACCGTCGAAATGGTTGAGCGAGCAGCCGTTGCGGGTGGTTCTGATCGGCACCGACTTCCAGGTCCGCGTCTGGGAAAGCCTTCTGAAGATACCATTCGGTCGCGCCGTCACCTATTCCGACATCGCCAATGATATAGGCCAGCCGAAGGCCGTGCGCGCTGTCGGCGCGGCCGTCGGCCGGAACCCGGTTTCCTTCGTCGTGCCCTGCCACCGCGCCCTCGGCAAGAATGGCGACCTGACGGGCTATCATTGGGGTCTCACCCGCAAGCGGGCGATGCTCGGCTGGGAAGCCGGTCAGGCCTAATCGAAAAGTTAGAACGCGCCGCGCTCTAAGCCGTCGCTTCCAGTTCGAGCAGTGCCCTGGCGGCGCTCTCGTCCGTGATGAGCGTGTTGCAGCCGATCCTCCTTATGGTGGCGCGGATCGCAACGGCGCGATGTGCGCCGCCGGAGGAGATGACGATATGTTTCGCCTTCTTCAGCGTGTCGAGATCGACAGACATGACGCGTCGGTTGATCGGATGGTCGATCGAATTCCCGTCCCTGTCGAGGAAGGTGAACATCGTGTCACAGACGCAGCCTGCCGCGATCAGCTGGTTCAGCTCCGCCTTTGAAATGAATCCCTCCGAAAGAGATGTCGAATTCGGTCCGATATCACCGCAACTGACAATCGCGAGATCCAGGTTTTCAGCGAGACCATAGATCGTGTCGAGACCGCACTTCTCGATGAGATTGCGCTTCGTTTCGATCGAATCGACCAGCAGCGGTGCCAGGAACATGTAGCACTCTGCACCGAGCTGGCTCGCCAGCCGCCAGGTGTAGTCGATCGGATTGGTCTGATGGACGGCGACGATGCCGCCCAGAAGAGACACGACCTTGCAGTTGTCGCGCCGGGGCGGGCGAAAACTCGAAAGCGAGGCCGTCATGGTGCGGCCCCAGCCTACCCCGATCGTGTAGTTATCCGGTATGGCCTCGGACAGGAACTGGCCGAGCGCGAGACCGACACTCTTCGCATAGGCATTAACATCTTCGCCAGGCGGCGCGGGAACGACGATCGCTTCATCCAGCTGATAGGCGCGCTCCAGTCGGACAGCCATTTCCACGCAGTCGTCGATGCTGTCATTGATCCAGATCTGCACTTCGCTGCGCTTCATTGCCTCATCAAGCAGGCGAATGACAGTCGAGCGGCTGATGCCGAGCTGCTCGGCGACATCTTTCTGTGTGAGACCCTGGTTATAGTAGAGCCAGGCGGCCCGCAGCCTCAGCGATGCTGCTTCCGAATAGGTGGTGTGCGTGCCACGTCTGAGCTTGACCACGTGTCCTCCAATGCGAAATTTTTGCCTGTTTTAAGCCAAACCGGCGTCAGCTGCATCTCATTGTTGATATTCTTTTATATGAAACTTATGTCAAATGGATTGGACAAATGTCCCTTGACTTTTGATGACGGGATTGGCGATAGTGCTCATCAGTCGGTCCTGACCGTTCGGGGGGAACGCGGAATTGCGGAGCAATTCGCCGCATTTTGCTGGCGACTGGCGCGAGGACAGAACTTGCACAGAAGGATGAGATATTTTCCGCTTGGCCGTCGTGCCAATGGATGGGAACCTTGGCGAAATATCCTATATTAACTCTATCCGCGATGAAGAGGCGCGAAGTCGCCCACAGCATGCAAGACACGTGACCGAAATGAACTTATTACCGGGCGTATGATCGTGCCGGTCGAACAGCTCAAGTTGAAAAAGGATTAGATCATGACTTCAAAGCTTGACCAACTTCGCGACATGACCACGGTTGTCGCCGATACGGGTGATATCGAAGCTGTCGCCCGGCTCAAGCCGGTCGACTGCACGACCAATCCCACGATCGTCCTGAAGGCACTCGGAACGCCGATGTTTGCCGACACGGTCAAGGAAGCCATCGCCTGGGGCAAGAAGCAGTCGGGCAATCCCGATGCCGTCGCCGCAGCCGTCGCGGATCGTCTGGCCATCTCCGTCGGCAGCGCCCTGGTGAAGCTCGTGCCCGGTCGTGTCTCGACCGAGGTCGACGCCGATCTCTCCTTCGACACGGAAGCTTCGATCGCCAAGGCGCGCAGCATCATCGCCGCCTACAAGGAACGCGGCATTGAGCGCGACCGCATTCTCATCAAGCTCGCCTCGACCTGGGAGGGCATTCGCGCCGCAGAAGTCCTGCAGAAGGACGGCATCGATTGCAATCTGACGCTGCTCTTCAGCAAGGCCCAGGCGATTGCCTGCGCCGATGCCAAGGTCTTCCTGATCTCGCCCTTCGTCGGCCGCATCCTCGACTGGTACAAGAAGTCAACCGGCAAGGATTACACTGCCGAGGAAGATCCGGGCGTGCTGTCGGTTCGCGATATTTACAACTACTACAAGGCGAATGACATCAAGACGATTGTCATGGGCGCCTCCTTCCGCAATGTCGGCGAGATCGAAGCACTTGCCGGCTGCGACCGTTTGACGATCAGCCCGGCACTGCTGGACGAGCTGTCCAAGGATGAAGGCAAGCTGGAGCGCAAGCTTTCGCCGGACAAGATGAAGTCTGAACCGAAGGTCACCGTCGACGAAAGGACCTTCCGCTGGATGCTGAACGAAGATGCGATGGCGACCGAAAAGCTTGCCGAAGGCATTCGCGCCTTCGCCAAGGACCTGGTCGCCCTGCGCAGCATGGTCGCCAAGGAATTGCAGCTCGCTGCCGCGTAAAAGCGATCGTTCGTAACGAAATAAGGCGCGGCAGCTATAGCACCGCGCCTTTCTTATATCGCCCAGATCCGTCTGGCATTCGCCTGGTAGAGCTTGTCGCGTTCCGCCGCACTGCAGCCGGCGGTGAGCGCGTGGGTTGCCGCCACCCAAGGCGTCAGGCCACCGCCCAAACTGCAGACAGGCCAGTCGCTGCCCCAGATGACCCGATCCCAGCCGAAGGCCTCGATCACGTGCTCTACATAGGGTCTGAGGCTCTCCACGGTCCAGTTTTCCAGGTCGCCATAGGCGATGACGCCTGAGATTTTGGCAACGACATTCGACCTCAGCGCAAATTCTGTGATGCCCTTGTGCCAGATATCACTCATCCCCTCCTTGATCGGGGGATTACCGCAATGATCGAGAATGAAACGGACATCCGGGTTGAGGTCTATCAGCCTTCGGATGCGGTCGAACTGATGCGGGAAGACGCAGAGGTCGAAGGTCAGCCGTGTACCGGAAAGGCGCCTGATGTTCTCGCGAAACAGCGGTCGCTCGGAGACGTCATCCGCGACGACATGCAGCACGCGGCGAAAGCCCTTGATGAAAGGATCGGCAAGAGCGTGCTCGAGATAAGGCCCGAAGCCCAGCTCTTCCGGCCGACAGGAGGCGATGGCGCCGCGGATCAGATTCGGGGGCTTCGCGCTTAGTTCCTTGACGTAGTCCGTCTCTGTCTGGATGTCGGTTTCCGCGACATCCACTTCCATGTGGAAAACATCGGATATGCCGCATCTGAGGGCATCGCGGGCGTAGTCCTCATAGAGGCTATCACGATCAAGCGCGGCCGCACCGGCTAGCCAGGGGTAATTCAGCCTTTTGCGGTCGATGACGTGCAGATGCGTGTCGAAAAGCATGTCTCTCTCCCATCCATGCTAATGCATAATCCCTTAAATCGAAATCGATTCAAGGTCAAAATCATGCAGCAGATTCAAAGTTCTAGCGCGCTCTATGCGCACCGCATTTGACGCGCGGGCGCTTTATGTCTCGGATTCCTCCGTCATGCCTGCGACAATTATGAATGAGTTTCCTTTGCATAGGCCGCGGCAGTCGCTTGACGGTCCCGTGAATATATCGTGCATATAAATTATCGGTCCGAGCCGGATCGTGCATCAAAGGGAGAGCAGGCATGGGCCACGGGCTGGAGGGCAAGACCGTTCTGATCACGGCGGCGGGGCAGGGCATCGGCCGGGCGACGGCGGAACGTTTTGTTTCGCTCGGCGCGCGCGTCGTCGCCACTGACATCAACGAGAAGACGCTCGCCACGGTCGAAGGCGCAGAAAAGCACGTGCTCGATGTTCTTGACGGCGCCGCTGTCGAGGCGTTTGCGGAAAAGATCGGCGCGATCGACGTCCTCTTCAACTGCGCCGGTTTCGTCCACGCCGGGACGATCCTCGACTGTGACGAGAAGGACTGGGATTTTTCCTTCAATCTCAATGCCAAGGCAATGTACAGGACCTGCCGGACCTTTCTTCCCGGCATGCTGGACAAGGGCAAAGGCTCGATCGTCAACATGTCCTCGGTCGCCTCCAGCATCAAGGGTGTGGCCAACCGCTTCGCTTATAGCGCGTCGAAGGCGGCCGTCATCGGGCTTACCAAATCGATCGCCGCCGATTTCGTTTCGCGTGGCATCCGCTGCAACGCCGTCTGTCCCGGCACGGTTGACAGCCCCTCGCTGCACGAGCGGCTGCGCGCGACCGGCGATTACGAAAAGGCGTTGAATGATTTCATCGCGCGCCAGCCCATGGGCCGCATTGCCGACGCCAGGGAAATCGCTGCCCTGGTCACCTATCTTGCCGGCGACGAAGCAGGCTTCACCACCGGTCAGATCCACATCATCGATGGCGGCTGGACTGGCTGAGGCTACAGCGCCGAGCACCTTTTCAGACGCACAAGGTCGCTGTAGAGCTTTGAATTGCTGCATGTTTCTTAAATCGAGCCCGATCCAACGAAACATGCAGTATACTTGCTCCTGCCGCTATCGAGCTGATACTAAAGAGGAGCCGGGCGGGAGCACCTCATGGAGCCAGACAAAGACAGTCAGCAGGGATCATCGCTCGTCGGCCTCATCCGCAAGCAGTCGAGTTTCGTCGTTGCGGTGCTGGTCGGGCTTGCCGTCTTCGTCCTGCTGACGTCGCGCGAGCTCAACGCGCGAAATGTCCTGGTGGGATGGAACGTGGCGGCGCTCGTCTTCACCAGCATCAGCTGGCGAAGGATGTTGACGTCCGATATTCACCGGATCAAGAAACGGTCGGCCGATCTCGATTTTTCCGATGTCCTGCTGCTGTTTCTCTCGATTGCGGCGGCGCTTGCCAGTATCGCAGGCATTGCGATCGAGCTCCACGGTCTCAAGAATGCCAGTTCGGAGGTAGCACTTGGCCGGGCCGGCGCGGCGGTGCTGACGATCCTCATCTCCTGGGTTTTCCTGCATACGATCTTCACGATCCACTATGCCCATCGTTACTATGCCGGCTCCGGCAACGGCTCCGGCCTGAAATTCCCGGAGCCGGTCGGCGAACCCATCTATTGGGATTTCCTCTATTTCTCCTTCACGATCGGCGTTGCCGCGCAGACAGCTGACGTGGCGATCTCGTCGCGATACATCCGCAAGCTGGTCCTGCTCCACGCGGTGCTATCGTTTCTGTTCAACGCGACCATCCTGGCGCTGGCCATCAATGTCGGCGCGAGCCTGTTGTGAGGATGCCTGTTCAGGAACAAATGATGCCGGCCTCGGTTTTTCGGAAGAAAAGCGGCGGATATCCCCATGACACGACGGATCCTGCTTTTCAGGCTGCTGACGCTTCTCCTCGCCGCCCTTAGCCTGGCCCTTTCCTTCTGCCATCTCATGGAAATGCCTGTTCGGCTCGGCTGGCAGCCGGCACTCTGGATGATGGTGACCAATTTTGGTGGCCTCTACCTTATCTTTGGAACAGCCGGTGCGGCGATCGACGTCTTGGCGATCATCGCATCGGCCCTGCTCGCCTTCCTCGTTCGTAACCGGCGTCCATCGTTCCAGCTAACAATTGCCGGCTCAGCCTTCATGGCGGCAGGTCTGGCAATCTGGTTCGCCTTTGTCGCGCCGATGAACGCAATCATGGCCACCTGGTCACCCGGCCCGATACCGGAGAATTTCGCCTCGGTCCGCAATCAGTGGGAATACAGTCATGCCATCATCGCGATGATGAAATTCGTCGGCATGACCTTCTTGCTCCTGTCGGTCCTGGTGGAAACTGGCTCGGCTCGAGCTTCCACGCAGAAATAGCCGTGCGATCAAACGACCGCCTGGCCGGCGAGAAGAGCAAGAACCAGGAAGATCAGGAAAATAATGAGCGCGATGAAGAACAATACCCGCGCTATGGTCGCAGTCGCCGCTGAAAGTCCTGAAAAGCCAAAGAAACCAGCGACCAAAGAAATTACGAAGAATATAAGGGCCCACTTGAGCATGGGTGCCTCCTCTTGTTTTTCATTCATTGAATGACGCCGAAAAGAGAAAAATGTTCCCTGGATACCCGGAATCGGAGCATGCCGTCAGAAGGAATGCTGCGGGAATGAAGTCAGTGAATTTTCGGCCAAGGCTTCCGGAGCTAAAGCTTGAGGGTGGCAAGCAGCGAGATCAACTGGGCCTGGCGTTGAGTGCCGGTCTTCGCCAATACCCTCTTCACATCGCCTCTTGCGGTCTCGTATTGCAGGCCGCAGGTCTCGGCTATCTCTCGCGCCGAAAGCCCCTCCACCAGGAGGCGGGTGACGGTCGCTTCCTGCTGCGTCAATGAAAATATTCGCCGCAGCAGGCCCATATTCGGGATGACGCGTTCCGACAGATCGGTGATGGTGGCCACAGCGACGGAATGTGAGAAGATCTCTGCCGGCAGGCCATGCAGGTATTGGGCGCGGATGACGAGCGACTGCCTCCCGCGTCTTGTGAAGAGCACCGGCGTCGAAACCGCGGTGTCGACAAAGGATGCGTTTGAGAGAACGGCCCGCAAATGCCGCCGAAACATGCCGGTCTCTTCGCTGCGTCCGGCGGTCAGTTCCCTGTTCTTGATCCTGATCTCCTGACCGAGAAGCTTTTCGGCGCGGTTGTTCAGACGCGTCACCCGGCCCCACCTGTCGAAAAAGATGCAGGCGACGGCTGCCATTTCGAAGGCCTCGCTCATGCCTTCGATTTTTGCCAATTGCAGGGTGCGGATGAGCTCGGCGGATGCCGTCAGTTGCGACTGCATCCGGAGCAGAGCCCGTTCCTCCTCATGATCGAACGGACGATCCTTTGTGGTGCGCTGCAGATTAAGGGTCAACAGCGTGTCACCTGAGGTAAAGCCAATGATCGCGGAATAGCGAAGGCCGAACCTCATGAGAAACTCGTTGTAATATTCGGAATGTCTGAATTCGTTTTCCGAGGCGATGTCGTGCTCGATGGCTGATCCCTTCGCTAGGACAGTCGCCAGGCTGCGGTCGCGAAAATCGCGAAGGTGCCAGCCTTCGTCGAAATAGACCTGGAATGCGTCCAGAAGATTCGGCGTCGTCAGGAAGCCGGGCGAGAATCTGCCACGAGCAGGCAAGATATGGGCGCCCACGGAGCCCGTTGCGCGGGAAATCGCTTCCAGGGTCTGCGGCCAGCATTCCGGCATCAGGGCGGATTCCAGCAACCCAGTCATTGCTCGGTCGAGCTCCGAGATGTCGACGCGTGCAGTCATGGAAAATGCACCTGCCTCAAATTCTTTGCCCCCACCGGAGGCAAACCTACGAAACTATGACGGAAAGACAGGACAACCGCAAACGACGGAGCTCTCCGGCCTCAGAACTGGCGCCGGCGGGAGGCCGCCTGCGGTATTTGTCGCTCGTCGTCCATGATTTGGATCATCTATCGGCTGAGACGAAGCCGATAACAGGAAAGATAATGGGCGCCCTGCATTTGCAGAACGCAGTTTTTTAGCTGTTCCCGAGCGCTCTTTCTTCTTTGTTCATGCTGCGGAATATTGAAGTTGTCTTAAATTAATTCCAATAACTGGCGAAATCACGCTGTCGTGAACTGTGACTAGCGTGCAGCAGCGCTCGGACCTTTTTCGGTATTCCCAAATATACTCAAGAGTTTCCTTATTCGCTTAAGCATTCAGAAACGACATTTCTCTAGCGTCGAAGCAACATCTGTATCGCGTTGGAGTGCGTCAATGACGGAGCAGTTGGCGTGAAGGCCCTACTGCGCATTTTCCGGCCCTCCCGGAAGCTATTTATCATTGTCGGCGGGATCGCGCTCCTTGCGGGCGCGTCCGGCACGACCGCGCTCTTTATTGGCAAAGACAGATTGCTCGGCGAAGTCCTGGAAGCAAACAACGGGCTGAAGTGTACCGATGTCAATCTCGTGACGATCCGCAAGCAGGACCGGTTCTGGATCCGGAAATACATCAAGACCGAGCCGACAGACGGTGAGACGCGTGTGAAAACGGCGCTGCGCGTAGCAAAGGCGATCTATGATGCCCAGAAGCCAGATCTCGTGCAGGTCGTCGTCCTCGACCGGAACGGGCCGAGCCTGCGCTCCGACATTCGTGGTCGGGCGATCGGCGCCGACGTGGTCTTCATTCCACATCCGGGAAAGATGATCGAAGGCGTCAATCCGCAGCCGTATACGGCCAAATACTATAATGGCGAGGCGAGCGACGAGGGCCTCTTCTTCGGCGAACGCATAGAGATGCCGTTGCAGGACATCGAACATCTGAGCTCGGCCCTGAAGGATCATAGCGATTGTGAAGATCCGATGGTGGCCGCTGCCAGCCCAGGAGCTTCCGGAGGGCATGGCGCGTCGGGCGTTGGAAAGGCCACCGAAAGCAAGGAAAGCAGTGGAGCGGAAGGGGGCGGTCATGGCGCACCAGCGGGCGAGGAGGCGCCGGCAGAAGGGCCTCCCCCCGATGAGGAAGGCGAGCAGCCCGCCCAGAAGCATGAGACCCAGCCGGAAAAGGCGCCGGGTACCGATCAGGAAAGCACCGGATCAGTCACTTCGCAAAACCGGACGGAGGGAGGTGCGCCGGGAACCGGGGAGGCATCGATGGGCACGGCCAGCCGACCGGACGCCATGTCCGCCCGGGCCGCGAACTAGAGCGGTTCGGCTTTTCATGGAATCGACGCACCGCTGTAACCTTTTGTTTTCACGCGATTCCGGACGGAAAACCGCTTCGCACTTTTCCTGGAATTGCTCTGACGGAACCTCCGATCCATTTAAAGTGTGAGAGCGACCTTTGTGCGTCTTATAAGATGCACGGCGCTGTATCCGGCTCGAGGAATCCTTCGGCGCGGCTGCGGTCAGTCGGCCTTGCTGCGGCGTGCCGGGAAGAGGATGATGTCGCGGATGGAAGGCGAATCCGTCAGCAGCATGATCAGACGGTCGACGCCGATGCCGAGACCGCCGGCCGGCGGCATGCCCTGATCCATCGCGTCGAGGAAGTCCTCGTCCAGTTCCTTCTGCATTTCGCCGCGGGCATGGGCCTGCTCGAGCTGCTCGACCATGCGGGCGCGCTGCTCTTCCGGGTCGTTCAGCTCCGAGAAGGCATTGCCGAGTTCCCAACCATTGCAGTAGGTTTCGAAGCGCTCGACAAGGCGCGGCTCGCCTGGCACTTCCTTGGCGAAAGGTGAAATATCCTTCGGGAAATGCGTGACATGGGCGGGCTGGATCAAAGTGCCTTCGACCGTCTCCTCGAAGACGTGGGCGAGGCATTCGCCCCAGGTGGCGTCCTTGTCGATCTCGAAGCCAGCCTTCTTCACCGTTTCCCGGGCTTCCGCGTCAGTCTTGATCGCAAGGAAATCGATGCCGGTCGCTTCCTTGACGGCATCCGGCATGGGGACGCGGCGGAAGGGGCCTTTGAAGGAAATTTCCTTGTCACCAAAGGTGAATTCCGTCTTACCGTGGATGCTGATCGCCACCGTCGCAAACAGCCGTTCGACGAGGTCCATGATGTCCTCGTAATCGGCATAGGCCCAGTAGCACTCCATCATCGTGAACTCGGGATTGTGCCGGGTGGAGACGCCTTCGTTGCGGAAGTTGCGGTTGATCTCGAAAACCTTGTCGGTGAGCCCGGAAACCAGCGTCCGCTTCAGATAGAGCTCCGGCGCGATGCGGAGATACATGTCGAGCTTCAGCGTGTTGTGATGCGTCTTGAAGGGCTCGGCCGTGGCGCCGCCATAGACCGAATGCAGCATCGGCGTCTCGACTTCCATGAATCCGTCATTTTCCATGAAACGGCGGATGCTGGAAACAATCTTGCTACGCTGCTGAAAGCGGAGCTTAGAGTCCTCGTTCGTCAGGATGTCGAGATGGCGCTTGCGGTAGCGCAACTCGATGTCAGAAAGACCATGATACTTCTCCGGCATCGGCAACAGCGACTTCGTCAGCATGGTAATCTGCTGCGCATTGATGGTGAGTTCGCCGCGCTTCGTGCGTCGCACGAGGCCGGTGACACCGACAATATCGCCGAGATCGATCATCGGCAGCAGGGCGCGGGCCTCTTCGCCCGTCACATCCTTGTGGGAAAAGATCTGGATCTTGCCCGAGGCATCATGGATATCCATGAACATGCCGGAATTGCGCGAGGAATAGACGCGGCCCGCGACAGTGACGACATCCTGCGTCTCGGTGTCAGGCTCCAGATCCTCATATTTCGCTGCCAGCTCGGCATTGGTGATCGTGCGATGGAAATGTGCCGGATAGACATCGCCGATCTGCTCACGCAGCAGCTTCAGCTTCTGCGCGCGCACTTCCGTTGCGTCGGAGGAAAGGGCGGCGGTTTCGGTCTTTTGGTTCATAGTCTACGTCCCGTTCAGTTCTTCGGGCCTACGAGGGAGGCGACGGCCTGCGAGGCGAGCTTCAGGCGCTGGCGCACGACAGCGCGACCGAGGGTCGCCATGGAATCAAAAAGCGGCAGCGAACGCGAAGAGCCTGATACCGCCACGAAGAGCGGTGCCACGACCACCTTTAGCTTCTTGCCCATGCGGTCTGCAATGGCGCGCAGTTCCGCTTCGATCGATTCCACGTTCCATTCCAGGATCTTTTCCAGATCCGGCTGTACGGTATTGAGGATCTCGAGGATTTCCTCCGGTGACGATTTGATGCGGGCGAAGGCCTGCGGATCAAGATTGAGGTCGGACTTGAAGAGGAAGCCCATCAGATCCGGCAGCTCGCCGAGCTTGGAAATACGCGACTGCGACAGCTTCAGGCCTTCCTTCAGCCGATCGTTCTCCATCGCCCAGATGAGAACGCGATGCCGGAATTCGTCCTCCGACAATTTCTCGCGGATCCAGCGGCCGTTCAGCCAGTCGAGTTTCTGGATATCGAAGATGGCGCCGGCCTTGGAGAGGTTCTCGGGATCGAACTTCTCGGCAAGCTCGTCCATGGTCAAAAGCTCTTCGCCTTCCGCGATCTGAATGAAAAACAGGCCGAGGAAGTTCATCAGCGCCTCGGGGATGTAGCCGAGCGCCGTGTAATAGGAGATCGAAGTCGGATTCTTGCGCTTCGAGAGCTTCGACTTGTCGGCATTGCGCATCAGCGAGAGATGCATGAAGACCGGCGGCTCGAGGCCGAGATAGCGATAGATCAGAATGTGCTTCGGGACCGAAGCCAGCCATTCCTCGCCACGGGCAACATGGGTGATCTTCATCAGATGGTCGTCGACCACGTTTGCCATGTGGTAGGTCGGCATGCCGTCGGCCTTGAGCAGCACCTGCATGTCGACGGCATCCCATGGGATTTCGACATCGCCATAAACGCCGTCATGGAACTTGCAGGCCCCTTCCGTCGGGATCTTCATGCGCACGACATTCGGCTCACCGGCGGCGATGCGCGAGGAGACTTCCTCGGCCGAAAGGTTCAGACAGTGTCCGTCATATTTCGGCGGCAGGCCGGCTGCACGTTGCGCTTCGCGCATTTTTTCAAGACGCTCCGGCGTGCAGAAGCAATGGAAGCCGTGACCGGCCGCGACGATCTTCTCGACGTAAGGCTTGTAGATGTCCTTGCGGTCGCTCTGGCGATAGGGGCCATAGGGGCCGCCGACATCGGGGCCTTCAGACCATTTGAGCCCGCACCATTTTAGCGCGTCCAGCACTTTCGTCTCGAATTCAGGCGTCGAGCGCGTCGCATCGGTATCCTCGATGCGCAGGATGAATTCGCCGCCATGCTTCTTGGCGAAGAGATAGTTGAAGAGTGCGATGTAAGCGGTGCCGACATGCGGTTCGCCGGTCGGAGAAGGAGCAATGCGGACGCGAACGCCGGAAATGGTCATCTTGTTTGCCCGTCATGAGATGCCGGCGGCTTCCGTTAGAAGCATTGCCCGGCCATGAAGAAAGTGCTGTCAGGATCGGAAAGTCGGCTGGAAAAGGCGGTTGCCCTCGTCATTCCGGCAACTTTCCGTTTGGCTGGCCTTAGGCCATATTCATCAGGTCGCGTCAAGAAAAACTGCTTGATCGGACGTCAGCGAACGGGCCAGACGTAGAGCAGGGTCGGGACGCTGACGAGGATGATGATAAAGGACAGAGGTAATCCCAACCGCGGATAGTCGCTGAACTTGTAGCCGCCGGGACCCATGACCAGCGTATTGCACTGATGGCCGATCGGGGTCAGGAAATCACAACCGGCACCGATGGCGACTGCCATCAGAAAAGCCTCGGGCTTGAAGTTGAGCGCGTGCGCAAAGCTCGCGGCGATCGGTGCCATGACCAGCACGGTCGCAGCATTGTTGAGAAAGGGCGTTATCGCCATCGCTGTGATCAGGATCAGCGCCAGTGCGCCATAGGGCGGCATCTGAGAGGCGAAATGCCCGAGCCAGCCAGCAATCAACTCGCTGCCGCCGGTCGTTCTCAAGGAGTCCGAGACCGGAATCAGCGCCGCGAGCATGATGAGGATAGGTCCGTCGATGGATTTGTAGATATCGGCCGATGGTATGACGCGAAAGACGACCATCGCCAGCGCCGCGATAAAAAAGGCGACCGAAACCGGTGCGAGACCGATCGCTGTCGCGCCCATGGCGGCGGCCAGAATCAGCAACGGTATATAGGCCCGGCGCGGCGCACCGAGAAGGATCTCGCGGTGGGCGAGCGGCAGACAGCCAAACTCCTGCAGAAAGCCGGGAAGGCTTCTGCGGTTGCCTTGGAGAACGACGACGTCGCCGGGCTGCAGCGTTAGTTCCCCGAGCCGTTCGGTCAGGCGATGCCCGTGGCGGCTGACGGCAAGCAGATTGATGCCCCGCCGGTTATAGAGCGAAAGCCGCCGGGCAGAGAGGCCGATCAGGAGCGATTCCGGGGTAATGACCGCCTCGATCGAAGTTATGTTGCTTTGCTCGCGGGCAGCCGCGATCGGCTTGCCGGCGAGCTTCAACTTTGCGTGCGATACCACGCGGTCGAGCGCGTTCGGGCTTCCTTCGAGGAGGATCGTGTCCCCGGCCTGTAAAACGACGTCCGGAAAGGGAGACATGCGCGAGTGGCCCCGCAGGATCGCGGTCGCGATAACATCGCCATCACCAAGCTTTATCACGTCCCCCAGGTGCTTGCCCGCCACACTGGATTCCTCCATGACAGTTGCCTCGGAAAAATAGGTTTTCACCTCGAGTGCTTCGTCCAACGTCTTATTTTCTTTCTGACGCTCCGGTACGAGCCGATTAAAAAAGATCAGGAACACGACGCCCACCAGCGCCAGCGTGGCACCGACCGGGGTGAAATCGAACATACTGAAGGAGGTGCCGGTAATCTCCTGGCGCAGCCGCGACACCACGATGTTTGGCGAAGTGCCGATCTGCGTCATCAACCCGCCGATCAGTGCGGCAAAGCTCATCGGCATCAAATAGCGCGATGGCGAAACGCCGATCTTGCGGGAAAACTGGAAGGCGACCGGCATCATGATCGCCAGCGCACCGATATTCTTGATGAAGGCGGAAAGCACCGTGACGACGATCAGGAGCAGCGCCAGTTGCGTATGCAGCGAATTCAGGTTCGGAAAGAAACGCTTGATAGCGCTATCGACGATCCCGGAGCGCGCCACGCCGGCGCTGACCATCAACGCGCTGCCGACGATGATAACGATATCATCGCTGAAGCCTGAAAAAGCCTTCTCATAGGGCACAAGCCCGAGCGCTATCGACAGGACCAGGGCGCAACAAGCAACAACGTCATAGCGGAAGCGGTCCCAGATGAAGACTGCCATCATCAGGCCGATGACGCCGAAGGCGAGAGCTTGCTGCGTTGTCATGCTGCTCCAGGAAATTGAGAAGCGAAAATACGCAAGCCTGCATCGAAACCATGATTCCGATGCAGCGATTCAATGCAGGTAGTACCGCAAAGTTCCCATATGCGCCATGGATATTCACCCGCTTGTCTCTCTCCGGCGGGCGGAGAGAGTGGCCGGATGGACGATGATCAATCCTCCAGTGCTGCGCCGGCCTTTTTCCTGCGCCGAGCGTTCCGCGCCAGCATGTTCAGCACCTCGACCAACGCAGAGAAGGCCATCGCGACGTAGACATAGCCCTTCGGCACATGGACGCCCATCCCCTCCGCGATCAGCGTCATGCCGATCATCAGGAGGAAAGCAAGCGCCAGCATGACGATCGTCGGGTTCTTCTCGATGAAGTTGGCAAGCGGCGTCGCGGCAACCAGCATGACGGTAACGGCCACGACGACGGCGACCACCATGATCGGCAGATGCGGCGTCATGCCGACGGCGGTGATGATGCTGTCTATGGAGAAGACGAGATCGAGCAGCAGGATCTGGCCGATCGCGGCCGTAAATCCGGCCGTCGCGGAACTTGCGATGAAATCCTCCTCATGGTCAGCGGGATCGACGTTGTGATGGATTTCCTTGGTCGCTTTCCAGACGAGGAAGAGACCGCCCGCAATCAGGATCAGATCCTTCCAGGAGAAACCGTGACCGAATAGCTCGAAGAGCGGATCGGTAAGCTGAACGATCCATGCGATCGTGCCGAGCAGTCCAAGGCGCATGAGGAGGGCGAGGCCGATGCCGATTCTGCGAGATTTTTCGCGATGCTCGGGCGGGAGCTTGTTCGTTAGAATGGAAATGAAGATCAGGTTGTCGATCCCGAGGACGACTTCCAGGGTGACCAGGGTGATGAGTGCCACCCAGGCGGTCGGATCCTGAATGAGCATCATGATGTCCTGCATCGGCGTGTATACCCCCTTTGCGCCAAATGATTGATGACGCTCGCAATGTAAGGATACGCAATTGCTTAGCAACTGCCGTAAGGGGGTATACGAAACGGAAGACGATTTTATTCCTTCAGAGGCAGCCAGATTTCCGTGACCCCTGTGCCGGTATAGGGATCGAAGCGATCATCATAGCGCTCGAACATGTCGGGAAAGCTGCCATGTTCATAACCGGAGGCCGGTAGCCAGGTACCGAAGATCTGGCGACAGGTCGACTTGATCTCGGAGATGTGGCCGCGATGGGTGAAGACGGCATAGCGTTGGGCTGGGAGCTTCAAGGTCGAGAATCCCTCCGGCAGTCCGCTTGCGTCAGTGACTTCGGCAGCCGCCATGTAGCGGAAGCCCTCCGCCTGGTCCTCACCACTCGTGCAGACGCCATAGGCGACGTTGCCGACCTGGCCGGGAATATGGCCGAAGTGGGCATTGAAACGCTGCCAAAGCGACGGAATACCTTCGGTGCGGTCATAGGTATAATTTTCGGCGAGTCCTGCAAGCAGCAGTGATGGTTGGTTCACGAAGCGCGGTGCTTCGAGTTTGGGAAGATTTGTGTCGTCCATTCTGATCGGCTCCAGCAAAGTGAGATTGTCGGCGTGCCGCTGTCTGCGAATCGTTTCCGGTGTGACACCGAATTGGTCGCGGAAGGCACGGGTGAAAGCCTCATGCGAGCCGTAGCCCGCATCAAGCGCGACCTCGAGAATGTTGGATGTGCCATCGGTTAGCGCGCAAGCGGCCTTGCTCAAACGGCGCCCACGGATGTAGCCGCTGATTGAATGGCCGGTCGCAAGCCCGAAGACGCGCGACAGATGATAGCGCGAGATCCCGGCTGCCGCCGCGATCTCCTCCAGCGAAATATCATTTGCGAAATGGCTTTCTATGAACCAGATCGCCCGTCCGATGGCGCCCATAGTCACTCCCTTGGTAGCGAGCCGCTTATAGGGCTTTGCCGCTCCGCAGGTTTGATCGCAATTGCTGGATTATAGCAGCGGGCCGGAATCGGCGCATGGAATCCAGGCGCCAAACCGCTTCGCACTTTTGCCTTAAACGGACTTTTCCTCGCGGACTTCGTAGGCCGCCAGGAAAACGCGGACCGCGCCGCAGATAACCCTATTCATCTCGTCACGCGAAGGTGGGGTTTCCATGGCGCCGAAAAGCCGAAACTTGAAGAAGCTGCCGCTGCACAATTCGAGGAACTGGCGGGCTGCCAGGTCGATGTCATCGATTTTCAGCCGGCCTTCCGTAATCTGTCGGCTGAGGTAATCGATCATGACAGTGCGCAAGTTTTCTGGGCCGGTGAAGAATTGTTGACAGAGATTCGGCATGCGCTCCCGAACACCGAGCACGGTGCGCATCGCATTGATGACCTTATCGGCGGTCATGTGTGCAACAAAGGTCATTCCGAACTCATAGAGTGCGGACGCGACATCGGCGTTTTCGCTCAGGGCCGTTCTCACCGCCGCCACGAAATTCGTCCGCTCGATATCGATCATCGCGGTGAAGAGTTCTTCCTTATTGGCGAAATATACATAGAGAGTGCCCTTGGAGACCCCGGCCTCGCGGGTCACGTCATTCATGCTCGCGGCATCGAAGCCCATCTTCATGAAGACCCGGCGTGCGCCGTCGAGAATTTGTTGCCGTTTGACCGGATCTTCGCCGGCTGCCCAGCGGCCACCGGCTGCGGGCGGGCTGTGGACGGCGGCAGCATTGTCGGGTTCGTGAGCCATTTTCTCCTGTGCCGTGATCACCATTTCCGAAGAATCTTTAACCAAATCGAACTGATCGGTTCGATACCCCTTGATATGAGGTGAGAAAGGCTTTATGTCAACATGGAAACTGAACCGAACGGTTCGGTTCGATTACTTTGTTCCTTTACCGGTGTTAGCCCCCATGACGCCCACGCAAAAAAGCAATGTAGCACGCATCGTTAACGATCCCGCTGAAGCCGACGCGGCGAAGCAGGACGCTGGCGCATCCGCGGATATCCCCACTGCGGATGCGCGAGGCAATCCCCCGCCCCCCGTCGCTCAGGTCGAAGCACCGCCCGCTCCGCCCAAGAAAAAGCGACGGGGGGTTGTATTGCCAATCGTCGTTCTCGCACTTCTGGCGGGCGGCGGATGGTATGGCTATAACTGGTGGATCAACGGCCGGTTCATGGTTTCCACCGATGACGCCTATATCGGAGGGGATATCGCGACAATTTCCCCGAAGGTGACGGGCTACGTCGCCAAGGTGAACGTCGTCGCCAACCAGCAGGTGAAGGCCGGCGACGTCCTGGCGACCCTTGATGACGGCGACTATCGCAACGCTCTTGAGCAGGCGGAAGCGCAAATTGCGACCGAGCAGTTGTCCCTGCAGCGCATCGATTCACAGATTGAAGGCGCAAAGGCAAGCGTGTCCCAGGCGCAGGCACAGAAGGTTGCGCTCGAGGCGGCAGTCCGCGGCGCCGAGATCAACCAGCGGCGCGCGAGCGAACTCCGGGCAAAATCCGTCGGCACTGCGGCGGATCTGGATACCGCAAATACCGCACTCGATCAGGCCAAGGCCAACCTCGTCGCCGGCGATGCCAATATCAAGGTTGCCGAGGCCAATGTGGCGCTGCTGCAGGCACAGCGCAAGGAAGCTGAAGGTTCCGTCCGGACGCTGGAAATCCAGCGCGACAAGGCGGCTCGCGACCTTTCCTTCACCGTGCTGAAGGCGCCTTATGACGGCGTTGTCGGCAATCGCTCGGTTCAGGAAGGCGATCTCGTCTCGCCCGGCCAACGGCTGATGGCCCTCGTTCCCACGCGCCAGCTCTATATCGACGCCAACTTCAAGGAAACGCAGATCCAGCATCTCGTTCCCGGTTCGCGGGTCAACGTGCATGTGGACGCCTATGACGACAAGCCGATCGTCGGTACCGTCGAATCGATCTCGCCGGCGTCCGGCTCGGTCTTCTCGCTGCTGCCCCCGGAAAACGCCACCGGCAATTTCACCAAGGTGATCCAGCGCGTCCCGGTTCGCATCGCGCTGCCGCAGGAAGCGCTGGACACGGGCAGACTGCGTGCCGGCCTCAGCGTCGTGGTCGATGTCGATACCCGCACGGCGCCGACTGAGACCGCTGAAGTCAAGTAACCGTCTTCGGGAGGCGAGAGATGGCCGCCACCACGGCAGGATCGGTCCCGGTTTCCGCACCTGCGGCAGACCATATGGATCCGAAAAGGCTCATCGCGTTCTTCGCGATGGTGCTCGGCATGTTCATGTCGATCCTCGACATCCAGATCGTCTCCGCTTCGCTTGCGGAAATCCAGGCCGGCCTGAGTGCCGGCTCGGACGAGATCGGCTGGGTGCAGACGGCCTATCTCATCGCCGAAGTCATCATGATCCCGCTGTCGGGAACGCTGGCGCGCATCATTTCGACGCGCTATCTCTTTGCGATCTCGGCCGCTGGCTTCACGCTGTCGAGCGCTCTCGCCGCGACCGCGACGAATATCGACCAGATGATCGTCTACCGCGCGATCCAGGGCTTCATCGGCGGCGGCATGATCCCTTCGGTCTTCGCGGCCGCCTTTACGATTTTCCCGCCATCGAAGCGCAACGTCGTTTCACCTATCATCGGCCTCATCGCCACGTTGGCGCCGACCATCGGCCCGACCGTCGGCGGCTATCTGAGCCATGCCTTTTCCTGGCACTGGCTGTTCCTCGTCAACATCATCCCCGGCATCTTCGTGACGCTCATCACCTGGAACTTCATCGACTTCGACAAGTCGGAGCTGTCTCTGATGAAGAAGTTCGACTGGTGGGGCCTCCTGTCGATGGCGGTCTTCCTGGGCGCGCTCGAATATGTGCTGGAGGAGGGAAATTCGAACGACTGGTTCAATGACGAGCTCATCGTCGTGGGAGCGATCGCGTCGGTCATCGGTGGCGTCGTCTTCTTTTATCGCGCCTTCTCGGTGGAATTCCCGGTCGTCGATCTCAGAGCCTTCTCCAACAAGAACTTCGCGTTCGGCTCGATGTTCTCCTTCGTGATGGGCATCGGCCTCTACGGCCTCACCTATATCTATCCGGTCTATCTCGGCCGTATCCGCGGCTACGATTCGCTGATGATCGGCGAGACCATGTTCGTCTCCGGTCTCGCCATGTTCTTCACCGCCCCGGTCGCGGGCTTCCTTTCGGGCAAGCTCGACCCGCGCGTCATCATGACGATCGGCTTCACCAGCTTCGCCTCCGGCACGTGGATCATGACGCATCTGACCACTGACTGGGATTTTTGGGAGTTGCTGATCCCGCAGATCCTGCGCGGCGTGGGCTTGATGCTCTGCATGGTGCCAATCAATAATATCGCACTCGGAACCTTGCCGCCGGCCCGCATCCGCAACGCGTCCGGTCTCTTCAACCTGACGCGAAATCTCGGCGGCGCAGTCGGGCTCGCTATCATCAACACGGTTCTGACAAGCCGACAGGACGTGCACTACATGCATCTGCGCGAGCACGTGCATTGGGGCAATCCTGCCGCTGTCGAGCGGATCAACAATATGACCGCAAACTATAATTCCTACGGCATGGACGGATCGATGGCCGCCGTCAAACAGCTCGTGAACATGGCCGAGCGGCAGGCGATAATCCTGTCGTTCAGTGATATTTTCCTGATGCTGACCGTGCTCTTCCTGGCAATGATCCTCGGCGTCCTGATGATCAGCAAGCCGAAACCGCCTCCGGCCAGCGCAGGCGGCGGCGGTCACTAAAGCCTGTCGCGTGAAAAGAGATTCACGCGATGCGCTTTAGCGGATTGTTTTTCATGCATGTCGTTGCCGCAAAACCGCTGCACACTTTTGTGCGACATGCATTAGAGAGGATGAGTTCAGGTGGAATTGATCTGAACCCGTCTCTCGATCAAAAGGTTAGCGGGAAAACCGCGCATACTTTTCGGCATACCGCTTTGAGAACCGATTCAGTGCTTCGTCAGGCCGTTGCTGGCAAAGCCGAGCCGCTTTGGTCGGCCCGCTGTTGCCTTCGAGCGACATCCTCATCCTTTCTCCGCGGCGGCATTGCGATCGCGGCGGTTGTCTGCAATGCTGAAACCTCAATTCCTCCGAGCTTGGGAGACTGACATGAAAGCGACCCTGTCCAACCAGAAAGGAAAGATTACCCACAAGGACATTCTGCTTCATGAATATTCTGTTCCCACGCGCGAGGAAGAGCACTCCGCGCTATAAGCCCTTCCCGAAATTCTCCCGCGACGATTCCGACACCGCCGACCTCGAGAGGCGCCGGTGGCGCATACGCAAATTTCTCTCCTATTACCGTCCGCACCTGCCTCTGCTGCTTGCGGACCTCATTTGTGCCATCCTCGTCGCCGGTACGGCGGTGGCCTTGCCGCTCTGCGCCAACTTCGTGACGAGCCGTCTTCCGGCTCTGACCGACACGCCACCGGCCTACGCACAGGTTCTTGCAGTGGGCGGTATCATGCTTGCCGTTCTGGCGGTCCAGACGGTCGCGATCTTCTTCGTCGATTATCAGGGCCACGTGATGGGCGCCCGTATCGAGGCCACGGTCCGGCAGGAGCTCTTCGAACATTGCCAGAAGCTCTCGTTCAGTTTCTACGACAGGCAACGCACCGGGCAGCTCATGAGCCGCATCACCAACGATTCCCTGTGGCTGGGCGAGCTCTTTCATCACGGCCCGGAAGATCTCGCCATTGCCGTGCTCAAATATGGCGGGGCCATGCTGGTCCTGTTCTACATCGATCCGCCGCTCGCCGGTCTTATTCTCCTGCTCACCCCAGCGGCGGTCGCCTATGCGCTGCATTTCAATCGGCGTATGAACCGCGCGCTCGAAGCGAGCAAACGGCAGATCGCCGCCGTCAACGAGCGGGTCGAGGATGCCCTTGGCGGCGTCCGCGTCGTCCAGTCCTTCGCCAACGAGGCGCTGGAGAAAGAACGTTTCGCTGAGCAGAACAGACGGTTCCTGCAAAGCCGCGCCGACGGTTACCGCAGCGAGGCCTGGTTTTCGGCCGGCACGGAGACCTTCGCCCAGCTTATCATCATACTGGTGATCACCGTTGGGAGCCTGCGCATCCTGACGGCCGAGCTGACCGTCGCCGACCTCCTGACATTCCTCCTATGCGTGGCGGTGCTGGTCGATCCGGTGCAGCGGCTCGGCAATTTCGCACGCCTCTGGCAGGAGGGCTACACCGGGTTCGTTCGCTCAATGGAGATATTGGAGGTCGCCCCTGATATCACCGACCGGCCGACCGCGCGTTCCATGCCTATGCCAAAAGGCGAGATCAATTTCTCCGACGTCGCATTCGGCTATGACGGCGATGGACCAAGGGTGCTCGAGCGGCTCTCGCTCACCATTGCGCCGGGAGAATTCGTGGCCCTGGTCGGCCCCTCGGGGGTGGGCAAGAGCACGCTTTGCGCGCTCATACCGCGCTTCTACGATGTGCAGGCCGGGACGATCCGAATTGACGGCACGGACATTCGCGATGTGACGCTTGCTTCGCTCCGGCGCAATATCGGGGTGGTGCAGCAGGACGTCTACCTTTTTGCGGGGACCGTGGCGGAAAACCTCCGTTACGGTCGGCCGGAGGCAACCGATGTGGAGATAGAGGCCGCAGCCCGCGCCGCCAATGCTCACGACTTCATCATGGCTCTGCCTCAGGGTTATGACACCGATATCGGTCAACGCGGTGTCAAGCTCTCGGGCGGTCAGCGGCAGCGCCTCACAATAGCCCGCGCCTTCCTCAAGAATCCGGCGATCCTGATCTTCGACGAGGCAACGAGCGCACTCGACAATGAGAGCGAGCGGGCAGTGCATCAGGCGCTGTTGAACCTGGCGAGCGGCCGCACCACCCTGGTCATCGCCCATCGTCTGTCCACCGTGCGCCATGCCGATCGTATCCTGGTTCTCACAGGCGACGGCATCGTGGAACAGGGAACTCATGACGACCTCATGGCGCAAAATGGCGTCTACGCCGGCCTGCACAGCGTGCAGGCAAGCATCTGACCATCTGGCCCGCCGCAATTTGGCGGGCCAGGATACAAAAGGCAGCGCGCGAGATTCCTTGGAATGTGTCAAGACTCGGCCGATCAGCCGAGCCCAAGCCTCAAAACCAGATCGGCAACGAGTTCATCGACACCCCTCGTCGCGGTATCGATGACGGTGGGACGCTGCCCCCAATCTTCATAGACCCTGTCGGTGATCTCGTTCCATGTTGGCTTTCTCAGCCCCGGAACATCGGTTGCCCGGGTTTCTGCCCGCCGACGATGTTCAGTTTTGTCTGAGCAGATAACCTCTATCTCAACGGCTGGCACCGCCGATCGGTCTGCGACAGAAAGCCAAGCGGCTCTCGTTATTCCCAGGCAGTTTACCGAATCTGCGATCACAATGTTGCCGAGCGTGAGGTTGTCTCCAGCGATCCCGTAGGCGGCCATGTATCCAGCCGGACCAACGTCTGAATTGGATCCGCCCGAAGCTCGTATATTTTGCTCGATTGTATCAACGCGGACATGCACGGCCTTGATTCGCTTCGCCAGAGCGCGAGCAATGGTGGTTTTCCCCGAGCCTGGCAAGCCGCCGAGAATAATGAGCATGGATACTGACCTTCGATTTATTTCAGGATCGACGGGTTGCTGTGACGTGACCACAAGTTCTACGCCGACTTCTTCGCTCGATAGCAGACGAAAGCTATCTTATTGCCGTCGGGGTCGCGCACATAGGCGCCGTAGAAGCCGTCCCCATATTGGGGTCGAAATCCCGGCTCGCCTTCGCTTGCTCCTCCTTCCCGCATGGCGATTTGGTAAAGTCGATCAATAACATCCACATTGTCAAACAGGAACGCCGTCATTGTGCCATTGCCAACATTGGCTTCTTTCCCATTGAAGGGGTAGCCCGTGGAGAAGCGTGGAAAATTCTCATCGGACTTCCTGCCCCAGGAAGCGGATTGATCATCCCGCCAGCACTGATCCAAGCCCATTTCGGAAAATATGGGATGGTAGAAGCGCACGGAGCGCGGCAGATCATTGGTGCCGACCATCGTATAGCCGATCATCTGAATGCTTCCCCCTTCTGTCGCAAATCCTCAGCCGCAAACTCACATGCAAAAGTCTGATTTGCAACGGAGCTTGCGGAAGAAGTATTCTACATTTGTGGTTAGCGGCCCACTTGCGCAGAAGCCTTTTCCGTTTTGTCTCTGCCTCAAAAATAATTGGACTTAGAGTTTTTGATTTACGTACATCAAAAATCGAGCTAAGGATTTTGGAGGAGGAGCAATGAGGCCGACCGTACACGATATTGCCGCCGCCGCGGGCGTCAGCCTCGCGACCGTCGACCGGGTGCTGAATCAGCGCCCGGGAGTCCGGCACATCACGCGCGAAAGGGTCGAGGCTGCCATTCGCGATATCGGCTATGTGCGCGATGTCGCTGCCGCCAACCTGGCCAAAGGACGCGTCTATCCGCTGACTTTCATCCTTCCGACCAATGACAATTCCTTCATGCACGGCCTTCACGCCGAGGTGCGCCACGCGATTGCCCAGGGCGCTGTCGAGCGCACGAATATCCGCATCCTGGAGGTGCCGGCTTTCGATGTTGCCGCTCTGGTCAAGGCGCTCGAAGATCTCTCGGCCGACAAGCCGGCGGGCGTTGCTCTCGTGGCAACCGATGCGCCGGAGGTCCGCGCGGCCGTGGACAAGCTTGTCTCCGAGCGTGTTTCAGTCGTGACGCTCGTCTCGGACCTGACGGGGTCGCGGCGCCATCATTATGCCGGCGTCGACAATATCGCGGCCGGCCGCACGGCGGGCCGATTGCTCGGCCGCTTCCTCGGCGGCAAGGAGGGTGAGATCGCCGTGCTTGCCGGCTCGATGCTGGTGCGCGACCATCGCGAACGCCTCGAGGGTTTTTCCGCCGTCATGACCGAGGAATTTCCGCGGTTCACGATCCTGCCTGTTCTCGAGGGGCGGGACGATCCCGACACGGCTCAGATGCTGATTGCCGACGTGCTTTCGAAACATGACGGTATCTGCGGCATATACAGCCTCGGCGCCGGCAATCGCGGCCTGATCAAAGCTCTGAGCGAAAAGGGAAAGAGCCGAGAACTGACGGTTGTCGCCCATGAATTGACCGAGCACACGCGCGCCGCCCTCATGGACGGTACGATTGATGCGGTTCTCAATCAGGATGCCGGTCATGAGGTACGTAGCGCGATCCGCGTTATGAAGGCCGTCGCCGACGGATTGAGCTTCATCCCGGCGCAGGAACGCATCCGCCTCGACATATTCCTGAAAGACAATCTGCCGTAAGGCAAAGGGAGAATGCACATGTATCTGGGTCTTGATCTCGGAACGTCCGGCGTCAAAGCCATGCTGATCGACGGCGATCAGCGGATCATCGGTTCCGCAAACGGCGCGCTCGAGGTCTCCCGCCCGCATTCAGGCTGGTCGGAACAGGATCCGGCGCACTGGATTCGAGCAACCGAAGAAGCCGTGGCCGGCCTGAAGGCCGCCCATCCGAAGGAACTTGCCGCTGTCCGTGGCATCGGCCTGTCCGGCCAGATGCATGGCGCCACCCTTCTCGATGCCGAGGACAAGGTTCTGCGGCCCTGCATCCTCTGGAACGACACGCGCAGCCATGTCGAGGCCGCGGCTCTCGATGCCGATCCGCGCTTCCGCGCGATAACGGGCAACATCGTCTTTCCCGGCTTCACCGCGCCGAAGCTCGCCTGGGTCACGAAATATGAGCCGGAAATCTTCGCTAGGGTTCGCTGGGTTCTGTTGCCGAAGGATTACCTGCGCCTGTGGCTGACCGGGGAGCACATCTCGGAAATGTCGGATTCGGCCGGCACCTCCTGGCTCGATACCGGCAAGCGCCACTGGTCGTCCGAGCTTTTGGCCGCAACCGGTCTCGACGAGAAGCAGATGCCCAAGCTGGTCGAAGGCACGGAGCAGGCCGGCAGGTTGCGCTCCGAACTCGCATCCAAATGGGGCATTGCGGGAGAGGCCGTCGTTGCCGGTGGAGCAGGGGATAATGCGGCCTCCGCCTGCGGCATGGGCACGGTCAGCGATGGCGCGGCCTTCGTTTCGCTCGGCACCTCGGGCGTGCTCTTCGCCGCCAACGGTTCCTATCTGCCGAAGCCGGAAAGCGCCGTTCACGCTTTCTGCCACGCGCTTCCGAACACCTGGCACCAGATGGGGGTCATCCTGTCGGCAACGGACGCCTTGAACTGGCATTCGCATGCAACAGGCAAATCCGCCGCCGACCTCACGGGAGAACTTGGAGAGACGCTCAAGGCACCGACCGGCGTCACCTTCCTGCCCTATCTTTCCGGTGAGCGCACCCCGCATAACGACGCCACCATTCGCGGCGCCTTCATCGGCCTCGGCCATGAAAGCGATCGGCCCGTGTTGACGCAGGCCGTTCTCGAAGGAGTTGCCTTCGCAATCCGCGACAATCTCGAAGCACTGCGTTCAGCTGGCACCGACATCGCGCGCGTTACAGCGATCGGCGGCGGGTCGCGCTCGCGCTACTGGCTGGCTTCAATTGCAACCGCGCTCGGCCTTCCAGTCGACCTGCCCGCCGACGGAGATTTCGGCGCGGCCTTCGGCGCTGCTCGCCTCGGCCTGATCGCGGCGACGGGCGCCGATCCAGTTGCGGTCTGCACGCCGCCTAAGACGGCCAGCACGATCGAGCCGGTGGCCTCGCTCACGGCGGCCTACGAAGAGGCTTACAGGCGCTACCGCGCGCTCTATCCGGCGATCAAGTCGCTGGCGGTGCATTAACGGGGCTTGCCCCTCACCCTAGCCTCTCCCCGCGGGCGGGGAGAGGGGACGGCCGTGCGGTTGGCGCGGCGCTTCTTCGTCCGCTGGGACGGAATACAAACACGAATATCAACCCTCAAAGGAGGACATCAGATGAGCACCGGATTTTTCGGCGACATCCAGAAAGTGAAATATGAAGGGCCGGAGAGCACCAATCCGCTGGCCTTCCGCCATTATCAGCCCGACGAGATCGTCCTCGGCAAGCGCATGGAAGACCATCTGCGCTTCGCGGTCGCCTATTGGCACACCTTCACTTGGCCGGGCGGCGATCCCTTCGGTGGCCAGACCTTCCTGCGTCCCTGGTTCAACGAAACGATGGAGGCCGCCAAGCTGAAGGCTGACGTCGCATTCGAATTCTTCCAGCTGCTCGGCACGCCGTTCTATTGCTTCCATGACGCCGACGTGCGCCCGGAAGGCAAGAACTTTGCCGAGAACACGAAGAACCTCAACGAGATTGTCGACTACTTCGCCAAGAAGCAGGCCGACACCGGCGTCAAGCTCCTCTGGGGTACGGCAAACCTCTTCTCGAACCGCCGCTACATGTCGGGTGCTGCGACCAATCCGGATCCGGAGGTCTTTGCTTTCGCGGCGGCGACGGTCAAGACCTGCATCGACGCGACCCAGAAGCTCGGCGGCGAGAACTATGTCCTGTGGGGCGGCCGCGAAGGCTACGAAACGCTGCTCAACACCGACATGAAGCGCGAGCTCGACCAGCTCGGTCGTTTCCTCAATCTCGTCGTCGAATACAAGCATAAGATCGGCTTCAAGGGTACGATCCTGATCGAGCCGAAGCCGCAGGAGCCGACCAAGCACCAGTATGATTACGACGTCGCCACGGTTTACGGCTTCCTTAGGAAGCATGGACTCGAAAACGAAGTGAAGCTCAATATCGAGCAGGGCCATGCGATCCTTGCCGGCCATTCCTTCGAGCACGAGCTCGCACTTGCCAATGCTCTCGGCATTTTCGGCTCGATCGATATGAACCGCAACGACTACCAGTCCGGCTGGGATACGGACCAGTTCCCGAACAATGTTCCGGAAATGGCGCTCGCCTACTATCACGTTCTGGCAGGTGGCGGCTTCAAGACCGGCGGCACCAACTTTGACGCCAAGCTGCGTCGCCAATCGCTCGATCCGGAAGACCTGCTGATCGGCCATATCGGTGGCATGGATTGCTGCGCCCGCGGTCTGAAGGCTGCCGCCAGGATGATGGAGGACAAGGCTCTCTCCAAGCCGCTCGCAGACCGCTATGCCGGCTGGGATTCGGCCGAAGGACAAAAGCTCTTCCGCGGCGAGTATTCGCTGGAAGAGATCACCAACTGGGTCGAGAGCAAGGATGTCAATCCGCAGCCGAAGTCCGGCAAGCAGGAACTGCTTGAAAATATCGTCAACCGCTACGTTTGATGTGGCTGTGATTTCTGAAGAGGGCCGGGGAGCGAAAGCTTCCCGGCTCTTTTTTGCATGGGGAATTTAATGCATGTCGCGCAAAAGTGTGCGGCGGTTTTGCGGCAACGACATGCATGAAAACAACAAACTAAAGCCTGTCGCGTGAGCCCATCTTCACGCAACAGGCTTTAGCGATTCTGCCAGTTGCGCGGCGGAGCCGAGACCGAATTGCGCACGACGAGATCCGGCCGCAGCAGGATTTCGGTCTCGGCCGGCTGACCGTCTGACAGCAGTTCCAGAAGCAGGGCCATGGCCTGCTTGCCGATTGCGGTGCGCGGTTGCCGGATGGTCGTCAGCGACGGGCTGATGAAGACGGCCTGCGGGACATCGTCGAAGCCGGTGACCGAGAAATCGCGGGGAATGTCGTAGCCGCGGGCACTGAGGCCGATCATCACGCCGATCGCTGTCTGATCGTTCACGCACATGAAGGCTGTCGGAAGCGTATCGCGCATGAAGAGTTGCTCGACGGCATGGCGACCGCTTTCGATGGTGCCGTCGCCTTCGAGCACGATCCGCGTATCCTTGGCTACGCCCGCGGCATCGAGCCCGGCGTCATAGCCCTGGCGGCGCCGCGTATAGGCAAGACGCGTACGCGAATCACCGATGAAGGCGATCTTGCGATGGCCCTCGGCGATCAGAAGGTCCACGGCCTTGCGCGCCCCCTCCGTATCGTCGACCCCGACATAGGGAATGCCGCCATTGAAGACCGGCTCGAACACGCCGACGCTTGGCGGGAGCCTTGCCGTCATCGTCTGGTGGCCGAAAGGCAGGATGCCGGTAAAGAGAATGAGGCCAGCGGCCTGGTTCGAATTGAAAAACTTCAGGTATTCGAGGCCGCGCTGGGCATCGTTCTGCGTATGGCCGATCAGGACGCCATAGCCATGCGCGCGCGCCTCATTCTCCAAGCCCACGAGAATATTGGAGAAATTCGGATCACCGATATCGGGTGCGACGACGAGAATCATGTTCGACCGGCCGAGGCGCAGGCTGCGCGCCATGGCGTTCGTCGTATAGCCGGTGATGGCAATTGCCTGGTTGACCTTGAGCCGCGTGGAGTTGGCGACTTTCTCCGGCGTGTGGATCGCGCGCGATACAGTGGCGATGGAAACCTCGGCGAGCCGGGCGACGTCTTCGATCGTTGCGGGCGTGGAATTCGACACTGGGGGCTCTGCCATGGGCTGTCTTCGCCGCGACACTACACAGACTCGCCGATCCGTCAAAGCCGGGCTTGCGACAGACCTGTGCATTTCCATTATGTAAACCTTTACATAGGGTATGTAAAGGTTTACATAGGAGGTCAGCGGTCGGGGGCCGCAGGGAGGGAATAATGACTCTGGATACCGCAGAGACTGCGCCGGTGGTGCTGTCCGCGAAGCGAATTTGCAAATCCTTCAGCGGCGTTCAGGTCCTCTTCAGCGTCAATTTCGATCTGCGTGCCGGCGAAGTTCATGCCCTGACGGGCGAGAATGGCGCAGGCAAATCCACCCTCGTCAAAGTCCTTTCCGGCTTCGAACAGCCGACTTCCGGAGAAATCCTCCTTGATGGCGAGCCGATCATCCTGCCGCCGAATGGTGGAGCGGAAGCGCTCGGCATCGTCATCATCCATCAGGAATTCAACCTCGCCGACCATCTGACGGTCACCGAAAGCCTCTTCCTTGGCCGCGAGGTCACGCATTTTGGCGTGCTCGACCGGGGATACATGCGCAAGGAAACGCGTCGCGTGCTCGACATGCTTGGCTCGCATGTCGACGAAGACGCTCTCATCAGCACGCTATCGATCGCCGACAAGCAGATGGTCGAAATCGCCAAGGCGATCAGCCGCGATGCGCGGATCGTCTTCATGGACGAGCCGACGGCGGTGCTGTCGCGCGAGGAGACCAACATCCTCTTCGAACAGGTCCGCAGGTTGCGTGACAAGGGTACAAGTTTCGTCTTCGTCTCGCACAAGCTGGACGAAGTGATGGAACTCACGGACCGTGTCACCGTCCTGCGTGACGGCCAATGGGTGAAGACGGCGCCGACGTCCATGCTCGATGGCGAATCCATCGCTCAGCTTATGGTCGGGCGGGAGCTTTCCAGCCTGTACCCGACGAAGGTTGAGCCCGATGTCGACGAGGAAGTGGTGCTGCGCGTCAACTCCGTTTCGACCGGCTATGTGCAGGATGCGAGCTTCGAGGTCCGCAAGGGCGAAGTCATAGGCTTCTCGGGCCTGATCGGCTCCGGCCGTACGGAACTGATGGAGGCGATTGCAGGCCTGCGGTCGCGGCTTTCCGGCGAGGTCGTCATCAAGGGCGAAACGGTTGGCTCGGGCGACGTACATGCCGCCAATCGCGCCGGGCTTGCCTACATGACGAAGGACCGCAAGTCGAAAGGCCTGCTGCTGCGCTCGAACATGGTGACGAACCTCACGCTGCAGTCACTCGGCCAGCATGTCAGCTACGGTTACCTCAGCCCGAACAGCGAGGCCGAAGCACTTGCCAAGGCGAAGCGGCGTTTCGATATCCGCGTCCGCGACGCCAATATCATCGCCGGGCGAATGTCGGGCGGCAACCAGCAGAAGCTGCTGCTGGCGAAAGTGATGGAAACCGAGCCGCAGATCATCATCATCGATGAGCCGACGCGCGGCATCGATGTTGGCACCAAACAACAGATCTATCATTTCATTTCCGCGCTTGCGCGCGACGGGCGGTCGATCATCGTCGTCTCGTCGGAAATGCCTGAAGTCATCGGCCTCTGCACCCGGGTGGCGGTCATGCGCGAAGGGCGCATCGTCGGCATCCTGGAGGGTGAGGAGATCTCCGAACAGGAAATCATGCGATATGCCGCGGGGCTGAAGAAGAGGGCGGCCTGAGGCAATCAGGCAGGCGTCCTTCGGCACGTGGTTCAACGAGACGCCCCAGAAGAATGGGGTCGGGGAGGTTGTTTTGGATACGAGTTTGAACAAGGAGACCCGCGAGATCCGGCGCCGTTCCTGGCGGGATATCGACCTGCGCGCTGTGGCTCCCTTTGCGGCACTGATCCTGCTCTTGATCGTCGGGGCGCTGGTTAATCCGAATTTCATCGGCATCACCAACCTCGCCAATGTCGCAACCCGCTGCGCCTTCATCGCTATCATCGCCGTCGGCGCGACCTTCGTCATTTCGGCGGGCGACCTCGATCTTTCCGTTGGCTCGATGGTCGCCTTCGTGGCGAGCCTGATGATTCTCTTGATCAATTCCGCCATCATTACCGATCCGGCAATGATGCTCGTCGTGGCGGTCGTCTTCACGATCATTGCCGGGGCGCTCTGTGGTCTGGCAAACGGGCTTATCACCACGGTCGGCAAGATAGAGCCCTTCATCGCGACGCTCGGCACGATGGGCATCTATCGCGGCCTGACGACCTGGCTTTCGCAGGGTGGTGCCATCACGCTCCGCTCGCCGGAAATCCAGACGCTTTATCGTCCGGCCTATTTCGGCAATATTCTCGGCGTGCCGGTTCCGATCGTCGTAATCCTGCTGGTCACTGCCGTCGCTGCCTTCATTCTTTACCGCACGCGCTATGGTCGCCATGTCGTGGCGGTCGGCTCGAACAGTGATGTCGCCCGTTATTCCGGCATTGCCGTCAACCGCGTGCGTACCATCGCCTTCGTCATCCAGGGCCTCTGTGTGGCGATCGCCGTGCTGCTTTACGTGCCGCGCCTCGGTTCGACCTCGGCGACAACAGGCATTCTGTGGGAACTGCAGGCGATCACGGCCGTCGTCGTCGGCGGCACGGCGCTCAAGGGTGGCGCCGGCCGCGTCTGGGGCACAATCTGCGGCGCCTTCATTCTTGAGCTCGTGGGCAACATCATGCTGCTTTCGAATTTCATCAGCGAATATCTCATCGGTGCGATCCAGGGTGCGATCATCATCATCGCCATGCTGGTGCAGCGCTCGCTGGTCCGCAAATCGTAACGGACCGGTTTAGAGCGGGATGCCGAAAGTGTGCGCGGTTTTCGGGCGACATCCCGCTACTGACTTTTGAATTAGAGGCGGATTCAGATTTCAGGTCGATTCGACCTGAAATCATCCGGCTCCAGGATTGGCCGGGTTCACAGGGCGTCCGGTTCACGGGTAGGAAAGTCCCTGAAGTTTTGTTGGGAGGAAATAGCATGCGCAAACTCATGTTGGGTCTTGCGGTTGCGGCAGTCACCCTTGCGGGCACCGCATACGCGCAGGACCAGAAGTTCACCATCGGCGTATCCATTCCGGCTGCCGATCACGGCTGGACCGCAGGTGTCGTGTTCCATGCCGAACGCGTGGCCAAGAAGCTGATGGAAGAGCATCCGGGCCTGAACGTCATCGTCAAGACCTCGCCTGATGCCGCAACGCAGGCAAATGCCGTGCAGGACCTTGATACGCAGGGAATCGACGCGCTTGTCATCCTGCCGTCGGATCCGGATCCGCTCGTTAACGCGATCAAGGAAATCAAGGACAAAGGCAAGTTCGTCGCACTCGTCGACCGCGCGCCGTCGACCAACGACGACTCGGTGCGTGACCTCTACGTAGCCGGCAACAATCCGGCACTCGGCGAAGTCGCCGGCAAGTACATTGCCAAACAGACGCCGGACGCGCAGGTCGTCGTCATCCGCGGCCTGCCGATCCCGATCGACCAGCAGCGCCAGGACGGCTTCGACAAGGGCATCGCCGGTTCGAACGTCAAGGTTCTCGACCGCCAGTACGGCAACTGGAACCGCGACGACGCCTTCAAGGTCATGCAGGACTACCTGACGAAGTACCCGAAGATCGACGTCGTCTGGTGCCAGGACGACGACATGGCTGTCGGCGTGCTGCAGGCTATCGAGCAGGCCAAGCGTACCGACATCCAGTATGTCGTTGCTGGCGCAGGCTCCAAGGACATGGTCAAGAAGGTCATGGACGGCGACAAGCTGATCCCGGTCGACGTTCTCTATCCGCCGGCAATGGTGGGTACGGCAATGGAACTGACGGCCGCCGGTCTCTATGACCAGGTTCCGGTCCGCGGCAACTACATCCTCGATGCGACTCTCATAACCAAGGATAATGCCAAGGACTTCTACTTCCCGGATTCTCCGTTCTGATCATTTGATCGCGATTGCGCCCATTCCGAAAAGGATGGGCGCATTTTTCATGTCTCGAGGTTGCGTGCGGGCGAAAATGCGGCACGTACCTCTTGAAGCTGCCGGTGAGGCATGTTTAGTTCGCTCACGGTTTGACTTCCGGCTTTTCAGCCACATTTGCCGCAAGTAAGTGGAGGCCCGCTGCTCCCACCGAAATGCGTGTTAAAGATTACCATAAACGTTTACGGTCGCTAATCAGGGAGGATTTCTGACATGAAGACGATCAAAGGACCGGGCCTGTTCCTCGGCCAGTTCGCAGGCGATACCGCGCCTTTCAACTCATGGGATGCGATCACCAAATGGGCAGCCGACATCGGCTACAAGGGCGTGCAGGTTCCGACCTGGGCAAGCCAGCTCATCGACCTGAAGAAAGCGGCGACCTCCAAGGATTATTGCGATGAATTCGCCGGCAAGGCGCGTGAAAACGGCGTGGAGGTCACCGAGCTTTCCACCCATCTGCAGGGCCAGCTCGTTGCCGTTCATCCGGCCTATGACGAAGCCTTCGACGGATTTGCCGCTCCTGAAGTGCGCGGCAATCCGAAGGCGCGGCAGGAATGGGCGGTCGATCAGGTCAAAATGGCACTGACGGCTTCGAAGCATCTCGGCATCAAGGCGCATGCGACTTTCTCCGGCGCGCTCGCCTGGCCCTTCATCTATCCCTGGCCGCAGCGGCCGGCTGGTCTCGTCGAAACCGCCTTCGACGAACTCGCACGTCGCTGGAAGCCGATCCTCGACCATGCCGACGCTCAAGGCGTCGACGTCTGCTACGAGATCCATCCGGGCGAAGATCTGCATGACGGCGTCACCTATGAGATGTTCCTCGAACGCGTCGGCAATCACCCCCGCGCCAACATGCTCTACGATCCATCGCACTATGTGCTGCAGTGCCTCGACTATCTCGACAACATCGACATCTACAAGGACCGCATCAAGATGTTCCACGTCAAGGATGCGGAGTTCAATCCGACCGGACGCCAGGGCGTCTATGGCGGCTACCATGGCTGGGTGAACCGTGCCGGCCGCTTCCGTTCGCTGGGCGACGGTCAGGTGGATTTCGGCGCGGTCTTTTCGAAGATGACCGCGAATGATTTCGACGGCTGGGCCGTGGTCGAATGGGAATGCGCGCTCAAGCACCCGGAGGACGGTGCGCGCGAAGGTGCCGAATTCGTCAAGGCGCATATCATCCGCGTGACGGAAAAGGCGTTCGACGATTTCGCCGCCGGCGGCACGGATCAGGCCGCGAACCGCAGGATGCTGGGACTCTGATATTTGCCCCTCACTTGTTCAGAGATTTGCCGCAGGCGGGAGAGGGGACGGTCGTGCCTGACCCTTTGCCCCGTGGAACGGGGAGAGGTGGACGTGAAGCGGTGAGCATAGCGAATGCTGAATGGCCGGGTGAGGGCCACATTCCGCACCAAATTCAATAATTCGGGAGACTTTCATGGCAATCGAAGCATCATCGGAACAGACCCGCGAGCCGCGTATCCGGCTCGGCATGGTCGGCGGCGGCGCCGGCGCTTTTATCGGTGCGGTGCATCGCATGGCCGCCCGTCTCGATGACCAGTACGAGCTTGTCGCAGGAGCGCTTTCGGCTTCGCCGGAAAAGGCGATCGCGTCGGGCCGCGATCTCGGTCTCGATTCCTCGCGCACCTATTCCAGCTATCGCGAGATGGCGATCCGTGAAGCCAAGTTGAAGAACGGCATCGAGGCGGTGTCGATCGTCACGCCGAACCACGTGCACTACGACGCGGCCAAGGAATTCCTGCGCCGCGGCATTCATGTCATCTGCGACAAGCCGCTGACCTCGAACCTGGCCGATGCCAGGAAGCTGAAGAAGGTTGCCGACGAGAGCGGTGCGCTCTTCATCCTGACGCACAACTACACCGGCTATCCGATGGTACGCCAGGCGCGCGAGATGGTCGCCAATGGCGAACTCGGCGATATCCGCATTGTTCAGGCCGAGTATCCGCAGGACTGGCTGACCGAGGCGATCGAGCAGACCGGTCAGAAGCAGGCCGCCTGGCGTACCGATCCGGCGCAGTCCGGTGTCGGCGGTTCGACCGGCGATATCGGCACGCATGCCTATAATCTCGCCTCCTTCATCACCGGCCTCGAGCTCGACAGCCTTGCCGCCGATCTCGACAGTTTCGTCGAAGGCCGCCGGCTAGACGACAACGCGCATGTCATGCTGCGTTTCAAGGCGAAGGGCAAAGAGAAGCCGGCTAAAGGAATGCTGTGGTGCAGCCAGGTGGCGCCCGGCCATGAGAACGGTCTCAAGGTCCGTGTCTATGGTACCAAGGGCGGTCTCGAATGGGTTCAGGCCGACCCGAATTATCTCTGGTATACGCCGTTCGGCCAGCCGAAGCGTCTGATCACCCGCAACGGCGCCGGGGCAGGGGCAGCGGCCGCCCGCGTTTCCCGCGTTCCATCCGGCCATCCGGAGGGCTATCTCGAAGCCTTTGCGACGATCTATACTGAGGCTGCACATGCCATCAACGCGCGCAAGAAGGGCAAGGAAGCCGACAAGAGCGTGGTCTACCCGACCGTCGACGACGGCGTGAAG
This sequence comes from Sinorhizobium sp. CB7, assembly GCF_041357635.1. Taxonomy (NCBI): domain Bacteria; kingdom Pseudomonadati; phylum Pseudomonadota; class Alphaproteobacteria; order Hyphomicrobiales; family Rhizobiaceae; genus Sinorhizobium; species Sinorhizobium sp. CB7. The sequence continues at coordinate 217,480 of NZ_JAULLL010000005.1, forward strand.
GGCGTGGCCTTTGTCGAAGCCTGTGTTGCTTCGTCGAAGAAGAACGGAGCCTGGGTGAAGCTGTAATCCGTCGGACAAGGGCGGCGGACATTCGCCGCCTTTGTCCGAATTAAAGCTGCAACGTTGCAGTTTTGACATCTCTGCTCTGTACAACGGTATTTCTCTCGGTTTAAACCGCCGCCAATCAAAGCGGCCTTCAATCAGAGACGGGGGAAATCATGATCGATCCGAAGATACTTGCAGCCCGCTTTCCGGGTGACTTCACCTTCGGCTTGGCGACCGCCGCCTTCCAGATCGAGGGCGCTACCAGGGTTGACGGTCGCAAGCCGTCCATCTGGGATGCCTTCTGCAACATGCCCGGCCGCGTCTACCATCGTCACAACGGTGACGTCGCCTGCGATCACTACAATCGGCTGGAGCAGGATCTCGATCTGATCAAGGAGATGGGCGTCGAAGCCTATCGATTCTCCATCGCCTGGCCGCGCATCATTCCTGATGGCACGGGACCGGTGAACGAAGCCGGGCTCGATTTCTACGATCGCCTCATCGACGGGTGCAAGGCGCGCGGAATCAAGACCTTTGCGACGCTCTACCATTGGGATCTGCCGTTGACGCTGATGGGCGACGGTGGCTGGACGGCGCGTTCGACGGCCCATGCCTATCAGCGCTACGTCAAGGTCGTGATGAACCGGCTTAGTGATCGCCTCGATTCCGTCGCCACCTTCAATGAGCCCTGGTGCATCGTCTGGCTGAGCCACCTTTATGGCATTCATGCCCCAGGCGAGCGCAACATGGAAGCAGCGCTCCATGCCATGCACCATCTCAATCTCGCCCACGGCCTCGGCGTCGAGGCGATCCGCGCAGAGGCGCCCAACGTGCCAGTCGGGCTCGTTTTAAATGCGTCTTCGATCATCCCGGGCTCTGAGAGCGCTGCCGACATGGCAGCCGGCGAACGTGCTCACCAGTTCCACAACGGAGCCTTTTTCGATCCGGTCTTCAAAGGCGAGTATCCGAAAGAGTTTGTCGCCGCTCTTGGCGGTCGCATGCCGAAGATAGAGGATGGCGATCTCAAGCTCATCAGCCAGAAACTCGACTGGTGGGGCCTTAATTATTACAAACCTGACCGTGTTCACGACGATCCGGAAAAGAAAGGCGATTTCCCCTGGACCGTGGAGGCACCGCCGGCTAGCGACGTGAAGACGGATATCGGCTGGGAAGTCTATGCGCCGGGCCTGAAGCTCCTCGTGGAGGATCTCTACAAGCGCTACCGGCTTCCGGATTGCTATATCACTGAGAACGGCGCCTGTTACAACATGGGTATCGAAAACGGCGAGATCGATGACCAGCCGCGCCTCGACTATTACAGCGACCACCTCTCCGTCGTCGCCGATCTCATCGAGGACGGCTATCCGATGCGTGGCTATTTCGCCTGGAGCCTGATGGATAATTTCGAATGGGCCGAAGGCTATCGCATGCGCTTCGGTCTCGTGCACGTCGACTACGACACGCAGGTCCGGACGATCAAGAAGAGCGGCAAATGGTATCGGGAATTGGCTTGTCAATTCCCGAAAGGAAACCACAAGAGCGGCTGAAACTTCAGGTGGCCGGAAGTCGGCGACCCATAGGCCATATAGTCTGGATACTCTCGGAAAATCAGCTACTTCCCGCATTGCGGGAAGATGCAATTCTGTTTTGTCCTGTGCCCCCGTAATGAAATATCGATAAATCGCTATTTTTTGCCGTCCTTAACCGTTTTTTGAACCCTTTTCTGCCACAATCGGACGATGCGGGAGTGGTGGATGCCAGCGGTTGCAAAGTTATTTCAGCAAGGAGCAGGGCTAGGTCGCCACACTACCGTGACGGGCGTCCTGATTTCCTTTGCGCTGGTCGTGGCGGTGGTGACGATCATGGTGCTGACTGCGGTCGGCCGGGTTGCGGATTACTCGAACAAGCTCGATGACGAGCGTTCGCGCGAAACGACCGCCGGCGCCCTGAAAACCTTCGAGCAGCAGCTCGCCGCAACGCTCAATGACTACGCCGCGTGGGACGACGCCGCCAATTACGTCTATGCTGCAGACGGCATGGAATGGACCATCAGCAACTATGGCGAGGCGTCCGTCAACAGTTCGCTGTTCGACATGGCAATTGTCGTCGACGACGAGAACAGAACAGTGATTGCCTATCGCGACGGCAAGCCGATGGAGGATCCGATTTCGGATTTCTTCTCCCCGGCGCTCTGGACACTGCTGGACCGGGTCAAGGCCGCCGGCGCAGGCGAAATGCCCGAGGCGACGAGTTTCATGACGACAAAGGCCGGTATAGCGGCCGTCGGCGCGGCGCTCGTGCGGCAAAAATCGGTCCCGTTTTCCGTTCCGGCCGGGCAGCGCCGCTACCTCATCTTCGCCCGGCACCTCGATGACAAAGTGGCTGAACTCGCCGCGACCTATGTGATCACCGGGCTGAGGCTGGTGCCGCCGAATTTCGAGAGCACTTATTCCGTCTCCATCGCCGATCCCTCCTTCAAGACTATCGGCAAACTGGTCTGGAACTCGCGGCTACCCGGGGATGTCGGTTACGACCAGGTGCGTCCGCTGGTCATCCAGGCCATCGGCCTTGTCGGGCTTCTCTTCGTCGTGCTGTTTATCATCGGCTGGCTCGCCGGGCGGCGCCTCAAGGCGGAGGAGATGAACGCGAAGGCGCTGGCATTGCGCGACCGGCTCAGTGGCCTCATGAATCGTGAAGGCCTCGGCATAGGCCTCGACAATCTCGTCAATGCCGCTCGGATCAATAGAGGCAATGTGCTGCTGCTCTATCTCGATCTCGATGGTTTCAAGGAGGTCAACGATTCCTATGGGCACGGCACCGGCGATCAGCTGATCCGAGGGGTCGCCGCCGGTCTGAAGGTGCTGATCCCCGAGGATGCGATCCTTGCCCGCATAGGCGGTGACGAATTCGCCATCGCCTTCTGTTCGAAGGAAACCAATGCTGCCGCCCTGCATCTGGCCGAGCAGATCCTGGATTTTCTCGCTGAACCGATCGAGATCGGGCGCCGCATCGTCGTTGTCGGAGCGAGCATCGGCATCGCCACCTCGCTCGGCGGCATGGTTCCGCGCGAGGAACTGGTGCGCCGTGCCGACCTCGCCATGTACAAGGCAAAGGAAGCCGGTCGAGCGCGCATGTCCGTCTACGACACGTCGATGGATGCCAATCGCGAGGATCGCAACGCGCTCGAACTCGATCTGCGCAATTCGATCGAAAACGGCGGCCTGACGCTTGCCTATCAGCCGTTGGTGGACGCTGCGAGCCATGAGATCATCGGTGTGGAAGCGCTCGTCCGGTGGAACCGACCGGGTTACGGCCCTGTTTCGCCGGAGGTCTTCATTCCGATCGCCGAGACGAGCGGATTGATCGAGGCGCTTGGCCTCTTCGTACTCAGAAAGGCATGCGAGACCGCGCGGGATTGGCCGGAACTCAGGATAGCCGTCAATGTATCGCCGGGACAATTCCGCAATCCGGCCTTTGCGGATTACGTTCGCTCCGTGCTGAAGCAGACCGAAATCGGGGCTGAACGGGTCACGCTCGAAATCACCGAGGGCTACATCATTCAGAACCCGGTGCGGACCAGGCAATCGATCGAGCGGTTGAAGGCGCTCGGGGTCAAGATCGCGCTCGATGATTTCGGTTCGGGTTTCTCGTCAATCGGCTACCTGCGCCAATTCGGTTTCGACCGCATCAAGATCGACCGATCGCTGATCATCGATGTTCTCGATGGCAAGCGCGCCCGCGATATGTTGCAGGCGACCGTCGCGCTCGCGCGCTCTCTCGACATTCCAGTTACGGCCGAAGGCATCGAAACCGAAGAACAGGGCATGGTCGTGCGCCTGTTTGGCTGCGACGAACTCCAAGGCTATTTCTTCGGCAAGCCGATGTCCGCCGAAGAGATCACACGGCGCCTCGACATCCAGCGCGCAACGGCCGAAAAGCGGAACTCAGGCCACTTCAGCGCCGCCTGATGTCAACGGCAGTTGTCTGGCGGGGGGGCGCTCCCCTACACATTCCTGTGCCTGTCACAGGAATCCAGCCGCCGAGCGTCTGCACGGCGAAAAGACTCATGTCAGTCGATCGACTTTTCGCAATAGGTTGTTGTGGGGGCCGGGCAAGGAGGCCTCCACTCATCCGTCGGCATCGCAAAAAGCAAGTCTCTCGCGCCGTGGACACGGCGCTGCTGGATCCCTGTGACGAGCACAGGGATGAGGGCGGAGAGAGGCGTACCTTAACTTCCGATGTGCTGTTGTCCACGTTTCCTGGCAAGCGCGATCTGGTGCTGGCGCTCGCGATAACGCCGGCGGTCTTCTTCGCTGCGACTGTGGTAGCAATTGCTGCAGGAAACACCGGCCTCGTAATAGGGGGATGTCACCTCTTCCACGGTTATCGGATTGCGGCAAGCGTGGCAGAGCCGGTGGTTGCCTTCCTTCAATCCGTGCTCGACGGAAACGCGCTCATCGAAGACGAAGCAGGCGCCTTCCCAAAGGCTCTCTTCCGGCGGGACCTCTTCGAGATATTTCAGGATGCCACCCTTGAGATGGTAAACCTCGTCGAAGCCTTGCTCCTTCATGAAGGCGGTCGCCTTTTCGCAGCGAATGCCGCCGGTGCAATACATCGCGATCTTCGGCTTGTTGTGCAGGCCCGCGTTCTGCTTCACCCATTCGGGGAATTCGCGAAAGGTTTTGGTCTTGGGATCGACGGCTCCCTTGAAGACGCCGATCGCCGTCTCGTAGTCATTGCGGGTATCAATCACGATCGTGTCGGGATCGGAGATCAGCGCATTCCAGTCCCTGGGTGCTACATAGGTGCCGACGACCTTGGTCGGGTCGATATTCTCGACCCCCATGGTGACGATTTCCTTCTTGAGTTTCACCTTCATGCGCAGGAAGGGCATATTCGACGCGTGGCTTTCCTTGTGCTCGAGCCCGGAAAATTCCGGCTGCGCGCGAAGATAGGCGAGTACGGTGGCAATGCCCTGCGCAGGGCCCGCAATCGTGCCGTTAACGCCTTCATGCGCCAGCAGCAACGTCCCCTTCACGCCATTGGCGTCGCATATCGCCTGAAGGGGATCCCGGAATTCCCGAAAACGCGGAAAGGCCACGAACTGGTAGAGCGCGGCCACAAGAAACGGGCCGGTCGCTTCGGAGCGTGGTTGGTAGGGTGCGTCTGTCATGGGCTGCAAATACAATCTCGCGGCCTTCTGCGCAATCGGCGTCATGACTTGATATATTCAGAACGCCTGATGATGCTGACAAGTCACGAAATCGCGCACTACAGCGCCGTGCGTCTTTTCAGACGCACTAAGATCGCTGTAGCACTTTCAATTGCTGCATGTTTTATCCTTAAATCGGTTCCGATTTAAGGAAACAGGCAGTAGGAAGATGGCCGCAAAGCCCGATTTTCAATTTGCGGCATCAAGCCAGAGAAGCCCGATGCGGGCGGCTTCCCGGTCGGAATCTTCGGCCAGGAATTCTTCCGCCACGGCCAGAGCCTCTTTGCGCCTCTTCTGCTCATGGAAGATGAGCGCGTCCAGCAGGAAGGCGAGGTCGTCGTTGCGCGTGAAGAGTTGCGGCTCGCTGTTGACGAGTGCCGACAGGACGGAAAAATCATGGATGTGGCCGAGGATCTCGGCAAGTTCCTTGGCGGTGCTTCGGCGCGCGCGCATGGCGCTCGGCCATATGTCGCGCAGCAGCGAGTGATAGTGGCGGTAGTCCTGCATGCGCTTGCGCAATTCGTGAAAGGTTTCCTCTGACGCTTCACCGTGACATTTCGCCAGTGTTGCAGAGAGATTCCGACCGGTCTTTCGCCAGGCCTTTTCAAGCATGCGCGCATTATGTCGGCGGCGTTGATCGAAGGAGACTGCTTGAAGAGCATCGATGGCTCCAAGGAGGGCGCCGACGACGATCTTCATCTGTTCCGGCAATTCCCGCTCCGTCTCTTCAAGCCAATTGCGGCGGGCGACCATGATGTCCATTACTCTTTGAAGCGCGCTTTTTTCCTCCTCGGAGCGTGCATTCTCACCAAGATACCGGCAGGTCTCCACCAATGCTTCGGCATCACGTACGGTCGACAGAGACCTTGCCGAATCGCGAAGCCGCGCATTCTCCCGTTTGCGGAACGCCGGCTCGGCGTTTGCAATCAGGCGATAAAGGGCACGCAGCCTCTTGATGTTCTTGCGTGCATCATGGATGGCCTCGTGAATGCCCTTTGGCGTCTGCTCGAGCAAGTCGATCGCTTCGCGCAATTCCCCTTCGGCGGCGTTACGGAATTCACTGGTGAAATCTTTGTCAGGCCGTATGCGATACGCCATGCCGATCATGCTCAAATTGGGTTGCCAGCGCCTGATTGGAATAGCGGAAATCTCCCGTGACTTCGCGACCCAACCATCCCGGGAGTTCGGGATTGTCGGTCTCGTCCTGCATTTCCACCTCGGCAATAACGAGACCGCGGTGATGTCCGGCAAAGACGTCGACCTCCCAGAGGAAGCCCTTATAGGGAACATGGTAGCGTGTTTTTTCGATAACAATTCCCATTGCGCTGGCGAGCAGTTCCTCGGCATCCGCGTAGGGAATCTCGTATTCGAATTCGTCCCGGGTGATCGCACTCTTGCCGATCTTGATCGTCAGCTTGGCCTTGGTCCCGTCGACGAGACGAATGCGGACGGACCGGTCATCCAGGGAGGCCAGATAGGCTTGGCGCAGGGTCGATTTCCCTGTCGCGAATTGGCGCCAACCGTCGTTTTTGACAAGGAATTTTCGTTCGATCTCTTTTGCCATGGACTTCGAACATACCTTTTTTGATTGTCCTAGCCAGACTAGCGTAACTCAAACGGATTGGGTACCCGCGTTTTTCGCGGCTTGGTTTTGTCTCGACAAGTACGACGATGAACGCTATTCGAAGCGCAGATTTCAATCGTTTCAGCGGAGCCGATTATGGGCGAGAAAACCGAAAAGCTTCTTTCCATCCTGAAACTGCAGCCGGTGGTGCCCGTCCTTATCGTGGACGATGCCAAGTCGGCCGTGCCCCTTGCCCGAGCGCTCGTGGCCGGCGGCCTGAAGGCTATCGAGATCACGCTGCGCACCGCCGCGGCTCTCGATGCCGTGCGGGCGGTGGCACAGGAGGTCGAAGGGGCTGAAGTCGGCGCCGGTACGATTCTTAACGCCGCCCAGTTCGATGCCGCCGTCGAGGCGGGCTCCAGATTCATCGTCAGCCCCGGCACGACGCAGGAACTGCTTGATGCGGCCAAGTCCTCGTCCGTGCCGCTGCTTCCGGGTGCAGCCACCGCAAGCGAGGTCATGGCGCTGCGCGAGGAGGGCTACAGCGTATTGAAATTCTTCCCAGCCGAACTGGCCGGCGGGGCCGCTTATCTGAAAGCACTTTCCTCGCCGCTCGCCGGCACGATGTTCTGCCCGACCGGCGGCATTTCGCTGAAGAACGCCCATGACTATCTCTCGTTGCCGAACGTCATCTGCGTCGGTGGTTCATGGGTCGCGCCGAAGGAGCTGGTTTCCGCAGGCAATTGGGCCGAAATCACCAGGCTTGCATCGGAAGCGGCAGCGCTCGAGGCTTGATCGTCCCCGCCGCGGCGCAGTTCCGCCTGGTTTGTATTCGCACTGTCGCGTTCCTATGTTCTTCTCCGATCTCAAAACAGGGAGAAGATGATGATCGATGCGAGGAAACTTCTGGATCAGTTCCTGGGTTCACAGGTGCCGGGCGTGGGCGGCTCGGTCCGCGACAGGGCGGGCGACGCCGTGCAGATGGCGAAAAGCAATCCGTTGGCCACCGGTGCAATTGCCGCCGTCCTGTTGGGAACCAAGACAGGGCGCGGCCTGGCGGGCAACGCGCTGACGCTCGGCGGTCTTGCCGCCATCGCCGGTCTCGGCTATCAGGCCTACAAGAACTATCAGGCCGGCCAGACGCCCGCATCCCCGTCGAATGCGCCATCCTCCAATCCCGTTCTCCTGCCTGCGCCTTCGGATTCGGGTTTCAGCACAAGCCCCGAGACGACCAGCAATGATTTCGCGCTGGCGCTCGTCCGCGCGATGATCGCCGCCGCCAAGGCCGATGGCCACGTCGACGGCACGGAACGCGCTCATATCATGGACAAGATCACAGCGTCCGGCATTGGCAGCGAGGCAGAAGCTTTTATAGAAAAAGAACTGGCTTCACCCACCGATATCGATGCTTTGGTCGCTGCCGCAAGGACAGAGGAGCAGCGCGTTGAGCTTTACACGGCTTCCCGGCTTGCAATCGAGCCGGATTCACGGGCCGAGCGCGGCTATCTCGATCTGCTCGCCGGCCGTCTCGGACTTGCCGACGCGCTGGTCGACCATATCGAGGCGACGGTTTCGGCCGCCAAGGTTTGATGTCACGGTGACGCGTTGGCCGGTTGCCTTTCGCAGGCGGCTGGCCTAAGCCATTTCTCCTGCATCAGGAGAAATGCATGCGCGATCTGTCGAATTTCAAGGGCTGCCCGGCGCCAAAGCCGGTCACGTTGAAGGGCCGTTTTGTCACTGTCGAGCCGTATGAGAGGGACAAACACCTCGAAGCGCTCTGGGAGGGGCTCGGCGGCATGGGCATCAATCCGTTGCTGCTTTATTTCAGCCAGGACGATTTCGCCGGGATCGAGGACTTCGGCCGTTGGTTGGCAAATGCCGCCAAAGGAGGCTGGATTACCCATGTCTTCCATGACAACGGGACCGGCAAGATCGTCGGCATGGCGAACTACATGAGGGCCGATCCGGCCAATGGCGTCGTCGAAGTCGGAGGTGTTGCCCACGGCGCGGATATGAAGCGCTCGCCTCTCTCCACCGAAGCGCATTATCTGATGGCCAAACACGTCTTCGACGATCTCGGTTATCGCCGCTACGAATGGAAATGCGACAATAAGAACGAAGCGAGCAAGACGACTGCCCTTCGTTACGGCTTCACATTCGAAGGTGTCTTTCGCCAGCATATGATCTCGAAGCACAAGAACCGTGACACGGCCTGGTTTTCCATGATCGATGCCGAATGGCCGGTGCTGAAAGAAGCGTTCGAGGCCTGGCTCTCCCCTGAGAATTTCGATGCCGAAGGCAGGCAGATCCGTCGCCTGCAGGAGCTGCGGGCCGATCTTGAAAAGGAAAGGCTGGTATGAACGGCCCGAAATCCGAAAGCCGTTCGCAAGCGATCGCCGCCGCCATCATTCTTCTTGGCGCAGGCCTTACCATCTATTTCCTGCCGACAATCGTGCTGTGGATCGGCAAGTTCTCGCCGGCGCTCGCCATTGCAGTCGGCATTTGCCTGATACTTACGTTCTTCGCCGTATTCTGGCTCAGGGCACGCTTTCAGCGACACAGAGGAAAATAGCTGACTGCTCCTTCACCCCTGCAGTGCAGCACCGAGCAGCAATCCGCCGACACAGATCACCAGCAAGGCCCCGAGAAGTTCGATAGCATTACCGACCCAGACGGAGACCGTCGATCCCCGGCCGGCAAAGCGCATCGCAGCACCCTTGGCGGTGACGGCAAGCGTTGCGAGAATCGTGACCGTGATAGCCGTTCCAAGCGACATGGCGATCACCGAAAGAATGCCGCCCAGATAAAGGCCGTTCAACAGTGAGAAGGTCATCACCAGCAGTGCACCGGAACAGGGGCGCAGCCCGACGGCGATGATCGCCGACCAGGCCTCGCGGATGCTGAACTTGTCGGCGCCGAGCAACGAGGGATCCGGCATATGCGTGTTGCCGCAAGTTTCGCAGACCATGCCCGGAACGAAGCTATGGCCAACCTCGACCGCATGAGCCCTGCCGTTGAAAGCGAAGGCGGAGCTCTGCCGGCGCGTTTCGTTTTCCGTCCAGTCGAGCATCATGCTGACAGAACCAGCCGGCGTCGCCAGCACATGACGGCGCGGCAATTCTGTTAGGAGCATCGAGCGCAGCTTGCGAAAAAGCAGCCAGCAGCCGAAGAGGATGACCATGACGAAGCTTGCGATCTCCATCGCATTCGTCGCTGCCGTGAGCGTAATGCCGGTGCCGCGCAGCACCAGCCAGGCCCCACCGACCAGCGCCACGGCGGCAACCCCCTGAACGAAGGCGGAGATGAAGGAGATGATAGCGCCCCGTTTGAGCTCGATCTCGTTGGCGACCATGTAGGAGGAAATCACCGCCTTGCCGTGACCGGGGCCGGCGGCATGGAAGACGCCATAGGCGAAGGAGAGGCCGATCAGCGAGGAGAGCTGCCAAGGATCCTCGCGCATCGCCCTGAGTGCGCCTGTCAGAGCGCGGTAGAAAGCCTGTTGTTCATAGTTCACATAGAGAAAGAGAGGAGCAAGCGGGCCGCCGGTCGGCTGAAAGCTCGGTTCTGCCGATCCTATCCCGAGAGGCGACTGCGCATGGGCCACGCTCATGAGGGCGAGCAGCGTGAGGGCGGCCGCGCAGAAGATGCTGAAGGAAGGACGCCTCAGCATGTCAGCTCCAGCTTCGTGGCGAACAGCTTGGTCATGTTGGTGCCGGTCGGATCGTTGAAGAAGGCGTCCGTCAGCGAGGTGCGGTTTTCAGCGATGACCTCATCGGGATCCGGTCGTACGACCTTGTGCTTGCAGGCCTTGAAGCCGTCGCCGATCATGGCAAGGTCGCCATCGGTCGGGAAATCGATGGAGGTATAGAGCGTCGGATCGTAGACTCCGAAATCGAGCCTGCCCTTCAGCGGTATCGCTTCTGCCGGCTTGACCGCGAAAAACATCAGAAGCTGTCCGTCCTTGTAATCGACATGGATCACGTCTGGTTTCTGGACACTGACAATTTTGCCGTTCACTGCGAGATTCATGTAATAGCCGTAGTCGACCAGCGAATCGCGTACCGTATTGCCGACATCGGCCAGTTCGCCGGGCTCAAGCTTCAGATCCGTGTTCTTGTCGAAATCCATCACCACGGAGGAAGAGAAGACCTCGTCAAATCGCCAGACGTTGCGAAATTCCTGAACGTTGCCATCCGGCCCCGCCACGACCTCGAGCCGCGCCTCCACGAAGATATGCGGATGAGCTTGGGCAAATTCGGGCACAAGCAACGCCAGCCCGGCCAGCAGGAAAGTGGGTTTTCTCATGGGTCCCGGTTACCGCGAATCTGATCTATCTGTCCGATTTCTCTTAAGAGAATGGGACGGAATTGGGACCGCCGTAAAGGCGGCAAAGTGAATCAGCCGTTCTTGCGGAACCAGTTGTGCAGGTAATCGACGAAGATGCGCACCTTCGCCGGAAGGTAGCGCCGATGCGGATAGACCGCATAGATGCCGCGATCGGTCGGCAGATAATTGTTGAAGAGCGTCACCAGTTGTCCGCTTTCAATCGGCTTCCTGGCAATGAAATCCGGAATCACTGCAATGCCGAGACCGGATATTGCGCCCCTCAGGGTCGCATGCGGGCTATTGACCTCGACAGGTCCGGAGATTGCGACCGAAAAGGAGGTGCTGTCCGGATTATAGAAGCGAATGCTCGCCTGGGAGCGCGCATTGGTGTCGATGATGAAGGGCACCTTCGAAAGATCGGATGGATGGTCCAGTGCCGGATAGCGCTCGAGGAAGTCCGGCGAGGCGCAGACATGGACGCGGAAATCGGAGATCTTGCGGGCAATCAGGCCGGAATCCTCGAGCTTGGTCACGCGAATCGCCACGTCGAAGCCCTCTTCGATCAGGTCGACGAAACGATCGTCGGCGGCGATCTCCAGCGCGACGTCGGGATTTTCCTTGGCGAAATCGATCAGCGACTGCCCGACCTCGGCATCGACAAAGGTGCGCGGCACGGAAATGCGCAGCCGTCCCTTGAGCTGGCGATTGTTCTCGCGCACGAGGTCCGCGAGATTGTCGATCTCCTTCAGGATGTCGGCAGCCGTGCGGTAGTAGGTGTGTCCGGCCTCGGTCATGGAAAACTGCCGCGTCGTGCGGTTCAGGAGCAGCGCTCCAAGCTCGTCTTCCAGCTCGCGGACATATTTGGATAGAAGCGCCTTGGAGCGACCGGTGCGACGCGCCGCCGCTGAGAAGCCCTCGGCTTCGACGACATCGATGAAGGCGCGTATGCGGGTCAATGTATCCATGGCGGTTCCTTCCGAACGTGTTGCGGAGCATTGAACAGATTGAACTATTTGTTCAATTTATTTTTTGGCGCAGGGGCAAAAAAGTTCTTGATTATGAAGGCGAATATTCTTATTTCCTCGGTTGCCCAAAGTCGCACGTGCCTGTGGGTGTCCGCCGACCCTCGATTTGGTGAGGATCATCGGTAAGGTACCTGGAACTAACCGCTCCAGTCGCTATTCCGGCCAACCGGGAAATGCGAGGACATCTTGAAGCAACGACGGTGCGGGCCTTTCTGGTGTCTGCCGGCTCTCCAACAGCCGGGGTTACTGAAGAGGCACACCTTCATTGCCGGAAGTGCGGTTGGGATATGTCCCTCCAATCCATGGCAGACAAAGCCGAACTTATGCCATTTCGTGGCGTTGGTTCACCATTCGCGCATCGAGCGCTTGCAAGGTTCCGGGGTCTCCACCGGCTGGTTCCTGAGCAGGCTATCGCATGCCCTTTGTCCTCCGGTCGCCCGGAGCTTTGGAACTGCAAGAGGGAATTGACATGACCACCCAGCGTATTCGCGATTTTCTCGCATCCCGACGTCCGGACGGTCCCTGCCTCGTCGTCGATCTCGACGTCGTGCGCGACAACTTCAACGCCTTCCGTCATGCGATGCCGGACAGCGCGATCTACTATGCCGTCAAGGCCAATCCGGCCCCGGAAGTCCTGAAGCTGCTCGCCGGCCTCGGCTCCAATTTCGACTGCGCCTCCGTCGCAGAAATCGAAATGGCGCTTGAAGCGGGTGCGACGGCAGCGCGCATTTCCTACGGCAACACGATCAAGAAGGAACGCGATATCGCCCGAGCCCACGCGCTCGGCGTCAGCCTCTTCGCAGTCGACAGCCATGAGGAAGTCGAAAAGATTTCCCGTGCCGCTCCGGGCGCCCGTGTTTTCTGCCGAGTGCTCACCGATGGCGAAGGCGCGGAATGGCCGCTGTCGCGCAAGTTCGGCTGCGTTCCGCAGATGGCCGTTGACGTTCTCGTCTACGCCCACCAGCTCGGTCTGCAGTCCTACGGCGTCTCGTTCCACGTCGGTTCGCAGATGACGAAAGTCGATGCCTGGGATTCGGCGCTTGCCGATGCCAAGCGGGTCTTCGTTTCGCTCGCCAAGCAGGGCATTCATCTGCAGATGGTCAACATGGGCGGCGGCTTCCCGACGAAGTACCTGCGCGACGTTCCGTCCGCCGAAGCCTACGGCAAGTCGATCTACCAGAGCCTGCGCGCCCATTTCGGCAACCAGATTCCGCAGACGATCATCGAGCCGGGCCGCGGCATGGTGGGCAACGCCGGCGTCATCAAGGCTGAGGTCGTCCTGATTTCCAAGAAATCGGACAATGACGACGCGCGTTGGGTCTTCCTCGACATCGGCAAGTTCGGCGGTCTTGCCGAAACCATGGACGAGGCCATCCGCTACCCGATCCGCACGGAGCGCGACGGCGACGAGATGGAGCCTTGCGTCATCGCCGGCCCGACCTGCGATTCGGCCGACGTGCTCTATGAAAAGAACCTCTATCCGCTGCCGGTCTCGCTGACCATCGGCGACGAGGTTCTGATCGAAGGCACCGGCGCCTACACGACGACCTATTCGGCGGTCGCATTCAACGGCTTCGAGCCGCTGAAGGCCTACGTCATCTAAGGTTGCTCTCGCCAGCCCCGTAGCCAGCCGGGGCGGCAATTTCACAATTTCCTTTGAACCACCGCTGATAACGGTATTGGGCACGGGAGGCCAAGATGGCCGCTGTTCTTGATTCTGTTCGCGCATTTTTTGCGCCTGCCACATTTACTATCGACTTTGAGAACGCCGGCGACGTCGTCGCGCGCGAAAACCTGCTCGACCGTGCCATGGGGCCGGATCGCCGTAAGAAGTCCTCGGAGAAAATCCGCCGCGGCCGTATCCCGGCCGATGGGCTCGCGTTCGTCGCCCGCGATCGCAAGGGTCACGTCATCGGCACGGTCCGGCTCTGGAACGTCGAGGCCGGCATAAACCGCGACGGCAACCCGGTCGATGCGCTGCTGCTCGGCCCGCTTGCCGTCGATCCCAGCCATGGCGGCAAGGGGATCGGCTCGGCGCTGATGCGCGCCGCCATCCTGGAGGCCAGACAGCGTGGTCACGGCGCCATTCTTCTCGTCGGCGACGCAGCCTATTACGAGCGTTTCGGATTCTTTGCCGAAAAGGCTCATCATCTGGTCATGCCTGGCCCCTTCGAACGTTCGCGCTTCCTGGCGCTTGAGCTGAAGGACGGCTGGCTGCACGGCGCGGCCGGCATCCTTGTTCCCACGGGACGGATGCTGGCCGGCGCCTCTGCACGCAGCGCAGCCTGAGCTGGCAACCGCCCTCCCGCATCCGAAGCGGTTCTGCTCTTGATGGAAGCGCAGAACCGCTTCTCACTTTTTCTGGAATCGCTTTACGGGAGCGGCCTTTCGCGTTCGAATGCGGTAAAGCCGAGGTCACTTCAACGTGAGGCTGTCGCTGCGCGGATGATTTCATCGCTTGCTCGCGCTAGCTTCGAGCCATGACGAAGCTTGCTGTCGCAGTCCTTTCCTTGCTGATTTTCTCCTTTCCGGCTTTTGCGCAAGAGCCGGTGCAGCCGGTCGATCTTGCACCGCTTCTCGAAAATCTCGGCGGTCGCGACGATTTGAAGCCTTTGAAGACCGTGCTTGCCGCCCAGGACGGCAAGATCATCGCGGAGCATGGCTATCGCGGTCATACCGCGTCGGAATCGACCAATATCAAATCGGCCTCCAAGTCGATCATCTCCGCCCTCGTGGGGATCGCCATCGACAAGGGCTTGCTCGAAGGACCGGATCAGAAGATCGCTCCCCTGTTGAAAGCCGATCTGCCAGCCTCGCCCGACCCACGCCTCTCAGACATCACCATCGGCAATCTCTTGTCCATGCAGGCGGGCCTGGGCCGCATGTCGGGCCCGAATTATGGTCGCTGGGTTTCCAGCCGCAACTGGGTGCGCTTCGCTCTCTCCCAACCCTTCGATGATGTGCCGGGTGGGCAGATGCTCTATTCGACGGCTTCAACCCATCTGCTCTCCGCCATACTCACCAAGGTCAGCGGCAAATCCACGCTCGCACTCGCCCGCGAATGGCTCGGCCCGATCGATGGCTTTCGCATCGGTGCCTGGGAGCGCGATCCGCAGGGCATCTATCTCGGCGGCAATCAGATGGCCATGAGTGCCCGCTCGTTGCTTGCCTTCGGCGAACTCTATCGCAATGACGGCAGGACGTCGGACGGCCGTCAGGTCGTCTCGCCGGAATGGATCAGGCTTTCATGGCAGTCCCGCACCAATTCCCGCTTTTCGGGAGACGGCTATGGCTATGGATGGTTCGAGCGCGAGATCGGCGGACAAGAGGTGCACTATGCCTGGGGATATGGCGGGCAGATGCTCTATATCGTTCCGGCCCTGGACCTCACCGTGGTGATGACGTCCGAGGAGAATGCGCCCTCCGCCCGCACGGGCTATCGCGACGCCCTCCATGGCGTGCTTGCCGACATCATCACCGCGGTTCAGGCCTGAATCGATTCGGCAATTGCCGGATGATCGCGTGATCGTTCAAATTTTCGCTAAATCCGGAACGGAACCCCAATAGAGCGCTGCTATCCTTCACCTGTTGATGATGGCGGGGGCCGAAGCGCGATGATCCTGGATATGCGGACGATTTATCTTGTTTGCGCGGTCACGTGCCTTGTGCTCGGCGCCCTGCAGCTTTTGGCCTATGCGACCGGCCGCTTCGAGCGCTGGCCGAAATGGTGGGGCATCAGCAACCTCCTGCTCGGGCTTGGCTCGCTCGCAATTGCCATGCGCGGCATCGGCCCGGATGTGGTCTCGGTCGAGCTCGGCAATATAGCGACACTTTGCGGCTATATCGCACTGCTGATTGCCATCCGTGTCTTTTCCGGCACCAGGGTAAGCCTCGCGCCCTATGGGCTGGTTGCCTTCGTCGGCTCTCTGCCGATCGTCTTCACCCTGAACGATCCTTCCGCCTACCTGACCCGCATTGCCTATCTCTCCGGCATTTTCGCCTGCTGCGATATTGCGGTGATGCTGGAGGGTGTACGCCTTGCCAAGCGCGAGAAGCTGGTTTCTGCCTGGATCCTCGTCGGACTTTTCGCGCCGACGGCCGTCATGTTTGCCGGCCGAGCGTTCCTGGCTGCCATAGGTAATCTCGGTGGCAATGATATTCTCGATAATGCCGGCGGTCTGCACCAATGGATGGCAATAACAGCCGCGGTCTTCGTCGCGCTCCGCGGCATCACCATCGTACTCATGGCCTCGGAACGGGGACGCAACATGCTGCTCGAACTGGCACATCATGATCCCTTGACGGGTGTCATGAACCGGATGGGACTGCAGCAGATGCTCGAGGAACATGCCGCCGGCCATGGCGCTTCCGGAAAGCTTGTCGTGATCCTGATCGACGTCGACCGCTTCAAGGCCCTAAACGATACGCATGGGCATGCTGCCGGCGACCGGATTCTGCGCGTCTTTGCCGAACTGGCGAGAGGGCAGCTCGGAGTAGGCGACATTCTGGCACGCCAGGGTGGCGACGAGTTCGTTGCCGTCCTGAAGAATGTCAGCCTGGAAGAAGCCGCCGCTACGGCAGAGGGGATCAGGAAATCCTTCGAGGAGAGGATCGCCGCGGCAAGCCTCAAGGTGCGGCCTACGCTCAGCATCGGCGTTGCCGAAGGGGATGCCGGTGCCGAGGGCCTCGCGGCCATCATGCACAAGGCGGACGAGGCCCTCTATAGGTCGAAACGCGAAGGCCGCAACCGCGTCGAGATCTACTATCAAACGGAAAAGGCGGCGTAACGCACAGCCACCTTTCGCTAAAGCCTGACGCGTGAAATGAGATTCACGCGACAGGCTTCAGCTCATTGTTTTTCATGCATGTCGTTGCCGCAAAACCGCTGCACACTTTTGCGCGACATGCATTATTTCGATGCTTTTCGCGTCTCGGTATCGTAGCCGTCGGTCAGCGTCTTCAGGAAGGTGATAACATCCTCCATTTCCGCGTCGTTCAGCGCGGGCGGCTGACCGGGCTTGCGGTCGAATGGTGCATCGATGACATCAACATTCATTCTGTATTGCTCCGGCAGATCATCGAACTTCCGCGGGCTGCCATCGGCGCCTCTCGGATAGATCTCTTCCGGATTGGTGTCGCGCCTGACATAGAAGCGAAGCACATCCTCCAGCGTGCGGTAGACACCGTTGTGAAAGAAAACCCGGCGTGTCGCGACATTGCGCAGCGTCGGCGTCTTGAACAGGCCGCAATTGCCCGGCTGGGCGGAATAATCGTCGTGGCGCAGCGGACTACAGATGCCGAGGTCGACGTAATGTGGGTCGGCATTGGTCGGTATGGCGGGATTTCGCGGTACGCCAAGCGCCTCGAATTCGAAATCGGTAAAATCCGGAAGCCGGCCGTCCTGCGTGACCTGGTCAAGATGGCAGGAAGCGCAGTTGCCCTTCTTCGGATCGTCAAAGAGCTTCAGGCCGCGCATCTCTGCATCGGAAAGCGTTACCTCGCCGCGAAGATAGGCATCGTACTTGCTGCTATAGGGATGGAAGGAGGGATCCTCGATCTGGTAGCGGGCAAGGGCGAAGCTTGCCTCGGCAACCGTCATCTCCCGATCCTGCAGAATAGCCGGACCGAAGAGATCGGATAGGTCCTTGCCGTAGTGCTCCTTGAGTTTCTGATAGATGGCGGCCGCATTTGCATTGGCCATCTCGAAGGGCGAGATCATGGGTTGAATCGCCTGTTCCTCAAGCGAATCGGCTCGACCGTCCCAGAACATGCCACCCATCGGTACGAGGTCGGGCGCCGCCGAATTGGCCTTGACGCCGGCCTGCGCCGTCATGGGGCCGACGGCGGCAACGGCTACGCTGGCAAGCGAAGCCCCCGAGGCTTCGGTCATCGGCGCGGCCTCGGCCGCTTCGTCGGCGGCACTTTCGGCGCCGACTGAAAAGGCCGGAGTCGCCATCTTGTAGGTGAGGCTTGGCGTCGCACGCAGGCCCGGCTGGTCGAGATCCGGGCCGCCAAGCTGCACGGCTAAATCGTTAGCCGGCGCGTAGTGATTGCCGGGATCGTGGCAAGTGCCGCAGGACATTCGGCCACTTCCCGACAGCGCCGGATCGTAAAACATTTTCCGCCCGAGCGCGGCGACCGCGCTCAACGGCGCTGTCGTCTCGGACTTTATCCTGGGCTTCAGCTCCTGGCTTGCCATGCCAATGGACGCACCCACGAGCGAAAGGCTCGCGAGTGCCGCCAGGGGAATGACGTGCCGATGGGATTTCCTGGGCATGGCCATCCCCTCTCCGGATCAGGCCGGCTGGCCGGTCTTCGGATCGAGGATCAGCTTCGGCGTTTCACCCTTCGACCAGTCGAACATGCTGTTGAGGGTGCCGGCAACGGCATCGAAGGAGCCGCCGCCGATGCGCTCGCCGCCCATCCAGTTGTCCTCGATGAAGCGGATGACCGAGGTCTGGTCGGTCAATGTATGGTCGACGTGATTGGCCTTGGCATAGGGCGAGATGACCAGCAGCGGCTGGCGCGTGCCGTAGCCGCAACGGCCCTGGGCCGGCTGACCGGTGATCCCTGGCAAAGGTGTGCCGTTGCTGCAGGTTTCACCATTCAATACGTCATAGCCCTTGACCGGAATATTGGACGGATTGATCACGGCATGGGCGTGATCGTACCAGCCATCGGAATCGTCATAGAGAATGACAACAGCGGTATCCTTCCATTCCGGAGAGTTCTCGACCGCGTTGACGGCCTCGGTGACGAATTCCTGCTCGTCGAGAGGATCCGAATAACCGGCATGTCCATCCTGATAGGCCGGAGCCTTCAGGAAGCTGACCGCCGGCATGTTGCCGTTCTTGAGTGCTGCGTAGAAATCGGACATGTCGTACTGGTGATTGGCACCGCCGTCGTTGCTCGTGCCGATGGCATCGACAGAGGAAGGCCGGGTGTGCTGCGGATTTGCCGTCGAGGCATAGTACTGGAACGGCTGATGATGCGGGATGTAGTCGGCGCTGTTCATCTTCGTCACGCCCGAGGTCGTGGCGCGTTTGCACCCCGTTGTACCGTCGGCATTGGTGGCAGTCAGATCGAATCCGCCTTCGAAGAAGCCCCAGCTTATGCCGTGCGCATTCAGCAGATCGCCGATGTTCTTGCCGTACATCAATGCCGTCTGGCCGGCCGAACAGATATCGCCGGTCGGATCGAAGTCACTGATGGCTGTCCAACCGCCATTGCCGTCGGGAACGATCCGGCCCTTGGAATAGGTGCCGTCCTTTTCCAGCGTGTAGCCGGGGGGCAGGATGACGCCATTGGTCTGGCCGGAAATGAGATTGATCGCGCCGGGCGTCGACGGGCCGAAATTGGTTGAGAAGGATTTGTCGTTGAGCGCGAAGTGCTGGGCGTAGTTCCAGAGCGCGGTGACTGTGTTGCCGTCATAATAGCCCATGACCTGCCCCTTGGTGCCGAAGGCGCCAGCACCACCCTTAGTGGCGCGGCCGGTATTGGCGGGGAAAAGGTCCATGGCGAGATTGTTGTAGGCGGCCTGTTCGGCGGTGTAGCCGTGGTTCTGTGACTGGGTGGCGGCCTGCGTGCGGTCGAGGCGGAAGGGGGCGGCCGCGTCGGCGCCGTTGGCCGTATTGGTCTTGTTGGGGTTGTTGTCGAGGAGCCCGGCATTGGCGAGCGTGTTGATATCCGTCGGGGTATTGGGGGCGGCAGTGAACTGCGGCTCGCCTTCGATGTTCGCAGCCTTCGGATAGGTCGCAAAATAATGGTCGAAGGAGACGTTCTCCTGGAAGATGACGACCAGGTGCTTAATCGGCGTTGCCGTATTCGCGACCGCCGTGTCGGCGGTCGCGGTGGAACAGAGGGAAATCAGGGTCAATGCGCTGCCAGCGGCAAAGGCGGTACGACGCGAGTATCGAACCATTGTCATATCCTTTTTACGAGAAGTGACGACCGCGCGAAAACAGGCTTCTGAAGTGAAGCGGGCGGGGTCGGAACAGCCACCGGGTAGCAAGGCCATGTGTCGCCTGCGTGAATGCGGACGAGCGAAACAGCCGGGCTGAGGTCCAGCCACAGCCGGGTTAAGTACTTTAAAAGAATTCGAAAATTCGGGTCTCAGCCTGGATGCCGGCAACGGAGGGCAATTCGCTTGCTACCTTATGCCACGCAGGGCACCTTGTCGCAGCCAATACCATATCATCCGTCAGGAGGCTGCCGCAACTTCAGCCCGCGCGGAGAATTCTCCGCGCGGATGGCGTGTTGAATCAGCCCGATATATCGATGACCCCGCAGTCGCCGGCTTCGGAAGCGAAGGCAAGCAGCTTGCCCGACTTGCTCCAGCTCATGCCGGTGATCGCGCCCTTGCCGGGGCGGCGCAACAGGGCTTCCTTGCTATCGGCGAGGCGGACGGCGAGAATCATGCCGTCGATGAAGCCGATCGCCAGAATATCCTCCGCCGGATGAAACTTCACCGAGGTCGCCATGATATTGGCGCGCGTGCCGAGTTCGAGCGGTGCCTTGCCCATCGGACCGTCCTTGCCCTGGAAGGGCCAGACGATGGCGGCCGGCGCGCCCGAGGAGGCGAGCCATTTGCCCTTGACCGACCAGGAGAGCGATTTGACCTTGGCCGGATAGCCGGTCATGCGCATATGTCGCGTCTCGGAGCCGGGCTTGGCATCGAGCTTCCAGCCGTGCAGCGCGTTCTCCTGCATGGTGGTGACGAGAAACTGGCCGTCGGGTGAGAAGGTGACGCCGGTATGGGCTCCCTTCCATTCGAGATCGACGGGCTTGGCGCTCATGCCGACCCAATGCAGCGATACGCCGTTGTAACGTGCGACGGCGATCCGCAATCCCTTCGGCGCAAAGGCAATTCCCTCGACCGTGCGCTCCTCCGCGAATTCCTTCGTCGTGCCGTCAGCCAAACGCACCAGCGTGCTCTTGCCATGAGCGTAGGCGACCGCGCCCTGCGGACCGGCGGCGACCTGGCCGATCCATTTGCGCGGGGCATGCGCCAGTTCGCTGACGCTGCCGTCGGCGGCGGTGCGGATGACCTTGCCGTCCTCGCCGCCGGAAATCAGGCTATCGCTATAGGGATCGCGGATGCAAGTCAGCATGCCCTGATGGGCTTCAGAGATCTTATCGCCGCCTTCGAGACGGTGGATGGAGCCACTCGCACTGGCAAAGAAGGGGACGTCACCTAAAAATTCGACGGCCAGGACGTGGCCGTCGAGATCAAGCGGCGCGACAGTCGGCATCAGGCAGCCGCCTCGCAGGCCTTGAAGGAGGCTTCCAGCTTTTCGCGGTCGAGCTCGCGGCCGATGAAGACAAGGCGCGTCTCATGCTTTTCGCCGTCCTTCCACGGACGCTGGTGATCGCCTTCGACGATCATGTGCACGCCCTGGACGACGTAACGCTCCGCATCGCCCTTGAATGCGATAATGCCCTTCAGGCGCAGAATGTTCGGGCCCTGCGTCTGCGTGATCCTCTGGATCCAGGGGAAAAAGCGTTCCGGGTTCATCTCGCCGCCCCGCAGCGAAACGGACTGGACGGTAACGTCATGGATCGGCGACATACCGTGGTTATGGCCGTGGTGATGGTGGTGATCATGGTCGTGGTCGTGGTGATCATGATCATGATGGTGGTGATCGTGATCGCAATTCGGACCGCAGACATGGTCCTCGTGACCATGTTCCAGGAATTGCGGGTCGTTCTCAAGGGCACGTTCGAGATTGAAGGCGCCCTGGTCAAGCACACGGGCGAGGTCGACGCCGGAGCGGCTGGTCTTGTAGACGCGGGCGGCGGGATTGATGGCGTGGACGATGTCCTCGATCTGCGCCAGTTCTTCGGCGGAGACGAGGTCGATCTTGTTGATGACGACGACATCGGCGAAGGCAATCTGATCTTCCGCTTCGCGGCTGTCCTTCAGGCGCAGCGGCAGATGCTTGGCATCGACGAGTGCGACGACGGCGTCGAGCTCCGTTTTCGAACGAACATCGTCATCCATGAAGAAGGTCTGAGCGACGGGGACCGGATCGGCAAGGCCGGTGGTCTCGACGATGATGCCGTCGAAGCGGCCGGGACGGCGCATCAGGCCCTCGACCACGCGGATCAGGTCGCCGCGCACCGTGCAGCAGACGCAGCCGTTGTTCATCTCGTAGATTTCCTCGTCCGACTCGACGATCAGGTCGTTGTCGATGCCGATCTCGCCGAATTCATTGACGATGACCGCATATTTCTTGCCGTGGTTTTCGGACAATATACGGTTCAGGAGCGTCGTCTTGCCGGCGCCGAGATAGCCGGTGAGCACAGTGACGGGGATTGGCTTTTGCATGGCTGTTTCGGTCATGAGAACCTCGAAAATGGGGTTTGCCCCGAGGGTTAAGAAGTCGGGGACTTGAAATCGGTCGGTTTCATATAGGCGCTTGGCGCGGCCAGTTCAAAGGAATTTGTATGTTATAAGATCACATTGCGTCGGCGGCAATTGCCTCCTGGGCTCTCTCACAGAGAAGCTCCATTGCCGGCACTCAAGTCAAGGATTTGAGGTCGAACGCATTCACGTCCTCAAGCAGTTCGGCGAGCCCCTTGACGGCATGCGCGATCAGCGCGTCGCCCTTTTCAGCGGTTGCTGCGGCTGCATTGCCGGCGACGCCTTGATCGCTCAGGTCGGACATTTTCCATCCGAAGGCGTGCGGACCGTAAGCGCGCAGATATCTGAAGCGTTGCATGTACTGCGTCTGGCGCGAAGGGAAGTTTGCGGCGCGGTCCATATCCACCAGATCGGGATGCAGGGCCAGCATCACCGAGGTCTCGATATCGCCGCCGTGGATGTCGATCGCCTTTTCCTCGGGAGAGATGATGCCCTCCGGCACGCCGAAACGTGTCCAACTGGTCGCCACCACCAGCATATTGAGGCGCACGCGCGCCTCGGTGGCGACGATCGTCATCAGCGGCGAGTTGCCACCATGGGCGTTCAGCAGCACCAGCTTGCGAATGCCTTGCCTGTTCAATTCCCGCGCCACGTCCAGCCAGCGATGAACCGCCTCTTCGAAGGAGAGGGTTGCCGTGCCTTCGATATCCATGTGTTCGACCGAATAGCCGACGGGTTGCACGGCAAGGAAGGTAACGGGCAGGTCGCCCGGCAGGTCATCCTTCAAACGTTCAACTATGCCTGCGGCAATCAGTGTATCAGTTTCGAAAGGCAGGTGCGGTCCATGCTGTTCATAGGCGCCGAGCGGCAGGACGGCGATCCAATCCTTCCGCTCGGCGGGCGAAAGTGCGGGGTCGTTGTCTTTGAAATCAGCGTAAGGCCGTGCCATCTGATGGTTGCCTCTTGTTTATGTCGTGATCCTGCGCAATGTCATAGCGTGGCCTGGGCGCGGCCGAAAGATCGATGGGGTGGAGATGGGCAAGAAGCATAAGGAAGGCAAGAAGCATAAGTCGGGTAAGAAGAAAGATCAGGCCGACTATAAACTTGAGGATCTTTCGCCCGCGCTCGTTCAAGCTGCACGTTCGATGCGCACCGTACTTTCGCGCAATCTTCTCGATAGCGGGCTTTATGCGGGCCAGGACGGGGTAATTGCCGCACTCGCGGAGACCGACGGGATGACTGCCGGTGCGCTTGCGCAACGCCTTGGCGTGAAGGCGCCGACGATGACGCGGACGATCGGTCGCATGGAGGCGCAAGGCTTCCTGGAACGTCGGCCCGATGCCGATGACGCCCGCCTGACCAAGGTCTATCTGACGGAGGTCGGACGTAACACCATCGACCGCATCACGACGTCGGCGGCCTCCTGCGACCAGATGGCGACGCAAGGCTTCTCCGACAAGGAGATCCGCACACTCGTCCGGCTCCTCAAGGCTATCGACGGAAACCTGCAGGCGGCTGCCGACATCGAGGCGGAGGAAATTTGAAATTCTCTCGAAAAGGAGAATTGCGCAAAGCGGTTAAATCTTTTAATTAAACTTTTTAAAGTTTGCTCTTTATTCCATCGGGAATGAGCTGACGTCGAATGAGTTGCCTGCGGAGGGACACGTGGCTCAAAAGATAAAGCTTTCGACCATCGCCGAAACGCTTGGAATTTCAACGGCGACCGTTTCTCTGGCCTTACGCGACAGCCCGCTCGTTGCCGGCATGACGCGGGAAAAGATCAAGGAACAGGCACGTGCGCTCGGCTATATCTACAATCGCCGCGCGGCCAGCCTCAGAACCTCGCGTTCAGGCATCATCGGCGTTGTCGTGCACGACATCATGAATCCGTTTTACGGCGAAATCCTCAAGGCGATAGAGAGCGAGCTCGACAGGAGTCGTCACACTTTCATTCTTTCCAATCATTACGATTCGGTCGACAAGCAGCGGACCTTCATCGAAACGCTTCTTCAGCTCGGGGGAGACGGCGTCATCATGTCGCCGGCTATCGGCACGCCGCCGGAAGATGTGCAGCTCGCCGAGGAAAACGGCATGCCGGCTATCCTTGTTGCCCGCTCCATGGAGGCAATGGACCTGCCGACCTATCGCGGCGATGACAGCTATGGCATTTCGCTCGCCACCAATCACCTCATCGGTCTCGGTCATCGAACCATCGCGATGATCGGAGGTACCGACCAGACTTCCACTGGCCGCGACCGTTACCAGGGCTATGTAAATGCATTGCGCAAAGCCGGCATCGAGGTCGATCCCAATCTGCGCATTCCCGGTCCGCGCTCGAAGCAGGGCGGGTTCGAGGCCGCTGTTCATTTTCTGTCGCTGCCGCAGAAGCCGACCGCTGCCGTCTGCTGGAACGATCTTGTCGCCATCGGCCTGATGAACGGCATCGCCCGCGCGGGCTTGCTGCCCGGCAGAGACATTTCCGTTACCGGCTATGATGATCTCGAGGAGGCGTCCATCGCAACCCCGGCGCTCACCACCGTCTGGAACGGTCAGGCGGAAGTGGGCCGGCTTGCGGCGCGCGCTCTTCTCGATAGACTGGCGGGCAGTCACGAGCCCGACGGCATCCATCTCATCAAGCCGGAAATGCGGATCCGTCAATCGACCACGCCCTATCGTCCGCGCTAACAAAGGAAAGATCATGTCCGTGCCACAAGCCGCCGTCCTCGTCCCGGGGAAGATGCACAATCGTGTCCTGGAGAGACTAAAAAGCCGCGTCGAACTGATCACGGCAGAGCGAAGCGAGGACCTCGATGCGGAGACGGCCGGGCGCATACGCGGTGTCGCGGTTTCCGGCAGCTTTTCCGGCGCCGCAATGGATGCCCTCCCGAATCTCGAAATCATCGCCAGTTTCGGCGTCGGCTATGACAATATCGATGTGGGTCACGCCGCGTCCAGGAATATCGTCGTCACCAATACGCCAGACGTCCTGAACGATGAGGTGGCCGATACAGCCATCGCGCTCTTGCTGAATGCAGCTCGCCAGTTTCCGGCCGCCGAAACCTGGCTTCGGGAAGGGCGTTGGGTCCGCGAGGGCGCCTTTGCGCTTTCGCCCTTTTCGCTGAAAGGCCGGCATGTCGGGCTTTATGGCCTGGGCCGCATCGGCCAGGAGATTGCCAGGCGCCTCGAACCCTTCAAAGTCAAGATCAGCTATCATACCCGCTCGCGTCACGAAGGCGTCAGCTATGACTATTTCCCGAGTCTCCGGGCCATGGCCGAAGCCGTCGACACACTGATTGCGATCGTGCCGAAGACGCCGCAGACCCACAAGACCATCGATGCCGAAATCCTTTCCGCCCTCGGACCGCAAGGCATTCTCATCAATGTCGGGCGGGGATGGACAGTCGATGAAGAAGCACTGATTGCAGCTATCGAGGCCGGGACCCTCGGCGGCGCGGGCCTCGATGTCTTCTATGACGAGCCCAACGTGCCGGCAGCGCTGATGCGCTTCCAGAATGTTACGCTGCTGCCGCACGTCGCCTCGGCGTCGGTGCCGACGCGCAACGCGATGGCGGATCTTGTGGTAGACAACATCACCTCATGGTTTGGTGAAGGGCACCCGCTGACGCCCGTCCCGGAGACGCCCTCACAGGCTTGAAGCAAAAGCGGCGGGCGACCGGCCATCGGCATAGGCGCGTACGGCGTCACCGAAGGCGCCAAACAGCTTGCGGGACGGCTGGTCGGTCTCCGCCCAATATTCCGGATGCCACTGGACCCCGACGGCGAAGGCCTTGGCATCGATGACGGAAACGGCCTCGATCGTGCCATCTTCGGCAAGCGCTTCCACCTGCAGGCGCGGGGCGGTCTCGGCGATCGCCTGTCGGTGCAGTGAATTGACCCGCACTTCGCCGGAGCCGATGAGGCGGGCGATGCAGGAGCCCTCCTTGACGAATACGCTCTGGCGGATGGCATACATGCCATCACGATCGACATCGGCCGGCTTGCGGTGGTCCCAGATGCCCGGCTGTTCATGGATCTCACTGGCAAGCGTTCCGCCGAGCGCTACATTCAGTTCCTGGAGACCACGGCAGATCGCAAGAAGCGGGATCGCCCGGTCGAGGGCGCGGCGGATGAGCGGCAGGCTCGTGGCGTCGCGCGCCGGATCGAAGGGGCCATCGGCTTCCGTCGCCTGCTTGCCGTAGAGCGAGGGATGCACGTTGCTCGCCGAGCCGGAAACGAGCAGCCCGTCGACCCGGTCGAGGATAGCATCCGCATCGTATCCGGTTTCGAAGGCGGGGATGATGAAGGCCATTACGCCGGCGGCGTTCAGTGCAGCGCGGACATATTGATGCTGGACCGCGTGCCAATCCGCGCGGTCCAAGGTGCGGATATCAGCGGGAACTGCGACGATCGGCTTCGTCATGAAAAACTCCGGTGAAGGCTTATGTGAGATCATACCGTTCAGGAGCCTCGGGGTCGAATCCAAGTGGGTTTCGGCTCCGGCGGTTTCCACGGCCTTGCGCCATTTGTGCTTCCGGCGCAAGTCATTAGAGTTCTTCTACCCCAGCCTGCGGAACGTCGAAAGGTCGAATTTCACATGGCAGACTTCCTCACCCCCAGGGCACCTTATTGATGCCAAAGAATAATGGACTAAAGCTTGAAAGCATCTTCTCACCGTGATTACCTTCGAGCGTCGATGCTGCGGGTAGGGTGAGGGATCAAGCACCACGCAGTGCCATCTATGCGGGAGGTTTTTGATGGATCGTCGTTCATTTATAAAAAAAGCAGGGACTGCGGGGGCAGGCGTCGTAACCGCCTCGGCTTTGGCGGCACCGGCGATTGCGCAGCAGAATCCAAAGATCACGTGGCGCATGACCTCTTCTTTTCCAAAAAGCCTGGATACGATCTTTGGCGGCGCCGAGGACATCGCGCAACGTGTTTCAGTGGCGACCGAGGGCAATTTTACCATCCAGCCCTTCGCCGCGGGTGAAATCGTGCCGGGCCTGCAGGCTGCCGATGCCGTCAGCGCCGGAACCGTGGAATGCTGCCATACCTGTTCCTATTATTTCGTCGGCAAGGATCCGACCTATGCGATCGGAACGGCTATCCCCTTCGGTCTCAATGCGCGGCTGACCAACGCCTGGTTCTTCGAGGGCAACGGCATCAGCCTGATGAACGAATTCTATGCCACACAGGGCATGTACGGCCTGCCCGCCGGAAATACCGGCGCGCAGATGGGCGGCTGGTTCCGCAAGGAAATCAATACGCTGGACGACCTCAAGGGCGTGAAGATGCGCATCGCCGGCCTCGCGGGGCGGGTGGTCGAAAAACTCGGCGTCATCCCGCAGCAGATTGCCGGCGGCGATATCTATCCGGCACTGGAAAAAGGCACGATCGACGCATCGGAATGGGTCGGGCCCTATGACGATCTGAAGCTCGGCCTGCACAAGGTCGCGCGCTATTACTATTACCCGGGCTGGTGGGAAGGCGGCCCGGCGATTCACGCCTTCGTCAATCTGGAAAAATGGAACAGCCTGCCGAAGCACTATCAGTCCATTTTTGCCGATGCCTGCACCTACGCCAACACGAACATGATGGCGAAGTACGACATGAGGAACCCGCAGGCGCTGAAGCAATTGGTCGCCGAGGGAGCGACGCTCAGACCCTTCAGCCAGGAAATCATGGAGGCCTGCTTCCAGACTTCTCTTGGCATTTATGGCGAGATTTCCGGCACGAACCCCTATTTCAAGAAGATCTACGAGGATCAGACGGCCTTCAAGCGCGATGCCTACCTCTGGATGCAGCTTTCGGAATATACGTTCGATACCTTCATGATGATCCAGCAGCGCGCGGGCAAGATCTAACTCTTCGCGGTCCAATCGTAAAAGGAGAGCCCTAAAGCCTGTCGAAGGCTTTAGGGTTATTTTTTCATGCATGTCGTTGCCGCAAGACCGCTGCACACTCTTGCGCGACATGCATTAGATTTCGGTCCAGGGCTTTTTGTTTTCCGTCACCTGGTCGCTGGTGGCTGACTGAGATCGGGCGGCGCAGCGTTTGGAGCCGGCGCCGGGCCTGGCAGGCCGTTCAGTGAAGGCAGCGTCAAGCCGGGGATCTGAGGCGCGGCGCTGCCACCAGGCGGCGGCAAGGAAAGCCCGTTGCCGAAGCCGGGGACTTCGATCTTGATGGAGTTCGGATCCACCTTCGGACCCCTGTCAAGCCAGTAGGTTACCGATTGCGGCCAGAAGATCACGATCGCAACCAGCAGAAGCTGCATGGCGACCCAGGGAAGGGCGCCCATGTAGATATCGGAGGTCCTCACGTCGCGGCTGGCGATGCTGCGCAGATAGAAGAGTGCAAAGCCGAAGGGCGGATGCATGAAGCTCGTCTGCATGTTCACACAGATCAAAACGCCGAACCAGATCAGGTCGATGCCGAGATTGGAAGCGACCGGCACCAGCATCGGAATGACGATGAAGGCGATCTCGAAGAAATCGAGAAAGAAGGCCAGGACGAAGATGAAGATATTGACGAAGATCAGGAACCCGACGGGGCCGCCGGGAATACCGGACAGCATGTGCTCGATCCAGCGCGAACCATCCATGCCCTGGAAGACCAGGCTGAAACAGGTCGAGCCAATCAGGATCATCACTACCATCGATGTAATGTGCGTTGTCGAACGCATCGCCTCGCGGACGAGCGGCCAGGTCAGGCGCCCGTGCAGGGCGGCGAGCAGCATGGCACCGACGACGCCAAGCGCTCCGGCTTCCGTCGGCGTGGCAAGGCCCATGAAGATGGTGCCAAGAACGAGGAAGATGAGAACGATGGAGGGAATTATCCCGGCCAGAACCTTCATCAGCAGGACCATGCTTAATTCGCCGCGCACCTCCTTCGGCAGCGGCGGCATCGAGCCCGGCTTCATGATCGAAAGCCCCAGCACGTAGAGCAGGAAGATCGCGACCTGGATGATCGACGGGCCGATAGCGCCGAGATACATGTCGCCAACCGAACGCCCGAGCTGGTCGGCGAGCACGACGAGGACAAGTGACGGCGGAATGAGCTGGGTAATCGTTCCGGACGCCGCAATGACGCCGGTGGCAAGACGGGGACTGTAACCGTAGCGCAACATGATGGGCAATGAAATCACGCCCATGGTGATGACGGACGCCGCAACCGTTCCGGTGATGGCACCGAGTACGGCGCCGACGAGGATCACCGCATAGGCGAGGCCTCCGGGAACGGCCCCAAAGAGCTTGCCGGTGCCTTCGAGCAGATCCTCGGCAAGTCCGCAACGTTCGAGTATGGCGCCCATGAAGGTGAAAAAGGGGATGGCTAGCAGGAGATCGTTCGAGACGATACCGAAGATCCTGAGCGGCAGCGCCTGCAGGAAAACCTCGCTGAAATGGCCTGTGGCAATGCCGATGAGGCCGAAGAACAGCCCGACGGCCGCAAGAGAGAAGGCGACCGGAAATCCGTAGAGCATGAAAATGACCATGCCCAGGAACATCGCCGGCGGAATGATACCGAAGTCAAACAAAGGCAGATCCTCCCCGCCGGCTTACTGCAGAGGCTTTTCGTAATTCGTGTTCAGCTCGATATGGCCGGTCAGGGCAGCGATGCGCTTGATCAGTTCGGAGACACCTTGAAGCGAAAGCAGCGCGAAGCCGAGGACGAGGATGAGCTTTACCGGCCAGCGGATGAGGCCGCCGGCATTGCCCGACATTTCATGCTGATGGAAGGAAGTGATGAAATAGGGCCAGCAAAGCCAGGTCAGATAGATACAGGCGGGAAGCAGGAAGACAAGGAGGCCAATGATGTCGATCCAGATCCTGGCTTTTTCGGAAACCGAACCATAGACCAGATCGACGCGAACATGCTCGTTCATCCGGAGCGCGTGCGAGGCGCCCAGGACGACGACGAAGGCGAAGAGATACCATTGGATCTCAAGCCAGCCGTTCGAACTGTAATTAAAGGAATAGCGGACGATTGCGTTTCCGGCGCTGATCAGACAGCAGAGCAAGACCATATATTCGGAAAGCTTACCCACGAATTGGCTGATCGAGTCGATCAGCCGGCTGACGGTCAAAAAAACCGGCATTCTCCTCCCCTTATTTTATTTTTTGTTCCCCTTGCAGAGGATGTAGAACAGCGTCCCCGAAATTGGAAGAATGAATCGGCCTTCTACGATCTTAGTCTTATTCGCCTCTCTGTTGTCGACGGTGGCACGGCCATCGGTGATGCACGCTGAAATGGCTTCGTTCTTTTTTGCAGCGAAAAGATGCAAAAAGCGCAATAAATACCTCAGGATTACGGGAAAATTCTAGAAAATTCGGCCGAATGTATAGGAATCAAGAAATCAATTTTTAAAGAGTTTCTTTTATCGTACTGCCCGCACAAGGGAAACGATGGATGAAGCCGCCGAACTCTAGCACGGTTCCGACAGACGTCTATCTGTCGTTCGTGAGTTCTCTATATGGTAACCGTAAGACTCTCTTTACGGGAATGATCGTCCATATCATTACCTATATAGCGGTTTACTCAAAATCGGGTGCGTTCTTCTATCTTTATCTTACGGCCGTCTTCTGCGCCATCTGCGGCTATCGGATCTACTGGTTCCACCGGTTCGACGTCGCTGACAAGGAGACGATGGAACGCCAAGAGATCGCGCGGTGGGAACGGCGTTATCTCTACGGCGGTGTCGCGACCACGAGCGTTCTCGGCATCGGAAGCGGCTATGCGATCTTTGTCCTTCAGGATCCGTTCGCCGAGCTCGTCTGCATTTCGGTGACGATGGCCTCCATGGTCTCGGTTGTCGGCCGCAATTTCGGTTCGCCCATCGCAGTCAATCTCCAGACGATTTCGGCGAGTGTGCCGATCATCCTCGGCTGTCTGCTGCTCGGCGACTTCTACATGACGCTGCTTTCGGTCCTGCTCGTGCCTTTCGTGCTGACGACGCGGACGATGGCAAATGGCGTGCGGGAGTTCCTCTACAACAAGGTGCTCGTGTCCCGGGAGATCGGCATTATCGCCGACCGGTTCGACACCGCACTCAACAATATGACGCATGGCCTATTCATGCTCGATGCCAACAACCGGATCGTGGTCGTGAACCGGCGGGCCTGCGAGCTCCTGGATCTATCCGATCAGGACCGGTTGAAGGACTGCGATCTCGATGTCGTCCTGCGTTATGGCGCGCGCCATGCCTTCATTCATGATTCCGGCCTCATCCAACGGCAGCTGACACAGTTGGTGGATGGTACGCTTTCGCGTTCGCTTATCCAGTTCAGGGACGATCTCTTCCTGGAGTTTTCCGCCAATCGGCGCGCGGACGGCTCCGTCGTCCTTATCTTCGAGGACGTGACGAGCCGCATTGATGCGGAGCGCAAGATTTTGCACATGGCGCGATACGATGCCCTGACCGGTCTGCCGAACCGAGAGTATTTCGCCGAGCTGGTAAAGGAGAGCTTGGCCACGCGCGCCGGCGGTGACTCAATCGGGTTCATGGTTCTCGATATCGACGGCTTCAAGCATGTCAACGACATGAAGGGCCACATCACGGGAGATCGCCTTCTCGTCAAGATCGCAGACCGGCTCAAAGGACAGGCCGGTGACGGCGTGCTCATCGCAAGGCTCATGGGTGACCAGTTCGTCCTGTTTTTCCCGGCGGAAGGCGAGGCGGCCCTTGATGAAAGGATGCGCGCCGTTCACGGAGGCATGGCCGGCAGCTACGCGGTCGACGGCAATACCTTCAGAGTTTCCTTCAGCTGCGGTTATTTGATCGACGACGCCGGCGAGGCGCGCCTGGAAGAATGGCAGATCAAGGCGGACCTTGCACTGTTCGAGGCAAAGTCGCGCATGAGGGGAAGCTGCACCGCTTTCGAGGCGGAGATGGATGCGCGCTATGTCGAACGCCAGAAGCTCAAGGACGATCTGCGCGACGCCGTAGAGAACGGTGGCCTGCATCCAGTTTATCAGCCGATGTTCAAGCCGGACGGATCGCGCATCGAATGCTGCGAGGCACTTTCACGCTGGACGCATCCCCAGAAGGGAACAATACCGCCAAATGTCTTCATTCCGATCGCCGAGGAAATGGGCATCGTTTCCGGCATCACCCGTTTCATGATCAACAAGGCATGCCGGGACTGCGCCACATGGCCCCTGCCGCTGGCAGTTTCGGTGAACCTGTCGGCGCAAGACCTGCGCAATCCCGACATCGTCGCCACGGTGGTCGCCGCGCTCGAGGTTTCCGGACTGGAGCCGTCGCGGCTGCATCTCGAGGTGACGGAAAGCTGCCTAGTCGATGAATTCGTCGCGGTCCGTGCGATCCTGGCAGATTTGCGTTCCCGGGGTATCACCATCGCCATCGACGATTTCGGGACAGGATTCTCCAGTCTCAGCTATCTCGATTCGCTGCCCGTCGACATCGTCAAGATCGACCGGTCCTTCGTCCGTGACATCGTCGAGGATGCGCGCCGGTTCAAGCTGCTGCGCGGCACGGTGAACCTCTCGCGCGAACTCGGCCTGCAGATCGTCGTCGAGGGCGTGGAAACGCAGGACCAACTGGCGCTGATCAACAAATATGACTGCGCCGATTACATTCAGGGTTACGTCTTTTCGCCGCCGGTCGCGTCTCAGAAAATCCTGGAGATGGCGGAAACCTTGAGCAAGAAGCAGCCTCCACGCCGGCGCAGGAATGTCGCCCTGAAGCCTGTCGCGTAAAACGGATTCACGCGACAGGCTTCAGGCTGTTGTTTCATGCATGCCGTTGCCGCAAAGCTGCTGCCAGCGAGTGCTTTGAAACGCACAACGGCATGCCATTAACCTTAACAGAAGGTTTTTGAGTAAAGTCCTCAAGAAATATTGCCTACCCCAAATGGGCGACGCATTAATAATTCATTAACCGTAACGGACGGCGGGTATGAGTTATTCAGAAAATTTACAAAGCAGCTTTTCAGACAAATTAATGTCAGTGCTCGACCATGTGGAATATCGACGGATCGAGAGTGGCGAGGATATGGAGGATGTCGCGCGCATCCGATACAAGGCCTACAAACTCGCCGATATTCTGCCGCTCAGCGGGTCCAAGCTTATCGATGATATCGATTTCGATGACCATGCCTATGTCTTCGGCGTCTACTATGACGAACGGCTGATCAGTACGGTGCGCATCCACAATATAACGCCCGACCATCGCGTCAGCTCGACCCGCTCCATATTTCCGAACGAGATCGATGCCTTGCTCGATGCCGGCCTGTCGCTGATCGATCCGGTGCGCTTTGCCGCCGATCCTGAAATCATGCGGGAAATGCCTGCGATTCCCTACCTGACGCTCAGGATCGCTATCATGGCAGCGGCCTATTTCGATTCTGACCGGGTGCTGCAACTCGTCAGCCCCCAGCATGCCGCCTTCTACCGGCGCGTTTTCTACGCGCAGGTGCTCGTGCCGCCGCAGAAGAATCGCGGCAAATACAATATCGAATTGACGCTGATGGCAACCAATACGAAAGAGGTCGGCCGCACGCTTCTTACGCGCTTTCCCTTCTTCATCTCCAATGCCAGCGAGCGGCGCCTGATGTTCTCCCGTAAGCAGAACGATACATTGCCGCCACTGACGATCGTTCCGACTGCGCGTTTTGTTCCGGCCGGTAGCCTCGGTGTAGAGCTACCTCTTTAGACCTAAAGCGTTTCAGCTTTCATGGAAACGCTAAACCGCTCTAACTTTTTGTTTTTACGCAACTCCGGACGGAAAACCGCTTCGCACTTTTCCTGAAATTGCTTAGCTGTGAGCTTTCAATCGGACACGCAGAGGACCATCGAACTCTATAATTTAAGAGCATATTCCTGCGTCCAAGTGATGTCACTTCAATGCCGTATCCACGACACTCGCGGGCGAAGATCAAGATCAGTCGTCTTCGCGCCAGGCCGAGCGGACGAACATGCCCAAGATGCACACGAGGACAAGAAGGATCACATAGACGATATACTTTATATCGAGCCCAAGGAAATTATAGGTAGTAATAAACAAAATAGCGAATAATGCTAATATAATCATATATTTCATGAAGTGACCCCAGCGAGGTTAGCGCTGTAGCGCTACAGGAATTCTCGCGCAAGCTGTTTTCTGGACACGCGAGCAACCATTCTTCGGATCCGTCGGTAGGCGCCGGTCCGAATCAGTCTCGTGTCGGCCTCACAGCTCGGAAGCGTATGGGCGCCGGCATCCGGCTTGGCCTTCCTGCCGTTGAGAAGCCGGATGAGTTCCTGGTGCAATGGCGCCGCTTGGGGCGGCCGATCACTGGCCGTCGAGAGCTGCGGCATCGTCGTGCATTGCGCTTTTGCGCCGCTTTGTGTAAGTCGTGCACTATGGAAATCGCCTTCGGGGATCGAAGGTTTTCCGTAGGGATTCAGGGTGGCCGGGCGGTATTGCCGCGATCGGCCGAGGGTAATTCAGGGGAGACAGATCTATGGCCGAACATCCGCCTACCGGACCCGTCGAGACCGGCGCGCCGATGGACTACAGGGAACATGAAAAGACCTATAACATGTTCATCAACGGCGCCAAATACGGGTCAGCAATCCTTGCCGCGCTGCTCCTTGCCATGACGGCGGGCTTTTTTGGCGGCGCCGGCTTTTTAGGCGGCTTACTTCTCTTCATCGTCTTTTCCATCATTGGCTTCTTCCTGCTGCGCTAGAGCGGGGTGATTTCAGGTCGATTCGACCTCAAATCTGAATCCGTCACTAATCAAAAGTTAGAGCGGGATGTCAGCCGAAAGCCGCGCACACTTTTCGGCTTCCCGCTTTAGCCGTTTCCGCTTGGGAAACGGACAGTAATCCCACAAGCGGGCGCCATTCCGGGAATATTCCCGTCGTGGTTTTTGTCTGACCCAGGGAGGGGCAGTTGGGTAATATTGTTTTTATCGCGAAGGAAACGGTCGCCGACGAGACGCGCGTTGCCGCTTCCGTGGAAACCGTCAGGAAAATGAGAGGCCTCGGCCTCGAGGTCGTCGTTGAGGCGGGTGCGGGTAAGCTGTCGCGCATTCCGGACACGGAATACGAGGCTGCGGGAGCTCGGATCGGTGCGACCGAGGATTTGGCATCCGCCGATGCGATCCTCAAGGTGCGCCGTCCGACGGAGGCCGAGATCGCTCACTATAAGAATGGCGCGATCGTCATTGCCACCATGGATCCCTACGGCAATGACGATGCCATCGCCGCCATGGCCCAGGCGGGATTGTCGAGCTTCGCGATGGAACTGATGCCGCGCATCACGCGCGCGCAGTCCATGGATGTTCTTTCTTCGCAGGCAAATCTCGCAGGGTACCAAGCGGTAATCGAGGCTGCCGAAGCCTATGACCGCGCCATGCCGATGATGATGACGGCCGCCGGCACTGTTCCCGCAGCAAAGGTCTTCGTCATGGGCGCCGGCGTTGCCGGCCTGCAGGCGATCGCAACCGCCCGTCGCCTCGGGGCGGCGGTTTCGGCGACCGATGTGCGACCCGCCGCCAAGGAGCAGGTTGCCTCGCTGGGCGCCAAGTTCATCGCCGTCGAGGACGAGGAGTTCAGGGCTGCCGAGACGGCCGGCGGGTACGCCAAGGAAATGTCCAGGGAATACCAGGCGAAGCAGGCGGCGCTGGTCGCCGAGCACATCTCCAAGCAGGACATCGTCATCACGACGGCGCTCATTCCGGGCCGGCCGGCGCCGAGGCTCGTCTCCCGCGAGATGCTGAGATCAATGAAGCCGGGAGCGGTTGCGGTCGATCTTGCCGTCGAGCGCGGCGGCAATATCGAGGGCGTCAAAGCCGGCAAAATTGCCGATGTCGATGGTGTCAAGGTCATCGGTTACGCCAATCTGCCGGGTCGCGTTGCCGCGAGCGCTTCGTTGCTCTACGCCAAG
Organism: Sinorhizobium sp. CB7; assembly: GCF_041357635.1. Lineage (NCBI taxonomy): Bacteria > Pseudomonadati > Pseudomonadota > Alphaproteobacteria > Hyphomicrobiales > Rhizobiaceae > Sinorhizobium > Sinorhizobium sp. CB7. The sequence continues at coordinate 253,903 of NZ_JAULLL010000005.1, forward strand.
AACCTCGTCACCTTCCTGGAGACGATGGTGAACAAGGAGACGAAAGCACTCGCCCTCAATCTCGAGGATGAGTTGATCAAGGCGACGATGCTTACCCACGCGGGCAATGTCGTGCATCCGGCCTTTGGCGGTGCGAAGAAGGGGGATAACTGATGGCAAGTGAGGCAATGGACAAAGCGCTGCAACAGCTCGATCAGGCGGTGACGGCCGTCATGAGCGCTGCAGCACAGGCACCGGAAGCCGCGGGTGCGGCGACGGCCGGCGCGATCGATCCCTTCGTATTTCAGCTTGCAATCTTCGTGCTGTCGATCTTCGTCGGCTATTACGTCGTCTGGTCGGTGACGCCAGCTTTGCATACGCCACTGATGGCGGTCACCAACGCGATTTCCTCCGTCATCGTGGTCGGCGCGCTCCTCGCCGTCGGCATTTCGGCAAGCGGGATCGCCACCGGCTTCGGCTTCTTCGCGCTCGTGCTCGTCTCGGTCAACATCTTCGGCGGCTTCCTCGTCACCCAGCGCATGCTGGCGATGTACCGGAAGAAGGAAAAGTGAGAACGGCCGCATCATGACCAATATCGCTGCTTTCCTTTATCTTGTTTCAGGCGTGCTTTTCATCCTGGCGTTGCGTGGATTGTCGCATCCGGCCACCAGCCGCAGGGGCAATCTCTACGGCATGATCGGCATGGCCATCGCCATCGCCACGACCCTGATGCTGGGAACGCCCTCTTTCGGCGGCCTCGTGCTGATCATCCTCGGGCTCGCCATCGGAGGCGGGGCGGGGGCCTATATCGCCCGCGTCATCCCGATGACCTCCATGCCGCAGCTCGTCGCCGGATTTCATTCTCTGGTCGGCCTTGCTGCCGTGCTGGTCGCGGCGGCCGCACTCTATGCGCCGGCCTCCTTCGGCATCGGTCAGAACGGATCGATCCACACCGAAGCGCGCATAGAAATGGCCATCGGGGTCGCGATCGGCGCCCTGACCTTCACCGGTTCGATCATCGCCTTCCTGAAGCTCGACGGGCGCATGTCCGGCAAGCCGATCCTGCTGCCCTACCGGCACTTCATCAATATCGCCCTGCTGGCGCTGATCGTGCTTTTCATCGCCGGGCTCGCGGTGACAGAAAGCCACTTCGACTTCTGGGCCGTCGTGGTGCTTGCGCTTGCTCTCGGTGTCCTGTTGATCGTCCCGATCGGCGGCGCGGACATGCCGGTCGTCGTGTCGATGCTGAATTCCTACTCCGGCTGGGCGGCCGCAGGCATCGGCTTTACGCTCGGCAATCTGGCGCTGATCATCACCGGCGCGCTGGTCGGCTCTTCGGGTGCCATTCTCTCCTACATCATGTGCAAGGGGATGAACCGATCCTTCATTTCGGTCATTCTTGGCGGCTTTGGCGGCGAGATCTCTTCCGGGCCTGCCGATCATGTCGACCGCACGGTCAAGCTCGGTTCGGCGGAGGACGCCGCCTATCTGATGGCCAATGCCTCGAAGGTGGTCATCGTGCCAGGGTACGGCATGGCGGTGGCGCAGGCGCAGCATGCGGTGCGCGAGATGGCCGACAGGCTGAAGGCGCACGGCGTCGAGGTGAAATATGCGATCCATCCCGTGGCGGGCCGCATGCCGGGTCATATGAACGTGCTGCTCGCCGAGGCGAACGTGCCCTATGACGAGGTCTTCGAGCTCGAGGACATCAATTCGGAGTTCGCGCAGGCCGACGTCGCCTATGTCATCGGCGCCAACGACGTCACCAATCCTGCGGCACGTGACGACAAGACCTCGCCGATCTACGGCATGCCAATCCTCGACGTCGACAGGGCAAAGACCTGCCTCTTCGTCAAGCGTTCGCTCGGTTCCGGCTATGCCGGCATCGACAATACGCTCTTCTACAAGGATGGCACGATGATGCTGCTTGGCGACGCCAAGAAGATGACCGAGGAAATCGTCAAGGCGATGGCGGATTAAGCGTCTCGCTCCAGAGCCACATTCCTTACGTCCCGGCCGTTGGCCGGGACGGATTTCTTTTGAGGCTTACCGATCGAATGCTTCCATCGATCCGCAGGCGTCACGATCGGATCAGATTTCGCCCGGTGCCAGCGTCATCTTGTCGACGCCGACGGCGATGTTGAGGCCTTCCTGTATCTGTACATTGAGCGGCTGCAGCATGAAGGCCTTGTTGGTGCCGCCTGCGATCACCTTGGCACCGGCGCCGGCCGCGAAGCTGGCATCGGCACCGACACCGAAATATTCTCCGGCGAGCGCATATTCGCTGACCGGCGTTCCAGTCTTGGCGAGAACCTGCCATATCATGACGCTCTTGCCCGTCTGACCGATATCGAGACCGAACTTTTCGACCTTGCCGGCATAGATAGCGACCGGTCCGCCGCCTGCCGGCGTATAGGTGCAGGTAAGGTTCTTCTGAGAGGTGAAGACGAACCCGGTGCCGCCTTCCGATCCGCAGACAAGCCGACCAAGGGCCACGTAATTGTCCGCGCCCGCCGGCGAAGCCCACGCTGCTGCGGCCGCGACGGTCGCCGCGATCATCGAGTGTTTCAGCATGATCTTTCCTCCTTTGGTGTCTCTATCGGAAACGGGCGCCCTCTTTGAATGTTCCGGCGCGCGATCGAAGAACGCCTGCCGAACGAGGCTGAGACATGCCGAAAAAGAGGAATTTCAACAACTTTCCGGGCTACTTTTTCCCGAGCGCGCTGCGTGGCGCCGTCAGAATCCATACGAGTCCTTCCGGCAGAAAGTCGATCTGCACGGTTCCGCTGAAGGCGGCGGCCGCATGGGTCTTGATGACGGTGGTACCAAAACCGGTGCGCGACGGCGTCTCGACCAGTGGTCCGTTGCTTTCCGTCCAACTCAATCGGATCATCGGTTCGCTGCCGTCTTCCTGAACATCCTGCCAGGTGATGCGGACACGTCCTTCGGACACGGAGAGGGCGCCGTATTTGATCGAATTCGTTGCCAATTCGTGCAGCGCCAGTCCGAGATTTTGGACTGCCTCCGGCTTGAGCAGGAAATCGCGACCTTCGATTTCTATCTGTTCGGCCGATTCCGGAAAGGCTGCGAGATGGATGTCTATGACGCGACAGAGCGAGGCGCCAGCCCACTGTTCACGGGTCAGAATCTCGATGGAGCGCGCCAGTCCTTCAAGGCGATCGGTGACGGCAGCCTGAAACTGATCGACGGTTTCGGCCTGCTTACCGAGCTGACGGGTCATGGCCTGGGCGAGGGTCAAAAGGTTCTTTGTCCGATGCACGAGTTCGTGCATGACGAAATGCAGGCGATCTTCAGTCTGGCTTCGATCGAATGACGCATTGGAAAGCGCCACCGCCACCTGGTTGGCCTCGATAACGCTCGTTTCGATCGGTGCGACAATCTCGCCCTGGCCGAGCCGGTCGGCCATGTCGGCGATGCTGCGGATGGTCGAGCGCACCTGTCGGGCGACGATATAGGCGGCGAAGATCGCGATGGCCAGCAGCGCAAGACCGCCATAGATCAGGAAGCGCCATGTGCTCATGATCGATGCCTGGGCGGAAGCAACCGGTCCCCAGACGACCGTCTTCCACGACCAGCCGGGGATTTGAGCATAGGCCAGCAAACCCTGGGGCAGGATCTTCTGATCTTCGAAGACACCGCGCGAGGCGATCAGATGTGGGAGGATTTGCGGGTTAAAAGGGGCACCCTGCTCCATCGTCGCGGGGCCGCTTGCGGCCACCACGTGGCCGGAGCTGTCGAGAATCGCCGCGGACCATCCCGGTGCCAGGTTCTCGTTCGCGACGATCGAACTGAGCTGCTGTGCGTCCTGGGTCACGATCAGCGCAGCACCGGCGGGAGACGAACCCATCGGAAGCGCGACGTTGAAAACCCACCTCTTGCCGATGGTGTCGACAAAGACGTCGGAAGCTTCGATCCTGCCCGACTTCAATGCCGACTGCAGTGCGGGAATGTTCGCCATCTTGCCGAGCGGGCTTCCATAAGGAAGCCTTGTGTTCAGCTTCTGATTGCCGTCCTCATCGACCAGGAGGACAAAGAGTGAATCCGATCTCAGCACCGTTTCCGTTCGCGCATGAAAGCCGGCCATGTCTCCCTGCTCCAGTTCGGGAGACGTGGAAAGCAGGCGCAGCGTCGTCGCCATGTCCTGGAGCTGCCTGTCGACGCCGCGGGCAAGTGCTACGGCATCCTGCACCGTGTCCCCTTTCAGCGCATCGCGCTGGTTGTTCTCGAGCTGCAGCAGGAGCAGGGCAACGAAGGCAAAGATCGGCAGCGCGATGGCAACAGCCATCGCGATCAGATATGCGCCGATCGGCGCCTTGGGAAATAGCCGCAGTCTTTTCATCCGCACCTTCAGTGTGCGCGACAGACGGAATGCGGCCGCGGCAGCCGGCTTTCGCCGGCATCAACAAAGCCAAGAGGAAGAGTTTTCGCCGTCATGCCGAACGCCCCCACATAACTCAAGATAGCCTGCTATTGATGTCAGATATGTTAGGGATCGCTGCAAACACTTGCAATATCTGAAAATTTCACGCGCCGCCAATTCATAGTCATTGTTGCATGTCTGCCCTTGCAGGCGGTGGATCGCGGCTTGTGATCGCAGGTCGAACGAAATGCCGATGACCGGAGAGTTCCCGTTGGACGGACACGGTCGGTGTCCGCCTTTCCCGGTCAGCCGGCGTTGACGCTGGCAGTATTGGTGGTCGGAGCGGCGCCGCGCGTGCGGGCGAGGCCGTCCTTTGCCGGCTGATATTTCGGATCAAGGCCGACGGCATGCGCATAGGAGCGCGCAGCCTTTGCCATGTCGCCGCGCCGTTCATAGACGAGCGCCTGGTTGGCCCAGGATTCGGCAATCTTGTCGTTCAGCTCGATCGCGTGATTGAAGTCAGCGAAGGCGTTCTCATCGTCGTTCGTGGCGATATAGGAGATACCGCGGCCGTTATAGGGTTCGGGCGAATTCGGCGAGAGGGAGATCGCCTTGGAGAAGTCGTCGATCGCCTGCGCCTGCTGGTTGCGCTTCTGATAGAGCAGGCCGCGATTGTGATAGGCGCGGCCATCCGTCGTTCCGAGTTGGATAGCCTTGCTGAAATCGTTGAAGGCATCGTTGTCGCGGCCGGCAAGGCGATAGACATTGCCGCGGCCGATATAGGCAACATCGTAGTTCGGATTGATCTGCAGTGCTGCATTGTAGTCGGCGACGGCTTCGTTCTGCTTGCCCATGTTGCGATAGACGAGGGCACGGTTGGCATAGGCCTGATAGAAGCGCGGATTGAGTTGAATCGCCTGATTGAAATCCGCAAGTGCGCGGCTGAACTCACCGGCGCGGCCATAAGCCGAGCCGCGGACGTTGTAGCCTTCGGGATTCTGCGGATTGGCGTTAATGACCGAGGTCAGGGACGCAATATTCTCTTCCGAGCCCTGAGCCTTGTCGATGCGGATCACGGCATCGGTCGTATTGCTCTGGCATCCCGCCAGACTGAAGGCGGTAAGTACGGCCAGAACCGGAAGAACGGCAATGCGGCTCTTCGCACGATAAGGGGTCATGTTCGAAGAGTGCGTGGATTGAAATGTCGTGACGGCCATTCGGGCTTGCTTCCCCATGCATCATGTCTGATTTCGCCACCCGCCAAGCTGCGCGGCAAATCAAAAAAGGCGGCGGCGAACGACTCGCCCCCGCCAGACATACATCCGAAAACGTCGAAAAAACGACGGATCGCGATTAGCGTGCAACCAGGCCTTCGCGCTGTGCGCGCTTGCGAGCCAGCTTGCGAACACGTCGAACAGCTTCCGCCTTTTCGCGCGCACGCTTCTGCGACGGCTTTTCATAGTAGTCGCGCATCTTCATTTCGCGGAAAATACCTTCGCGCTGCATCTTCTTCTTGAGAGCGCGGAGAGCCTGGTCGACATTGTTATCGCGGACTAGTACCTGCACGTGAATCCCGTTCCTTTGGTTTTGAGTTGTCCTCGCCTCCGGAAACAAGCGGTCAGAGGCGAAAAGAATAACGTTCGCGAGGCCTGTGACCTTGCGATTGGTAGAGCGGGATAACAGATCGGCTCGTCAAAGTCCATATCGGAGTTTGCCTTTGGGGGAGAAAAGTGCGCTCGCCGCCGTCTATCTATTCAGTGTCGAAAGACGCGCTTCAATGCGTCGCAAAAGAAACGTTGTGTCGGAAATCGATTTGCGATTTGTATTGCCCCATCCGATGAGGCTTTCCTTGAGGAGTTGAAGGCGAATGCGCAAATACTCGGTCTTTGCTGTGGTCCGCGAGGCCATGCGTGGCCATAAGGGCTGGGAGCTCCAATGGACCTCGCCCGAACCCCGGAAAGAATATGATGTCATCATTGTCGGGGCCGGCGGGCACGGGCTGGGTGCTGCCTATTACCTTGCCAAGGAACACGGCATCACCAATGTCGCCGTCCTGGAAAGGGGCTGGCTCGGCGGTGGCAATACCGGCCGAAACACGACCATCATCCGGTCGAACTATCTCTATGAAGAGAGCATGCACATCTATGAGCATTCCATGAAGCTCTGGGAAGGGCTGTCACAGGATCTCAACTACAATGTCATGTATTCGCCGCGCGGCGTGATGATGCTCTCGCACAATATTCACGACCAGCAGTCGCTGAAGCGGCACATTCACGCCAACCGGCTCTACGGCATCGACAATGAGTGGCTGACGCCGGAACAGGCGAAAGCCTATTGCCCGCCGCTCGACATTTCAAAAACGGCACGATACCCGATCAACGGCGCGGCCCTGCAGCGGCGCGGCGGCACGGCACGGCACGACGCCGTCGCCTGGGGTTTTGCCCGGGCAGCCTCGGACCGCGGCGTGCATATCATCCAGAATTGTGAGGTGACGGGCATCCGCCGCGGGCCGGACGGGCGTGTGACCGGCGTCGACACCACGCGCGGCTTCATCGGCGCGAAAAAGATCGGCGTGTCGGCCGCCGGCCACACCAGCGTCATCATGCAGATGGCGGGTGTGCGCGTGCCGCTGCAATCGAGCCCGTTGCAGGCGCTCGTTTCCGAGCCGCTGAAGCCGATCTTTCCCTGCGTCGTCATGTCGAACACGGTGCATGCCTATATCTCGCAGTCCGACAAGGGCGAACTCGTTATCGGCGCCGGAACGGATCAATACAATTCCTATTCCCAGACCGGAGGGCTGCAGATCATCACGCATACGCTCGATGCCATCTGCGAACTCTTCCCGATGTTCCGGCGCGTCAAGATGATGCGCTCCTGGGGCGGCATCGTCGACAATACGCCGGACCGTTCGGCGATCCAGTCGAAAACACCGGTTCCGGGCCTCTATGTCAATTGCGGCTGGGGAACGGGCGGCTTCAAGGCAACGCCGGGTTCGGCAAATCTCTTCGCGCATCTGATCGCCCGCGACGAGCCGCACAAATTCAATGCGGGTCTGACGCTGGAGCGCTTCCGGACCGGCCGTCTGATCGACGAGGCAGCGGCTGCGGCGGTGGCGCACTGATGCTTGCGGCCGTTCTCCTCATGATCAACCTTCCGGGACGGATGTCACCGGATCAGAGTTCCAAGACGGGTAAGACATGCTGCTGATCTATTGCCCATACTGCCAGGAAGAGCGCTCCGAGCTCGAATTCCGCAATGCCGGGGACGCTCACATTGTGCGGCCCGCGGACATCGCTTCGATCTCGGATGAGGCGTTTGAGGAATTCTTCTTCCTGCGCGACAACCCCAAGGGGCTAATCTTCGAGCGCTGGCGCCATATCCACGGCTGCGGACGCTTCTTCAACGCCGCGCGCGATACAGTCAGTGACAAATTTCTTTCGACATACAAGGCGGGCGAGCCGAAACCCGATCTCAATCCCAGTCCCGTGACGAGCGCCGAAATCGAGACCTATGAGGCTCTGGAAGGAGAGGCGCAATGAGCGGCGCAAATCGTATCGCCGGCAAGGGACGCCTGACGCCCGCCCGGACCGCCCGGTTCACCTTTGACGGCAAGAGCTATACGGCGCTCGAGGGCGATACCGTCGCCTCAGCACTGCTTGCCAACGGCATTCACCTTGTCGGCCGTTCGTTCAAGTATCACCGGCCGCGCGGAATCCTTTCCGCCGGTGCCGAAGAGCCGAATGCGCTGCTCGATATTTCCCGCGATTCCGCGCGCAAGCAGCCGAATGTGCGCGCGACCGTGCAGGAGGTCTTCGATGGCATGATCGTAAAATCGCAGAACCGTTGGCCGACGCTCGCTTTCGATGCCGGCAGCGTCAACGATCTGCTCTCGCCCTTTTTCGCCGCCGGCTTCTACTACAAGACCTTCATGTGGCCGAGAAAGGCGTGGAAACATGTCTACGAACCCTTCATCCGCCGGGCCGCCGGTCTCGGCGTAGCTCCGACGGAGGACGATCCCGACCATTATGCCAGCCGTTTCGCCCATTGTGACGTGCTTGTCGTCGGCGCCGGCATTTCCGGCCTCTGCGCGGCACTCGCAGCAGCCGAAGCAGGCGCCAAGGTCATCCTCTGCGATGAGCAATCGGAGGCGGGCGGCGCGCTACGCTTTGACGCCGGCGTGAGGATCGACGGCATCGATGGCTATGACTGGGTTCAGAAGACGGTCACCAGGCTGAAGGCGATGACCAATGTGCAGGTGCTGATCCGCACGACCGCCTTCGGCTACTACAATCACAATTTTATCGGACTCGCCGAGCGCGTCACCGATCATCTGGCAAGGCCCGGCCGCGATCTCCCGCGCGAACGGCTGTGGCAGGTCCGCGCCAAACGGGTGATTCTCGCGACCGGTGCTATCGAGCGCCATATGGTGTTCCCGAACAATGACCGCCCAGGCATCATGCTCGCCTCGGCCGCGCGGATGTATCTCAATCATTATGGCGTTGCCGTCGGCGCCAAGGTCGGCGTCTATACCGCTCATGACTCGGCCTATGAGGCCGCTTTCGATCTGAAGAGGGCGGGTGTGGCGATTGCCGCGATCGTTGATTGCCGCCAGAAGCCGGGCGAGGCGGTCTTTGCAGAAGCCCGCTCGCTTGGGATCGAGGTGCTCGCCGGTCATTCGGTGATCAACACCGCCGGCCGGCTGCGGATCTCCTCGATGAGTGTTGTCCGCAACGGCGGCGGTTCGGCGCGCAAGATCGCGGTCGACGCGATGCTCGTTTCGGCGGGCTGGACGCCGTCGGTGCATCTCTTCTCGCAATCGCGCGGCAAGGTGAAGTTCGATGCCGAGAGCCAGCGCTTCCTGCCCGGAACCTATGTGCAGGATTGCCTCTCCGTCGGGGCTTGCAATGGTACGGATGGGTTGCAGGAGACGATAGAGGAATCACTTGCCGCCGGCGAACTGACGGCGCAGGCCGTCGGAAAGGCCGCGGGCAGTAAGATAGCGCTTTCCGGTGAACAGGCTTTCACCTGGACCGGGGGCATGATCGGCAGCGGTGAAGGCGCAGGGCCAGAGGTGAATTCCAAGGCCTTTGTCGATTTCCAGCATGATGTCTGCGCCAAGGATATCCGGCTTGCCGTGCGAGAGGGCATGCACTCGATCGAACATATCAAGCGCTTCACGACGAACGGCATGGCGTCCGACCAGGGCAAGCTTTCCAACATGCACGGGCTTGCCATCGCCGCCGATATGCTCGGGCGCGAGATTCCGCATGTGGGGCTCACGACCTTCCGCGCGCCCTACACGCCGGTAACTTACGGCACGCTGATCAGTCATTCGCGCGGCGAGCTCTTTGATCCTGCGCGCAAGACGCCGATCCATCCTTGGGAAGAGGCGCATGGCGCGGTCTTCGAGGATGTCGGCAACTGGAAGCGTGCCTGGTTCTATCCAAGGGCCGGCGAAACCATGCATCAGGCGGTCAACCGCGAATGCCGGACCGTGCGCGAGGCTGCCGGGGTTTTCGATGCGTCCACGCTCGGCAAGATCGAGGTGGTCGGGCCGGATGCCGCCGAATTCCTCAATCTGATCTACACGAACGCCTGGGACACACTGAAGCCCGGGCGCTGCCGCTATGGTATCATGCTACGCGAGGATGGATTCGTCTATGACGACGGCGTCGTCGGACGCCTGGCGGAAGATCGCTTCCATGTGACGACCACGACCGGCGGCGCGCCGCGTGTGCTCAACCATATGGAAGACTATCTGCAGACGGAATTTCCGCATCTGAAGGTATGGCTGACCTCGGCGACCGAACAATGGGCGGTGATCGCCGTTCAGGGGCCGAAGGCGCGCGAGATCGTCGCGCCGCTGGTTGAGGGACTGGATATTTCCAATGAGTCCTTCCCCCATATGAGTGTGGCGGAATGCAAGGTTTGCGGCGTGCCGGCGCGGCTTTTCCGTGTTTCCTTCACCGGCGAGATAGGCTTTGAGATCAACGTGCCCGCTGATTATGGCCAGTCCGTCTGGGAAGCCGTTTGGGCGCGTGCCGAACCACTCGGCGCCTGCGCCTACGGCACCGAGACGATGCATGTGCTGCGCGCTGAGAAGGGCTATATCATTGTCGGCCAGGATACGGATGGCACAGTCACGCCTGACGATGCCGGTCTCTCCTGGGCGGTCTCGAAGAAAAAGGCCGACTTCGTCGGCATTCGCGGCCTCAAGCGACCTGATCTCATCAGGGAGGGGCGCAAGCAACTCGTCGGCCTCGTCACCCGCGAGCCGAACGTGGTCCTGGAGGAGGGGGCGCAGATTGTCGTAAGTCCGAGCGAGCCGAAACCGATGACCATGCTTGGCCATGTCACGTCATCCTATTGGTCGGAAAATCTCGGCCGTTCGATCGCCTTTGCGCTGATTGCAGACGGCAGAGCGCGCGTTGGCCGGACGCTCTATGTGCCGATGCCCGACAAGACGATCGCGGTCGAGGTGACTGACACCGTGTTCTTTGACAAGGAAGGAGGCCGCATCAATGGCTGATTCGGCAATTCGCATTCTGCCGCTTTCGGGCCGTCACGGCGGCTCGGTCGCAGTGCGCCTCACGCCCGCCGCCCCGGCGAGCCGGGTCTCGCTCAGAGCGCCCGAAGGGTCGATCGCCGCCCTTTCGACAACGCTCGGCTTGACATTGCCGGCTACGCCGAAGACATCTGGCAGATCCGATGGGCGCTCGGCCCTCTGGCTCGGTCCGGACGAATGGCTGGTGATAGACGAATCGGGCGCCGACTTGATGGCGATGCTTGCAAGTTGCGGCGCGCTGCATTCGGCGACGGATGTTTCCCATCGCAACACGGCGATCATCGTCTCCGGTCCCGGTGCGGAAGCAACGCTTTCGGCCGGCTGCCCGCAGGATCTTTCGCTGGAGGTCTTTCCCATCGGTGCCTGCTCACGCACCGTCTTCGGCAAAGTGGAGATCGTGCTGCTCAGGACGGAGGATGACACGTTCCGGGTCGAATGCTGGCGGTCCTTCTCGGACTATGCCTTCAGCCTGCTTGCCGAGGCCGCGCAGGACGCGGCGCACTGATCGTTCTTGCTTTTGGCGTGACACGGCGGCCTCGCCAAATCTCGCGAGCCAGATCATTCCTGCTTTCAGTCTCGGCGCCGAAGAGTGCGGTGTTCTCGGCACCCTATCTCCGAAGCAAGCAGCAACGCGCCAGGTTCATCTCGCTCGACCGGCGCGGCATGCTGCAGAGCTGTTGGAAGGAATAAACGAACTGCTGCCGCAAGGCAGGTGATCAGGCGTGCCAACGATTTCGGGCGATATCGGCGGTCGAGTCGCTCTGTAGGCTGCCCGCTTGTCTATTTGCCAGGTTTGATGCGGTGTTTACGCAATTCGCGCTCATGCAAGAGCACAGCAAGATAGCCGATTGCGGCTACGATTGCCGGAAGCACCACCGAGACGAAAAACCATGAGTTCATGGGATCAGCCTTTTGAGAGTACGTCTCGCCAAATAATGTAGGAAAAGGGCGACTAAAAGCTAAGTCAGAATATAAATTCCCACCTGCAATCCAGACAGGGTTGCGAAATTGCCGATATTATAAACCAGACCAGCTATCGGGGTGGCAATTCCAACCGTGAAGCAGGCTGTCGAAGCGCGATCAAGTGCATTGGCGAGGAGCTTCGTCTGTTCGTTATCGATGAGGGACACTTCTCGACCTCATTCCCCCTCGGGGCGATCCTTCGGATCAAATTGCGTGATCGTAATCCAGGTCGCGGTGAGAGCCGGTTTCTTCTCGCCTTCGATTTCGATCGAGACTTCGTAGGTCAGCATCATCATGCCCGCGCCGCGGAAACGGGCGTCCGTGAGCATGAAGTGTCCGCGCACGCGCGCGCCGGCTTTTACCGGTGACATGAAGCGGACCTTGTCGAAACCGTAATTGATGCCCATCGTCTGTTCGCGGATCTTCGGCAGACCGTTGTAGTTCATCGCCGACAGCAGCGAGAGTGTCAGGAAGCCATGGGCGATGGTGCCGCCGAAAGGAGATTCCGCCTTGGCGCGCTCGGGGTCGACATGGATGAATTGATGATCGTCGGTTGCATGTGCGAAGGCATCGATCATCGTTTGATCGACAGTAATCCAGTCGGACAAGCCGGTTTCCGTTCCGACCAGGTTCTTCACATCCGAAAGCGAAATCTCCCCAGCCATGATTCCCTCTTGAAAAAGTCGTCGCTATCAATGCCTTACATGGCATTTGTGACGAATGCGACAAGGAAAGGAACAGTTGGAAGGTGAAGATTAATTTTCAATGAGGAAATGGACGGAGCGGGCCGGCACAACGGCCGGCTCAGCAACCTTTCCGGGTTTTGCGGCGTCGAGCAGATGCCATCCCGCCGTTTTGGACGGCGGCAGCTTGAAGGCTTGTTCCCTATCGGCCCTGTTGAACAGGATGGCGAGACGCGTCCGACGTCCTGTATCCCTATCCTCGGTTGCCGTGACCATGGCAAGCGCTGAAAGGGACGGCGTTTCCCATTCGCTGACCGTCATCGCCGCGCCTTCGGGCGAGAGCCATTCAATGTCGCCATTGCCGGAAAAGAACCCGAGTTCGGAAAAGACGGAGAAACGCCGGCGAACGGCGGAGAGAAATGCCGTATGCGCGACGAGATCTCTGTCGAGTGCCGTCCAATCCAGCCAGGTGATGTCGTTGTCCTGGCAATAGGCGTTATTGTTGCCGCGCTGCGTGCGCCCGCCCTCGTCGCCGGCTGTCAGCATGATCGTGCCGCGCGTGGCAAAAAGGGTGGAAAGCAGTGCCATGACGTCACTTCGCCGTTTGTTCAAAATGGCCTGATCGCTGGTCGGGCCTTCCGCACCGTTGTTCCAGGTGAAGTTTTCATTGTGTCCGTCGCGATTTTCCTCACCATTGGCCTCGTTGTGCTTGTGGGAGTAGGAAACCACGTCCTTCAGCGTGAAGCCGTCATGGGCGGCAAGAAAATTGACGCTGCGGGTCTGCTGCGCGCCATGCCTGGAAAAGGTGTCCGACGAGCCGGCGAGCGCGGTGGCGAGACGTCCGGTCCCGTAGTCGTCGCCGCGCCAATATCGGCGAACATCATCGCGGACCCGATCGTTCCATTCCAGAAAGGGCGAAGGAAAATTGCCAAGCTGATAGCCGCCCGGACCGATATCCCAAGGCTCGGCGATCATGATGCGGCCGGTGAGAATATCGTCGGAGAGCATGGCGCGCAGCGTCGCGCTGTCAGGATCGAAACCGTTCTCTCTACGGCCGATGACCGGCGCCAGATCGAAGCGGAAGCCGTCGACGCCGGCATTCAGAACGAAGTGGCGCAGGCTGTCGAGGATGAGCCGGCGGATATAGGGGTGGTCGCAGTCAACCGTATTGCCGGTGCCGGTATCGTTGACGAGCTCTCCCGGGCGGCCGGGTTGATGGCGGTAGAAGGAGAGATTGTCGAGGCCACGTAGGGAGAGGGTGCTGCCGTAGCGGTCGCTTTCGCCGGTATGGTTGAAAACGAGATCAAGGATGACGGCTATGCCTTCGGCGTGGAATGCGGCGACGGTGTCGCGAAGCTCCGCCATTCCGCCCGGCACGATGCGCGGATCCAGCGCCATGAAAGCGATCGGATTGTAGCCCCAGCCATTGGTGAGGCCGAGAGGCGGCAGATGACGCTCGTCGATCCAGGCGATGATCGGCATCAGCTCTACGGCATCGACGCCGATATGCTTCAGATGAGCGATAACGGCCGAATGGGCAAGAGCCGCGACCGTGCCACGTTTTTCCTCCGGCACATGGGGATGGAGCATGGTGAAGGGCCTGACGGCCACTTCGTAGATAAAGCCACCGGGCTTGAAGAGCGAGCCTTGGATTTTCAGCGGCGCATCGCGCGTGACGATCGCCTTCGGGACCAGATCCGCCGTCTCTTCTCCATGGATGCCGAGCCGGCGGTCGTAGCGGAAGGGCCTGTCCAACGCTTTGGCATAGGGGTCGACCAGCAGCTTCGACGGGTCGAACCACAACCCATTATCGGGTGCATAGATTCCGTCGGCGCGGTAGCCGTAGCGGGCCCCTTCCTTCAGTCCATCGACGAAGAGCCGGTAGACATGTTCGTCGTCCCGCTCCATCTGCAGGCGGCAGTATTCCGTGTCTCCGGCTTCATCAAACAGGCACAGGTCGATCTGGGTGGCATGCTGCGACCACACGGCGAAATCAACGCCGGTGTCAAAAATAGTGGCTCCGCCCTGTCCCAACCCGCTCCTTCCCATGTGCATCCGGGTCAGGTTATGACCGTCGGCGCATCACGGCCGGTGCGGCTACGGATTTCGGCGATCGTTTCCGCGGCGGCGATCAGATCGGCGAGCGCTTCCTGCGTGTCGAGATTATGGCGGGTGGAATCCGGTTCGTATCGTTCGATGTAGACGCGCAGCGTCGCGCCGCTGGTCCCCGTGCCGGAAAGGCGGAAGACGACACGTGAGCCGCCTTCAAACAGGACGCGGACCCCCTGATGCTCGCTTACCGATTTGTCGACCGGATCATGATAGGCGAAATCGTCGGCGGTCGCGACGGTGAGATCACCGAAACGGGTACCCGGCAGGCTCGGCAGCTTCGCGCGGAGCGCCGCGATCAGACCGTTTGCAGCATCGGTATCGACACCCTCGTAGTCGTGACGGGAATAATAGTTGCGGCCATAGGCGGCCCAGTGCTGGCTGACGATGTCGGCAACGCTCTCGCCGCGCATGGCCAGGATGTTGAGCCAGAGCAGCACGGCCCAGAGCCCATCCTTCTCGCGGACATGGTTGGAGCCGGTGCCGGCGCTCTCCTCGCCGCAGATGGTGGCAAGGCCGGCATCGAGGAGATTGCCGAAGAACTTCCAGCCCGTCGGCGTCTCATAAAGCGCAACGCCGCGTTTTTCGGCGACGCGGTCGGCCGCACCGCTCGTCGGCATGGAGCGGGCGATACCGGCGATGCCGCTGGAATAGCCGGGCGCGAGGTTGGCGTTGGCCGCAAGGATTGCCAGGCTGTCCGACGGGGTCACGTAGATCCCCTTGCCGATAATCAGGTTGCGGTCGCCGTCACCGTCCGAAGCAGCGCCGAAATCCGGGGCATCGTCGCCCATCATCTCGTCGTAGAGTTCCTTGGCATGGACAAGATTGGGATCTGGATGATGGCCGCCGAAATCCGGCAGCGGCATGAAATTGCGCACGGAACCGGAAGGGGCGCCAAGGCGGTTCTCGAAGATTTCCTTGGCGTAGGGGCCGGTGACGGCGCTCATGGCGTCGAAACAGATGCGGAAGCCGAGGCTGATCAGATTGCGGATGGCGCTGAAGTCGAAGAGTTCTTCCATCAGCGCGGCGTAGTCCTCGACCGAATCGATGACCGAAAGGATCATGCCGCCCGGCAGCTCTTCCTTGCCGATGCGATCGAGGTTGACATCCGGGAAGTCGGCGATCTTGTAGCTGTCGATCACCTTTGAGCGGGCGAAGATCGCGTCGGTGATTTTTTCCGGCGCCGGGCCGCCATTGCCGATATTGTACTTGATGCCGAAGTCTTCGGTGGGGCCGCCGGGATTGTGGCTGGCCGACAGGATGATGCCGCCGAACGCCTTGTACTTGCGGATGATATGGGAGGCGGCCGGCGTCGAGAGAATGCCGCCTCTACCGACCATCACCTTGCCGAAACCATTGGCCGCGGCCATCTTGACGGCCTTCTGGATGACTTCCCGATTGTAGTAGCGACCGTCACCACCGATCACCAGGCACTTGCCCTGGTAGCCTTCCAGCGAATCGAAGATCGACTGGATGAAATTCTCGGCGTAATTTTCCTGCTGGAATACCGGAACCTTCTTCCTGAGGCCCGAAGTGCCCGGTTTCTGATCCTGATAGGGTTTGGTTGGGATGGACTTGATCATGATATCACATGCCTTTCGAGACGAGGCTTGAATAGAGGGCGGCATAACGTTCGGCGCTCTTCTCCCAGGAGACATCCGTTTTCATGCCCTGCTTTTGCATCTGGGTCCAGAGCTTTTGATCTTCGAAAAGGCGCATTGCACGGCGAACGGCCTGTAGCAAAGCTTCTTGCGTGACCGGAGCAAATTGTATACCCGTCGCCACCTTTGCCGAAAGGGCCGCGTGATTCGCATCAATGACGGTGTCGTTCAATCCCCCGGTGCGGGCGACGATCGGCACGCATCCATATCGGAGGCCGTAAAGCTGCGTCAGCCCGCAGGGTTCGAAGCGAGAGGGGATGATGATGGCGTCCGAACCGGCCTGCATCAAATGAGACAAAGGCTCGTTATAGCCGACCGAAACCCCGATCCGACCGGGATGATGCGCAGCGGCGGAAAGCAGGGCGCCCTCCAGGGCGGCGTCGCCGGAGCCAAGGATCGCGAGCTTGCCGCCCATGGCAACGATATCACCCACGATTGCGGCTAGGAGGTCCATGCCCTTCTGCCAGGTCAGGCGGCTGATCACGCAGAATATCGGCGCTGCGTCGTCGTCCAGGTGGAAGTGATTGGACAGATCCTTGCGGTTTTGCGTCCGGTTCCTGAGCGCGCCTCCGTTGTAGTTGTGGATGTGCTGATCCGTGGCGGGATTCCAGATGTCGGCATCGATGCCATTGACGATGCCGTAGAGGCTGTCGATTCGGTTCGCGATCACGCCTTCGAGCCCCATGCCGAAGGCGGATGTCTGGATTTCCTCGGCATAGGACGGACTGACGGTGGTCAACACATGAGATGTCTGCAGGCCGCCCTTGAGAAAGCCGACATCGCCGTAATATTCGATGCCTTCCACCGAGAAGGCATGCGGCGGCAGGCGCAGTCCCGGGAAGATGTCGGCGCCGAACTGCCCCTGGAAGGAGATGTTGTGAATGGTCAGCACGCTCGGCAGTTCCGGGGTCGGGTAGTAGCGCATGTAGACCGGCACCATTGCTGTCTGCCAGTCGTGCACGTGCACGAGATCCGGCCGCCAGCCCGGCAGCAGGCCGGCGGCGATTTCAGCGCCTGCTAGGGAAAGCGCCGCAAAGCGGCGCCAATTGTCGGGGTAATCCTTTCCAAGTGCGTCGACATAGGGGCCGCCGGGTCTGTCGTAATAGCTCGGCGCGTCGAGGACGAGCAGGTCGAGCCCTTCGTGTTCAGCCTCGAGGACGGTTGCCGGCGCGCCGAGCAGATCATCGAAAAAGAGACGGGGGACAGGGTTGCGCAGCGCCTGCAGCACGCGCGGATATCCCGGCATGAGCGTCTTCGTTTCGATATTATAGGGATTAAGAGCAACGGGCAGGGCGCCGGCCACATCGGCTAGGCCCCCTGTCTTTATCAGGGGGAAGACTTCGGACGAAACCGAAAGAACTTTCATATTTTAAGTATCCAATTTGTCGATCATCGTCTGCGTAATCAGGCAAATACCATTTTCAGTGCGGCGGAAGCGTTTGGCATCGAGCTCGGGATCCTCTCCGACCACCAGGCCTTCGGGGATGGTGACGCCGTGATCGATCACCACATTCTTAAGCTGAGCGCGCCGGCCGATCTTGACTTCCGGCAGGATGACAGCGCCCTCGAGCCGGGAATAGGAATTAGCGCGGACGCCCGTAAACAAAAGGCTTCTATAAAGACTTGCGCCGGAAATGATGCAATCACCGGCGACGACTGAAGAGACGGCCGAGCCGCGGCGGTCCTCATCGTCATGGACGAACTTGGCGGGCGGTGTGATCTCCGCATAGGTCCAGATCGGCCAGGACTTGTCATAGATGTCGAAATCGGGGACGACGTCGGTCAGGTCGATATTGGCCTGCCAGTAGGCATCGACCGTGCCGACATCGCGCCAATAGGGCTCACGCTCGAAATCGGAGCGGACGCAGGACTGGCCGAAGCGATGGGCGACCGCCTTACCGTTCCTGACGATGTAGGGAATGATATCCTTGCCGAAGTCGCGGCTCGAATTGGGATCGGCCGCATCGCGGCGCAGGCAGTCGAGCAGAAAGCGGGTATGAAAGACATAGATGCCCATCGACGCCAACGCGAATTCCGGCTTGTCCGGAATGCCCGGCGGATCTGCCGGTTTTTCGACGAAGTCGATGATGCGGTCCTTGTCGTCGACATGCATGACGCCGAAGCCGGTTGCCTCCATGCGCGGCACTTCCAGGCAGCCGATCGTGACGTCGGCGCCGGAATCGACATGCTGCTGCAGCATCCATTCATAGTCCATCTTGTAGACATGGTCGCCGGCGAGGATGACCATGTATTCCGGGCCATAGGGCTCGATGATGTCGATGTTCTGGTAAACAGCGTCAGCCGTTCCTTCGTACCATTGCGTTTCCGAAACGCGCTGGCTTGCCGGCAGGATGTCGAAACTCTCATTACGCTCTGGCCGGAAGAAGTTCCAGCCGCGCTGCAGATGGCGAATGAGTGAATGCGCCTTGTATTGCGTGGCGACACCGATGCGGCGGATACCGGAGTTGAGTGCGTTGGACAGGGCGAAATCGATGATTCTGGCCTTGCCGCCGAAATAGACTGCAGGTTTGGCGCGCCGGTCGGTCAGTTCCTTCAGGCGGCTCCCCCTGCCGCCGGCGAGAACGTAGGCCATGGCATCACGGGCAAGCGGTTGAACGCGTTTTTCTACCATTTTATTCCTCCCCTTACAGATTAGAACTCCGGTTCCAGCATGATCGTGGCAAGCGGCGGCAACGTTATCGTCGCTGCGATTTTACCCCCTGCATTCACCGCCTGTACGCGTCCGCCGTTGCCCTTGCCGCTGCCGCCATAGATGTCTGCGTCGGTATTGAGTATCTCGCGCCAGCGGCCCTCAAAGGGCAGCCGGAGCGAATAATCATCACGATAGACGGGTGTGAAATTGGTGATCACGGCAACCGGCTTCTGGTCCGGTGCCTTGCGCAGCCAGGCAAAGACGGAGTTTTCGTAATCGTCGACGACGAGCCATTCGAAGCCTTCGCCTTCGCAGTCGAGCGCGTGCAGCGCCGGCTTGCTGCGGTAGGTGAAGTTGAGATCGCGCACGAGCCGGCGCATGCCCTCATGCATTCGATACTGCAGCAGGTTCCAGTCCAGCGACCTGGACTCGCTCCATTCGCTCCATTGGGCGAATTCCTGGCCCATGAAGAGCAGCTTCTTGCCGGGATAGCCCCACATGAAGGCGTAATAGGCACGCAGATTGGCGAATTTCTGCCAATCGTCGCCAGCCATCTTGGCAATCAGCGATCCCTTGCCGTGGACAACCTCGTCATGGGAGAGCGGCAGGACGAAATTTTCCGCGAAGGCATAGATCAGCCCGAAGGTGATCTCGTTGTGATGATGCTTGCGATGCACGGGATCACGCTTGAGATAACTCAGCGTGTCGTGCATGAAACCCATGTTCCACTTGAAGCCGAAGCCGAGACCGCCCTCATGGACCGGATGCGAGACCTTCGGCCAGGATGTCGATTCCTCGGCGAAGGTCATGACCTCCTTGTGGATACCGTACAGACGGGTATTCACCGCCTGCAGGAAACGAACCGCCTCGAGGTTTTCATTGCCGCCATATTCATTGGCGACCCATTCGCCGTGCTTGCGGGAATAATCGAGATAGAGCATCGAGGCGACGGCGTCGACGCGCAATCCGTCGAGGTGGTATTTCTCAGCCCAATAGAGCGCATTGTTAAGGAGATAGGAGAGGACCTCGGTGCGGCCGAAGTTGTAGATCGCCGTGTTCCAGTCTGGATGGAAACCCTTGCGCGGATCCTCGTGCTCATAAAGTGCCGTGCCGTCGAACCAGCGCAGCCCGTGTTCGTCGGTCGGGAAATGGGCCGGCACCCAGTCGAGAATGACGCCGATCCCGACCTTATGGCAGCCATTCACGAAGCGGGCGAAGCCCTCCGGCTCGCCGAAACGAGCCGTCGGCGCGTAGAGACCCGTCGTCTGGTAGCCCCAGGAGGGGTCATAGGGATGCTCGGTGATCGGCAGGAATTCGATATGGGTGAACCCCATGTCGACGCAATAGGGGATGAGGCGCGAGGCGAGCTCGTCCCAGCTCAGCATCGATCCGTCATCGCGGCGCTGCCAGGAGCCCGCATGGACCTCGTAGATCGAGATGGGCTGGCGGCGCTTATCGGCTTCCGACCAGTGTTTCCGGTGCTCCTCGTCCTCCCAATCGGGCAGGAGTTCGGCTGCCGTCACGGAGGCGGTCTTCGGGCGCAGTTCGCTGCGGCGGGCGAAGGGGTCGGCCTTCAACGGCAGGAGTATGCCGTCGTGGCCGCGGATTTCATATTTATAGGGCGTCCCGACCGGGACATCAGGCGCGAAGATTTCCCAGATCCCGGAATCGGTCCGGAAGCGCATCGAATGACGCCGACCGTCCCAGTTGTTGAAATCGCCGACAATGGAAACACGCTGCGCATTCGGTGCCCAGACGGCGAAGTGAAAGCCTTGGGCGCCTTCGTGCTTGATCGGATGCGCACCCATCTTGTCGAACAGGCGCAGATGAGAGCCCTCGCGGGCGTAGTAGTCATCCATCGGTCCGAGCACCGGACCGAAGCTGTAGGGATCGGTCACCGCCCATTCGGCGTCGCCGCGACGGGCACGATAGCGCAGCGGTTGGCGCCTGCTGATCGAGATGGGGCCGGCAAAGAAACCCTCGGGATCAAGCAATTCAAGTTCGCCCACAAGCGTTCCATCAAGCGTCAGCGCGGTGACCGCTTCGGCTCCGGGGATGAAGCAGCGGGCAACGAATCCCTCGGAAGCCTCGTGGACCCCAAGAACGGCAAAGGGATCGGAATGCGAGCCATTCAGAATTGCCGCAATTTCGTCTGCCGAAATTTCCCCTGAAGGGGCGCCTTCAGTGGCTGACTTCGGCTTTTTCATCCGGCTCTCCAGATTTCGTCGGCATATTGCCGGATGGTGCGGTCGGAGGAGAACCAACCCATTCTGGCCGTGTTGCAGATCGTCTTCGCATACCAGGAGGATTGATTGGTCCAGAGCTCGTCGACCCTGCGTTGGGCCTGTGCATAGGCATCGAAATCGCCGGCGACCATGAACCAGTCATGGCTGTAGATGCCTTCGATGAGATCCGCGTAGCGGTTACGATCGTCGGGCGAGAAGACGCCGGAGCCGATCGCGGCAAGCGCCTGCGACAGTTCACGAGAGCCTTCGATGATGGCGCGCGGATTGTGACCATCGCTGCGGGCCTTGGCGACTTCATCCGCTCGAAGGCCGAAAATGACGATGTTTTCTTCGCCAACCCAGTCCCGCATTTCCACGTTCGCGCCATCGAGCGTGCCGATCGTGAGCGCGCCGTTGAGTGCGAATTTCATGTTGCCGGTGCCGGACGCTTCCATGCCAGCCGTCGAGATCTGTTCGGAAAGATCGGCCGCGGGCACCATCATCTCGGCGAGTGAGACGTTGTAGTTCGGTACGAAGACCACCTTCAGGAGACCGCGTACGGATGGGTCGTGATTGATGGTTCGGGCGACATCATTGATCAGTTTGATGATCAGCTTGGCGTTGTGATAGCTCGGTGCCGCCTTGCCTGCGAAGAGCTTTACGCGCGGCACCCAGTCCAGTTCCGGATGGGAGCGTATCTGATCATAGAGTGCGACAGCCTCGATGATATTCAGGAGTTGGCGCTTGTATTCGTGGATGCGCTTGATCTGGATATCGAACATTGCCGATGGATCGAGCTTCACACCCATGCGGCTTGCCACGAGATTGGAAAGCGCCACCTTGTTCGCCCGCTTCACCGCAGCGAATTTCTGCTGGAACGCCGGATCGGTCGCATGTAGGTCAAGTGGCTTCAGCGCTTCGGCATTGTCGAGGAACTCGTCGCCGATCGTCTCGCGAATGAGGCTGGTGAGGCCGGGATTGCACTGCATCAGCCAGCGGCGCGGCGTGATACCGTTGGTCTTGTTGTTGATGCGATCAGGATAAAGCTTGTGCAGGTCGGCAAAGACGGTGACCTTCATCAGATCCGTGTGGAGCGCCGAGACACCGTTGATCGAATGGGAGCCGACAAAGGCAAGATTGCCCATGCGCACGCGCCGCTCACCGCTTTCGTCGATCAGCGAGATCGATCGGATTTCAGTATCCGAGAAGCTCCGCTCGCGGCGCGCTTCGACCAGGATCTTGGCGTTGATCGCATAGATGATCTGCATATGGCGTGGCAGCAGGCGCTCGAAAAGCGGCACCGGCCAGCTCTCCAGCGCTTCCGGCAGGAGCGTGTGGTTGGTGTAGGAGAAGGTCCGGCGGGTGATGTCCCAGGCCTGATCGAAATCCAGCCCGTGGACATCGCAGAGAAGGCGCGTCAATTCGGCGACGGAAACAGCCGGATGGGTATCGTTGAGCTGGATGGCGACCTTGTCCGGCAGCGAGGTGAAATCTTCATATTGCTGCAGGTGGCGGCGCAGGATGTCCTGCAGTGAGGCCGAGGAGAAGAAATATTCCTGGCGCAGCCGCAGCTCCTGGCCGGCCGGCGTGGCATCGGCCGGGTAGAGCACGCGGGTCAGGCTTTCAGCCTTGTTGCTCTCGCGCAGCGCGCCGATATGGTCGCCTGCGTTGAAAGCCGCAAGCAGGATCGGGTCGATCGGCTGGGCCGACCAAAGCCGCAGGGTATTGACGCGCTTGCCGCGCCAGCCGACCACGGGCGTGTCGAAGGCGGCGGCGATGACGCGCTCGGCGGGCTTCCAGACATAGCGCGGCTGCTCGTCATGGGCGGTTACGAACTCGACCGAGCCGCCGAAGCCGATTTCATAGGCGCTTTCCCGGCGCTCGAATTCCCAGGGATTGCCATGGGCGAGCCAGGTCTCTGGCAGCTCGACCTGCCAGCCGTCCGCCATCTGCTGGCGGAAGAGGCCGTGGACATAGCGAATGCCGTAGCCGTAGGCCGGAACGTCGACCGTCGCCATCGATTCCATGAAGCAGGCGGCGAGGCGTCCAAGGCCGCCATTACCGAGCGCGGCATCCGGCTCCAGTCCGGCGATGACGTTGATATCGACGCCGAGCGATCCTAGAGCATCCCTGACCTCTTCCATCAGGCCGAGGTTGGAGACGGCATCGCGCATCAGCCGGCCGATAAGGAATTCGAGCGACATGTAATAGACGCGCTTGGCGCCGGTCTCGTAAACCTTGCGCGTCGACTCCATCCATTTGTCGATGATGCGGTCGCGAATGACCAGGATCGTGGCCGTCAGCCAGTCGTGCGGCTTGGCCACCTTGGCGTCCTTGCCGATGCGGTAGGTCAGACGTTCGATAATTTCTTCCGCCAGGATTTCCGGTCTGGAACTGCGGGGCGCGGGGGCGGGAATATTCGGCTTCGAAAGAGTGTTCATGGTCAAGATCTCGCCAATTTTGCTTTCGTGTCAGTATGTTGCGACTTCTTCAATCGACTTGGCACGCGGAGCCGTATCGTCAGTTTATGCACCGTTATGACGCACTTGCAACAAGGGATTTGGACTAGCAAAAATAATAGCAGGACCTGGCCTTCGGCCATGTGAAAGGACTTGATTTCAATCGCCATTCCCGCTCTGATGCCGGGATTGCTATAAACGAAAAGCCGCTTCGGTTTGTTCCGAAACGGCTTTTTGTTGCAGCAGTTGCGTGATTTAGCAGCAGCGCGAGAATTATTGAGTCAGGCGAATGGTCTGCTGCGCGGCCTTCTGGCCGATGGATTTGAAGGCGGAAATGAGTGCCGCCATGTCGTCAGCTTCGTAGTAATTCGCGGCATTGTCTGCGCATTTGCGCAGAAGATCCTGTCCTTCTTGCGGAGCCATGAAGGCTACCGAATAGATGGTGATCCCTGCATCTCTCGCGCTCTTGCATGTCTTGAGCGTCGCCGTGTCCAGATCCGGTCGATGGGAAGCGCTGTTGCCGGTATTTTTGCCGTCAGTCATGAAGACGATATACTTGTCGAATTTACCGTTCCCCTTGCCTTCCTGCGCGATCTTCTCGGAGGGATCGGTCAATTTCGCATAGGCAGTGCTCATCGCGTTACTGGAGTCCGTTCCCCCAGTCGGCAGGTCGGGCAGAGCTTGAACGTAACTTTTTGCGCCTGCCGTTCCCCAGTCCAGATTTTTCGGCGACTGCATCTCATGCGTATAGGAAACCGCCCCGGTTCTTACCAAGTAGTTGGTGGTATTGGCTGCATCAAGTTGGGCGAACAGGCTTCCCGCTGCAGCTTTGAGAGCTTCGATTTTTTTTATGTAGCACGGCGTGCTCGACGCGAGCTTAGGATATTTGCTCCAGTTTTCTTCGGTATAGTTCGGGCAACTTGTTTCCCTGCCCCGCGAGTCGAGCTTTTTCTCGTCGGTAATCCAGGACATCGATCCGGAGCGGTCCAGCACGAGATACATCGACAGGGCATTCTGCATCGACTCCGAGCCTTGCCCATTGTCGCTCAGAGTTCCGCTCCTCGAGGCGATGTCGACGGTGTTGTAGCCGAAAACTCGCAGGAAGGGGCTGACCTGCATCGGATAGGATGCATTGACCGTAATCGAATAGGTCTTTCCGTTGGTGCCAGTTGTGGTCGTCTTGATGTCGACGGATGTCGCATCGCGAATGGAGCTCGCGGCGGCCTCGTTACCGCTCAAATAGTTCGCCATCTGGCCAGCGACGAAGTCCTTGGCGAGTGCCTGCGCCTCGGTTGTATTTGCCACCTTGCCGGATGCCAGCGCACTGGCGGCGGCGAGAGCGGCGGCATCGGAGGCTTCCTGTAACTGACGCTGCGACATGGCGATGTTGGCAAGGTCGATGGCGACGCCGCCGGCTCCGAGTGCGACCGGCAGGAGCAGAGCGGTTATGATGCCGAAATTGCCGCCGCGGTCGCGCAGCAGACGGAATAGGTTGAGATCCTTGGCCAGTTGCGTGTTCATCATGTTCACCTGGAAGCGAGAGTATTCGGTGAACAAATGCCGGAAAATCCTTAAGCTTCCGGTGTCCTGCGCTGCTAAAATTCTAGTGAAAAGCCGCTTCTTTCCAGTTTTGGGATCATTTCAGCGGGATGACATCGACCGCCTGAACGGTCCTGTGGCCGCCATAGCTCTTCAGCACCCCGATGACGGGCGCGACATCGGAATAATCCCGGCCGTAGGCGACGACGATGTGATCCGTCCCGGCGGGGATATTGTTGGTCGGATCGAGCTCGATCCATCCTGCCATCTCACCGCACCAGACACGCACCCAGGCATGCATGGCGTCGGCGCCCTCGAGGCGTTCCTTGCCCGGCGGCGGGATCGTCCTGATGAAGCCGCTGACATAGCCCGCGGGAATGCCAAGGCTGCGCAGTGCAACGATCATCACGTGAACGAAATCTTGGCAGACGCCGCGTTTCAGCTGAAAGGCCTCCAGCGGCGTGGTGTCGACGGCCGTAGCCTCGCCATCATACGTGAAGTCGCGATGGATGCGGGCGCAGATGGCATGGGCGATCTGCATCACCGTCATCGCCGGCGCTACCGATTGGCGGGCATAGTCGGCGATCTCGCGGTTCTGACCGAGACGCGGGCTGTCGCCGAGGAAATGATGCGGCGAATCCGGGGCAATCGACCAGATGCCGGCGATCTCGTCCGGCAGGCGCGAAAGAAGCGGCGAGAAATCCGCCGTGATCGGTTGGCTTTCCACTTGCACGCGCGCCTGCATGCGGATGTCGAGCGTCTCATGGGGCGTGCGCAGCAGGAAGGATGTCGCCGGATGCCGGAAGAAATCGGTGAAATTCGCCTGCTCGTCGGGCGATGGCGACACCGTGATCGAACCCGCGATCAGCCGCTGCCGATCGGCGAGCGACAGCGGCAGGACACGCATGACGTGGCGCGCACCGGAGGCCGGCGTGTCGTAGATGTAGCCCATGTGAAGCGAGAGATCGTAGAGCATCGTCTATCCGAGATAGGTCTGGGCGAGGAGGTCGGAGAGATTTTCCAGCTCGCGCTCCAGTCGATGATAGATTTCCCGGCTCATGCCTTCCGGCGTCATCACGGCAAGCCCGGAATGCAGGCGCATGGCCTCGCGATAGAAGGGTGACATCTGGCCGTTGACGAAGGCGTTCGGCAATTGCTCCACTTCGCGATGAATCTCGTTCATCTGGAACAGGATCGAACGCGGATTGAGCGGATCGAGCGCAAGCAGGTCGGTGACGGTCAGTCGCGCGGTATTGACGTTGTAGCGGCGGCGATGGGTCATGACGCTGTCGCCGATCTCGAGCAGCATATCGAGGGCGCCGTCCGGGGCGTCCGGACCGGACATCTGGCCAAGTAGCCGGGTCATGTGCAGGCCGCGTTCGATGTGCCGGCCGAGCGAGAGGAAACGCCAGCCGGTGAAGCGGTACATGTTCTCGTGAACGAGGCCAGCAAAGCCCGCAAGCTTGCGCAGCAGGATCGTCATCGCATGGCTGGCATCGTCGCCGGACGTCACGGCTTCGTGGAAGCGCCGCGCCGTCTTGGCAAGGTCGTTCAGCGCCAGCCAGCCATCCGGAGAGAACCGATCGCGGATGTTGCTGGCGGAATAGACGGCGCTGTCGATGTTGCGCAGCAGCGTTTCCGGAACCGGCTCGGCCGTGTCGATGTCGACGGCAGCGAGGTAACGGGTGAATTCGGCAAGAAGCGGCTGGCTCGGATCGGCGGCCTCCGCGTAGCGGCCATGCCAGGCGCGCAGGATACGCAGCGCCCCTTCGGCACGTTCGATATAGCGGCCGAGCCAGAACAGATTGTCGGCTGCGCGGCTCGGCAGGCTGCCCGGCATGTTGCGGGTGAAGGTTTCCTCGGCGGGCAGCAGCGTGTGGCGCTCCACCGGCCTGTCGCTGACGATCCAGACGTCGGCTGCCGAACCGCCGGCCTGCATGGCGATGGCAGCGACATCGTCACCGCTGCCGATGCGGGCAAAGCCCCCCGGCATGATCTGCCAGCCGTTATGGGTGCGGGCGGCGAAGACACGCAGGCTCATCGGTCTCGGACGGAGCTTTCCGTCGATCCAGGCGGGTGTCGTCGAAAGTGTGACGACCTCCTGGCCGACGAGTTTCTGCCCATCGGTCGCAAGCCATTCCGAGATCGAGTCGCGGGCGGTGGAACGCAGCGTCGTGCCGAGCACGGATTCTCCGTTGTCGTCAAAGAAGGGGGCGCGGGAATAGGCTGGCCCGATCACCATCTTCTCGATGTTGCGGGCGACGTGTTCGCGCTCGTCCTTCTGGCCGCACCACCAGGTCGCGATCGACGGCAGACGCAGATCCTCGCCAAGCAATTGCCGGCAGATGGCCGGCATGAAGGCGAGCAGCGCGCGGGTTTCAAGGATGCCGGTGCCGAGCGCGTTGACGATGGTGACGGACTGGGCGCGCAGGGCCTCGACCAGACCGGGTGTGCCGATATGCGAATTCTGGTTGAGTTCGAGCGGATCGGCATAGGCCGAGTCGAGACGGCGCCACAGAACGCTAATGGGCTTCAGGCCGGCGACGGTGCGCACCATGACGCGACCGTTGACGACGGCAAGATCCTCGCCTTCGAGCAGCATAAAGCCGAGATAGCGGGCGATATAGGCATGTTCGTAGTAGGTCTCGTTGGCAGGCCCCGGTGTCAGCACCGCGATGCGATCGTCGCCGATATGCTTCATGCCCTGCAGCGCATCGCGGAAGGCGCCGAAAAAGGAGGCGAGCCGGTGGACGGGCGTCTCGGCATAGATGTCGGAAAAGGCCCTGGTCGTCGCCACGCGATTTTCGAGCGCGAATCCGGCGCCGGAGGGGGCCTGCGTGCGGTCTGCGAGCACCCACCAGTTGCCGTCCGGACCGCGGCCGATCTCGAAGGCGCAGAAGTGCAGATAATGACCTCCTGCCGGTTTGAGGCCGACCAGCGGGCGCTGGAATTCAGGGTTGGCGGCAATGAGGGAAGGCGGCAGACGGCCTTCCGCGACGAGACGATTGTCGCCATAGACATCAGCGACGATGGCTTCGAGAACATTGGCGCGCTGGACGAGACCGGCTGAAAGCGCCTGCCATTCGCGCTCGTCGATCAGGACGGGAATGTGTGAGATCGGCCATTCGCGCGTGTCGGTGCGCTTGCCGCCATAGGCTCGATAAAAGACGCCTGCATCGCGCAGATAGCGGTCGGCGCGGGCAAAGCGCTCGGCAAGCTCCCCCGCCGGCAATTCGCTCAGCGCGGCGAGGAATTTCTGCCAGGCCGGCCGCACGGCGCCCTTGTTGTCCACCATTTCGTCGGCGACGCCGGGTAGCGCGGAATAGCCGAAGGCCGCATCGTTTCCGATGCCGGTCCTCTTTTCACTCCTTCGCTCGGTCGCGGGTTTCTTGCCCATCAATATCTAAATCCCAATCCGGGCGGAGCCCGGTTGTTTCGTGCATGTCGTTGCCGCAAAACCGCTGCACACTTTTGCGCGACATGCATTAAACTCCCGAAGGGCGCCGCAAATCCAGCGTCAGCGGAAATTCCGGTGAACCCGTCTCGGCGCGCGGAATATAGCCGCCGGCCGTATGCCCCCAAGGCTCGAATCGCGCAAGCCGCCGCGCTTCCGCCTCGTTGCCGTTGACCGGGAAAGTGTCATAGTTGCGCCCGCCCGGGTGGGCAACATGGTAGATGCAGCCGCCAATCGAACGCTTCGACCATGTATCATAAATATCAAATGTCAAAGGCGTGTTGACTGGCAGCACCGGATGCAGGCCGGCTGCCGGTTGCCATGCCTTGAAGCGAACGCCGGCGACGGAAACACCTGAGGTGCCGGTCGGCGTCAGCGGTACTGTCCGGCCATTGCAGCTCACCGTGTAGCGCGATGCATTGTTCGTCTCCATCCGCACCTGCAGGCGCTCGACGGAGGAATCGACGTAGCGCACCGTGCCGCCGATCACGCCTTCCTCGCCCAGCACGTGCCAGGGCTCCAGCGCCTGGCGCAGCTCCAGCCTGTTGCCCTCGTATTCGACCTCGCCGCAGAAGGGGAAGCGGAATTCGAGCTGGGCCGCGAACCATTCGGGCTTCAGATCGAAGCCGTTCCGGCGGAGATCGTCGAGGACGTCGAGGAAATCCTGCCAGACGAAATGCGGCAGCATGAAGCGGTCGTGCAGGCTTGTACCCCAGCGCACGAATTTGCCATCTATGGGATCTTTCCAGAATCTAGCGATCAGCGCCCGAACCAGCAGCTGCTGCGCGAGGCTCATGCGGGCATCGGGCGGCATTTCGAAGCCGCGGAATTCGATGAGGCCGAGGCGGCCGGTCGGGCCATCAGGCGAGAAGAGCTTGTCGATGCAGATTTCGGCACGGTGGGTGTTGCCGGTGACATCGATCAGGAGATTGCGCAGCAGCCGGTCGACCAGCCAGGGCAGGGGCTGGACGCCGCGGCCGGCCTCGGGGATCTGGGCGAGCGCGATCTCCAGTTCGTAGAGACTGTCGTGACGGGCTTCGTCGATGCGCGGTGCCTGGCTGGTCGGTCCGATGAAGAGGCCCGAGAAGAGATAGGAGAGCGAAGGGTGGCGCTGCCAGTGCAGGATCAGGCTCTTCAGCAGGTCCGGACGGCGCAGGAACGGGCTATCCATGGTGTTGCGGCCGCCGACAACGACATGATTGCCGCCGCCGGTGCCGGTATGGCGACCGTCGATCATGAATTTATCGGCGCCGAGCCGGCTCTGGCGGGCCTCCTCATAGAGAGCGGTGGTGATCTCGACGGCTTCCCCCCAGCTTGCGGCCGGATGCACGTTGACTTCGATCACGCCGGGATCCGGAGCGACGCGGATGACGTTGATGCGCTCGTCCTGTGGCGGCGGATAGCCTTCGATGTGAACGGGAAGGCCAAGAGTGACGGCGGCGCGTTCAACCGAGGCGATGAGGTCGAGATAGTCCTCGATGCTGACCGTCGGCGGCATGAAGACGCAGAGGCGGCCATCGCGCGTCTCGACGCTCATGGCCGTTCTGACATAGCCGTCGATCTCGTCGGTCGATTGCGGCATCACCGGCTGCCGGCCTGTAACGGGCTGGAAATGCACGGCCTGCAGGGGCCGCCCTCTCTCTTCCCGGTCGTCGGGCCGGTAATCGGGCAGGGCTTCTCGCGGAACCGTCGGGTCTACCGGATTGATGTAGGGATATTGCGCCGGGGCGATCCACGCCAGAGCCTTGAGCGGCAGGCGATAGCCCGCGGGGCTGTCGCCTGGGACGAGCAAGATCCGGCCGCGGCGGGTACGCCACTTCTCGCTGATCCAGCGACGCCCGCCGGCGCGCGAGTTCCAGGGCTGCACCGGCAGAACATAGCCCGTCGGCCGGGTCAGGCCACGCTCGAAGACGCGGGCCATGCGGCTGCGCTCTTCGGGATCCTCCAGTTTCGAATTCGACGGGTCGACATTTTCCGGCAGGTTCGCCTCCTTGACCAGCCATTCGGCAGGATCCTCGAAGGCGGGGGTGACGTAATCCGCTGCAAGATCCAGCTCGCCTGCGATCGCGGTCAGCAGGCGGCAGGCATCATCCTCGGTGATATCGTAGCTGCGGCCTTCCTCGGCGACCAGCGTCGCGTCGGACCAGATTGGAAGGCCGTCCTTGCGCCAATAGAGCGAGAAGGTCCAGCGCGGCAGGCTCTCGCCGGGATACCATTTGCCCTGGCCATAATGCAGGAAACCGTTCGGGGCGAAACGTTCCCTGAGACGGCGTATCAGCGTATCGGCCTTATCTCGCTTCGTCGGGCCGACGGCGGCGGTATTCCATTCGTCGGACTCGAAATCGTCGATCGAGACGAAGGTCGGCTCGCCGCCCATGGTGAGGCGCACATCGCCCGCCTTGAGGATGCGGTCGATCTCTTCGCCGAGCGCATTCAGCTCTTCCCAGGAGTCGTCGGAGAAAGGTTTCGTAATGCGCGGATGCTCGGCGACGCGGGCAACCTTCATGTCGAAGGCGAATTCGGTCTTCGCTTCGCCGTAGAAGTCGCCGGAGATCGGCGCGGCATTGCGATAGTGCGGCGTGGCGGCGAGCGGGATATGGCTCTCTCCGGTCAGTAGTCCCGAGGTCGGATCGAGGCCGACCCAGCCGGCGCCCGGAAGATAGACTTCCGCCCAGGCGTGCAGGTCGGTGAAATCGAATTCGGTCCCCGACGGGCCGTCGAGCGCCTTCAGATCGGGCGTCAACTGGATCAAATAGCCGGAGACGAAGCGGGCGGCGAGCCCGAGATGGCGAAGAATCTGAACGAGCAGCCAGCTCGTGTCGCGGCAGGAACCCTTGGCGGCTTCCAGCGTCTCTTCCGGTGTCTGGACGCCGGTCTCCATGCGGATGACATAACCGATCTGCCGCTGCAGGCGCATGTTCAGGCCGACGATCATGTCGACGGTCGGCTGTTCGGAACGGTCGAGCGTTTCGAGGAAGGCCTTGAGGCGCGGCCCAGGCTCCTCCGGCACCATGTAGATGGAGAGATCTTCGCGGATCGTTTCCGGATAGTCGAAAGGCCATCTGGTCGCCTCTTCCTCGACGAAGAAGTCGAAGGGGTTGTAGACCGTCATATCGGCGACGAGATCGACCTCGATCCGGAATTCCGTCACCGGGTCCGGGAAAACGAAACGGGCGAGGTAATTGCCGTAGGGATCCTGTTGCAGGTTCACGAAATGGTTGGAAGGCGTGACCTTCAGCGAATGGCTGAGGACCCTCGTCTTCGAATGCGGCGCCGGTTTCAGGCGGATGATCTGTGGGCCGAGGCGGACCGGATTGTCATATTTGTAGTGCGTCAGATGATAGATGCTGGCTTTGATCGACATGTTTGCTTTTGCTTTGTTTTTTGCCGAGCTCGCATATTCGTGCGGCTTGTTGCTGTTCCCAGCCGCGATAGTGTGCAATGCAGCGAAAGAAAGCAAGGCTGAAAGGCCGGCGCGTTTTCAGGCCTGGACAGCCCTCGCGAAAGTGACGGAGGCTTTCAGTCCCTTGCCGCCGCTGCCCGGCGCAAGCGTCAGTCGCGCATTGAAAAGATTGGCGATTTCTTCGACGATCGGCAGGCCGAGGCCGGCGCCCGGCGCACCGGAATCATTGCCCCGCAAGAAGCGCCCGCGCACGATCTGAAGCTTTTCCTCGGGAATGCCGGGACCGTTGTCCTCGACCTCGAGACGGATCGCATCCGGCGCATGCACGATGCGGACGGTGACCTCGGCGCCCTTGCCGGCATAGGCGATGGCGTTGCCGATCAGATTGCGGAGAAGCTCGCCGATCAGCAGCGGTTCGGCGCGAACAGGTGCGGCGCTTTCCGCCTCGAAGCCGAGGTCGATGCCCGCTTCGGCAGCCGCGGGAATCTGCTCGCCGGTGATCTCCTGGGCGATGGTTGCGAGGTCGATCGCAGAAGCGGTCAACGCTTCCCTTGATGTTGCGGCGTCGATCTTCGCCATCAGGAGAAGCTGGGCCAGGATGCGTTCGGCGTGGGCGACGGCCTGATCGCCCTTGACGGCGGATTCCTGCGCTTCGGCAAGCGTTGCGGCACGGGTGGAAAGGGCAAGTTGCGTGCGGATGATCGCAAGCGGCGTGCGCAACTGGTGACTGGCATTGCCGGTGAAGTTCCGGAGCGCATCGAGGGCCGATTGCAGGCGCACCATGAAGCCGTTGATCGTATCGACGAGCGGTTGGACCTCGCTCGGCACCGCCTGCTCGATCGGATGCAGATCGTCCGGGCTGCGCTCGGCAATGGCATCGCCGAGCCGATAGAGGGGGCGAAGCGCCACGGTGACGGCGATCCAGACAATGAGGGCGGCGCCCGCAATCATGATGGAAAGGCGCAAAGCGGAGCGGAAGAGGATCGCCCGGGCGAGCTGCCTTCTGGCGATGGTGGTCTCCGCAACGGTGACCACGAAGGGCACGGAGCGAATGCCGGTGGAGGCCGAGCGTCCCAGAGTGGCGATGCGGATCGGCTCGCCGCGGAAGCTGCCGTCGGCGAAGGAAGCGGCGTCGCCGCGGGTTACCTGAAGCACAGGCAGAGCCTGATAGCCGGTAATGAACTGGCCCGGCGGACCATCGACGCGGTAGAAGACGCGGTCCTGTGCGGCCGATGTCAGCATTTCCAGGGCGACATAGGGGATGTCGACTTCGAGCGAGCCATCCTCGGCGACGACGACGCGCTCAGCGATCGCCAGAGCCGAGCCGGCAAGCACCCGGTCCGAGACGATGTTCGATGTCTGGACCGCTTCGCGCCAGGTATCGGCGAGCGCGAGCGTGCCGATGACGGCGGTGGAGACGAGCAGCCAGAAGAGCAGCCGGCGCCGAAGCGAATAGGTGGCCTTCATGATCCCTCGGGCAGCTTGTCGAGATAATAGCCGATGCCGCGGGCGGTCTTGACCGTCAGGCCATGAGGCGAGAGGCGTTTCCTCAGACGGCTGACATATTGTTCGATGGCGTTGCTGGAGAGATCGTCGTCGAAGGCGGTCAGCGACTGCATGATTGCCTCCTTGGCGACGACCTTGCCGGCGCGCATGAAGAGGATTTCAAGCAGGCCGAGCTCGCGGGCGGGTATGTCGAGCGGTATTGCGCCGGCCGCAAAGGTCCGGGACTTCAGGTCGAGAGAGATGGCGCCGAAGCTTACGGTCGCCGAGCGTAGCCCCGCCTGGCGACGAAGCAGTACGCGGACGCGCGCCTCGAATTCGGCGATGTCGAAGGGCTTGATCAGATAGTCGTCGGCTCCAAGATCAAGTCCTTTGACGCGTTCCTCCGGCGTGCCACGGGCCGTCAGAATCAGGACGGCGGCCTGGTTCTGCCTCGCGCGCATCGTGCGCAGGACATCGAGCCCGTCCATCTCAGGCAGATTGAGATCGAGGATCACCAGATCGAAGTTCTCGGCGGCGATAACGGCATTGGCCGAGGCGCCGTCATGGACGACGTCGACGGCATGGCCGGTGCCGCGAAGGATCGCAGACAGCCCGTCGGCCAGCGCGATATTGTCTTCGACCAGAAGGATGCGCACGGATGTTTCCCCTTTTTTGCGTGAGATTACAGGGCCGGGAAAAGGAAGTCACGGCCCGGCAGGTGTGGATGAAACGGACATCGGCGAGAATTGTGTTTGGGAGGCAGATGCTGCTATCGGATCTGACGTTCCGATTGCATTAGAGACAGGAAAAATGCAGCATACCCCTCCCGGCAGGGTCAGCGGATGGGGAGGAGATTCTTCGGGCCGATCCTTGCCGTGCGGACGTTCAGCAAAAGGGATTTGGCAGTGCTTTCATGACACGCGCGCAGCTAGTTGGCGTCATTATCGGCCTGGCGATCGTAGCGGCGCTTACGATCCTGCGCGCTAGTGATCCACCGCTCCTGAAACAGGCGCGCGACGTGACCTTTGATGAGTATCAGCGTATCGCGCCGCGCACGTTCGAAAACGTGCCCGTCCGCGTCGTCGACATCGACGAGGCCTCGCTGCGCGAGTTCGGACAGTGGCCGTGGCCAAGAGATCGGATTGCCGCGATGGTCGACAGGCTTTCGGAGATGGGAGCCTCGGCGATCGCATTCGATATTCTTTTCGCGGAGCCCGATCGCCTGTCGCCCCGCAATGTCGTGCGCGACGTTGCGGGGGTCGACCCTTCGCTTCTCGAGAAGCTGCCGGACAATGACGAGATCTTTGCGCGCGCGATCGCCGACAAGCCCGTGATCCTCGGCTTCGGTCTGTCGAACGAGGGAAACTATCGCCCGCCCGTTAAGGCCGGCTTTGCTTTCACGAGTGAAAGCCCGGTCGGCGCACCGCCGCATCTCGGTGCTGCGACCCCGTTGCGGCCGCAGCTTGAGGCCAATGCCGCCGGCATCGGGCATATCAGCCTTAATCCCGGCGATCCCTCGGCGGTCGTGCGCACCGTTCCGCTTTTCCTGAGTGACGGCGAGCAGCTTTATCCCAATCTCGCGATCGAGGCGTTGCGGGTGGCGCAGGGCGCGTCCACCTATGTTCTGGCAGGCGTGACCGACGTGCCTGACACCATTACCCTGGTCAAGATCGGAGAGTTCGTCGTCCCCGTGACGGCGGCCGGCGAACTCTGGCTTTACGTGAGCCGTGACCGGGCCGAAAGATATGTTTCCGCCAGGCAGGTGCTTGCGCCCGCAGGCCCATCCGCAGAGACGCGGGCAGCCATCGAGGGCAGCATCGTCTTCGTCGGAACGTCGGCTGCCGGGTTGCAGGACATCCGCACCACCGCGCTCGGCCAGAACGTCCCCGGCGTCTCGTTGCATGCGCAGACCGTCGAGCAGATATTATCGGGCCGGTTCCTCTCCCGTCCGGACTGGGCGGACGGTTTGGAGATCCTGTCCATCGCGGTGGCGGGGAGTTTGCTCGTCCTCCTGACTACGTTCCTCACGCCGGCGATTGCGCTCGTCTGCGGGCTCATGATCACGGTGCTTGCCCTTATCGCCTCATGGCTCGCATTCCTTTACGCAGGACTTCTTTTCGATCCGCTGGCCCCGATCGTCGCCGGATCGATCACCCATTTCGCCGCGACGGCCTTCCGCTTCCTGGTGACCGATCGCGAACGCAGGGAAGTGCGGCGCGCCTTCGGCCATTACCTTTCGCCGTCGCTTCTCTATCGCATCGAGCATACACGGGACGCCCTGCGCCTCGGCGGCGATGACCGCGAATTGACGACGATGTTCGTCGACGTCAGAAACTTCACCGAGATCAGCGAACGGCTGACGCCCACGGAAGTTGTCGGTTTTCTGAACACGCTTCTCGATGCGCTGAGCCGCCATGTGATCGCGAACGAAGGAACGCTCGACAAGTTCATCGGCGATTCGATCATGGCTT
Organism: Sinorhizobium sp. CB7; assembly: GCF_041357635.1. Taxonomy (NCBI): domain Bacteria; kingdom Pseudomonadati; phylum Pseudomonadota; class Alphaproteobacteria; order Hyphomicrobiales; family Rhizobiaceae; genus Sinorhizobium; species Sinorhizobium sp. CB7. The sequence continues at coordinate 289,933 of NZ_JAULLL010000005.1, forward strand.
TCTGGAATGCCCCGGTCGATGTCACAGACCATGGCCGCAAGGCCGTCGATGCAGCTTTAGGCATGCGCGAGACGCTTGCCCGGCTCAATGCCACGGATGCTTTCGGATTTGGCAAGGAGGAAAAGGTCGGGATTGGAATAGGCATCCATACGGGCGTCGCCTACGTCGGTAATATGGGGGCAGAGACGCGCTTCAACTATTCGGCCGTCGGCGACGCCGTCAACATAGCGGCGAGGATCGAGTCGTCCTGCAAGAATGTCGGCTTCGATATTCTTGTCTCCGAAACCACGGCCGGTCTGCTGCCGGGCTGTGCCCTGCTCGAGGCGGGAGCCTTGCCTCTCAAAGGTAAGAGCACGCGTACGAAACTCTTTGCCGTCGTCGGTGACGAGCGCCTTGCGGCATCTGCCGAATTCGCCGAACTGCAGACCATTCACCGGCGGCTCATAGAAGCGCTACGTCTGCGCTCGCCGGCGAGCCGCAAGCTCCTCAGTGCAGCAAAGCTCAGGGCTGGAGGACTGACAGCCGGTCTTTCTGAATTCTACAACCGGATTTCCCGCCGATCGGATCATTTCGCCGAGGAGCACGTGGCAAGGGACCTAGGTTCGGCCGAATAAGCATTCTCGTCGCTTGCGCTCCGCATTCGTCAAGCTCTATAGCGCCGTGCGTCTTTTCAGACGCACAAAGGTCGCTGTAGCACTTTGAATTGCTGCATGTTTTTATCCTTAAATCGGTTCCGATTTAAGGAAACATGCAGTAGGGCATTGCTCTAAGATCTATCTCTGTCGTGAGGCCCCTTGCTGTTAAAACCTCTGTCATGGCGATCCCCGTCATCGCGATCCCTGTCGCGCTGGTCCCTGTCGCGATGACCTCTGTCATGATCATCCCTGTCATGACGACCATAATGTCCGCCAGGATTGTTCGATCTGTCGGGTTTGCCGTATCCATGATCGTGTCCGGACTTGTCCGGCCTGTCGGGGTTGCCGTGGCCATGATCGTGTCCGGACTTGTCCGGCCTGTCGGGCTTGCCGTTGCCATGATCGTGTCCAGGCTTGTCGGGCCTGTCGGGCATGCCATGTCCATGATCGTGCCCGGGCTTGTCCGGCTTGCCTGGGTTTCCTGGCCTGTCGGGGTTGTTCGGCGTTTCAGGCCTGCTGGGCGGAGCTGGCGTTTCGGGCCTTGTCGGGTCGGGCTCGGTTTGCAACGTGCGCTGCCGCAGGAAGCGGTCGGGTCGATCCTGCAGGGCCGCAAGGCTGCAGCCGGACCCGAGTAGACCCAGTCCTCCTCCAAGGCGTTGGCCGCCTGCCAGAAATGGCAGCGTACGCGGGCCGCCAATGGTACTGAGGACGGTGCGGTCAACCCGGCGGGTATTCGTCATGGCGCCGTTAGGCCTAGCGACGACACAGTCGCAGCGCCGCGTCAACTGACGGCACCCACCTGGGCCGCAGAACTGCGCTGCTCCGCCGAGCAGGACAATGGCGGTGGTCCCGTCGGGGCCGACATAGAAATCGAAGGCGGTTCCGCGAACACCGATCGTCCCGGCCGGCGTCAGGATCTCGTAAGCCGAGGATCTGGAGTTCCCGCTGACCCAGCGGAAGGTTCCTTTGGCCGCCTTGATGGAGAGTTTTTGCAGGGAGTTGGAGTCATCAAAGACGAACTTGTCGATGACCACGGACGAGCCCCATCCCACCGCGAGCTTGGTGCCGTCCCTGAACAGGAACTGACCAAGTCCAGACTGAGACGTCTTGATTCTCTCGTCCCGATGGACCGGACCCTTGACCACAATCGGACCGCTTGCGCCGGTAACCTCGGTCTTGATGAGAACCGCCTGGCCGACCTGTTCGGCAGCCATTGCCGGGATCGGACCGCAAAGCGTAAGACAGAGCGCGACAATTGCGGCACGACGCAACTGCAACATCGCACCCTCCTAAATATTACAATATGCTAACATATAGGAGGGACGGGTGTCTCATCATCCTTTTTGGCTAGAGTCGAATGATTTCAGGTTGAATCCACGTGAATCTGAATCCATCCCTCAATCAAAAAATGAAAGAGGGATGTCGCATCATCCGCGGAGGAAGGCTGCGAGTTTCTCCAGCGTCGACCGGCAACCAGTCTCGTTGTCTTCCGGTCGCACGCCGCGAGGAATGTTTTCGCAGGTCATAGTGACCTTGGTGCCGTTGTCCGCCGGCTCCAGGGTCGTAGTTATGGTCATCTCGCCGGAGAAGGATGGATCCTCGGATTCGAATTCCGTCGCCCAGACGATCCGCTCATTGGGGGTCAGCTTCACAAAACGACCCTGAAACGTGTCGGTGCGTTCGGAGCTCTTGCCCTGCCACGATTGCTCGTCCTCCGGATAGATCAGGGACATCCGGAAGGCTCCTCCTTCATGCCCTTCGAAGGAATGGACGATGCCTTTCATCGAATCGGGAGGCAGCCAGACCGCAAGAGCGTCGTGGTCCAGGAACGCTCCGTAGATCGCTTCAGGGGATGCGTCGATGACCTTGGATACGACGGTACTCGTCGGCTCGCTCATGAAACCCTCCTCACGAGATCAGACCGGTGGCGTCGTTCAGCCCGCGCGTGAGCCATAGGCGCCTATGACCGCATCCGCCTCCTTGCCGTAGAGCTCCTCGAAATGGTCGAAAGATCTGGAAAAATAGCCGATCCCCTGTGTCGCCGAACGCAGCGAGCGGGCAAGCTCGTCGAAGGCGCTTCCTGGGACAAGCGCACGGAAAATGTCCCAACCCTTCGCGGTTTCGTCTCGGTCGAAACCGAGAACCTGGCCCTTCAAGGACGAAATGATCGGCACAAGGTTGCCCGAATAGACGGAGGGAATGTGGATCTCGACCCGGATGATCGGCTGCATCAGCACGGTGGATGCTTCCGAAAGCGCCTGCCGCACGCCCATTTTTCCCGCGGTCCGGAACGCGTATTCCGAACTGTCGACGGAATGATATTGGCCGTCAGTCAGCGTGACATCGACATCGATCACTGGAAAGCCGAGCGGACCTTTCTCCATCGCCTCGCGGGCGCCCGCCTCGACCGCCGGTATGAAATTGCGCGGAACGGCGCCGCCCTTGACGGTTTCGGCAAAGGAGAAACCCTCACCGCGTTCGTTGGGGCGGACGATCAGATGCACATCCGCAAACTGGCCGGCGCCGCCGGTCTGCTTGCGATGGCGATAGTGGACGTTCGCGGGCTTCGATATGGTCTCCCGGTAGATCGGGCTCGGCGATCGGTCGGTGACCTCGACACGAAAGACATCGGACAAAGTCCTGCAGAGATCACGCAGATGCAGCGGTCCCTGGGCGCAGATCAACTGAGCACCGGTTCCCTCCTCCTGCATCACCCTCAGGCCGTGATCCGTATCGGCAAGTTTCGCGAGTGTGGCCGACAGCTTGGTCTCGTCGCGCTCGCTGCCCGGCACGAGGATTCTTTCCAGCATGGGGGTCGGCGGCGTCGTCCAATCGGGTGCCGCCATGACTGCGGCGGATGTGAGCACAGACGGAATGGACAGGTGGTCCGATTTGACCGCGGCGAAGACCGACCCGGCTGCAAGCGTGCCCGAGGATGGAGATTTGCCGGTTCCGAGTTCCTGCACGGAGCCCAATCCGCCGCCCCCCAGCGAGGAGCCTTGCTTCAGTCCGTTCGCAAGCGCACGGACGAAGACAGTCTTGCCGACATTCTGGCGATGATGGGCATGAAAACTGACGGCGGCCAATGTGCCGTCGTCAACGCCCCCGGCAGCGGCGAGGCGTTTTCGAAGCGCGTCGACCGGTGGTGCCTCATGGCGGAGTGCCTTCATCACTCGCAGTATGCCATTGCTGTGGCTTGCGGAGCCGAAAAGAACCGGAATTATCCTGTTCTCCCTCAGAACCCGGGAGGAAATGGCATAGATGGCGTCGCTTGCCGGTGCACGGTCCTCGATCAGTTCCTCCAGAAGCCAATCGTCATATTCGGAAAGCTGTTCCAGCAGTTCCGACCGCGCCTCGTGTTCGCGCTCGACGGCGTTTTCGGGAAGCTCGATCAACGACGATGTCTGGCCTTCCCGATAGCGCCAGGCACGCTCCGAAATCAGGTCGCAGCTGCCGACGATCTTGTCGCCCTCACGGATCGGTATCTGCCGCAGCACAAGGGCGTGGTTGGAATAATCCTGGAGCGAAGCGATCACATCGCGCAGCCGCCCTCGCGGCTCGTCCATCCGGTTGACGAAGAGGATGCATGGTGTTTCCGAGGCTTCGATCGCCCGCAGATAGGGTGCTGCGAGCACCGCCTCTTCGGGGACCGGTGAAACACAGAGGATGCAGGCATCGCTGGCGAGCAGCGCGTCCTGTGCATGCGCCAGGGCCTCGTTGGCGCCCGGCGTGTCCAGCGCGCACCAGGCCTCGTTTCCAAACTCGAACTCAGTCAGGTTGAAACCATACGGAGAGGCCGATTTCTTCGGCACGCCTTCCAGCGAGGCCAGCTTGTCCACAAGTGTGGATTTTCCGGTCTGCGAGGGTCCAAGTACGGAAAAACAGCGCATCGGCGATCCTCCCTTTGCCATGAGCACGCATCTGGACTAGTGAGAATGCCTCGAACCGACGAAAAGCGCCAGAGATCAGCGATTTTTCCCTGCACGATCGTACCGCGCCGCCCGTATTTACGCGAGCCGGCGAACGCCCGCATCGCGCTTGCCCAATCTTTGGGGCTGATGCATTCTCCCTCGCATGAGGAGTGTTTTCATACTGCCGCTGCTTTTCTGGCCGTTGTCCGCGACGGCAGACGTGGTCTTCCATCCCGCGAAATCCGGCAATTCGGATGCGCCGGTGCTGACCGTCTATTCCTCGCTGGATGAACCACTGGCACAGCCGATGATCAAGGGGTTTCAGGAGGCCAATCCGGATGTGGCGGTCAAATACGAGGACATGCTGACCGGCGAGATCTATGACCGGATCGTACATGAGACCGATGCGGGAGAGAGGACGGCGGACTTCGCCTTCTCCTCGGCGATGGACCTGCAAGTGAAGCTCTCCAACGACGGCTATGCGCAGGTCAGCAACCTGCCGATGAGCGGAACATGGCCGAAATGGGCAAACTGGCGCGATACCGCCTATGCACTCACTTTCGAACCTGCCGTCTTCGTCTATCACAAGCCGAGCTTTGCAAAAGAACCACCGCCGAGCTCGCGGGCGGAATTTGTCCAGTACCTGAAGCGCAAGGGCAACGATGTCTATGGGCGGATCGGCACATACGACATCGAGCGTTCGGGCGTCGGCTTTCTGTTCATGGCCCGCGACCAGGAACAATTCGGTGATATCTGGTCGGTCGTGGGCGCCATGGGGGCTGCGGGCGTCAAGCTTTATTCGACCAGCTCCGCCATCCTGGAGCGTGTCGCCGACGGTCGCTTCGTGCTCGGCTACAATATCCTCGGCTCCTATGCGGCCGACTGGGCGTCGCGGCATCCTGATGTCGGTATCGTTCTGCCGAAGGACTATACGGTGGTGATGTCGCGGATCGGCCTCGTGCCGCAGGCGGCCGCGTCTCCGGATCTCGGACGGCGCTATCTTGCCTTCTTCATGTCGAAGGAAGGTCAGACGATCATGGCCCGGGAGCTGCAGATCCCTGCCGTCAGCCCGGAAGTGGCCGGCGAGAACACGGCAAATACGCTGCAGGAATTGCTCGGCGCGCAGCTTCGCCCCGTCCCGGTCAGCCCCGGCCTGATGGTCTATCTCGACCAGGTCAAGCGTGCACGGCTGATTGCCCATTGGAATGAGGTGCTGCGAACGCAGTAGACCTGTTGTTTCATGCATGTCATTGCCGCAAGACCGCTCCGCACTTTAGCGCGACATGCAGGTCGCAAGTCCCAAATTGTGGCAAAAAAGTGCCCGACCTGGCTGGATATCGGCCACATGTCAGCTAAATGTCAGCTTGTTGTGGTGCCTTTGGGCACTTCATCTTCGTGGAGGCGAAGACTTGAAGAGCCGGGAGGATTTGGTTGCCCGCCGGGAGCATCGCTCTCGAGAGGAGCATTCGTTTCCTCCTGACCCGGAACAACACGCGGCTTTTCGTGCTGCATCCCTACGGAGGACACCTCGTGAGACATATTTTCCTCGCAACTCTCTTTGCGGCCGCGATCGCATTGCCGGCCTATGCTGCAGATTACACCATCATCGCTCCGGCGGCCCCAGGCGGCGGTTGGGACCAGACGGCCCGTTCGATGCAGGCAAGCCTCCAGCAGGAAGGCATTGCCGGCAACGTACAGGTTCAGAACGTGCCGGGCGCCGGCGGCTCCATCGGCCTTGCTCAATTCGTCAATCAGTCGAAGGGCAATCCGAATGCCCTGATCGTCGGCGGTTACGTCATGGTCGGCGCGCTTTTGACCAACAAGTCGGCGGTCACGCTGAACGACGTCACGCCGATCGCACGGCTGACCGGCGAATATGAAGCGATCGTCGTTCCGGCCTCGTCGGACATCAAGACGATGGCCGATCTCGTCGCAGCGCTGAAGAAGGATCCGGGCGCGGTCTCCTGGGGCGGCGGCTCGGCAGGCGGCACCGACCATATTACCGCCGGCCTGATCGCCAAGGCATCGGGCGTCGACCCGACGAAGATCAACTACGTCGCCTTCTCGGGCGGTGGCGAAGCACTTGCCGCCATCCTTGGCAGCCAGGTCACCGCCGGTATCTCCAGCTACAGCGAATTCGAATCGCAGGTGAAGGCCGGGCAGCTCCGTCTGCTCGCCGTATCCAGCGAGAAGCGTATCGACGGCGTCGATGCGCCGACGCTGAAGGAAGCCGGTACCGATGTCGTCGTCCAGAACTGGCGTATGGTTGCTGCCGCACCGGGCCTCTCGGCCGAGCAGGTCGCCGCCATCAATGCCGACATCGAAAAGCTGCATAAGTCGGCAACCTGGCAGGAGACCCTGAAGACCAAGGGCTGGGCCGATACCTTCCTCACCGGCGACGCCTTCAAGGCGCAGCTCGACAAGGATGTCGCGGCTACCGCGGGCATTCTTAAAGAAATCGGACTGGTTCAATGAGCGGGGGTAATCTACCCCAGGCAACGAAGCGCCGCCCTGACTGGGCGGCGCTGATCATCGCCGTTTTCCTGTTCGTTCTCGCCGGCGTGATGCTTTGGGACGTTCTGCATCTCAAGGCGATCGCGCAATATGACCGTATCGGCCCTGCCACCGTGCCGGAGGTGGTCGCACTCGGTCTCTTCGGTCTCGGCATCTGGACTGCGGTCGAAGCCTGGCGGGGAGATTTTCCCGAGCGTGAACATCAGGAAATCGCACCGGTCATCTGGGTCATCGCCGGGCTTGCCGGCCAGATGCTGCTCCTGAGGCTTGCCGGCTTCTCGATCGCCACTGGCGTGCTCTTTGCACTGACCGCGCGCGCTTTCGGCTATCGAAAGCTCTGGCTCTCGCTGCCGGCTGGCATCGTCTTCAGCTTTTTCGTCTGGACCATCTTCTCGCAGTTGCTGCAGCTCACCCTGCCGGCCGGTCCGCTCGAACAGCTGTTCTTCTAGAGCGGTCCAGCGTTTCACGGAATCGCAGAACCGCTTCTTTGTTTTTACGCAATTCCGAACGGAAAGCCGCTGCGCACTTTTCCTGGAATTGCCTTAGGACGACAGACCTATGAGCACATTCGAATTCCTGTTCCAGGGCATCCTGGTCGCCATGCAGCCGATGAACCTGCTCTATGCCCTGATCGGCGTGACACTTGGAACCGCCGTCGGCGTGCTGCCGGGCATCGGCCCGGCCTTGACGGTGGCGCTGCTGCTGCCGGCCACCTACAAGCTCGATCCGGGCGGATCGCTCATCATGTTCGCCGGCATCTATTACGGCGGCATGTATGGCGGCTCGACGACGTCCATTCTTCTGAATACGCCTGGCGAAAGCTCCTCGATCGTCACGGCTCTCGAAGGCAACAAGATGGCGCGGGCGGGACGCGGCGGGCCGGCGCTCGCAACGGCTGCGATCGGCTCCTTCGTCGCCGGCCTGATTGCCACCCTCGGCCTTGCCTTCATCGCCCCCTATATCGTCAAGCTGGCGCTGGTCTTCGGCCCGCGCGAATATTTCGCGCTGATGGTTCTCGCCTTCGTCACCGTTTCGTCAGCATTCGGCGATTCGGCGCTGCGCGGGCTCACCTCACTCTTCATCGGCTTTGCACTCGCGATGGTCGGCATCGACCAGCTGACCGGGCAGGCGCGGCTTACTTTCGGCATACCGGATCTGCTCGACGGGGTCGAAGTGACGACGCTCGCCGTTGCCATGTTCGCAATCGGCGAGACGCTCTATATCGCCGCGCAGGGCAATCGCGGCGAAGACAAGGTCGAGACGATCAAGGGATCGCTGTGGATGAACGCCCAGGACTGGGGCAGGTCTTGGAAGGCCTGGCTGCGCGGTACGGTGATCGGCTTTCCGATCGGCGCCATGCCTGCCGGCGGCGCCGAAATCGGCACTTTCCTTTCCTATGCCACCGAGAAGCGTCTCACCAAATATCCGGAGGAATTCGGGCAGGGCGCGATCGAGGGCGTGGCCGGACCGGAAGCGGCCAACAATGCATCGGCGGCCGGCACGCTCGTGCCGCTCTTGACGCTCGGCCTGCCGACCACGGCGACGGCGGCGATCATGCTCGCTGGTTTCCAGCAATATGGGCTGCAGCCCGGCCCGCTGCTCTTTGCCACCAATCCGCAGCTCGTCTGGGGGCTCATCGCCAGCCTGCTGATTGCCAATGCGATGCTGCTTGTCCTGAACCTGCCGCTGATCGGGCTCTGGGTACGGCTGCTGACGATCCCGAAACCCTGGCTCTATGCCGGCATCCTGCTCTTTGCCACGCTTGGCACGATCGGCGCCAATCCGTCGGTCTTCGAGCTCGGCATGCTGCTCGTCTTCGGTCTGCTCGGATACATCATGCGGCTCTTCGGCTATCCGATCGCGCCGACGGTCGTCGGTCTCATTCTCGGGCCGCTTGCGGAGCAGCAATTGCGGCGGGCGCTGGCGATCAGCCAGGGGGACGTGACGACCCTCGTCATGTCACCGATCGCAGCCGGCCTCCTGATCGTGGCCGCAGCCGCCTTCCTGATTCCGCTCATCCTGAGGATCAGGGGCAGGGGTGAAGTGCTTTCGCAGCTCGCTGCGAACGAGGACTAAGATTAAGAATAAAAACCAGGAAATGACCCAAACTTGTGCAGGTCGGCCGCAGAGATGCGCGCCGGCCTCTTGTTTTTGCATAGCTGGAGTGAGATTCCGCTCCTTGTGAAAAATGCTGCGGTGCATCACATCTTACTTGTAAATAATGAAACGAAGTGAGAGAGACGATGTCTACCTTCCGCAAGTCGATCAGCGCCGGTTTCCTTGGTCGCGCTTTTGCCGTGATCGGTGCCGCAAGTGCCGTCAGCGCAGCCGTCGAAGGCAAGCGCCGGCCGCGCGCCAGCGATCTGGAGACGCTCGGGATCGATCCCAAGTCCTTCGAGCATTACGGTCGTTGATCCGAGGCTGAGACATTCACACGAAAAAGCCCGCTGCTTGAACTGACCCCCGAAGTTGATGTCCAACTTTCGGGGGTCAGTTCAGACAGCCGGGCTTTATTTTTGTCGTCACGCGGAAGGGTGAACTCAATTGACGGGCACCGAGATGCCCGTTTTGTGCCCAAGCTTCAGGCTTCGGCTCTTTTGTGCTCGACAGTGTGCCTTTCTTCCGCCTGCTCCCGCCTGTTGTAGCGGATCGAGGACCAGAGGGAGACGCCGATAAGCGCGGCGCCGCCGAGGCCGGTAATGACCTCCGGAATATGCACGAGTGTCTGCACATACATGATCACCGACAGGATCAGGATGGCGTAGAAGGCGCCGTGCTCCAGATAGCGATATTCGGTGAGCGTACCCTTTTCCACCAGCATGATCGTCATGGAACGGACATACATGGCACCGATGCCGAGGCCGATGGCGATGATGAAAAGGTTCTGCGTCAGCGCGAAGGCGCCGATGACGCCGTCGAAGGAAAAGCTTGCGTCGAGTACCTCGAGATAGATGAAGGCACCGAGACCGCCCCGGGCGGCGGCGTTCATCGCCTTCTGTGAGGCATCGAGCAGCCCGCCGACGACTTCCACCAGAAGAAAGGTCACAAGGCCATAGATGGCGCTATGGACGAAGACTGTCGCTTCTTCCCCTTCGAGCAACGAGGAGAACAGGAGCACAAGGAGAAGCACGAAGGCGATCTCGATGCCCTTGATGGTGGCGGAGCGCGCCATCATCTTCTCCAGCGAGACGATCCAATGGACCTCTTTTTCATGATTGAAGAAGTAGGTCAGGCCAACCATCATCAGGAAGGTGCCGCCGAAAGCGGCGATCGGCAGGTGTGCCTCGTTCATGATGCGGGCATATTCGCCGGGCTCCCGGGCCGCCAGCACCAGCGCCTCGATCGGCCCGATATTGGCTGCGATCGCGACGATCGCCAGCGGGAAGACGATACGCATGCCGAAGACAGCGATGACGATGCCCCATGTCAGGAAGCGATGCTGCCAGACCGGCGTCATTTCCTTCAGCTTGTTGGCATTGACGATGGCATTGTCGAAGGAAAGCGAAATCTCCAGCACGGCCAGGACCGTGCAGATGAAGAAGACGGTCGCCATGCCGCCGATCGTGCCGGTCGACTGCCAGCCGAGCAGGGCACCGAGGATGAGACCGAGAGCTGTAACAATGAAGGCCCAACGGAAATAACCGAGGCTCGACTTATGACTGATCGGTTGTTTCATGGCTGCACCTCACAGCCGGAAACCGTGGTTGAAAAAATGGATGTCGAAGGGACGGGTGAAGTGGATAAAAACGGCATACCACAAAGGGCATGCACGCAAGGCATGGTCAGCTTTTTCATAGAAAGAAAATCCGCCGGCTCATTTGCAGGCGGTACCGACATCACGAGAGCGCCGTAAAAACTCTCGCCAGAGGGGCCCGGCACCAAAGTTTCTTCCGCGCGGCCCGATGTTGCGCAAGGCCCGAAAATCGGCCCGATTTTCGTAAAAGCCTATGCGCCCACCCAAATTCCACAGTGACTTCAGAACCCCAGGCCAAAGATCGACGACCAAAGGCCCGCCGCTGTGAGGGCGCGCGAAACATTTTCATAGGTAATGAACTTGCCTTTTCAGTCAAGAGGCCGAGGGGCCGGTGCTGGTGATCCGGAACAAAATGACCTTCCGTCGGTTATGCCAAGGTAGAGGCAAGAAGGAGGGCGACCATGCAGACCAATTACACACCCGACAAACGGACCGAAATGGCTGATCGCATGAAAAGGGCGCGTCCCAATCGTATGCGCCAGGTTCAGGTTCTGCCGCCGCATAATGTCGAACTGACACTGCCGTCGGTCGTAACCGACGATATCCATGTGCCGGCCCATGTGGATGGCAGCGACTTATCCAGGGGCGGACCATGCGGAACGAGCGCCGGGAAGCAGGATGCGAAACCCACAGCCAAGCCAGGGCGCTGATCTCTCCTGCCGAAAAATCTCGCAAGCGGTGGAACCAACGCCAGGGTGAGAGAGTTTCCTGCCCGGTCCAAATGACGTCAGCAAAAACGGGTGAGGAATGAAGACTATTGATTTTGTGTCCCCGGAGTTGTCCATCCGGCACGAGAACGAATGGCTTGCTCTCAAGGAGGCCGCAAAGGCGGAACTCCCATCCGAAGGGCGGGGAAATTCGTCGCAACAATCCACACATACATATGAAGAATTGAGAGACCAGGAGCCGCAAGGCCGCGCGTCGGCTTGATGCCGGCGATTGCCCATCGAATTCCCGCATAGCGCCATGCAGGAAAAGCCGTCAGGCCGGTAAGCCGTGACGGCTTTTTCGTCTTAACCGGCAATGCCCTTCAATCGCCGGGAGGATTGGTGTCCTGGTGCTCCTTGCCGAATCTGCTTTCGATCCAGCCGAGCGCGAAAAGAACGCAGAGGGCGACAATTGTTGTGAACAGCGCGACGGGCCAGTAACCAAAGCCCATGGCAAGGCCGATCGCGCCGGAAAGCCACATGCCTGCGCCCGTCGTCAGCCCCTTAACCTGCCCCTTGGCGAAGACGATCATCCCGGCTGCCAGGAAAGCCACGCCGGCGGTCACAGCCTCGATGACACGCATCGGATCGATGCGAACCTGCTGAACATTGGCGAAGTCCGACATGTGCACGGCCTCGATCGAGATGATGCCGAAAAGGGCCGCGGCCAGGCTGACCAGAATATGGGTGCGAAGACCGGCGGAATGCTTCCCGGCCTCCCGCTCGAAGCCGATCAGCCCGCCGAATACGATCGCGCCGACAAGGCGAGCGAAGATCACGGGGTAGTGGATGCGCGATTCCGGAAACATGTCGGCAATGATGAGATCCATGGGTGTCGTTTGCTCCTCAATACCGATGCGGCAGACGGGGGCCTTTTTAGTTATCCGGCTAACGCGTGGCGGACCGATTTGTTCGGACTGACAGACACTTGGAATTTGGAGACGCTCAAATATTCTCTGGATCCAGCAGAAGCGGATCTCGAAGATAAAATTGTGGTGAGCAGTCTTCCCTTGGTATGATCCATGGCGGGTAGGCGGGACCTTTCTGCACATGCAAACCGCACCCGGAACACCTTCTTAGCGGTAGATCTTTACCGCTGCCCCGACCCAAAATCGGAAGTATTTGCAATAGGATAGCGAAAAGCCTCGCCGCCTGCGAGCCTGATCGTGAAACGCGCTTTGACGGATGCCTTGAAAACGGCAATTCAAAGGCCGGATTCATGAACAATTTTTGATGTCTTTTCAGTGGTTTACTCCATTGGACTCGCCATGGGAGTGCGCCAATTCCATTTTCGCAACCTTAGACGATCCCCCTGCAATGGCAGCCGACCGTCACAAGAGACGAAAGGATAGCATCATGAACCGCACTGCTAAAATTGCCATCGCCGCAGCTCTCTCCTCGCTTGCTCTTGCCGGCGTCAGCCGGGCGCAGAGCCTTGGCATGAATACCACACCTGACATCGAGCAAACGCTCAGAACCTTCCAGGGTAGCGCCTTCAACATCAAGCCGATCCACGACTACGCCAGCCTGGATGGCGACACGAACGCCCCAGCTTCTGCGCCGGAGCGCTCGATGTGGGCAATCGACGGGATCCAGGCCTCGATCGACGCCAACCGGCCGCTCGCCCGTGAGCTCAGCCAACAAGGCGTCAGCGTCCGCAATGTCGTCAACGCAGAACAGGCCGCCGACGGCAGCCTGACCTTCTACGTCCGTTGATGCTTCGGCATAGGCGGCGCTGAGATTCCCCGCATCGCAATATCCGTCGCCATGGTGGTTTCTTCGTGTTACGCGGAACCATCGTGGCGACGGGGAGTGCCAAGACCGCGAGCTTGGTGCCAGGTGCCCGAATTTGGCACAGCGCGATACCGGAAATGACAAAGGGCTCAGCGAGTTCCGCTAAGCCCTTGAAAGGATGGTGGGCGTGACAAGGATCGAACTTGTGACCCCTACGATGTCAACGTAGTGCTCTCCCGCTGAGCTACACGCCCATCCGATGGCGGCGCATAGACCACAAAACCCGTTGTGCCGTCAATAGGCTTTTTTCGGTTTTGTGACGATGCCGCCGGAGACCCTATGCGGCAAGGAGTTTGTTGACCTCGTCGACCAGATCGCGCAGGTGGAAAGGCTTGGAAAGCACCTTGGCATCCTTCGGCGCCTTCGAATCGGGGTTGAGTGCGACGGCCGCAAAACCGGTGATGAACATCACCTTCAGGTCCGGATCGAGTTCGGTCGCGCGGCGCGCAAGTTCGATGCCGTCCATCTCGGGCATGACGATGTCCGTCAGAAGCAACGAGAAGGGTTCCTCCCGCAGCCGGTCATAGGCGCTGGCTCCATTGTCAAAGGACGAAACCTTGTAACCGGCTTTCTCCAGCGCCTTCACCAGGAAGCGGCGCATGTCGTTGTCGTCTTCGGCAAGAAGTATTTTCTGAGTCATTATCGGCCCGTTGTACAAAGATTTCCGTCGGAGCTACCGGCCGTTTACACTAGAGGCGGCCCAGTAAACAACCCGTGAATTCGCCAGGAATTGGCTGCGTGTTTCCATCCACAGATAGTATGGACTTGTGTGCGAGCAACTGGCAACATGGGCGACGCAGTAAACTTGCCGACATGGTAAAGAGGTAAGATGTCTCCGCACATGCGCGAATACGAGCTCTTTGAGGTTCGCGAACCGGTTTCCCAAACAATTCCCTTCGTCTACAATTCCCCTCACAGCGGTCGCATCTATCCCCCCGAATTCATCGCTCAGTCACGGCTCGAAGGGGCCGCCATCCGGCGTTCGGAAGATCATTATGTCGACGAGCTGTTTTCGGCGGCGAGCGAGCTTGGGGCGCCACTTCTGTTCGCCAATTTTCCGCGCGCCTATCTCGACGTCAACCGCGAGCCTTACGAGCTCGACCCGCGCATGTTCGACGGCGTGCTGCCGCCCTTTGCCAACATCAATTCGCTTCGCGTAGCAGGCGGGCTCGGCACGATCCCGCGCATCGTTGCGGAGAATATGGAGATCTATATGCGCCGCGTTCCCGTGCAGGAGGCGCTGGACAGGATCGAGTTGATCTACAAGCCCTATCACGCAACGCTCAGGCGGCTGATCGCCCGCACCCATGTGCAGTTCGGCTTCGGCGTGCTCATCGATTGCCATTCCATGCCTGGTAACATCCGCATTACCGGCAGCAACGTGCGGCCGGACTTCATCATCGGCGATCGCTACGGAACCAGCGCCTCGGCCGAGCTTTCCCGGGCCGCGATCCATTTCCTTGAGGAGATGGGCTTTGCCGCCATCCGCAACAAGCCCTATGCCGGCGGCTTCATCACCGAGCATTATGGCCGGCCCGCCCGCGGCCTGCATGCGCTGCAGATCGAGATCAACCGCGCGATCTATGTGGACGAGGTAACATTGCAGAAGCGGCCGGATTTTCACACGGTCGCCAACGCCATGACGTCCTTCATTCAGCAGATGGCCGATTATGTGGAAGAATTCGCCGGCGGCAGGGCGCTGGCAGCCGAATAGGCGATTGCCGCATATTTCAAAAAAAACCGCTCCGGAGAGCGGCTGAGTCTAGGGAGGAAACACCCAAGGAGGGTATTTACAGTCAAAAGACTGTATGAGGATGCTATTATTGCAATGCACAAATGTCAAGCATTTTATTGCGTTGCAAAAGAAAAAGGCAGGAGCCTCGCGCATTTGCAAGCAACCGAATTTCCGCTATGACTTTGCCGCTCCCGACAATCGACCGGATCCGCCATGCTTCCAGACCGCGCATTCTTCAATCGTCTTGCCGAGGTCGCCAAGGCCGAGACGCTGCCGCGTTTTCGCACCGGCGTCGATGTCGTCAACAAGCTGGCGGGCGGTTTCGACCCGGTGACGGAAGGCGACCGGGCCGCGGAAGAGGCGATCAGGGCCCTGATCGAACGGGAATATCCCGATCACGGCATCCTCGGCGAGGAGCATGGCGATATCGGTCTCGATCGGGAATATGTGTGGGTCATCGATCCGATCGACGGCACCCGCGCCTTCATCTCCGGCCTGCCGGTCTGGGGAACGCTGATCGGCCTGCAGAAGGCGGGTCGCGCGATCATGGGCATGATAGACCAGCCCTTCACGGGAGAGCGCTATTTCGCCGACGGCAACGGCTCCCTCTATTCCGGCCCTGAAGGCGAGCGGCGGCTGATGGTGCGCGATTGCGGACGTCTCTCCGACGCGATCCTGTTCACGACCTCGCCGCACATCTTCGGCGAAGACGAGATCAGGAAGTATCGCGCGGTCGAGACGCAGGTGCGGCTCTTCCGCTACGGCATCGACTGCTACGCCTATGCGCTGCTTGCCGCCGGTCATGTCGACCTCGTCATCGAGAATTCGCTGAAACCCTATGACGTCGGCGGCATCATACCTGTCATCGAGCAGGCTGGCGGTATCATAACGACCTGGGATGGCGGCCGGCCGGAAATGGGCGGCTCGATCATCGCGGCCGGCAGCCGCGCCGTGCATGAAGAGGCGCTTGCGATTCTATCGCGGTAGCTGTGAGCTTTTGGGGAGGGCGAATGGGCCGTCCGCGGCATTTGAATTGCGATCGGAAGCTATCGGATTCGCTGAGAGTTGCCCCTCACCCCAGCCCTCTCCCCGCAGGCGGGGCGAGGGGATGACCGAGCAAGAATAAACCCCTTCGCCCTGTGCAAACGGACTCCCTATATTCCAAGACTGGTCACTTCGACCTCCTTCTCGGCGTCGCTGCCGGGTATGAAGGCGTGAAGGGCGGCAAGTGCGGCTCCTCGATAGAGATCCCTTTCCTGAAATATCTCATGACGCGCGCCGGTGACAGGGACGAGCTGGGCGGCCCGGAAATAGCGGGACAGGCGTTCCTGTGCGACGTAGGGAACTACGCCGTCGCGAACCGGGGCAATCAGAACCGTGGGGATCGTGATCGAGAAGAGATGCTCCGGTTTCGTGACGCGATCGATGGTTTTAAAAGCTTCGTAAAGCCAGCGTGCGGTCGGGGCTCCAAGGCCGAGTTCCGGGTGGATCTGCATCATCGCGACATTTCGGTTGAAACGGGCTTCGTCCGATGTCAGCGGATTTTCCGCGAAGGGCAGTTCCGGCAAGCGGCTTCTCAGGGGAAAGGAGCCCAGCCCGAGCCTGCAGGCCGTGCCGGCGAGGGAACGGATGACGCCCGACGAGGCTCCCTGTCCCGTCAGGCCGACGAAGGGCGCGGAAAGCACCATGCGTTCGATGCGGGTCGAAAGGCGAGGTGCCGCCGAAAGCGCTATGAGACCGCCGGTGGAATGGCCGAGCAGGTAAAAGGGGAGGCGGGTGTCGGGCAGAACGATCTTTTCAAGAAAGGTGCTAAGATCCCGCTCGTAATCGGAGAAACGGCGGACATGGCCAACCGCCGGATTCTTCAAAAGACGGGAGGATCCGCCCTGGCCGCGCAGGTCGAAGGTGGCCACCCACAAGCCTCTCGCGTTCAGATCGCGGATTGTCTCGAAATATTTCTCTATATATTCGTTGCGCCCTTGCAGCAGGACGACAGTTCCCTTGGCGACAGGCTCGCTCGAACGGAAAACGCCATAGCGCAGCTTCAGGCCGTCATGTGTCTCGACGAAGCCTTCGACACGGTTCTCGGGGGCCGGATTGTCGGGCGTGGAAAAAAGGATCGGATCCATGTGGCGTCGCGCTCGCTGCCGGAAAGCTTCTTCTCAACGGATAGCGCAAGCGGATTGAAAAGCAACAATCAAAAACTTGGGATGGATGATCGCCGTTTGCAAGAGGCCGGCGTCCGCCGGCAAAAAAAGGCCGGCGCTGCGGATTGTAGAGGGAACCGCAAGCCGGCCAGGGATGGAGCGGTTAGCCGCTCCGGACTGAAGAAGAAGGGACGATACGCTTCAGTCATCGGCGATTTCTCATCCGATAGCTAAAGTTTTACCGTAAACAGGCTGAACCATTGCCAAACCGTTCGTTCATCCTGCGTTCATCTTTCGCGCCGGGTAGCGAAATCCGATCGGTCTTGAACTCGGCAAAGATCGTTACCATCTCAGTTGAGCGGATGCCGAAAGGGTCCGCTGAACCGTCCGGAGGCCGCCAGAATGGGGTCTCAGGGCTTTTATCGCAAACGTCGCTTCCCAAGGAGGACAACATGCGTCACGTAGACTTCTCTCCCCTCTATCGTTCCACGGTCGGTTTCGACCGCCTTTTCACCATGCTCGACAGCCTGGCTCAGCCGGACCAGGGGCAGACCTATCCGCCCTACAATATCGAGCGCATCGGTGAGAACACCTATCGCATCACCATGGCTGTTGCCGGTTTCGACGAAACCGAGCTTGCAATCGAAGCTCATGCCCATGTCCTGTCGGTCAAGGGTGAAAAGCGCGATGAGAATGCGGAAGGTAGCGAATTCCTCTATCGCGGTATCGCCAAGCGCACTTTCGAGCGCCGCTTCCAGCTCGCCGATCATGTCGAAGTCACCGCTGCTTCGCTGAAGAACGGCCTGTTGCACATTGATCTTCTGCGCAACATTCCCGAAGCCATGAAGCCGCGCAAGATCGCGATTGCCGCCGAGCCGGTCGAGGCTCCGAAGGCCATCGAGGCTCACATCAAGAACTAATCCTCCCAGGATATCGTAAAGACAGGCGGCGCTCCGTTGGGGCGCCGCCTTTTTAGTTTGGATTTTAAGCCGGGCTT
Source organism: Sinorhizobium sp. CB7 (assembly GCF_041357635.1). Lineage (NCBI taxonomy): Bacteria > Pseudomonadati > Pseudomonadota > Alphaproteobacteria > Hyphomicrobiales > Rhizobiaceae > Sinorhizobium > Sinorhizobium sp. CB7. The sequence continues at coordinate 308,127 of NZ_JAULLL010000005.1, forward strand.
GTGGCCTGTTCGATTTCCTTTTTCGTCGCCTGGCGCCGCGCGGCCGCGGCCGCATATTTCTGGGCGATGACGGCGCAGGCCATGAGCTGGATCTGATGGAAAAGCATGAGCGGCAGGACGATGGCGCCGATGCTCTGGCCGGCGAAGATGACGTTCGCCATCGGCACGCCGCTCGCAAGGCTCTTTTTCGAGCCGCAGAAGGTGATGGTGATCTCGTCGGCCTTATTGAAGCCCAACCAGCGACTGCCGAACATGGTGATGCACAGCACGGCTGCGAGAAGAACCATGTCAGCCACGATGACGACGGCGATATCGGCGATGGAGAAGGTATGCCAGAGGCCTTCGACGACGGCCGTGCTGAAGGCGAGATAGACGACCATCAGGATCGAGCCGCGGTCAACCGGCGCAAGGATCTTCTTCCTGGAGCGGATCCAGTCGCCGATCCAGGGCTGCAGGATCTGGCCGACGATGAACGGCGCCAGAAGCTGCAGCAGGATCTGTTCGAGTGCGTCCCAAGAAAAGCCGCCATGGCCGCCGACAGAGAAGAGCACACCAACGAGGAGCGGCGTCAGGAACATGCCGAAAATGTTTGATGCCGAGGCCGAGCAGATCGCGGCCGGGACATTGCCGCCTGCAATCGAGGTGAAGGCGATCGAAGACTGCACCGTGGAAGGCAGCACGCAAAGGAACAGAATGCCGAGATAGAGCGGCTGCGGCAGGATCGCGGGTGACAGAAAGCCGAGCGCCAGGCCGAGCACCGGGAAGAGGGCGAAGGTGGTGAGCAGGATGACGACATGGAGCCGCCAGTGCAGAAACCCGGCCACGACCACATCGCGCGAGAGGCGCGCGCCATGGAGAAAAAAGAGCAGGCCGATTGCGATATCCGTGGCTACGCCAAAGTAATCGGCGGCGACGCCCTGAACCGGCAGGATCGAAGCCAGAATGACCGTGCAGACGAGCAGGATCGTGAACGTGTCTGGTAGAAAGCGGCGCATGTGATTTTGTCCGGATGCTAAAAAATTCTCTTGTGGTTTGCCCTATCGCGATACAGGATGCAAGAAATAACAGTTATCACGTAAAAGGATAAGGCGGTGCTGGACCTCACGCAGTTGCGCAGTTTCGTAGCGGTGGAGCAGACGGGCAGCTTCACGCTTGCCGCCGAAAGGCTTGGTCTCGGGCAGTCGACCGTCAGCCAGCATATCCAGCGGCTGGAGGCGTCGCTCGGACGGCGGCTGCTTGCCCGCGACACGCACAAGGTCGTGCTGACGAGTGACGGCGAGGCGCTGCTCAGCCATGCGCGGGCCATGCTTTCCATCGAGGGACAGGTCCGCTCTCTCTTCACAGGCACAAGCCTGCGTGGGAACCTGCGCCTTGGCGTTTCGGAGGATTTCGTCACCAGCCAGCTACCGGCTGTGCTGGAGGAGTTCGTGCGGTCGCATCCCTCCGTCGATCTCGAGCTCACCGTTGCGCTTAGCGGCGAGCTCTACGAGATGCAGGATCGCGGCGAGATCGATCTGGTGCTTGCCAAGCGGCGGCTGGGCGATGCGCGTGGCCGCCTGGTCTATCGCGAACCGCTGATCTGGCTGGCGCGGGATCCGGATCATGTCCTGTCTCTGGCGCCGCTGCCGCTGATTGCCTTTCCGCCGCCGAGCGTCACGCGCAGCATCGCGCTCGAAGCGCTGGGGCGACATCAGGTGGCGTGGCGGATCGTCTGTACCTGCGGCAGCCTCAGCGGTCTCACAGCAGCGGCACGGGCCGGCATGGGCGTGCTCGTCCAGCCGCGCAGCATGGCGCCGGCCGGCCTCAAGGAAATCGCGCCGGGGAGGCTCCCGGCTCTCGAAGATGTCGAGTTCGTGCTGGTTCCCCGCAAGGGCGCCGACCAGGCTCTGGTCAGCGCGCTTTCAGAGGATATCCTTCGTAAGGTGAGAAGCTTGCGGTCCGCCTGAAGTTCAGGCCTGTGTCAGGCACTCCAGGAAGCCTGCGACGTCGGCCTCGGTCGTTGCAAAGCTGGTGACGAGGCGGATGAGCGTCTCGCTTTCGGTGACGAGATCCCTGGCGGCGACGGGGATGGGCCATTCGTAGAATTTCGCGCCTTTTTCCTCGGCCGTCTTCGCAGCGGCTTTGGAAATGACAGCGAAGACTTCGTTGGAGGCGGTCGGCCAGGCGAGTTTTGCGGCGGGTGCGGCTTCGATGCCTGCGCGCAATCGGTCGGCCATCGCGTTGGAATGGCGGGCAAGGTCCAGCCAGAGGCCGTTTTCGAAATAGCCGTCGAACTGTGCGGCAATGAAGCGCGACTTCGAGAACAGATGGGCGACGCGCTTGCGCAGGAAGGGCATGTCCTTCGCCTGCTCCGGATTGAAGAAGACGATCGCTTCCGCACACCAGCAACCATTCTTGGTGCCGCCGAAGGACAGGATGTCGACGCCGCGTTTCCAGGTCATCTCGGCGGGCGTCGCATCAAGCGCGACAAGCGCATTGGCAAAGCGTGCGCCGTCCATGTGCAGCGGCAGACCATTCTTCTTTGCTGTCGCCGAAATGGCATCGATCTCGGCGAGCGAATAGACGGTGCCGATTTCGGTCGCCTGGGTGATCGTGACCGCGGCGGCGCGTCCATGATGCACGGCATCCTGCGGAAAGCGGGCGATCTTCTCGGCGAGACCTGCGGCACTCATCTTGCCGGCCGGGCCATCGACGGGCGCCAGGCGCATGCCGCTGAAGAAATCCGGCGCTCCGCATTCGTCCTCGATCACATGGGCTTCCGAATGGCAGAAGGCGATGCCGCCCGGCCGCTGGACACTCGCGAGCGAGAGCGAATTGGCCGCCGTTCCGGTCGCGACGAAGAAGACGGCGACGTCGCGCTCGAAGATCTCGGCAAAACGCGCCTCGATCTTCCGGTCGAGGTCGCTGGTGCCATAGGCGGCAGCAAAGCCCGTCGCCTCCGTCACGAGACGCTCGGCAATGGATTTGTGGGCACCGGCCCAGTTATCGGAAGCAAAGAACATGGAAAATACCTGAAAGGATGGAGGGGTTTCAAAGGCCGGCGGGAGATTAAGGCAATGCCCGGGCGGATCAAGGGCAGCAGTGCCCGGGAAACATCACAAAAATTGAATAACGCAATCAATAAACAAAATGCTGCGCTGCGGTGAAACTTTCTTTCGCTGTTTTTGAAAATGCCGCAATCTTCCGTCGTGGAGCCGCGATATTTTGCGTTAACGCTCTTGCGAAGCCGCTCGCTTTCTGTCATAGAACTGTTGAATTAGGACAGGGTTGCTGTCCTATTTTGGTGTCAAGCACCGAAGAGGCGCCAAAAGCCCTGACGACAGCAGGGTTTGACGCTATAGTTTCTCCGAGCACGCCCGAGAGGGCAAGGTGCGGAGCAAGTGGCAGGCGCGGAACGCGACGATTTGCTTTCGACGGGCAAAGGTCGGCGACCGGATCTTCACAATGCAACAGCGCAGTCGCGCGCCGGGCCCGGCATTGGGGCGGCGCGGGACGAAGAAGCGCCCGCCAGGCGGGTTTTGACAGGAGGGAAGACGATGACGAAGAATACGCCATCCTTGGGCTTTGACCGGTTTGCCGCAGCAGACGTGCGCGCAACGGCCAATACGCTCAAATCCGCCTCCGGTCTGCCGCGAAAACAGGGCCTCTACGATCCTCGCAACGAGCACGACGCCTGCGGTGTCGGCTTTGTCGCGCATATGAAGGGCCAGAAGTCGCACCAGATCGTGCGCGATGGCCTGTTTATCCTCGAGAACCTGACGCATCGCGGCGCCGTCGGCGCCGATCCGCTGATGGGTGACGGCGCGGGCATTCTCGTGCAGATCCCGGACCGTTTCTTCCGCGAGGAGATGGCGGCGCAGGGCGTCACCCTGCCGAAGACTGGCGAATACGGCGTCGGCCACATCTTCATGCCGCGCGACGAAAAGCAGATCGAGCACTTCAAGAAGGTGATCAAGGACGTCATCGCCGAAGAAGGTCAGGTCTTTCTCGGCTTCCGTGACGTGCCGGTCGACAATTCCTCGCTTTCCAAGGCGCCTGACATCGCTGCCACCGAACCGCATCACGTGCAGGTCTTCATCGGTGCCGGCCGCGAAGCCGCAACGAACGACGAGTTCGAGCGCCGCCTGTTCACGCTGCGCAAGGTGATCTCCAACCGGATCTATGACGAATTCGACGGCGAGGAGAGCAACTTCTATCCGGTGTCGCTTTCGAGCGCGACGGTGGTCTACAAGGGCATGTTCCTGGCCTATCAGGTCGGTGCCTACTACAAGGACCTGTCCGATCCGCGCTTCGAAACCGCCGTGGCGCTCGTCCACCAGCGCTTCTCGACCAACACCTTCCCATCCTGGAAGCTTGCGCATCCCTATCGCATGGTCGCCCATAACGGTGAAATCAACACGCTGCGCGGAAACGTCAACTGGATGGCTGCGCGCCAGGCTTCGGTCTCCTCGCCGCTCTTCGGCGAAGACATCTCCAAGCTCTGGCCGATCTCCTACGAAGGCCAGTCGGATACGGCCTGCTTCGACAACGCGCTCGAATTCCTCGTGCGCGGCGGTTATTCCATGGCCCATGCCGTGATGATGCTGATCCCCGAAGCCTGGGCCGGCAACCAGTCGATGGCCGCCGAGCGCAAGGCCTTCTACGAATATCATGCCGCCCTGATGGAGCCGTGGGACGGACCGGCGGCGGTCGCCTTCACCGACGGCAAGCAGATCGGCGCCACGCTCGACCGCAACGGCCTGCGCCCGGCGCGTTATCTCGTCACCAGCGACGACCGCGTCATCATGGCGTCCGAAGCCGGCGTTCTGCCGGTCGAGGAGGAGAAGATCGTCCAAAAGTGGCGGCTGCAGCCGGGCAAGATGCTGCTGATCGACATGGAAAAGGGGCGCATCATCTCCGACGACGAGGTGAAGTCCGAGCTTGCGACGAAGCATCCCTATCGCAAGTGGCTCGATCGCACCCAGCTCATCCTCGAAGAGCTGAAGCCGGTGGAGCCGCGGGCGCTGCGCCGCGACGTGTCGCTGCTCGATCGCCAGCAGGCCTTCGGCTATACGCTCGAGGATACCAAGATCCTCATGTCGCCAATGGCGACGACCGGCCAGGAGGCGATCGGCTCCATGGGCACCGACACGCCGATCTCGGCCATGTCGGACAAGCCGAAGCTGCTCTACACCTATTTCAAGCAGAACTTCGCGCAGGTGACGAACCCGCCGATCGATCCGATCCGCGAAGAGCTGGTGATGAGCCTCGTCTCCTTCATCGGGCCGCGGCCGAACATCCTCGATCATGAGGGCATGGCGAACGCCAAGCGACTGGAAGTACGCCAGCCGATCCTGACCAATGGCGATCTCGAAAAGATCCGCTCGATCGGCCATACGGAAGATCGCTTCGATACCAAGACGCTCGACTTTACCTATGACGTGGAGCGGGGTGCGGAGGGCATGCCCGAAATGCTCGACAGGCTCTGCGAGCGCGCCGAGGCTGCCGTCAAGGGCGGCTACAACATCATCGTGCTCTCCGACCGGCAGATCGGGCCGGATCGCATCGCGATCCCGGCGCTGCTCGCGACGGCGGCCGTGCACCATCACCTGATCCGCAAGGGGTTGCGCACCTCCGTCGGTCTCGTCGTCGAAACCGGCGAGCCGCGCGAAGTGCATCATTTCTGCCTGCTGGCGGGTTACGGCGCCGAGGCGATCAACCCCTATCTTGCCTTCGACACGCTGCTCGACATGCATGCGCGCGGCGAATTCCCGAAGGAAGTGGACGCCACCGAAGTCGTCTACCGCTATATCAAGGCGGTCGGCAAAGGCATCCTCAAGGTCATGTCGAAAATGGGTATTTCGACCTACCAGTCCTATTGCGGCGCGCAGATCTTCGATGCGGTCGGCCTGCAGTCGGAGCTGGTGGAGAAATACTTCTTCGGCACGGCAACCTCCATCGAGGGCATTGATCTCGAGGCGATCGCGCAGGAAACGGTTGCCCGCCACAAGGCCGCCTTCGGCCGCGATCCGCTGCTTGCCAGCACGCTCGATATTGGCGGCGAATACGCCTATCGCATGCGCGGCGAAAGCCATGCATGGACGCCGGATGCGGTTGCAGCCCTCCAGCATGCCGTTCGCGGCAATGCCGAGGATCGCTACCGTGAATTTTCCGAGATGGTGAATGCCTCGGCTCTCCGGATGAACACGATCCGCGGCCTCTTCAGGATCAAGAGCGCCGAAGCACTCGGCCGCAAGCCGGTCCCGGTCGACGATGTCGAGCCCGCAGCCGATATCGTTCGGCGTTTCTCGACCGGCGCCATGTCCTTCGGCTCGATCAGCCGCGAGGCGCACACGACGCTGGCGATTGCCATGAACCGGATCGGGGGCAAGTCCAACACCGGCGAAGGCGGCGAGGAATCCGACCGTTACATGCCGCTGTCGGACGGCTCGATGAACCCGGAACGCTCGGCGATCAAGCAGATCGCTTCTGGCCGCTTCGGGGTGACGACCGAATATCTTGTTAATGCAGACGTGCTGCAGATCAAGGTGGCGCAGGGCGCCAAGCCCGGCGAGGGCGGCCAGCTGCCCGGTCACAAGGTCGATGCGACCGTCGCCAAGACCCGGCATTCGACGCCGGGCGTCGGCCTAATCTCGCCGCCGCCGCATCATGACATCTATTCGATCGAGGACCTGGCGCAGCTCATCTACGATCTGAAGAACGTCAACCCGACCTCGGACGTTTCGGTCAAGCTCGTCTCGGAAGTCGGCGTCGGCACGGTCGCCGCCGGCGTCGCCAAGGCGCGCGCGGACCACATCACCGTGGCCGGCTTCGATGGCGGTACGGGTGCGTCGCCGCTCACCTCGCTGAAGCACGCCGGTTCGCCCTGGGAGATCGGCCTTGCCGAAACCCAGCAGACGCTGGTGCTGAACGGCCTGCGTTCGCGCGTCGCGCTGCAGGTGGACGGTGGTCTCAAGACGGGCCGAGACGTCATCGTCGGGGCGCTGCTCGGCGCCGACGAGTTCGGCTTCGCGACCGCGCCGCTGATTGCGGCCGGCTGCGTCATGATGCGCAAATGCCACCTCAACACCTGTCCGGTGGGGGTCGCGACGCAGGATCCCGTCCTGCGCAAGCGCTTCAAGGGCACGCCGGAACATGTCATCAACTACTTCTTCTTCGTCGCCAACGAAGTGCGCGAAATCCTCGCCTCGCTCGGCTTTACCAGGCTCGATGACATCATCGGCGCCTCGGAGCTCCTGGAAAAGGACGAGATGCTCGCGCACTGGAAGGCCAAGGGCCTCGATTTCGCGCGCATCTTCCACAAGATAGAGGCGCCGAAAGAAGAGACCTATTGGACGACCCGCCAGAAGCATCCGATCGACGATATTCTCGACCGCAAATTGATCGAGAAGGCTGAGGCCGCTTTGACCTCCAAGACGCCGGTCGCCTTCGAGATCGGCATCAGGAACGTCGACCGTTCGGCAGGCGCGATGCTTTCGGGCGAGGTCGCCAAGCGCTTCAATCATCGCGGACTCAAGGAAGATACGATCAATGTCACGCTGAAGGGCACGGCGGGGCAGAGCTTCGGTGCATTCCTGGCGCGCGGCGTGACGTTCAACCTGATCGGCGACGGCAACGACTATGTCGGCAAGGGCCTTTCAGGCGGCAAGATCATCATCCGTCCGCCGGAAAATTCCAGGATCGTCGCGGAGGAATCGATCATCGTCGGCAATACCGTGCTTTACGGTGCGACCGAGGGTGAATGCTATTTCCGTGGCGTGGCCGGCGAGCGCTTCGCCGTGCGCAACTCGGGGGCGATCGCCGTCGTCGAGGGTGTCGGTGATCATGGCTGCGAATACATGACCGGCGGCGTTGTCGTGGTGCTCGGCGGAACGGGCCGCAATTTCGCGGCTGGCATGTCGGGCGGTGTCGCCTATGTTCTCGATGAGCAGGGCGATTTTGCGAAGCGCTGCAACATGGCAATGGTCGAGCTCGAGCCGGTTCCGGAAGAGGACGACATGCTGGAGAAGCTGCATCATCATGGCGGCGACCTCATGCACAAGGGACGTGTCGACGTCTCGGGCGACATGACGCGCCATGACGAGGAGCGCCTCTACCAGCTGATCTCCAATCATCTGCATTATACGGGCTCCAGCCGCGCCAAGCAGATACTCGATCATTGGGCGGATTATCGCCCGAAATTCCGCAAGGTCATGCCGGTCGAGTACCGTCGTGCGCTCGAGGAAATGGAGCGGAGCCGTATGGGGATTGCGGCGGAGTGATCCGCCGCCGACCTTCTTCCATCGCAGGTTTCGCTCCTGATCGCGGTCGCCGCCATGCGGCCGCATCTGTCGAAAAGCGGAATCGGAATTAAATTACAGTGCCGCACGAGGCAACGGGGCTTGCCGGCCGGCACGAGAGCCAAGGCTCTCCTACTTAGAGTGAGGAAATCAAAGTGGGTAAGGTTACAGGATTTCTGGAAATCGACCGCCAGGTTGCGAAGTATCAACCGGCTTCGGATCGTATCCGTCATTTCCGTGAATTCACGATCCCGATGTCGGACCAGGAAGTGCAGAAACAGGCCGCGCGCTGCATGGACTGTGGCATTCCCTATTGCCACGGCCCGACCGGCTGCCCGGTGCACAACCAGATTCCGGACTGGAACGACCTCGTCTACAGCAACAACTGGGAAGCGGCGATCCATAACCTGCATTCGACCAACAACTTCCCGGAATTCACCGGCCGTGTCTGCCCCGCACCCTGCGAGGAGGCCTGCACGCTGAACCTCGAGGATGCACCTGTTGCCATCAAGACCGTCGAGCAGGCGATTGCCGACAAGGCCTACGAGCTGGGCTTCATCCGGCCGCAGCCGGCGACGATCAAGACCGGCAAGAAGGTTGCGGTCATCGGGTCCGGTCCCGCCGGGATGGCGGCAGCCCAGCAGCTCGGCCGCGCCGGATACGAGGTCGATGTCTATGAGCGCGAGTCCAAGCCGGGCGGCCTGCTGCGCTACGGCATTCCGGATTTCAAGATGGAGAAGAACTTCATCGACCGCCGCATCGAGCAGATGCGGGGCGAGGGCGTAACCTTCCATTGCGGCGTCAATGTCGGCGTCGACATCGAAGTCGAGAAGCTTCTTGCCGATTATGATGCCGTTCTTTATTGCGGCGGCTCGGAAACACCGCGCGAGGCCGGCATTCCGGGCACGGAGCTTTCCGGCGTCCATGACGCCATGCCCTATCTCGTGCAGCAGAACCGTCGCGTTGGCCGCGAGAATGTCGACAGCGTCGGCTGGCCTTCGGATCCGATCCTTGCCGGCGGCAAGCATGTCGTCGTCGTCGGCGGCGGCGACACGGCATCCGACTGCGTCGGCACGGCCTTCCGTCAGGGGGCCGTAAAGGTCACCCAGCTCGACATCCGTCCACAGCCGCCGGAAAAGGAAGACAAGCTCGCCGTCTGGCCCTTCTGGGCCACGAAGATGCGCACGTCCTCGTCTCAGGCAGAAGGAGCCGTGCGCGAATTCCAAGTTGCAACGCTCGAATTCATCGGCGAGGACGGCCAGCTTACCGGCGTCAAATGCTGCGAGGTCGACGAGCGCCGCAAGCCGATCGCCGGCACGGATTTCATCATCAAGGCCGATCTCGCCTTCATCGCCATCGGCTTCCGCGGCCCCTTCGGCGATAGCGTGCTGAAGGAATTGGAGGGCAAGCTCGCGCTTAACACCGACAGGCGCGGCTCGACCAATGTCGTCGCCAATGACAGCGACTACAAGACCTCCGTCGACAAGCTCTGGACGGCGGGCGACGTACGTCGCGGCCAGTCGCTGGTGGTCTGGGCGATCCGTGAAGGCCGCCAGGCAGCCCGCGCGATCGACGAAGCCCTGATGGGCTCGACGGTTCTGCCGCGATAAGGGAAGGCGATATTCGATATTATTGCTGGCAGAGGGCTTCGCGCTGGCGAGCCTTTTGTCAGCCTTCTGCGACAGCAGAGCGCACATTCTGCAGAGTTCAAGAATTGTGTTGCAAATGCCATTAATGACGATCTGACCTTCACAGCTACCTTGCGCACCAAGAGCGGAGAGTGCGCCTGTCGCGAAAGTACTTATTCCGCAACGACGCGAAAATCAGTCGCAAAGCGAAAAGCGGGCTGACGGAATCGACACGCCTTTACTGACTTTATGCCCATGAGAACACTCAGGTGTCGGTATGATCGCGAACCCCCTGCCACGAGTAGCAGAAACTGAGCATCTAACCGAAGTGTTGCGTCAAAGCGGCGCGCTCGCTCTCGGACGCGTTTGCGAAGTTGAGGTATTAAGCTCGATCACAAAATTACGCTCGAACACTCTTCGGCTGGGCCTGGCATACCAAGGGCCGGCAGAAAAGGCTCCGTCATACCTTAGAAGAGGTTGTGACACCGTAGGAGGCTTCATGCGGAATGATATTAAGGAAGAGACGTGGTTGACCGCCTCGCAATGTGCCGAGCGCATTGGTCTCACTGTCCGAGCGCTCCGACTCTATGAGCAAACCGGCCTCATCCGCCCTCGCAGGACGGGAAAGAATTGGCGGCTCTATGGAGCCAATGAAGTCGCGCGGCTGAACGAGATTCTGGCATTGAAGCGGTTGGGCCTCAGCCTGCAGCACATCGCCCGACTGTTGGCCGGGCAAGCCGCCGATCTCGACCGCATGCTCGCCATGCAGAACCTCGCTCTACAGGAACAACTCGGACGTACTCAGCGCAGCCTCGCCATCGTTGAAGCCTTGAGGGCGAAGATTGCCGCAGGAGAACTCCTCTCGATCGACGAACTCCTGAAACTCGCAAAGGACACGAACATGACCGATGCCTCATCCGATACCATCGCATGGCGCCGCTACGAGCAGGCAAGACCCCGGACAGAGCAGAAGATCAATCCTGCCCTGTATGCCGATTATGCCGGTTACTACCTTCTGGATACGCTCGCCTATGTCATCACCCTGAGGGATGGTCGGCTCTTTTCGCGCCTGACGGGCCAGGCGGAGCTTGAAATTTTTCCCGAAGACGTCGACCGCTTCTTCTACAAGGCCGTTCAGGCGCAGCTCACGTTTAGCCGTGATGGGAACGGCGCCGTGTCCGGCCTCGTGCTGCACCAGAACGGCCATGAACAGGCCGCGCCGCGCGTCGAAGAGAGTGCGATGGTGGCGCTGGAGGAGGCGCTTGCCGAACGGGTTAAGGACAAGCGGCCGATGAAAAACAGCAGGGCCCTGTTGCAGCAGATTATCGACCAGCACCAGCGCGGTGAACCCGACTATGACCAAATGACGCCCCCGCTCGCCGCGGCCGCGCGCGAGCAAGCCGCAATGATTCAGGCCGATCTAGAGCGCATGGGAACGCTCCAGGAAATATCCTTCAAGGGGGTCACGGCGGGAGGTTGGGATGTCTATGATGTGCGCTTCGACAAGGGCCATCTGGAATGGAGCTTCACGCTTGCGGCTGATGGACGATTCAGCGGTATCTATATTCGCCCGTCTCTTTGATTGCTGTATCGCCTAATTATCCAAGGCGCTGCCGCATTCGGGCCAAGGAGCTATTATAGCGGCATTTGCTAAATGCGGCGTCCTCAGGGCGCGGCTGACGTGCGTTGCAGGCGGTAGTCATCGACGCGTCCCGCAGGCGCTGGGGCCATCTTGCCGCTTTCGACCAAGAGATCCCGCGGCGATTTGCCGGCGGTCGTCGGCATGGGCTTTGCGCCAAGAAGTTCGGTTCCGCCGTCGAGATTGGGATCGGAAATATTGATCGGTTGCGTTCGCACGATAGCGTCCATCTCCGATGGCGGCAGATGGAGGAGGTCAGGGAGATTGCCTGGATCGAGGCGGGCGATATCCGGACTTGCCTGATCGCCGAGTAGGCGCCGTGCCGACTTTTCGACATAGAAGGCGAGCTTGCGCCGACCGGCGTCTGTCATGTTGATGCCGTCGGCGGTGCGCAGCCGCACTTGCTGCCCATTGATATCTGATCCGGTGGTGACAAACTTGCCATTCTCGTCGACGAAGCCATCCCAGACATCGATGAACTCGCCGCCGGCCTTTTCGACCTGTTTGCGGTAGATCTGGTTCATCTGCACGGCATCCGCCGTCATCTCGGGCGGCTCGAAGGCGGGCAGGCCGACCCAGAGTAGAGGCACGTTGCGGTCAGTTACGATTTTATCGAAATTCAGCACCCGTGACTGATATTCCGCGAACCATTCATCGGTGCGGAACTTCACCTTGACGCCATTGGCGACGACCTGTTGCCGATCGTTAGCGCCGATTGCGACGACGACGATTGACGGCTTCACCTCGTCCATGAATTTGGGAAGCTGCGCCTGCCAATTGTAATAGTCGTCGCGTACCAAACCGGAAGCCACGTTGCTGCGCGTCTCGATGGATACGCCAGGCGATTTTTCGAATGCCGCAGCGAGACCGTCGCCAAGACCGCCCGCGAGGAAATCGCCGACGACCAGGATCTTTCTGGCATTCTGCAGTTTCTGCACGGCCGGCTGTTCCGGGCGGGGCGCCACCACGGCTGCCCGCTGCGGCGGTTTGGGCGCGGCGGCTCGCTGTTTGCTGCGCGGCGGCGGCCGTACGGCCCTGCGGCGCGCAGGCGGCGGCTCAGGTTCGACAGGGATATATTCACGTTGCGGCGCGCGCCAGCCGAACAGGAATCCCAGCAGCCCACGCCGTTGGTAATACCTTTCCTGGGCTTCCGCAGGTGGCGCGACGACCGGCACCGCAACGGACAGAACAATAAGGCTCGTGAGCAGCAGTCGCAGCCGCGAGACTCTTTTTCCTGTTTGCCCGAATGCCATTTTCCGATTCCCGTTCCACTGCAACTTCTCACAACAGGGAAGGTTTCGTCCACTCAATTACATGCGTCTTTAAGGCGAGCAAAAATCGCTCTGACACCAGAATTGCTGCATGGTCCGTAGTCGGTCCCGAAAGAACCATGCAGCAGAAGGCATCCCACGCGGTTCCGTTCCTATTTGCGGAGCGCGTTCAGCAGGTTCTTTGAAGGTTCTCCGTCGGGATCCATGCCGATGCGAGCCTGCACGGCGGCAATCGCCGCCTTCGATCCGGAGCCGAAATTGCCGTCGACGACCCCGTCATAGTAGCCGAGCGTCTTGAGACGCGTCTGCAGTTCGAATTTCTCCTTAATGTCGAGCGTTCCGACGGGGCGCGGCCAGCCCTGTTTCAGGCCACCATAGCCGGCAATCTCGTCGGCGAGCAGGCCGACTGCCAGCGCGTAGCTGGTGGAGGCGTTGTAGCGCTTGATGGTGAAGAAGTTTTTCGTCATCAGGAAGCCAGGGCCGTTCGGGCCGGCAGGCAGGATCAGTTGCGCGCGATCGGCACCATTGCGGAAACTGGTGCCGTTCGGCCGCCGAAAACCAAGGGCGGACCATTGCGCCAGCGTGCGGGTCTTGCCTTCCTGAGCAGCTGCACCGGCGGGAACAGCGACTTCGTAACCCCAGGTCTTCCCAGCCTGCCAGCCGTTCTTCGCCAGAAGGTTGGCGGAGGTTGCCAATGCATCGGGGACGGAATTCCAGATATCGCGGTGGCCATTGCCGTCGGCATCGACGGCATAGAGGAGATAGCTCGTCGGAATGAACTGTGTGTGTCCCATGGCGCCCGCCCAGGATCCGGTCATTCCGGCAGGAGAAATATCGCCGTTCTGAAGAATTTTCAGTGCAGCAATGAGCTGCTTGCGGGCAAAATTGCTGCGCTTCTGGTCGGCATAGGCGAGGGTCGCAAGCGCCCGAGGCACATAGTGCAGCCGGTCGTCCTTTGCGAGGACTGCGCCATAATTGGATTCCATCGACCAGATGGCCAGAAGAATGTTCTTGTCCACGCCGAATCGGCGTTCCAGCGCCCTCAGTGTCGTCGCATGCTTGGCCGCCATCTGGCGACCGATGTCAGCTGTATAAGGATTGACGCGCGAATCGACATAGTCCCAGATCTTCGCGGTAAACTCGGGCTGGTAGGCGGCCTTTTCCAGGACGGTCGGATCCGGTTCGGTTACGCCGGCGAAAGCTCTATTATAGGTTGCTTTGCTGATGCCGCTTTGGGCGGCTGTCTGATAGAAACCGGCGATCCATTTCTGGAACCCGGCATCGGCATTCGCGTTAAAGGGAATGAATCCTGCGGTGGCACCCACCATGAGCGCCAGCGCAAGACTGCGAAGAGATTTTTTGCGGTTCTGGGTCATTCGAAGCCTGGTCCATCGTTCGTGGATTTCGATTCGGTGGCCCATTCTGGGCCAGCAACGCCTGACGCTACAGGAACGAAGTCAACAAATTCTTTACCATGGGTTCCGCGACTGTCACCCTTTCCAAAAGACTAGCAAATCTATACTAGTGACGCAAAATGGATTTGCTTGAATTGATTGCTTTTCCCAGGAGGTATGAGTGAGTCAGCAGAAGAAAGTTCGCAAGGCAGTATTTCCCGTTGCTGGACTTGGTACCCGTTTCTTGCCGGCGACCAAGGCGGTACCAAAAGAAATGCTGACGGTCGTCGACAAGCCTGTCATCCAGTACGTGGTCGACGAGGCGATGGAAGCCGGCATTGAGCATTTCGTCTTCGTGACCGGGCGAGCCAAGCACGTGATCGAGGATTATTTCGACATCCAGTACGAGTTGGAACAGACGCTTCGCCTGCGAAACAAGAATGCCGAGCTCACTCTTCTCTCCGGCCTCCTGCCCAAGGCGGGGACCGCGAGCTTCACGCGCCAGCAGGAGCCGCTCGGCCTTGGCCACGCCGTCTGGTGCGCGCGCGAAATCGTCGGCGACGAGCCGTTCGCCCTGCTTCTGCCTGACATGATCATGCGCGGCGAAAAAGGGTGCATGAAGGGCATGATCGAACTCTACGAACATAGCGGCGGCAATATCGTCTCCGTCGAGGAATGCGATCCAGAACAGACGCATAAATACGGCATTGTTGGGGTTGGCGAGGGTATCGGTGACGGCTTTCGCATCACAGGAATGGTCGAGAAGCCCGCCAGAGGCACTGCGCCGTCGAACTTCTTCATCAACGGCCGCTATATTCTCCAGCCGGAAATCTTCTCGATCCTGGAAAACCAGGAGCGCGGCGCCGGCAATGAGATCCAGTTGACCGACGGGATGCTGAAGCTCCTACAGAAGCAGCCTTTCGCAGGTTATCACTTCCGCGGTCAGACCTATGACTGCGGCTCCAAGGACGGCTTCATCCTAGCGAACGTCGCTTTTGCGCTTGCCCGCGATGATATCCGGCCGACCATCGAGGATGGGTTCAAGGCGCTTCTTGCTGCCCTGAAGTAAATCGCCCGGCTCTCTCTGTCCTCTTCCCTGTGCCCGTCACAGGGATCCAGCCGCGCCGTGTCCACGGCGCGAATGACTCGCTTCTTCGAGGCAAGGATGTAGACGTAACTCTTCATGTTGAAGAGTGGCGGAAGATGAGTCTTCGTACAATTGGCACCCGCAGGAGTCTTTTCGCCGTGCCGACGCACGGCGGCTGGATCCCTGTGACGAGCACAGGGAAGAGGGAGGTCGGGGAGGCTTTCCCGTCAAACAACTGCCTCTGAAATACGGGTGGCTCGATAAAGGTTCTGCCGTTTCCAAGAGACCAAGCTGTAATCGGAGCACGGGCGGCTCTCACCCAGCATAAACTGACTTGATGAGGGAGTGTGGGGAAGCGTCCGCGCCAGACAACCACCATTGAGATCATGGATTGGCGGGATTTGCCCTGTGTGCCAGCCTCGCGTCACCCTTCATGGAAGTTCTATCCCGCCCATCAACACAGGCAGCCTCCCGAAAGACTATTATTTTGATGCATGTCGTTGCCGCAAACCGCTGCACACTTTTGCGCGACATGCTTTAGCGCTTCAATTGCAATCCGAGGCCGGCACGCCATTGGCGCGTGTCGCCGCCCTGGTCTCTTTTCGTCAGCTCATAGCCGACATTGCTGATCATATCGAGATAGCGGTTGACGCGCCAGGTGAGCCCGGCGCCGGCGGCGTAGACGGTCTCGTCGCTGCTGCTGCCATCGGAGGGATAATCGCGCAGAATGGTGCTGCCGGTCAGGCTGGCGACGAGATTATCGCGCAGCTCGTGGGTAACCGTGCTGGTGAGCTGATAGGCGACGTAGCCGCTGACGTCGGGCGTGGTCGAGGGCTCGACGCTGGTGGAAAGACCGATGTTCACGTCGGTTCCCCTATGCGGTGACCAAAAGAGGCTGCCGTCGATGGTCGCCGTGCCGATCGATGAGAGACGGTCGTCTTGGAAATTCACCTGCTCATAGCCGACGCCGAGTTCGCCGCGCAGCTTTTCGCCGAGATCGACTTCCATGCCGGCTTTGGCGCCGTAGCTGTAGGAAGAACGGGCGAAGCCGGCTGCGTCCCGTTCCTCGTCATAGAAGTCGCGGCCCACCGAGGCTTCCACGAAAGGAATGAGCGCCGGCGATAGTTCGTAGCCGATACGCCCGCGCAAGGTTCCAGCGGTCTGGTTGCGATCGCTGAGCGAAACCGTGGTGCCGTCGGCAAGTTCGGCATCCGAATAGACGGTGCGGCTCAAGTCGATACCGGCCGAACCGCGCAGCAGGCCCAGATCGCGGCCAACGGAAAGACCGCCGGAAAAACGCTGCACATCCGATTGCCTGTCGGCGCCGGAGATCGCGTTCGGATCATCCGTATCCTCGCGGTAGAACTTATAGCCGCCGGTGATATGGGCGGTCGTGTCGCGGGGGAGATCGAGCCTGAGGTCGCCATCGAGACTGAAAGTCGGCTGTTCGGATCCCGTGCCGCTGACATTGCGTTGCCAGACGCCGTCTGCCGTCACCGTCAGCTGGTGCAGCGACCAGTCGGAGGTCAGCGTGGTGTGCGTTCCCGTTTCGAGAAAGGTCCTGTTGTCGTTCGTCCCGCCGCCCTTTTCCTTCTCGACGTTGACCGTCTGGCTTACGGTCGGGCGCAGGATGAATGAGCCCAGCCTGATGCCGTCGGTCCGCGGCTCGCCTCTTTCCGGCCGCCGCGGTGTCTGTTCGTCCACCGGGGCTTCGCGCAGATTGAGCCGGCGCATATCCTCGTCGAGAACCGAGCCGGTCGCCTGAGGATCCACCTCGGCGCCGTCCAGACGCAGGCCGGCATTTGCCCTGGGATCCGGGGTGTTGGTTGCGCTGTCATTCCCGGCATCGGCGGGAGCAGCGGTCGTGGTCGTGCCGGTTGTCGTCCCGACAGACGGCGTGAAGGCGTCGAGGGCGTCGTCCGTATCCGCAGGCTGGGTCGCCATTTGTCCGGACGCGGGCAGGGGCTGCCGAATTGCGGCCGACTGGCCATAGGCCACGGTGGAGCAGACGAAGACACCGGCCGTCATCAGGGCCGGCACGGCACGCATCGCCCCGTTGCGGAGCGATGTCGCGCTTCTCTTTTCCACCTTATCGTGCATTGAAATCCGTGCCTGGCATGCCCTGAAGTTCTTACCTAACGGTAAAGCGATGTGGTTAACGCTTCGTTGAAAAAAGCGCGAAAGATGCTGGATGCGCAGGACTTCTGGCCCTCCCAAGATTCGCCGATGGACTTAAGTCGCGAAACGCGATAACCCTCGGGCATGATTAAGAGAGCGCTGAAATTGATTGAAGTCGACGTGGTCGGGTCGGCCATGCGTACCATCGAAACGGAAAAGAGGGGTCTGGAGGCGCTCGAACTGGCGCTTGCAAACGGCCTTGCGGAACCCTTTAGACAAGCCGTCGAACTCATAGGCGGTATCGCCGGCCGTGTCATCGTGACCGGCGTCGGCAAGAGCGGCCATATCGGCACGAAGATGGCGGCCACCTTCGCCTCGACCGGCACGCCCGCCTTCTTCGTTCACGCCGCCGAGGCCAATCACGGCGATCTCGGCATGATCGCCAAGGACGACGCGGTGATCGCGCTCTCCAAAGGCGGCGAAAGTGCGGAGCTTCGCAGTATCATTTCCTATACGCGCCGCTTCTCTATTCCGCTGATCGCCATGACCGCGAACGCGCAATCGTCGCTTGCCCGCGAGGCCGACATCGTCCTCCTCATGCCCGACGAACAGGAGGCCTGCCCGCACGGATTGGCGCCGACCACCTCGGCACTGATGCAGCTTGCGATGGGCGATGCTCTTGCCCTCGCGCTGTTGGAAGCGCGTGGCTTTACCGTCAGCGATTTCCATGTCTTCCATCCGGGCGGCAAACTAGGCGCGAGCCTGATGCATGTGACCGATATCATGCACAAGGGCGACAGCGTCCCCCTGGTTCCGCTTGGAACGTCCATGACCGATGCCGTGCGGATGCTGTCGCAAAAGCGCTTCGGCTGTGTCGGCATTATCGATGACGACGGCTGCCTTTGCGGGATCATCACCGACGGCGATATCGCCCGTAATCTCGCCCGCAACCTTGCGGAGCTGACCGTCGACGACATCATGACGCGCAATCCGCGAACCGTTCAGAGCACGACGCTGACCACGAGCGCGATGGCCCTTCTGAACCAGCACAATATCTCGGCCCTGCTTGTCATAGACGAGGATCGGCGGCCGATCGGCGTCGTCCATTTCCACGATCTTCTGCGTATCGGCGTGGCTTAAAGCTGCATGTGGCAATTGTTTGGCTGGAAAGCCTCCCGAACGTCCCTCTTCCCTGGCTCGTCACAGGGATCCAGCCGCCGTGCGTCCGCACGGCGAAAAGACTCCTTCATACCGATTGCCTGAAGCCCAATCCTCCGCCACTCATGCAACCGTGAAGGGTTTACATCTATATGCTTCGAAACGGAGCGGCACGCTCTATACCGGCGTAACACGCAATCTTCCCGGCCGGGATTGTGAAGAAGAGAGTCATTCGCGCCGTGGACACGGCGCGGCTGGATCCCTGTGACAAGCACAGGGAAGAGGGGAGGTTGGGGGAGCGTCAACGCCAGACAACAAGCCCCGAGACCCGTTGCTTTGCGCGTTCGTTTGAGTGCTTGGCTCTCTAACCTTTTATTCCACGCAATTCCGAACGGAAAACCGCTGCGCACTTTTCCTGGAATTGCTCTAATAGGCCTCTCAGGCCGGCTCGACCGAAAGGATCCCGCTTTTGCCGGTGACGACCTTGACGCGCGTTCCTGCCGGCAGGTCCGGTCCCATGACCGGCCAATAGGTGTCGTCGAGGCGGATTCGACCGCGGCCCTCCCGGATCGGTTCCTGCAGTGTCGAGGTACGGCCGACGAGGCTTTCGGTGCGCTGATTGAGGAACGGCTCGTCGGTTTCGGCGTGGCTCATGGTGAAGCGTCGCCCAAGCAGCGTCACGGCGATTGCGAGTAGCGCGAAGATGAGAAGCTGCACCTCCCAGACCCAGAAACTGCTTGCCCAGAGCAGCAGCGAGAGGATGCCGACGACAAGGGCGGCAAGTCCGATCCAGACGAGGAAGAAGCCGGGCACGATCATCTCGGCGGCCAGCAGCACAAATCCCAGGACCCACCAACTCCAGGGTCCGAGCTCGATGATCAGACGTTCGAGCATCGCTTAGCTCTCGCGATCGGCGTTTAAGGGATTGACCGCCGGCGTCGAGCGAGGCGCCGGCCGCGGACGGGGGCCGGGCGACTGGCCGTTGCCGCTGTTGTCGCCGAAGACTTCGCGCGCGATCGCGCCGATGCCGCCGAGCGAGCCGAGAATGGAGGAGGCTTCCATCGGCATCAGCACCACTTTGGCGTTGGAGGCCGAGCCGATCGAAGCCAGCGCCTCGGTATATTTCTGGGCGACGAAATAGTTGATGGCCTGGACATCGCCCGAGGCGATCGCTTCGGACACCATACGGGTCGCCTTGGCTTCGGCTTCTGCCAGGCGCTCGCGCGCTTCGGCATCGCGGAACGCCGCCTCGCGCTGGCCTTCTGCCTGCAGGATTGCCGATTGCTTGGCGCCTTCGGCTCGCAGGATCTGCGCATTGCGGGCACCTTCAGCTTCCAGGACCTGAGCGCGCTTTTCGCGTTCCGCCTTCATCTGTCGGGCCATGGCGTCGACCAGATCCTTGGGCGGCTGGATATCCTTGATCTCGATGCGGGTGACCTTGATGCCCCAGGGATGAACGGCGTCGTCCACGACACGCAGCAGGCGGTCGTTGATGGCATCGCGGTTGGACAGCAGCTCGTCGAGATCCATCGAGCCCATGACCGAGCGGATGTTGGTCATGGTGAGGTTGAGGATCGCATTCTCGAGATTGGAGACCTGATAGGCGGCCTGGGCGGCATTCAGGATCTGATAGAAGGCTACCGCGTCGGCCGAGACCGAGGCGTTGTCCTTTGTGATGACCTCCTGCGTCGGCACGTCTAGCACCTGCTCCATCATATTCATGCGGGCGCCGATACGCTCGATGAAGGGAACGATGAGGTTGAGCCCGGGCTCCAGCGTACGGGTGTAACGGCCGAAGCGCTCGATTGTATAGCGGTAACCCTGCGGTATGGTCTTGACCCCGGCGAAGAGCACGAGGATGACGAAAATAACCAGTATGAACACGACAATATCAAAACCGCCCAACGGCATAAAAATTCGCTCCCTTAAAACGTGCAATTTCGCCTCACCTTAGCCAAGACGCGGCAAGAAGCCAGAGGATTTGCCAGAGGATTTGAAGGAAGCACGACAACGTTATCGGCAAGGCCGATCGAAGCGCTTCAGAACAAAGCGACAAGGGGCAAGATTTTTATTCACAACAGGCAATCTTTGGCCTAGATAGCGCGCATTAAGCATCCGGTCGCAGCCTACCCGGTCAAAACAAGGACACCTATCATGAAGACGATCGTTATCTGCTCCGGCGGATTGGATTCGGTTTCGCTCGCCCATAAGGTCGCAGCCGAGCACGAGCTTCTCGGACTTCTGTCGTTCGATTACGGACAGCGCCACAGGAAGGAACTCGATTTCGCCGCCGCCTGCGCAAAGCGTCTCGGCGTACCGCACCAGATCATCGACATCCGTGAGATCGGCCGTCACTTGAGCGGCTCGGCACTGACTGACAACGTCGATGTGCCTGAGGGGCACTATGCAGAGGAAACAATGAAGGCGACGGTGGTTCCGAACCGCAACGCCATCATGCTTGCCATTGCCTTCGGCCTTGCCGCCGCGCAAAAGGCCGATGCGGTCGCGACCGCCGTCCATGGCGGCGACCATTTCATCTATCCCGACTGTCGACCTGGCTTCATCGATGCCTTCCAGGTCATGCAGAACCACGCGCTGGCGGGATATGCTGACGTCACCCTCTACGCCCCCTACGTCAATGTCTCCAAGGCCGACATCGTCAGAGACGGAGCGAAGAACAACACGCCCTTTGCCGAGACATGGTCCTGCTACAAGGGTGGGGCTCGTCATTGCGGGCGCTGCGGAACCTGCGTCGAGCGGCGCGAGGCCTTTCATCTCGCCGGCATCAAGGACCCGACGGATTACGAGGATTCGGATTTCTGGAGAACCGCGACCAGCGGCTTTGTCGCGCAGGAGGTCAGGTAATGTACCGTATCACCAAGGAATTCCACTTTTCGGCCTCGCATCAATTGACGAGCCTGCCGCCCGGGCATCAATGCTCGCGGCTGCACGGGCATAACTACATCGTCGAGGTCGAGCTTTCCGCGCGGGAGCTGAATGAACATGGTTTCGTGCGCGATTACGAGGAGCTCAGCGCCCTCAAGCGCTACATCGACGACAGCTTCGATCATCGCCATCTGAACGAGGTGCTGGGCCACGACCGCGTAACGGCAGAATGTCTGGCGAAGCATTTCTACGATTGGTGCAGTGTCCGGTTTCCCGAGACCTCAGCCGTGCGCGTCAGCGAAACGGCGAAGACATGGGCGGAATACCGGCCATGAGCGGCGCGCGCCCGGCCGAGATCCGCGTCAGCGAGATCTTCGGACCCACAATCCAGGGCGAGGGCGTCCTGATCGGCTTGCCGACCGTTTTCGTGCGCAGCGGCGGCTGTGATTACCGCTGCTCTTGGTGTGACAGCCTGCACGCGGTCGACAGCCGCTTCCGCGACGAATGGTGCGCAATGTCCACCGAGCAGGTCTTTGCCGAGATCATCCGGCTCTCGGGCGGAAAGCCCGTGATGGTGTCACTCTCAGGCGGCAATCCGGCGATCCAGCCCTTTGGCGAGCTGATCGAGCGAGGCCATGCGGAGGGCTATCGCTTCGCGCTCGAGACGCAAGGGTCGATCGCGAGGGAGTGGTTCGCCGATCTCGACGTGCTGGTTCTAAGCCCAAAGCCGCCCTCAAGCGCAATGGAGACGGATTGGGCCGCTTTCGACGCCTGTCTGAGAATGTCTGACGGCAGGCCGCAGACCGTGCTGAAGATCGTCGTCTTCGACGAGGCCGACTATGCCTATGCTAAAGCGGCATCGGCGCGCTATCCGCAGCTGCCGGTCTATTTGCAGCCGGGAAATCATACGCCGCCGTCGCCTGACGAGGAGGACTCCTACATCGATCTCGACGGGGTGATGGAGCGGATGCTCTGGCTGGTCGACAGGGTGACTGAGGACCGATGGTTCGAGGCCCGCGTCCTGCCGCAGCTCCATGTCATGCTCTGGGGCAACAAGCGGGGAGTCTAGGATCAACCTCGCTTGGCGCCTACTCTAAAGCGCTTCTTGATTCTATCGACGGGTGTTCCATCCAAAAGTGGAACCTGAACCAGTCTGTCATAGGGCTCAA
Source organism: Sinorhizobium sp. CB7 (assembly GCF_041357635.1). Lineage (NCBI taxonomy): Bacteria > Pseudomonadati > Pseudomonadota > Alphaproteobacteria > Hyphomicrobiales > Rhizobiaceae > Sinorhizobium > Sinorhizobium sp. CB7. Next base: position 330,756 of record NZ_JAULLL010000005.1, read on the forward strand.
AGCCCATCTTCGCGTAATAGGCAAGACCACTGACGTTGTCGGCACGAATGGTCGCATTGATAAATTCGAGCCCGAGTTTTTCCGCTGCGGCCAGCGTGGCGGGAAAAAGAGCGCTGCCCACGCCTCGTGTCTTTGGGTGCATGCGGGCAAAGGTCGCGATGTCGGCGAGTCCCTTGGGCAGATCGCCGTATGAGCTCAGGGATTGAAAGCCGACAAGCAACTGATTGTGCTCGGCAACATGACAAGCAAGAGCAAACTCCCCATCAATGAACCAATCGGCGAATTCGGTAGCCGAAAGTGGCGTCTCGATCGCGGTTGTCCCACCGACCCGGATGATCTCGTTCAGGAGAGTACACAGCTCCTCTGCGTCGGTGGATACAGCCCTTCGGATATGCATGTCTTCAGTGACCTTGTCTTGAACTGTCAATACACCGGCGACTTCAGTAGGCTGCATGATCAAACCGGGCTTTAGTTTGTTGTTTTTATGCATGTCGTTGCCGCAAAACCGCTGCACACTTTTGCGCGACATGCATTAGACCCAGCCCATCAGTTCCCGTCGCGCGGCCTTTTCCAGGACATTCATACCGTCTTCGCCGTCGTTGAGACAGGGGATATGCGTGAATTTCTCGCCGCCATTGTGGAGGAACGAGTGAGCGGCCTGCTCGGCGATCTCCTCCAGCGTCTCGAGGCAGTCGGAGACGAAGCCGGGGTTGATGACGGCGATGCGCTTGACGCCGTCCTGTGCCAGCTTCTCCACCGTCTTGTCGGTATAGGGCTGCAGCCATTCCTCCGGCCCGAAGCGGGACTGGAAGGTGATCATGAATTTGTCTTCGGGCAATCCCAGTCTTTCGCGCAGCAGGCGCCCGGTCTTCTGGCACTGGTCGTAATAGGGATCGCCCTGCTCGGAATAGGATAACGGGATGCCATGGAAGGAGGCAAGCAGCATGTCCGGCTGCCAGTCGAGCGTCGAAAGATGCTTCGTAACCGACTTGGCAAGCGCTTCGATATAGGTCGGATCGTCATGGTAGTCGGGCACTGTGCGCAGGGCCGGTTGCCAGCGCATGGCCATCAGCTTCTCGAAGGCCTTGTCATTAACGGTTGCCGTCGTCGCGGCAGCATATTGCGGATAGAGCGGGAAGAGCAGGATCCGGTCGCAGCCTTGGTCCTTCAGCGCCTGGATGCGCGAGGCGATCGATGGCTGGCCATAGCGCATCGCCCAATCGACCTTCACGCTCGGCAGGTCCTTCAGTCGCTCTGCCATCAGGTTGGACTGATTGCGGGTATAGGTGCGCAGGAAGCTCTCGTTCTTTTCCTTGTTCCAGATTACCTCATAGGCCTTTCCCACTTTTTGGGGGCGCGTATTCAGCACGATGCCGAAGAGGATCGGGTACCATTTCCATCGCGACCATTCGATGACGCGCCGGTCGGTCAGGAATTCGCGCAGATAGCGTCGCATCGACTGGTAGTCAGTGCCATCGGGCGTGCCGAGATTGACGAGAAGGACGCCGACCTTGCCGGTCTTGACGGAAGGATGGTCCGCCGGCCTGGCGGAATTATCTGTGGTCATCGAATGCCCCAACGCTCTCAAATGTCCGCACATCCCTTGTCTGGTTATGCGGATCTATCCATCGGTATAAAAACAAAAGCCGGCCCGGGGAAGCCCGGACCGGTCATCTAAAGCGGATAAATTGTCTCTACTTTGCGGGGATCTGCAGTTCGCGGCCGACCCTCAGGTGCCGCGGATTCGGGCTGCCGTTAGCCTCGGCGATCTTTCTCCAAAGCGTGGCGTCGCCATAGAATTGCTTGGCGAGAGCCCAGAAGGTGTCGCCGGCGGCCACTACGTGGGTCGCGGGTGTTGTGGGGGTCGAAGGTGCTGCGGGGGCCGCAGGTGTTGCGGGGGCAGGAGCGGGTTCAGGGCTTGGCGCCGGTTGGGCCTGTGACGGCGCTGGCGCAGGGGCAGCCGGAGGTGTCGCTTCCGGCGCGGCAGGTGCCGGAGAGGGCTGGGCCTGCGGTGTTGCGGGAGCAGGTGCGGCAGGCTCGGACGGTTGCGGCGCTGCGGGCGCAGGTGCCTGTGCCGTCTGCATCGGTGCCGCACCGGCGGCAGCGACCTCCGTCACACGGCCGTCGGTATAGGGTTTGTAGGGATTGTGGGCGGTCAGATAGTCCGCGGTCACATCCGCGAGATCCGGGCCATAGTCATAGGCGTTCTTGCCGGCGGTTGAAAAGATGCTGTAGCCGTCGCCGCCAGCACGCATGTAGTTGTTGGTAACGACGCCGTAGGTCTTGGCGGGATCGAGCGGGACGAAGCTGTCACCCTCCTTGACCTCGACGGAAACGACCCGGCTGCCTGCCGGTTTGGACTTATCGAAACTATATTTGAGGCCAGCCACCTGCGGGAAACGGCCGGCGCCCTGCTCGATCTGGCTCAGACCGTTTTCGATAGCCTTGATGATATCGGTCCCGTCAAGCTGGAAGGTCGCAAGCGTGTTCTGAAACGGCAAGACCGTCAGAACCTCGCCCATGGAAACATCGCCGCCATCGATCGAGGCGCGCAGGCCGCCGCCATTCTGGATGGCGACGGTGACGCCCTGGTTCTTGGCGCGGTCGAGCATGGCATCGGCGACCAGATTGCCCATCGTGCACTCACGGGCGCGGCATTCCTCGCGCGCGCCCTCGATCGGCGCCTCGGTGGAGCCGATCACCTTCTGGCGCAATTCGTCGATAGGCTTGGCCATCTCCTGGATCCGGGCGGCGATGGCGGGATCGGGCTGGACCGAGGCGTCGAGCAGGATCGGATCCCCCTTCGCCTCCTTGACGACGCCATTGTCGTCGAAGGTTACCATGAGATCCCCGAGATATTTCCCATAGGAGGCGGCCTGCACGACCGGCACCTTGTAGCCGCCGGGATTGTCGACCATCGTCGGATAGGGGCCGGCTGCCTTTGGATCGGTATTCGACAGAAGCGTATGCGAATGGCCGCCGACGACCACGTCGACATCGGGGATCTTGGCGATCGCGTCGATGTCGCGCGGATAGCCGACATGGGTGAGCGCGATGATCTTGTTGACGCCCTCGCCCTTCAGGCGCTGCGCCTCGGCAGTGACCGTCGCGACGTCATCGTTGAACTTGACATGCGGGCCGGGTGAGGCGAGTTCCGGCGTCTCTGTCGTGACAGCCCCGATGATGCCGATCTTCTCTCCGCCGACATCGAGAACGACGGAAGGCTTGATGTGATCGCCGAGTTTCGATTGGTCATCGACCTGCAGGTTGGCGGCGACGACCGGAAACTGGACCTTGTCGAGGAAGGGGGCAAGCGCCTCTTCGCCATCGTCGAACTCATGGTTGCCGACGGTCATTGCGTCGAACTTGATATCGTTCAGGAATTCGAGCTCGGCTGCGCCCTTGTAGGTCGTATAGAACAGCGAGCCCTGGAAGTTGTCGCCGGCGTCGAGGAGGATGGTGTTCTGGCCCTTAAGCGCGTCGCGGCGTTGATCGATCGCAGTCTTCAGCCGAGCGGCGCCGCCGAAGCACTCCTTCTTGCCTTCCTCTTCCGCCGAGCAGGTGGAATCGAAGCGATTGATCGATTCATCGCGCGAGTGAAAATCATTGATGTGCAAAATGTTGAGCTGGTAGTCGGCGAATGCCGCACCCGTGCTGAGTGCCAGAGCCGAAACGGTCAAAAGACCGAATCCAAAGTGCCTCATTCTCTCTCTCCTATTCTGCCCGGTTTGCGGCAAAGGCCGGCTACCGTCCTGGACCCCTCGGAAGCTGCGCCAATTGTCTCGCTCTTGGCGCGGCAACCAGTGCATAAGCTGTCACAATCGGCCAGGTTTCCAAGGGGGTGGCGACAAAAAAGCCCCCGCATTCGCGGCTCATTTCGGACCGATGGGGATCGGGAAGATGCGGAGCTATGCGTTAAGGGCTGCCATAACTCATCCACATGACTTTGCCTGCTGAATTAGATTGTTTGCATATAAGAGTTAAGTAACTGTTTACGTAAAATCCGGGGGTCCTCCGGAGCAGGTTTTCCGTCGTTGACTCGACAGAAACAACAGTGCAACGGGCCGGCTGGGCTTCAGGCTGCAGCGAGAATTCCAGCTCGAAATCGGCGGCTGGCTCGTCGCCAGTCTGACAGAATCGCTAAGCCGGACCTGATGGTCAGGTGGTGGGCCGTCTCAGATTTTTCCGATGAGGTTTAGCCTCAGCTGCGGCGCCTCAGCGAGAATTGCGAGCCGGCATCGGAGGTGCAGTTCAGCTGGCTTGGATTGACAAGCGCGCAATTGACCTTGGACTGCGTGTTGCGCACGAGCGAGGTCATGTTGATCTCGACAAGCGTCGGGGAGACGTTGACATAGGTGCCGGAGGCAAGAAGCTGGTTGCTGTCGGTCGTACGCGTGGTGAAGGTGCCGGCCTGGAACGTCGAGACGATGCCGTTTGGATCAGCCCAGGAGCCTTCCACTGTATTTGCGGGCGCGCGGGTGGCTAACGGCATCGGGCGCTGCGCTTGTGGCATACAGGACGCCGCCATGACGGCAGCGGCGGCAAGGGCGAGGCTGGTTTTGATCTTCATACTGTTCTCCGCGACTCGGGATCCGTATCTACCCGCAATGTTTGCGGGAAACATGGCGCGCAGATTCCACGAAAGCAAGGCTTCGGGATATTGCGCGCGGAATTATCCCGGATGCGTAACAAAAATGCCCGCCTTTCGGGGCGGGCATTTTTCAATCCGTAGTTCTTAAGATACGGTCCTGCGCCTTAGCGGACGAGGATGTTCTTGAACTGCCACGGATCCTTGGTATCGATCTCCTCGGGGAAGAGGCCGGGACGGCCGGCGAGCGGCGTCCAGTCGGTATAGTGGCCTTCGACCGGTCCGAGATAGGGAAGCTGCACGTCGAGGCAGCGCTTGTAGTCCATCTCGTCGGCCTCGACGATGCCGGCGTTCGGGTTTTCCAGCGCCCAGACCATGCCGGCGAGCACGGCCGAGGTCACCTGCAGACCAGTCGCGTTCTGATAGGGTGCCAGGCGACGGGTCTCCTCCAGCGACAGGCGCGAGCCGAACCAGTAGGCGTTCTTTTCGTGGCCGTAGAGCAGGACGCCGAGTTCATCGATGCCGTCCTCGAGCTCGTCCTCGTCAAGGACATGGTGGACCGGCTGTGACGTGCCGCCGTTGCCGAACATCTCATGCAGCGAGAGGACGGCGTCGTTGGCAGGGTGATAGGCATAGTGGCAGGTCGGACGGTAGACGGCTTGGCCATCCTTGTCGTGAACCGTGAAGTAGTCGGCGATCGAGATCGACTCGTTATGGGTGACGAGGAAGCCGTATTGCGCGCCGGGCGTCGGGCACCAGGTGCGCACGCGGGTATTGGCACCGGGCTGCTCCAGATAGATGGCCGCCTTGTTGCCCTTCTTGTGCTTCTTGCCGTTCTTCGGCATCCAGTTCTCGTGGGTGCCCCAGCCGAGCTCCGAGGGCTGCAGGCCTTCCGAGACGAAGCCTTCGACCGACCAGGTGTTCCAAAAGACGTTCAGCGGCTTCGGATGCTTGGTGCGCTGGGTGTCGCGCTCGGCGATGTGGATGCCCTTGACGCCGACCTTCTTCATCAGCTTGGCCCAGCCTTCACGGTCGTCCGGAGCCGGCTCCTCAAATCTCAGGCCGATTTCGCGAGCGAGGTTGACGAGGCCCTGCTTGACGAACCAGGACACCATGCCGGGATTGGCGCCGCAGCAGGAGACCGCGGTCGTGCCGCCGGGATTCTTGGTCTTTTCCTTGCGGACGGTTTCGCGCAGCGCGTAGTTGGTGCGCGCAGCGTTGTCCATGTCCTTGTCGAAATAGAAACCGAGCCAGGGCTCAACGACCGTGTCGATATAGAGAACGTTGAGCTTGCGGCAGAACTTCATGATGTCGAGCGAGGAGGTGTCAACCGAAAGGTTGACACAGAAGCCCTGTCCGTCGCCGTCCGTCAGCAGCGGCTTCAGCAACTCCTTGTAGTTGTCGCGGGTGACATGCGCCTGGATATGCTTGACGCCGTGTTTGGCAAGGATGTGCGCATCGTCACTGCGGGGATCGATGACGACCATGCGGTTCTTGTCGAATTTGAAGTGGCGCTCGATCAGGGGCAGGGTGCCGCGGCCGATGGAGCCAAAGCCGATCATGACGATCGGACCGGTAATTTCGGCATATACCGGATGGTTCTGTTCCGTCATTCTTTTCTCCTGTTGAGGGAACGAAGGCGCAATGCCTGAGGAATTCAAATGAATGGATGCAAAAATGCAAAGTGACCGGCTCTAATCATAAAATCCCGTCACAATAAAGAGGCGTTGAACCCGAAGTCGGCAAATATCATGCCGGAGAGGCTGTCATCGCCAGCTCGCGAAGCAGAAAAACCAGCCTGTCCCGTTGGCTGTGCAAATTCTTATAGCCAAGTTGATCGTCGGTCAGCGCCCCGATCTGATCGGCGAATGCGACGGCAAGGCGCGATGCTTCGGGATGGTGCTTGAGGGCGGCGATGGGGTCGACATAAACCCTGATGGTGAAGACGATGTCGCCGGAAACCGGCAGCTTGCGCAGCGTCTGTCGCTCGACCCGGACGAAGCGTTCGGACAGGGAGAAGGAGGATGGGGCTTCCGGCAGGCTGTGCTTCGATACGGGCAGGAAAAGATCGTCCGTCCGGTTGATCGACCAGTTGAGGCGCTCCACCGGTTGTGTCACCTGCAGATTGTCGAAGATGCGGGTGATGAGCGTTGCGTTTCGCGTTCCTTCGCTGAAGCCTGGAACATCGGCGTGGATCGCCTGCAGCGGCCGCGCGAATTTTTCCCTTAGAGACCATGACGAGGGAAAGGCGACATGGCCGGCGACGAGATGCCAGCCGGCCTCCTTGCGGCGCATCAGGACGAGGTCGTCGGCAATCAGCGATCCGGCTTTGAGAAGCGGCGGCGTCGGATCGGAGAGATCGACCAGATGGTCCAACACATCGATCATGTTGCCGCGGCGTTGATAGATATCCGAATGCTGGTTGCAAAGGTGATCGACCAGCAGCTCCAGACATTCCTGCTGTGCGGCGTCCGTATCGCTTCCTGCGACGAATATTTCCTCGCGATGCCCGGCGAGCAGGTGCTGCTTCTCGGTCAGATAGCGCCCGAGTTCCTCGTCCGGCTCGATCCAACGCGACGGATCGAGCGGCATCAGGCCGATGGTGAAGGGTTTGGCGGAGCCGTCATAGGGCGTGTAGGTCGGAAGCGTCATGCCCGGTTTCATCGCATGGAAGTGCCCTGATGAAACACCATTCGCCACCGGTTGTCATCCTCGAGCCGCCAGATGGAGCTTCTGAGCGACCTGACGACCGTGCCATCCGGCAGGTTCAGTTCTGACTGATAGGTGACGAGCGTGATCCCGCTGCCAAGGATCCGTGTCTCGAAATTACTGATGTCTCGTGAGAGATCGTCGGGCTGCTCGGCGAGCAGCGCTTCGACGACCTCATCGAAATCATAGAGCTTGCCGGATCTGCCGATCTCGCGAAAATCGGGGGACAGCAGGCCTTCCAATGCCGGGCGTGAACCACGCACGGATGGTTGGAACAATCGCTCCTCGAGGTCCTTCAAATGCGCATGAAGATCATCCATGATTCGCTGATCTTTCTAAGAGGTTGAGCGCGATGCGGGTGGAAGACCGCATACACCTTTCCTGAAATGCGCTAGCGCTTCAAAATTTCCATTCCCTCGGACGTCGTGGTCACGGCGACTTCGGTGATCTCGTATTGGGCCACCCCGTGGATGGTGAAGGGATCGGCAACGACATAGGCTTCGATCTCGGCTCGGTCGCCGACGGCTAGGATGACGCCACCGGTGCGCGGCACCTTGCGGCCGGAGGCGAGGAACCAACCCTTGGCATAGCCGTCCTTCAGCCAAGCCATATGCGGCTCCATGTGGCGGTCGGCTTCTTCATTGCCCTTCAGATAAGTCAGCGAGAGGATGAGCATTGAGATCAGTCCTTTAGCAATTGTGCGCGTATCAGGCCGCGCAAGGAATTTCCGACATAGAGATCGGCACTGTCGAGATCGGCAAGCGTTATGCGGCCGACACGGGCCCTGCGCTGGCAAATGAGCTCGGAGCGCAGCACGCCCGCGAGCAGGCCGCAGGAGATCGGCGGCGTGCGCAGAATGCCGGAGCCGTCATCGAGAAAGATCGATGTGATCGTGCCTTCGCAGACCTCGCCCCTTTCATTGAGCATGATGACCTCGTCGGCGTCCTGCGGCGTAAATTCGGCGCGGGCGGCCTCATAGACATTGCGGCGGGTGGTCTTGACACGCAGCAGCCGATCGGCCGAGTCGAGACGGGTTTTTGCGATCCGGACACGCCAGAGCGTATCCGGAGGCAGGGCTGAAAAGGGTGCCGTCGTCACCTCGGTCCTGCCGTGGCGATCGAAGGTCAGGCGCACGCGCAGCGGGCCGGTCGCGGCTCTTACCGCCTCGTTCAGCGCCTCCTCGGCACCAAGCGGCTGCGGGAAGCCGAGGCGGCGGGATGAGCGATTGAGGCGGGCGAGATGCAGCCGCAGGCGCACGAAGCCCGTTTCAGGCTCCCATCGCAGCGTTTCTATCAGCGAGAAATCCATTGATCTCCCACGGCGAACCGCGCCTTCAGCAGGCATTCGTCATATTCCGCCTCGGCGGTCGAATCAAAGACGATGCCACCGCCGACATTGAAGACCGCGTGGCCGCCATCGAAAAGCGTGATCGTGCGGATGGCGACGGAGAAGCGCATCGCGCCGGTCGGCGAGATCATGCCGATGGCGCCGCAATAGGCGTCGCGCGGGCCGTCTTCCAGATCATACAGGATTTCCATCGCGCGCATCTTCGGCGCACCGGTGATCGAGCCGCAGGGGAAGAGTGCCGCAAAGATATCCCGGATCGAAATGCCGGGCCGGAGCCTTGCCTGCACATGGCTTACCATCTGGTGGAGGGTCGGGTAGGTCTCGATGTCGAAAAGCTTCGGCACGTCCAGCGTTCCGACCTCGGTGATGCGTGATATGTCATTACGCAACAGATCAACGATCATGCGATTTTCGGCCTGCGTCTTGATGTCGTTGCGCATCTCTTCGATGATGGCCGCGTCCTCGGCGGCATCAGCGCCGCGTTTGGCCGTGCCCTTCATCGGATGGGTCTCGATCCAACCATCCTCGTCGGTATGGAAGAAGAGTTCAGGTGAGCGGGACAGGATGACCGGACCGCCGAGATCGACGAATGCGCCATATTTCACCGGCTGCCGCTCGATCAGGCTCCAGAAAGCGGCGCGGGGATCGCCGCTCCAGCGGGCGGTGATCGGCATGGTCAGGTTCGCCTGGTAGCAGTCGCCCTGCCTGATGTGCCAATGGAGACGATCGAACCGCTCTTTATATATAGCGAAATCCCAGGCCGCTTTAGGGTCGGTCAGGAATTCTGCGTTTTCACTGCGCTGTTTCGGCTGGGCAAACGGATGAGTGTCGTCAGCAGGTCCATCGAAGACGCCGAAACACATAAGCGGCGTTTCGCGCCGTTCTTCGGCGAAGGGCGCCAGTTTCTTTTCGAAGAGATGGCCTGCTTCATAGGACATATAGCCCGCAAGCCATTTACCCTTGGCTTTCGCCTCTTCCATACGGTCGATGCCGTCGAAGAACTCGTCGCGCGTGCGGGCGACGATGATCTCGGCCGGATCGGCGAAGAGCATCACTTGGCCGGTCGTGTCGTCCCGGAAGAGAATATAGGGTTTGGTTTTCGCCATGGGTGAAACTTCAATTGGATTGCCCCTCACCCTCACCCTAACCCCGCTCGCGGGGAGAGGGGACATCGAGGTTTGGCCTGGTCGCTCCCTCTCCCCGCGAGCGGGGAGAGGGCTGGGGTGAGGGGCACACTCTCGTCAAGCACTCCTATCAAGCGCCTCCAATTCGTCGATCAGCCCTTCGATCATCGACAGGCCCTTGCCCCAGAACGACGGATCGGTCGCGTCGAGGCCGAAGGGTTTCAGAAGCTCGGAATGATGCTTGGTGCCGCCGGCTTTGAGAAGCTCGAAATATCTGTCCTGGAAGCTCTTGTCGGACTTTTGGTAGACGGCATAGAGCGAATTTACCAGGCAGTCGCCGAAAGCATAGGCATAGACATAGAAGGGCGAGTGGATGAAGTGCGGGATATAGGCCCAGTAAGTCTCGTAGCCTTCCGAAATCCGGATCGCGGGGCCCAGGCTTTCCGATTGCACCGACAGCCACAGCTCGCCCATATCGTCCGAGGTCAGCTCGCCGGCCTTGCGAGCGGTATGGACCTTGCGCTCGAATTCATAGAAGGCGATCTGGCGCACGACGGTGTTGATCATGTCCTCGACCTTCTGGGCGAGCATGGACTTGCGCTCGCGTTTGTCGGTCGTCTTGTCGAGCAGCGCACGGAAGGTCAGCATTTCGCCGAAGACCGAGGCGGTTTCCGCAAGCGTCAGCGGCGTCTGGCACATCAGCGCGCCCTGGCCGGCGGCCAGCACCTGGTGCACGCCGTGACCGAGCTCATGGGCAAGCGTCATCACGTCGCGCGGCTTGCCCAAATAGTTGACGAGCACATAGGGATGGGCGGAGGGGACGGTCGGATGGGCGAAAGCCCCCGGCGCCTTGCCCAGACGCACCGGCGCGTCGATCCATTGCTCGTCGAAGAAGCGCCTGGCGATCGCTGCCATTTCCGGCGCGAAGGCGTGATAGGCCGAAAGCACCGTCTCCTTGGCCTCGGGCCAGGGGATCAGAGTATGCGGGGTTTCCGGCAGCGGCGCGTTGCGATCCCAGAACTCCATCTGCTCCATACCGAGCCACTTCGCCTTCATCTTATAATAGCGGTGCGAAAGGCGCGGATAGGCTTCCTTGACGGCGAACGCCAAAGCGTCGACCACCTCGCGCTCGACGCGGTTGGCCAGATGCCGGCTGTCGGCGATATCCTCGAAGCCACGCCAGCGATCGGATATATCCTTGTCCTTGGCGAGCGTGTTGGTGATCAGGGTGAAGGTGCGGATATTGGTCTTGAAGACCTCGGCCAGCGCCAGGGCGGCCTTGCGCCGCAGCTCGCCGTCGCGCTCCTGCAGCATGTTGAGTGCCACTTCCAGCGGCACCTTCTCGCCGTCGATCTCGAAGCGCAACTCCGCCATCGTCTCATCGAAGAGCCGGTTGAAGGCGGCCGAGCTCGTCATGGTTTTTTCAAGGAAGAGCTGCTCCAGCTTGTCTTCGAGCTGATAGGGCTTGTCCTTGCGCAGGTCGACAATCCAGGGGCGGTAGTGGCCGGCGAGCGGATCCCGGTCCATGCAGGCATCCATGACCGCGTCGTCGATCCGGTTCAGCTCCAGCCCGAAAAAGAGGAGATGGGAGGAGAATTCCGTCAGCTTCGCCTGAGCGTCGCCATAGAGCTTGCCATTGACCGGGTTGCTGGTGTCCGAGAAATAGGTGAGGCCGGCAAAGGAGCCGATACGTCCCATCAGATCCTCCAGTGCCTCATATTCCTTCAGAGCAGCCCCTATGCCTTCCTCGCCGGTCTTGGTTGCGGCATCCGCAAGCTTGCCCTTCCATTTCTCCTCGAAGGCGACCGCCGCCTTGCCGGCCTTCTCCATGTCGAGGACATAGGCGGTCGAGGTTGCGGAAGGATAGAGATCCTGCAACTTCCAGACCGGCAGTTCGCCGAGCTTGGGATCGGTCGTGGCCGCCGAAGGGCCGGCTGAGAGATTAAGACGGGCGTGGAACGAGGTCGGGCTCATGGCGGTTGTTCCTCTGTTTTTCTTTATCTGACACGTTCATTACCTCCGTGTCTATTCGCGCGAAGAGGCGGCGGCAAGGGGCGATTTAGCGTTGAAAGCGCCGGTCTGGCACGGATTCCCTGTTCGCCATAATCGTTAAAATGCAATTATTTCTCAAAACTGGATGTTCAAGCCTTTCTGCCAAAGTCCAGCCTCAGGTTTCGCATGAAGTGAGGCACACATGACCGGTCAAAATGAGTTCAAGGGCATTGGACAGATTCTCGTCGTCGAAGACGATCCCATACAGAGACGCCTGCTCAAAAATGCCATTGAGCGCATCGGTCACGTGGTCCATCAGGCCGAAAACGGTCGGATCGGTCTCGAGGTACTGAAGCGCAACAGTGGCCAGATCAATGTTATCGTTCTCGACCTGATGATGCCCGAAATGAACGGCATCGAGTTCCTCGAGGCGCTGCATGACATGGGTACTGAAATTCCTGTCATCGTGCAGACGGGGCAGGGCGGGATCGAGACGGTCGTGCAGGCGATGCGCGCCGGCGCCTTCGATTTTGTCGTCAAGCCGGTCTCGCCTGAGCGGATCGCCACGTCGATCACCAATGCGCTCAGGGTCGATCACAAGGAAGCCAAAGCGCGCGCTGGCCGCCGCTCTCGCTCGGGTGCAGTCAGCTTCGACGACATCGTTTCGGCAAGCCCCGCCATGATACGCGTGATCGACCTTGCCCAGCGCGCTGCGCAATCCAACATTCCGGTCGTGCTGGAGGGCGAATCCGGCGTCGGGAAGGAGCTTGTGGCGCGCGCCATCCAGGCGGCGGGCGACCGTTCCAACCGTCCGTTCGTCACGGTCAACTGCGGCGCCATCCCGCATAATCTCGTGGAAAGCATTCTGTTCGGTCACGAGAAAGGCGCGTTTACCGGCGCAACCGAGCGTCACGTCGGCAAGTTCATGGAGGCCGACGGCGGCACGCTTTTCCTCGATGAAATCGGCGACCTGCCGCTCGACATTCAGGTGAAGCTCCTGCGCGCGGTCCAGCATGGTGAAATCGAGACGGTCGGCGCCCGCCTTCCACAGAAGGTCAATGTGCGATTGATCTCGGCAACCAACAAGGATTTGATCGAGGAAGTAAAGAGCGGGCATTTCCGCGAGGATCTCTACTACCGCCTGAATGTCTTTCCGATCACGATCCCGGCGCTACGCAAGCGCAAGGAGGATATTCCGCATCTGGTGCGGGTTTTCGCCGACCGCTTCGCTCTTGAACAGAAATCGGGCCATCGCCTGACGGTGAGCCCCGGCGCGATGGCTCTGTTGACCGCCTATGACTGGCCGGGCAATATCCGTCAGCTTGAGAATGCAATCTTCCGCGCGGTCGTCCTGGCGCAGGGAGACGAACTCACCGAGGCGGATTTCCCGCAGATCGCGGCTCAGATGCCGGACTATGCGATGACCGATCATCTGGCTTTGGTAGCCGACAACGTTTCCTTCGAAGAGGCCGAATCACAGTTCGCATCCGCTGTCGACAGCCACTTTACCGCCTCAATGGCGGGCCTTCTCACGCGAGCTAACGAGTCGGCAGAAAATGTGATCGTAAGCACAAATCCGTCTGGCGACGTGCGCAAACTTGCCGATGTCGAAGAGGAACTCATCCGCTTCGCACTCAAGTTCTATCGCGGCCAAATGAGCCAGGTCGCCCGCAAACTCGGCATCGGAAGATCGACATTATATAGGAAACTCAAGGACTACGGCATTGACCCCGACAATCCGCAAAAGGATGCCGCATGACCGGCATCCGATAACGGCGCCTGTTAACGAGCCGGCAATCATAATTTGTTACCCGTCATAAATATCTTGTTAGTGTACCGTTCACTATATAAGAAGAGGTTGAATACGTGTGGCATTTTTGCCATCGTGTGACCGCAATTGACAGTCATCTGGGACAGCGCGACTTAGTCTGTCGGACGGGGATCGAATTGCCGAATCTGAATGGAAAGATGGGGCCATCTGGCTTGAGATGGCGTTCCTTGGGCGAAGGATTATGCAAAAAATTGGCAAGGACGACTGTAGTCGCCTTGGTCGCAATAGCCGTCTCCACTCCGGCATTTGTCAGTTCCCCTTCGCAGGCGGCCGGAGAAACCCGCAGCCTCAAGCTCTATTTCATTCACACCGGCGAAAAGGCAGTCATCACTTACAAGCGGAATGGCAAGTTCGATCCAAAAGGGCTCGAGCAGCTCAATCGTTTCCTGCGCGACTGGCGGCGCAATCAGCCCACCAAGATGGATCCGCGCCTTTTCGACCTGATCTGGGAAGTTTACCGTCAGAGCGGATCGCGTGATTATATCAATGTCGTCTGCGGGTTCCGTTCACCTGCGACCAACGAGATGCTGCGCGGCCGTTCCCGCAATTCGGGTGTTGCGGAAAAGAGCCAGCATATGCTCGGCAAGGCGATGGACTTCTTCATTCCCGACGTGAAGCTTGCAACGCTGCGCGCGATCGGCATGAAGATGGAGGTCGGCGGCGTCGGCTTCTATCCGAAATCCGGCTCTCCTTTCGTGCACATGGACGTCGGCGGCGTGCGCGCATGGCCGCGCATGAGCCGTCAGGAACTGGTCAGGCTCTTCCCGGACGGCAAGACCATGCATATCCCGGCTGACGGCAAGCCGTTGCCGGGCTATCAGCAGGCCGTTGCCGAATACAAGCAGCGCGTCAGCTCGACGAGCATTCAGATCGCCAGCGCATCCGAGCAACCGAAGCGCAGGAATCTTTTTGCTGTTCTCTTCGGTGGCGGGGCTGACGAGGAAGAGGATACCAACGACGATACGACGGCAGTTGCGAGCGCTGCGCCGGCGAGGTCGAAGCCTCAGACTGCTCCTGCGGCTGCCGCGCCTGCGGCCGAGACTGAAGTGGCGAGCGTGAATGCGCCGACCCCGCAGGTTCGCCCGGCCTTCAAGAATCAGCCTGAAATGGCAGCGGCGCTCGTACCGCCTGGTTCCGGCAATGCCGCGCAGGCCGCTCTTGCCGCAGCTCTGCCAGGCGATCAGCAACAGCAATCTCAGACCTATGCCGATCTCAGCGCCTATAGCATTCCGGTACCGTCGCTTCGCAGCGACGCCGTTGCGACGCCGAATGGCGATGTCATGACGGCGTCGGCGGATCTCACCGTACCTGTGCCGTCGGAACGGCCTGAGGTGGCGGGAACGCTGCTTGCTTCGGCCGACACCGATATGGAAACCGAGGGCGACGAGGCGGATCAGCAGACGCTTTCGCCCGAGATCGCGGCACAGCTCGAACAGCATCGCGCCGACGAACGCGCCGAAATGGCAGCGGCGATGCCGGCGCCGCAGACCACGACGCCGGTTGTTCAGCCTGCCAAGCCGGTGACGGCCACGATGGCGGCAAAGGCGCCGCCGGCAAGGACGCCGGCGCAGCCGATGCTGGTTGCAGCTCTTGCTCCGGCGACGAAGTCTGCGAGCTCCGCCGGTGCCTTTGAGGTGCCGAAGCCGGTCGAGACCGGTGTGGCCGCAGGTCTCCCCGTCAAGGGCGGCCGTCCGACCAAGCAGGAAGCCGAGGCGGCCGATGCCAACCGGGCGAGCGTTCGCACCGAGCCGAAGCTCACCCAGAATATCATTTCCCGATGGGCGCTGACCAAGGCACGGATGGAAACGGTGTCGAAGCCGGTCAAGGCGCCACGATTCGTCAGCCAGACGCTGCGGGCCCAGCCGACGGCCGTTTATTCCGAGGGATTCTCGGTCAAGACCGCTTCCATCGATCCGGCGCGCTTCAGTGGAACGGCGGTGAACTTCATGCAGGTGCGTAAGTTCAGCAACTAAAGCCTATCGCGTGAAGGTAGGCTCACGCGACAGGCTTTAGCTTATCGTTTTCATGCATGTCGTTGCCGCAAAACCAACCGCTGCACAATTTTGCGCGACATGCATGAGGCAAGTTCCGGCGCCTGTGCAACGACAATTGTGTTCCGTTTTCCAGCCCCGAAAATCGAACCGATTTTCGGGGCTCTGCGTCTCTTGGTGCTATCGTCGCCTGTGGAGCGGACTTATTGCCCACCGAGCACATCTCTTTTCTGTAACCGTAACGTACTTCCGCGACGGTCTCGTGGAGAAATACAGTTGCCTGAATTTCCGTCACGATCGGTGGGAAATGCCTGAGAGCAGGAGGATCCAAGCGGAGCGATGTCTGAACAGGGTGGGCGACGAGGCCTCTGGAAGCTGATGTTGAAGTTGCCGGCGCTGCGCGGGCAGCTGCAGGTTCTCACGGCCCATAGCAGCTCTCTCGGAAGTCTCTGCGAGGCCTATGACGAAGCCAGCGCAACACTTGACCGGCTCCGGAGCAGGACTTCCATGAAAGACGGCGCAATGATTGCGGAATATGAAATGATCTGCTCCGAAATCGAAACGGAGGTCATTCAGATCTGTCTCGACACCGGTTCGAATGCGCCGGAATAATGCAAGGTTTGCAACATATAGATACTTCAGTTTATTTTTTAATTAGCATTTCATGTTTTAACTTCTTGCTAAGCGTGCAATAAAACTGTCTGCTTTCATCACGATCTTGCGGCAGCGGGAGTGGGCCATGAACGCTTGCGGAAACGAGGCTGAGGCGGCTGAAGTCACCGAGGCGGAGGGGAGAGCCGAGCTAGAGCGTCTTTTCGCCGATCCCAGATTTCATGCGACGGAGCGAAGTCGATCGTTTCTTCGCTATGTCTCGAACGAGTATTTCGAGGGGCGCGAGGCGGGGGTGAAAGCCTATTCCATTGCCGTCGACGTGCTGGGGCGGCCATGCAGCTTCGATCCTTCGCTGGATCCGATCGTCCGCATTGAGGCAACACGGCTTCGATCATCTCTCGACAGATATTATGAAGCTTTCGCAGAACAGGGCTGCGTGACTATTCGTCTCCCGAAAGGGCGCTATGTACCTGTTTTCAGCCGCTCGACCAGTTCTTTACAGTCGGGAACTGCCGATCCGGACGAGCTTGCGAATGACGTCGAAGACCTTGTAGCCGACGACGAAGGGCAGATGGCGAAAGGAGAAACGGCCGAGCTCCCTATGTGGAAATGGGGCTTTTTGCTGCTCGCCGTATTTCTTGCAGCGGGCGCCTATGGCGGCCTGGCCTGGTTTCGTGGCCAGCCGCAATTCACTGAGAAACCCACCATCACGCTTGCGATGACGACGGTTGACGCCGCCCTGGAGAGCGAAGCCAGCGCCACATTGGACTATCTGATGGTCGCCTTCTCGCAATTTCAGACGCTCAAAATTTCTTCGCGGCACGATCGTCTCGATCTGGTGACTGCATCGACCGTGCCGGCCGAATCCAGCTTCCGCCGGTCGCGTCCCTATAGCATCCTCTTCAAATATTATGGAGACGCCCACGACCGGAGCGTGTGGTGGCAGGTGATTGATTCCAAGTCGAACGAGGTGCTGAAGTCCGGCGTGGAAACGATCATGACCGACGGTAAGAGTGCCGCGGCAGTGAGGGACGAGCTGGTCACGGTCCTGTCGCGGAGATTCGCCACGACAAGGGGCGTCATCAACAATCTGGAGACCCACGAGCAGACCGGTGACGAGGTCCTCGGAAACTCCTGTGTGTTGCGGGCCGAGTATGCGCTCGATGATCAGGGCTCGGACAAGCTGGCGGAGGTGACCGAGTGTCTGACACGCACGTTGGCGGCTGAGCCCAAGAACCCCGATGCGACAGCAACTCTTTCCCGGGTGCTTATCGCCTCCGAAATCGATGCTCCGACGCGCGCAACACTGGAACGTGCCTTAGCGCTTGCGAACAGGTCGGTCTCGCTTGCTCCATTATCGGATCGCGCCAATATCGCCCTCATGATCGCCCAGTTCTCCAACGGCCGCACCGAGGCGGCGATCAATGCCGGCAACCGGGCGCTTGCCCTCAATCCCAATAATCCGGAGGTTTCCGCGAAACTTGGAGCGGTCCTCTTTGCTTCCGGTTTCTGGGAGGCGGGGGTTTCTCTCGCCGAGGATGCCGGACGTTCCGTCGATGCCGTTCCGCGGGCGGCCAGCCTCGTCCTCGCGCTCGACGCCTATAGGCGCGGAGACTATTCTCAGTCATCGCTCCTGGCCGAGCAGATTCCCTGCAGCGACTATGTGGTGCGCGTGCTGAGGACAGCGGCTCTCGGGCAACTGGGATCGTCGGAAGCGACCGACAAGCTTGCGGAAATGAGACGAAGCGATCCGGTTTTCGAAACAACTTATGTTCGAAACATGCAGTCGCGTCGCTATGAAAACAGGCTTATCCTCTCCCTGCAGGATGGATTGGCCAAGGCCGGAGCGCACTTCCGATCGGCGGCCCTTCCCCATTCCATGCTCTTTTAGACTACGCGATTGCGGACAGAAAGCTGCTGCGCACTTTTCCTGGGATTGCTTTAGTGATGGGGATGCATGCATTTGCCGTGATCGGCGAGGACTTCGATGACCCGGCACTGATCGACGCGACCATGGCCGGAGCCTTCCACCATCATCTCGAGTTCGGCCTTCAGCGCCAACAGGCTGCGGATGCGCTGTTCGACTTCGACAAGACGCGCCTTGGCAATGGCGTCGGCCGAGGCGCAGGACTGGTTGGGATCATCCTGCAGGCTCAACAGGGTACGGATCGAATCCACCTCGAAGCCCAGCTCTCGTGCATGGCGAATAAAGGCGAGCCGATCGAGGTCCGAGGGCTCATAGGAGCGCTGATTGCCTTCGCTGCGGGCCGGGGCGGCGAGCAAGCCGATGCTTTCATAATAGCGGATTGTCGGAATTTTCACGCCGCTTTGGCGAGCGGCTTCGCCAATCGTGATCTTTTTCATGATTTCCTCTTGCATCTCTAGTCGCTAGAGGATGTAGGAAGGATGCTTCTCTTTGACAAGGAAGCGGATCATGGCAGAGGCAGCACAGACAAAGTACCGGATCGGCGGCATGGATTGCGCCGGCTGTGCCAGCAAGATCGATGTGGCGGTCAGACGGATGCCAGGTGTTGAAGACGTGTCCGTCTCCGTTACGGCCGGAACGATGACCGTGCGCCATGATGGCAGCAGCGATCTGGTCGCTATCGAGAAGAAGGTCATCGGACTCGGTTATTCCGTCGTGCCGTTTTCCGGCGGGGCAGCGCTGGTGCAAGACGAGAGACCTCATGATCATGACCACCATCACCATCATGACGCGAGTAACGTGGACCGCAAAGATCGCCATGAAAAGGAGATCGAGGGTCTGCATGGCCACGACCGGACCACGATGACCGGTACCTGGTGGCGAAGCAGGAAAGGCCGTCTGACGATCGCTTCCGGAGCGGCGCTTGTCATCGCCTATGCCATCGGCCATCTGATTCCGGCGATCGCTTCCTATGCCTTTGTCGCCGCCATGTTGATCGGGCTCGTGCCGATCGCGCGGCGCGCCGTCATGGCGGCGCTCTCGGGTACGCCCTTCTCGATCGAGATGCTGATGACCATCGCGGCCGTTGGCGCGGTCATCATCAATGCCGGCGAGGAGGCTGCAGCCGTCGTCTTCCTTTTTCTCGTCGGCGAACTCCTGGAGGGTGTGGCTGCCGGCAAGGCGCGTGAGAGCATCCAGTCTCTCACCGGCCTGATGCCGAAGAGCGCGCTCCTGGACGAGGGCGGTCAGACGCGCCCGGTTCCTGTCGAAAGCCTTGCCGTCGGTTCGATCATCCTGGTTCGTCCCGGCGACCGCATCTCGGCAGACGGCGTCATCCTGTCGGGCGAAAGCGAGATTGACGAAGCTCCTGTGACCGGCGAAAGCACGCCGGTGCGTAAGGGCGTCGACGATGCCGTCTTCGCGGGAACCATCAATGGTGACGCGGCCTTGCGCGTGCGGGTCACCGCCGCCGCGGCCGACAATACGATCGCGCGCATCGTCAGGCTGGTCGAAGAGGCACAGGAGTCGAAGGCGCCGACCGAGCGTTTCATCGATCGTTTCTCGCGCTACTACACGCCGGGTGTCGTGGTCGTTGCCGCCCTGGTGGCGGTCCTGCCGCCGCTTCTCTTCGGCGCGTCATGGGGCGAATGGATATACAAGGGTCTGGCGATCCTGCTGATCGGCTGCCCCTGCGCGCTGGTCATCTCGACCCCTGCGGCAATTGCCGCTTCGCTCTCGTCGGGCGCCCGGCGCGGCCTGCTTCTCAAGGGAGGCGCGGTGCTGGAAACACTCGGCAAGATCACGGCGGTGGCGCTGGACAAGACCGGAACCCTGACGAAGGGAAAGCCGAAGGTGACCGACGTCATCGGCTTCGGCTCCAGCGAGGCGGAGGTCCTGAAATATGCCGCGGCACTCGAGACCGGATCGAGCCATCCGCTGGCTTTGGCAATCCTTTCCAAGGCAGCCGCCGACAATGCGCAGATCCCGGCTGCCTCCGACGCCAGGGCGCTCGGCGGCAAGGGCGTTGCGGCGACCGTCGACGGCATGAACGTCTTCCTCGGCTCGCCGCAGGCAGCTGGCGAGCTCGTTTTACTCTCGGCGGATCAGACCGCCCGGATTGCGGCGCTCAACGATGAGGGCAAGACGGTCTCGGTCCTGATCATCGGCGAAACGCTTGCCGGCGCGATTGCCATGCGCGACGAACCACGGACGGACGCGAGGGCCGGTCTCAAAGCGCTGAAGGAAGCGGGGGTCAGGATCGTCATGCTGACCGGCGACAACAGACGGGCGGCAAAGGCGATCGGCGCAGAGCTCGGCATCGAGGTGCGCGCCGAGCTGATGCCGGAGGACAAGCAGCGCGTTATCGGTGAGCTGAAGAAGGAAGGCCTTGTCGTCGCCAAGGTCGGCGACGGCATCAATGATGCGCCGGCGCTGGCAGCCGCGGATGTCGGCATCGCCATGGGTGGCGGCACCGATGTCGCGCTCGAAACCGCCGATGCCGCCATCCTTCACCAGCGTGTCGGCGACGTGGCCGCGATGATTGATCTCTCGAAGCGCACGATGCGCAACATCTTCGAGAATATTTCGATCGCGCTCGGACTGAAGGCGGTGTTCCTCGCAACGACGATCGTCGGCATTACCGGCCTTTGGCCCGCCATCCTCGCCGATACCGGCGCGACCGTGTTGGTGACGATCAATGCGTTACGCTTGCTGAGGCCTGTTGGGGGGAAGGGCAGCCTTTAAAGCCTGTCGCGTGAAAAAAGATTCACGCGACAGGCTTTAGCTTATTGCTTTCATGCATGTCGTTGCCGCAAAAACCGCTGCACACTTTTGTGCGACATGCATTAGCCTCAGGTATCGGCTTACTGATCAGGGCGCGGTTCACGGTACGGCGCATGCGCGCCAGGCGCAGCAGGTTGGCGCCGCTCGGCAAACCGACCGCTCGTCGCCAGCTCAGTTCGGTCGTGCGGCCGGTACGAGCTTGCGGGTGACGACGTGCGAATCCAGATCGTAGACCGAGATCGCGGTCTCGACGCCTATTCTATGGCCGTCGAGCAGACGGATAAGATCGTCGACGCCGGCGACCGGCTGCGTGTCGATCGCAAGGATCAAATCACCTTCCTTCAGGCCGGCACGATCGGCAGGACTGCCGGGATCCACCCTTCGCACACGCACGGTGGTTTCATGGATCATGCCTGCCAGATGTGCGACCCGGCGGGGCAGCACGATCGTATCCGCCGCAATACCGATGAAGGCGCGGCGAACCTGACCGAAGCGCAGGATCTCCGATACGACGAAATTTGCGGTGTTGGAGGCGACAGCAAATGCGATGCCTTGCGCGCCGCGAATGACGGCGGTGTTGACGCCGACCACCTCACCCGATGCGGAGACCAGCGGGCCGCCCGAGTTGCCCGGATTGAGCGAGGCATCCGTCTGCACGACATCGTCGATGAGACGTCCTGTCGCCGATCGCATCGAGCGGCCCAAAGCCGAAACGACGCCCGCCGTCACCGACCAGTCGAAGCCGAGCGGATTTCCGATTGCCACCGCGATATGGCCTCGTCGCAATTTCTTTGAATCTCCGAGGCGGGCCCAGGCCTGGACATCGACGTCGGCTCGTATGAGCGCGATATCGGTGTCGGGGTCACGGCCCAAAACGGTCCCGTGACCGACGGAACCATTCGCGCTCTTGATGCGAACGCTCCGGGCATCTTCCACGACGTGGTGATTGGTAATGATCAGGCCATCAGGCGAAATGGCAAAGCCTGAGCCGTGACCGGCTCTGCCGCCAACGCGCTCGATGCGGCTGACAGCGGGGCCAACGCGGTCGACCGCGGCAGATACCGTCTCCGAATAGGCATCTAGCAGATCGGCATCCTGAGGTATGAGGGGTTCTTTATCGATATATCCCATCGCAGCGCTCCTGAAGACGCTCGCCCGGGAATGGGGGGAGCAGAGAGAGCAGATGTGGTGAGCGCGATCGGACAAAACAAGCATTGTTGGCCGGCCCGTTGCAAGGCCGGCTTCGCTGCATCCATGGACGGTCAACCCTTGCCGTGAAAGGCGTCTTGGATCACTGCGATGTCGAGCTTGACCATACCGAGCATGGCTTCGGTCGCGCGCCTGGCGCGATCGCGATCGGGGTCGGCAATCATGTCGCCCAGGACGCGCGGCACGATCTGCCAGGACAGGCCCCAGCGATCCTTCAGCCAGCCACATGCCTCCGCCGTGCCGCCATTTTCGATGAAGCCGTCCCAAATACGGTCGATCTCTTTCTGACTGTCGCATTCGACCTGGATCGAGAAGGAGTGATTGAACTGAGCCAGAGGGGTGGCTTCCAGCGCGGTGAAATCCCGACCGCCGAGCGTGAACTCGATGATCTTGACGCTATCGGGTGGTCCGCTCGGCGTCTCTGCGGGTAGGGTCGTTTGGCGAATGATGGCGGAATCTGGAATTATCGACACGTAAAACTCGACGGCTTGGCGCGCTTCCTGCGCAAACCAAAGGTGGGTGGCAATCTCCGGCATGGAACGATCTCCTTCACATAGCTGGGCCAACTTTGAACAGCCGTAGGACGTTCCAATTTCGTCGGTGCCGACACGCGGCATCAAATTTAGCATCGTCGAGCGTTGCCGATCTAACGCATCATACTTAGCGGTTCAGCTTTGATGGAATCGCAGAACCGCTTGTTTTGCTTTCACGCAATTCCGAACGGAAAACCGCTTCACACTTTCCCTGGATTTGCTTTAGCTTATGCAATTATCAGTGGAGGAATTCATGGGCGGGCATCGGAGCGAAGACGTTGTGGCTATTGCGCGGCGTGTGCTGGCGTCGCGTTTTCCGGGAGCGCTTTGCGCCTTTGTCGCCGGGTCCATTCTGCGGGGCCAGGGCACCGTCGCCTCGGATATCGATCTCGTCGTCGTCTTCGACCGCGTCGAGACCGGTTGGCGCGAATTCTTCAGCGAATCCGGTTTCCCTGTAGAAGCCTTCGTGCACGATCCGGAAACGCTCGGCTGGTTCATCGACACGGATGCGAAATCCGGTTTCCCGATCATCGTCGATATGGTGGCCTCGGGTCATGTGATCGGATCCGATCTCTGGTGCGCAGATGCCCTCAAAGCCCATGCGGCGAAGATTCTGGCCGCTGGTCCGGCACCGCTTGCGCCGCCGCAGTTGAATGCGCTGCGATATGTCATCACCGATCTGGTCGATGATCTGCGTGGCGAGCGCTCGTCGTCCGAGCTGCGCGCGATAGCGGCACGGCTCTTTCAGCCTTTGGCCGATCTTGCATTGCTCGGCCGTAACCAATGGTCCGGCAAGGGCAAGTGGATTCCGCGCCTCCTGGAAAAGCTCGACGATTTCCTGGCAAGGAATTTCGACGAGGCCTTCCGGCTGGCGATGGAGGGAAACCCGGCGACACTCATCGCCTTTGCCGAAACGGAACTGGCACGTCACGGCGGGCCTTATTTCGCCGGGGATAGACGTGAAGCCCCTGCTGAGGCGCGTCTTGCCTCGATACGGGGCGAATTGGGCTTAAGGCGATGACGAACGAAGTGGCCGATGTTGACAGGAAGGTGGCTTTCGGCGGTAAAATTCCACAATTCAGCGTTGAAAGGCTTTCGAGAAGATGAGTGTTGTTTCCGACATTGCAATCGTGCCGATCGCCCCCGAGCATATCGAGAGCTTTCACCGTGCTCTCGATACCGTTGCGCGCGAGAAGAAATATCTCAGCATGCTTGAGGCCACGCCCTTGCCGCAGACGCGCGAGTTCGTGCTGGGCATGATCAGGAAGGGCAATCCTCAGCTCGTTGCGCTGGCGGACGGCGAGGTCGTCGGCTGGTGCGACGTCAGCCGGCACTTCTTTCCATCTCATGCCCATCGCGGTAGCCTCGGCATGGGTATCATACCCGCCTATCGTGGGCAGGGCCTGGGACGGCGCCTTATCGAAGCGACCTTGAAGCAGGCCCGTGAATCGGGTTTCTCCCGCGTCGAACTCGATGTCTATACCGACAATGCCCGCGCGATCGCTCTCTACGAAAGGGTCGGCTTTGTCAGGGAAGGGCTCGTTCGCGACGCCGCCTGCATCGATGGCCGATATTTCGACGCCATCAGCATGGCGGTCATCTACAGGTAGGAACTGTGGCCGGGTTGGAGCATGACCCGTTGTTACCGCGCGCCGCCAATTGATATCTGAAGTGGGACCGCCCTCATGCCGTATGCCATAAGCATCAAATGCTTGAACGACACGGCGTTGCCGGTCGTGGAGCTTTGGCGGGAAGCCGCCGAATTCGAAGAAGTTCCGTCAATGGAGGCTCTGAACTATCCCCCGCATATGACGCTGGCGGTCTATGACGACATCGAACCGGATCGGCTTATCGGCGCATTTCGCAGGGCTTTTCATGGTGGTTCGGCAATATCGATTGCCTTTTCCGGAATTTGTTCCTTTCGAAACGACTTCCTCGTCCTGTGGCTGCGTCCCGTCTCGGACGAGCCATTACGTCAGATTCATGCTGTGCTTCATGCCGAGATCGAGCCTACTTTATGCCATGAGTACTATCGTCCGGGTAGTTGGGTGCCGCATTGCACGATCGCAATGAGAATTCCTCATGCGGTCTCCGAGCAAGCAATCAGATGGGCTGATGAAAGACGGGCTGAATTCTCGGTCACGTTCAATGCTGCGGATTGTCTGTGGTTTCATCCGGTAGAGATCATGAGCGAGATCCTGCTCGCTCAACGACCCTAGAGCCGGCATGTATTCGCCGTCGCAATAGAGCACCTACACCAAAATCGCTGTAACGCTTTGAATTTCCAGAAAGTTGTATCCTTTCGCCCGCCAGCGAATTGAGCCTTGGCGGATATGCGTCAGGAACTGCCAGGCATGTCGAGGCGATCGCATACATAGCAGCCGCCTCATCGTTGGCGCCATGGAAGCGACAGTGGGAACATACAACGTGTCTGCGTGTTGAGAATATCAAGTCTGTTGAAAAGGATGGAAGATGAACGATTCGATAGGCGCAACGAGCGGGCAGGACGGCTCATCCCTCATGCGGGCGAAAGCGGTCCCCACTCTGATTGATCCCGATGCCGAACCGTTCGTCGTCGAGGCGGTGCATGCGCTCGTGGAATCAAAAATCCCGTTTCTCATCGGGGGAACCTATGCCGTCAGCGCCTATACCGGCATCTCCCGGCCGACGAAGGATTTCGACATCTTCTGCAAGGCCGGTGACTATGCGCGGATCCTGGCTTACTTCAAGAACAATGGGTATGCGGTGGAGATCGAGGATGAGCGCTGGCTGGGCAAGGTGCTCAAGGGAAAACACTTCTTCGATGTGATCTTCGCCTCGTTCAACGGTACGATGCCGGTCGGCGACGATTGGTTCGACGATGCCCGTCAGATCGAGATGTGCGGCCATCCCGTGTGGATCGTGAGCCCGACGGAGCTGATCTGGTCGAAAGCCTTCGTGCAGCTGCGCCATCGCTACGATGGCGCTGATATCGCCCATGTCATCCTCAAGGCGCATGAGAAGATCGATTGGCGCAAGCTACTCGGATATCTGGAAGTGCATTGGGAGGTACTGCTGATCCACCTGCTGAACTTCCGGTGGATCTACCCGAGTGAGCGCGACAAGGTTCCGCAGTGGCTGATGGACGAACTCCTCGATCGCCTCGGCGCCCAGCGGGAACTTCCGTTGCCGCAAATGAAGATCTGCCGTGGCCGCATGTATTCGCGTGCCGAATTCGAGATCGACGTAAGAGAATGGGGTTTTGCGGATGTCGGCGGCGAGGGCGAGCTACGTGGACAAGAGGAGCAGAAGTGATGAGCGACCCGGAGAAGCTGAAGATTGCAGCCGTCGCGGACCTCCATGTCAAGGAGGACGGAAACCAGTCCTATAAGGAGCTGTTTTCCGAAATCTCCTCGGTCGCAAACGTCATGGTCATCGCAGGCGACCTGACGGATCTGGGCAAGCCGAAGGAAGCGGAACTGCTCGCCGCTGATTTGCGCAGTTGCACCGTGCCCGTGGTGGCAGTCCTCGGCAATCATGACTACGAAAGCGGCTTCGTCGACGATGTCTGCAGCATCCTGACGAATGCGGGCGTCAAGCTGTTGAATGGAAAGGCCGTCGAGATCGATGGAGTTGGCTTTGTCGGCGTGAAGGGCTTTGCGGGCGGCTTCGGGCGCTATATGCTCGGCTCCTTTGGTGAGCCTGCCATAAAGGCCATGGTCGCCGAAAGCGTAGAGGAATCGATGCGCCTCGAAAACGCCATGCGCCAGGTCAGTGCCAGCCGCTCTCTCGTCGTCCTCCACTATGCGCCCATAGCGGAAACCGTCTCCGGTGAACCGGCGGAGATCTACCCATTCCTCGGTTCCTCGCGGCTTGCCGAAACCATCGACCGTTTCAAGGTCGATGCGGTTGTGCACGGCCACGCCCATCGCGGCACTTACGAGGGACGAACCCCGGGGGGCGCGCCCGTCTACAACGTGGCCACCCATGTCGAAAAGCCGACGGGCAAGGCTTACGCGCTGCTCGAACTATGAACGGCCTCGATCCGGCAGCGTTATTTCGGCCAGAAGAGGAAGATGATCGGAACTCAAGCGCGTCAACCGGTTCTGAAGTACGGTTGACCTTTCAACCGATATGTCTTTCGTGACGAAGATGTGGTCGAGGCGCATCAATGGATAGCGCGAGGGAAACGTCGGCCTTGGCGCGGATCCACCGGCGACCTGGGCGTCTTGCAGAAAACGCACCGCAAGCCGATAGGCGGCGGAGGTGGGAATAGCATTGAAGTCGCCGCAAAGTACCGTCGACATTCCATCTTCCGCCGACGCACCGAGCCAGCCGGGGCCAAGCAGGGTCGTCATCTGCTGCATACGTTCGCGGCCGCGTAAGCCAAGATGCGTGTTGATGACCCGCAATCTTGTCGATCCAAGCGAGATTGCAGCCGAAATCGCCCCACGGAGCTCGCCCAAGGAAGGCAGTACGCCGGCCTTGACCGTCTCGGTCGGGAGAGCAGTCAAAATGGCATCGCCATATCGTTCCTCGGCAATGGTCAGCGTGGGATGGAAATGCGCCTCCATCTGAACAAGCGAGGCTATCAGATGCGCCTGATCCACCCCATCCGTCCGGCGTCGTCCAACGTCGACTTCCTGCAACGCGACGATGTCAGGTTCGGCTTGCGCAATCACATTTGCAATGCGGCCTGGGTCGAGCTTTCGATCCGTGCCGATACAGCTGTGGACGTTGTAGGTCAGGATCTTGATCGACTTAGTATCAGACATGACGATCGGGGAACCCGAAAGTCCTCAGATCGTTCCACCACGGTCCGTTCGCCAATTTTGCAGAAGGTTTGATGACGCTGAAACGCCTGTTCGGGAACGTGGTTCTGGTTCTTGCCCTTTGCCTGGCGGGATATCTGCTCTATCGCGTGTTCCGTCCATACAGTGTCTCCGAAATTGTCCAATCGGTGCGAAGCATACCGATTTCAAGATTCTGTCTGGCGCTTCTCTTTGCCGCGGCCTCCTATTTCTGCCTTACACTCTTCGATTTTCTTGCCATACGCTCCCTCGGCAGACGTCTCCCTTACAGGAAGGTTGCCCTTGCCTCTTTCGTGAGCCTTTCGCTCGGCCATAACATCGGCTTTGCAGGATTGAGCAGCGGCGCTTTCCGCTACCGTTATTACACGCGCTGGGGCCTCCGCCTCGAGGAGGTCGCGAAGATAGTCCTTTTTTGCGGCATCACGGTCGGGCTTGGTCTGATTACGCTCGGCGGGTTGGCGCTTCTGATCAACCCCGAGGATGCAATCCATCTCCTTGGTCTGAACCGGAGCCTGGTCTTCATGGGAGGGTTTGCCGCTCTCGCCGTTCCCGTCGTCTATGCCATGCTGGCGATCTTCGTACGGGGAAGGCTGCGCCTATGGCGCTGGACATTCCGGATGCCGATACTTTGGATCGCCGTGGGGCAGGTTCTTGTCGGGACCGTGAACTTCATGTTGGTATCGGCCTGCCTGCACCAGCTGCTCTCCGCGGCTGGTTCCATTGGATATTTCCGCTCCGTCACAGCCTTCGTGCTGGCCAATTCGGCCATTCTTGCCACGCACGTTCCTGGCGGTCTCGGCGTCCTGGAGGCGACCGTCTCCTATGTCCTGCCCGAAGCGGCATCAATCGGAGCCTTGATCGCATTTCGCTGTGTTTATTTCTTCATTCCTCTTTTGCTGGGAATCAGCCTGCTGCTTTTCAGCGAGCTTAAATTGCGCCTTTCTTCGGCGTCCGTGAAAGACGGGGTAGAGACTGAAAATGGCAAAACCCAACGGGTCTAATCCCGAGGGCGGACGAGAGGATCGACAAGTGCCGTCCCGAGAATGGGGCCAGTCGCCGTCGACGTCATGTCAACCTCGAACTCACGCAATCCCTGCGATCCTTTGTTCAGGTTTTCCATCGTCCGGATCAAGGAACCTGTCTGCGCCAGCGATCGGCTGACGACATCGGTGCCGCATCCGAGATATTCGACCAGGAGCGATTCCAGCAAGGCTGCGATCGCATCGCGTTGATCCGGGCGATTGGCATCGAACAGGATGTCGCATTCAGTGTCCAAACCTTCCGACCGATGGTTGAGGTTTGAAGATCCGATGCGCAAGAGACGATCATCGGCCAAAAGAAGCTTGGAATGAATGAGAACCGCCCGTTCGCCGTCACTTGACGGCACCACAGGATAATAGATCCGCAGCCGATCATATCTGTCGGCGAGTTTGAGTTGTCCAATCAGCCGATCGCGATTACCGCCCATGACGATTTTCTCGATCAGGCCGTGGGAATTGTGGGTCACGACGATAACGATCTCCGGTCCATCCTTTTCCTTCAGGCGTGCTGCAAGCGCCTGCCCGATGCCAAATGAGGCCAGATATTGCGTTTCGATGTACAAATGACGTTTTGCTTCGGCGATCACCTTTTTTGTCATCGCAACACCGCCACTCACCCCTCGTTGCCGCCTGCTTGGGGGCTCGGTCAGCGCAAGCCGCACAGGGCAATCAACAAGAGAGGGTTCAATGCCTGCTGGCCAGATGGCCCGCGAATTCCCGACAGGTTCATGGTTTTCATCGGTTGCCTCTGCCCAGCGCCGTCGCGCAACATCGCCGATCAATTTTGCGGCATGACCCGAGACCATGGCCTGTACATCATGGATAGGATCATAGGGTACACCGTCAGGATCCTGCCGGTGATCATCATCCGCCCGATGCTTCGAACTGTCCCAACGCCGCGATGTCAGATCCATGCCGCCGATGAAGGCAATGGCATCGTCGATGCAGACCAGCTTTTGGTGGTGGCAGCCCCGAATGGCATGTTGCAGATCAAAACGCAGGAAGATTCGAGGATGTCGCATGGGGTTCCTTCCCAGCAACAGCCGAAGTGACTTCTGCGAATAGATCGGGCCAAGCGCCCAGATCAGAATGCGCACTTCCAGATCAGGATTTGCTTCTGCCAATGATTGAAGCAGTTGCCCCAGCGTTTCGCTGGATTCCTCCGGCCTCAAAAGAGTGTCCGGATTGAAGTCCCAGCCGACAATCCAGACAGTTCGCCGTGCGCTTCTAAGCGCGTGGTCAAGAGCGGCGAAATAGCCGCTTCCGTTGCGAAGAAAGGCGGTCTTTGCCGAAGTTCCAGTCAGCGGCATAGCGCCTGGCTGCTCCGTGCGACGTCCTTCGGTAGAGAAACTATGATCTTTCCGCCCTTGATTGGACCGTATTTGCTTCGCGCGGTCGAAACCTATTTCGAATGCAGCCATCAGATAGCCTTTTCATCTGAACTGCTTCACAAACGTCTGGACTCATTGGCGGTTCCCGCAATGGTCACGTCGCAGTGTCGGCTATCTATGGCTGCTCTCGTCGATGCCGGAGATTTGAAGTGATCCCGCCGCGGCCAGGGTGCCTCTTTCTAACGGCCGTTCTTCTTCCGCCATTCCGCAAAGGCTTTCCGAGGCTCATCGCTCGTTGCCGGATAGAGACCGATGATGGTCGCGCCGTTCAGCACCTGTTCCGTGACGAAGTCCTCGTAGGCGGTCATCTCGACAGTCTCGTCCGCGATCTCATCGGCAAGATGGGCGGGGACGATGATTACGCCTTCATTGTCTCCGACGACGACGTCGCCTGGAAAAACGGCGACATCGCCGCAGCCGATCGGCACGTTCATCTCGATTGCCTGATGGAGCGTCAGGTTCGTCGGCGCCGAGGGGCGATTGTGATAGCTCGGAATATCGAGATTGGCGATCTCGGGGCTATCGCGAAAGCCGCCATCGGTGACGACGCCGGCGACGCCGCGGACCTGCAGGCGCGAGATCAGGATCGATCCGGCGGAAGCTGCGCGTGCATCCTTGCGACTGTCCATGACGAGAACGGCGCCCGGCGGGCATCTTTCGACGGCGGCGCGTTGCGGATGTTCGGGGTTGCGGAAGACTTCGAGCGTGTTCAGGTCCTCGCGCGCCGGAATGTAGCGCAGGGTGAAGGCCTGGCCGACCATGTTCGCCTTTTTCGGCGACAGCGGTCGCACGTCCTGGATGAACTGATTGCGCAGGCCCCGCTTGAAGAGAGCGGTGGCGATCGTCGGCGTCGCGACCCCCATCAGCTTGTCGCGCGTTTCCCTGCTCAGCACGTAGTTGCTCATGATCCAATCCTTTATGATCAGTAGATGTCCGGCTCGGGAGCGGAAGGGCCGAACCCGGTTTTCAGAAAATCGAAATCGCAGCCGGTATCGGCCTGGGTGACATGGCGGGCAAACATCCAGCCATAACCACGTCCGGCCTTTTCAGCCGGCTTGACCCAGGCGGCGCGGCGGCGCTCCAGCTCGTCCTCGTCGACGAGCATGTCGATGCGCCGGGCCTCGAGATCGAGGCGGACGATGTCGCCGTTGCGCAGCAATGCGAGCGGGCCGCCGACATGGGCTTCCGGCGAAACATGCAGGACGCAGGCGCCGTAGCTCGTACCGCTCATGCGCGCGTCGGAAAGGCGCAGCATGTCGCGGTAGCCCTTCTTCAGCAGCGCCTTCGGCATGGGCAGCATGCCCCATTCCGGCATGCCCGGCCCGCCTTGCGGCCCGGCACCGCGCAGCACCATCACATGGTCGGGCGTGATGTCGAGACTCTCGTCGTCGACGGCGGCCTTCATCTCGGGATAGCTGTCGAAGACGAGCGCCGGGCCCTGGTGCTTGTGAAAACGCGGGTCGCAGGCGGCAGGCTTGATGACTGCTCCCGTCGGCGCGAGATTTCCCTTGAGAACCGCAAGCGATCCCTCGTGATAGATCGGGTTATCCAGCGAGCGGATGACGTCGTCATTATAGCATTTCGCGCCCTGCAGCGTTTCCCCGAGGGTAACGCCTGAGACGGTTAGTGCGGAGAGATCGAGCTTGGAGGAGAGCTTCGCCATCAGGGCGCGCAGGCCGCCGGCGTAATAGAAATCCTCCATGAGATAGGTCTTGCCGGTCGGACGGATGTTGGCGAGAACGGGCGTGCTGCGTCCGGCGCGGTCCAGATCTTCAAGCGTCAGATCGATACCGGCACGGCGCGCCATGGCAAGCAGATGGACGACGGCATTCGTCGAACAGCCGGTCGCCATCGCGACAGCAACGGCATTGCGGACGGCAGCTTCGGTCACGATCTTGGAGGGAACCAGATCCTCCCAGACCATCTCGACGATGCGCCGGCCGACCGCCGAGGACATGCGGATATGGTTGGAGTCGGCGGCCGGGATCGAGCTTGCGCCGGGGAGCGTCAGGCCCATCGCCTCGGCGATCGCCGTCATGGTGCTTGCCGTTCCCATCGTCATGCAGTGCCCATAGGAACGGGCAATACCGGCCTCGACCTCGACCCATTCGGCCTCGGAGATCGTGCCGGCCCGGCGCTCGTCCCAGAACTTCCAGGAGTCCGAGCCGGAGCCCAGATATTCGCCGCGATAGTTTCCGCGCAGCATTGGCCCGGCCGGCAGGTAGATCATCGGGATGCCCATGCTGAGCGCACCCATGACGAGCCCGGGGGTGGTCTTGTCGCAGCCGCCCATCAGGACGGCGCCGTCGACCGGATGCGACCGCAGCAGTTCCTCCGCCTCCATGGCCAGCATGTTGCGGTAGAGCATGGTCGTCGGCTTGACGTAGCTTTCGGAAAGCGACAGCGCCGGCAGCTCGAGCGGGAAGCCGCCCATCTGGAATATGCCGCGTTTCACGTCTTCGACACGATGCTTGAAATGCGCGTGGCAGGGATTGGCATCCGACCATGTGTTGAGGATTGCGATGACGGGCTTGCCCGCCCATTCCTCCGGCGCATAACCCATCTGCATGGTGCGGGAACGGTGGCCGGAACTTCTGAGGTCGTCAGGCGCAAACCATCTGGCGCTGCGCAAATCGGTCGGGCTCTTCCTGGCATTCATATTCGTGTGATCCTGTATTCAATATCCAACTGGTGAAACGAGAAAGGCAGGTCGACACGTCATTCCTTCATGCCCCATTTCAGCAGTGTCCGGCGCTCTATCGTCTGGAAGATGAGATTTTCCACGATCAGGCCGATGATGATGACCGTCAGCAGGCCGGCGAAGACCGAGGGAATATCGAGTAGGTTCCGGTTCTCAAAGATGAACCAGCCGAGGCCGCCCTGGCCGGAGGAGACGCCGAAGACGAGCTCTGCGGCGATCAAGGTGCGCCAGGAGAAGGCCCAGCCGATCTTCAGGCCGGTCAGGATCGAGGGAAAGGCGGCGGGTACCAGGATGCGCAGCACATAGGAAAGGCCGGTCAGCCCGTAATTCGCCCCGACCATGCGCAAGGTCCGGGATACGCCGAGGAAGCCGGCATGGGTGTTGAGAGCGACCGCCCAGAGGACGGAATGCACCAGCACGAAGACGAGGCTGGCCGGTCCAAGTCCGAACCAGATGAGCGCCAGCGGCAGCAAAGAGATCGCCGGCAGCGGATTGAACATCGCCGTCATGGTTTCGAGGAAATCGGTGCCGATGCGGGTGTTGATGGCGACGATCGTCAGCAGAGCGGCGAGCACCGTACCGGTCACGTAACCCGTCACGAGAATCTTGAGCGTGGTCCAGATGCGTGACGGCAGTACGCCATCGGCGAAACGGTCGTAGAGGGCGGTCAGGGTATCGCTCAGCGTCGGGAAGAGCAGCGGATTGTCGAGGTGGCGCGCATAGGCTTCCCAGATGATGGCAAGCACGACGATGAGCATCGATTTACGGAAGGCGCCCGATTGCCAGAGCAGCTCGGCGGCGCCGAGTTTCTGCTCGACGGAGGCGATATTGCCGACGGGTTCTGTGCTTTCGGCAGCGAGAATGATCTGCGGGGCGGCCATGGCTTACTCCCTGTGTCCGGCTTCGGCAAACAGCATGTGGTGGATTTCCTGCTCGAGCTTGGCGGCGGCCGCAGGATCGTTGCGCACGGTCTCGACGTCGCGAACTTCCGCCTTTACCCGGCCGGGGTGCGGCGAAAGCAGCAGGATGCGGTTGGAAATCTTGATGGCCTCGGCGATCGAATGGGTAACGAAGATCACGGTGAAGCGGGTATCTTCCCAAAGCTGCAGCAATTCATCCTGCATCTGCCGCCGGGTCAGGGCATCGAGCGCAGCAAAGGGCTCGTCCATCAGCAGGATGTCCGGCTGCATCGCCATGCCGCGGGCGATTGCGACACGCTGCTTCATGCCGCCCGAGAGCATGTGCGGATAGGTGTCGACGGCGCGGGTCAGCTTGACTTTTTCGATATAGTCGCGGGCGATCGCCTCAGCTTCCGCGCGCGGCAGACGACGGGCCGTCGTCAGGGGAAACATCACGTTCTCAAGCACGGTCTTCCAGGGCAGAAGCTGGTCGAATTCCTGGAAGACCATCATCCGGTCGGCGCCGGGTCTTTTCACCGGACGCCCCTTGATCTCTATGCTGCCGGCGGCGGGTGTCAGATAGCCGCCGATCGCTTTCAAGAGTGTCGACTTCCCACAGCCGGATGGGCCGAGAAGCACGAAGCGATCGGATTGCGCCACCGAGAAGCTGACACCTTCCGTCGCCGTGATCAGCAGGTTCGGCGTCTTATAGCGAAGCGTCACCTTGTTGACGTTCAGAAGCGGGATGGCTGCGGCGGCGTTTGCGGTAGTCGCCGCGGCCGGAATTGTCGCCTGAAGCATAGAGTCTCCTCCAAAGAATGCAGGAAGGGCGGCGCGTTCACCGCCCTTGCAGCTTAGTTGCCGTTCAGATCCGCCGCTTCCGGCAGGTAATAATCGGTCCAGGCCTTGGGCATCGTCTTCAGCGTGCCGATCTTGTGGAGATGTTCGGCGAATTTCATCGTGCCCTGCGGGTCCATGCGGAATTCCATCATGTGCGGCTGGTTCAGGATCGCCAGCAGATCGTCGACGCTGGTCTTGTCGCCGGAAACGGTCTTATAGGCCTCGACCGCGGTCTTCGGATCCTTCTTGATGACGTCGATGGCTTCGGCTGTCGCTTCCCGGATCGCCTTGATGACGGTGGGATTGGCCTCGGCGAATTGTGTGGTCGTGAAGAACGTACCCTGAGTGAGCTCACCGCCAAGGATGTCGCGCGAATTGACCACCTCGTGAACGCCCGGCTGCTTCAGCTCCAGATACTGGAAGGGCGGGGCGGAGAAATGGTTCTTCACCTCATGGCTTTCGTTGGCGATCGCCGCCATCGCATCCGGATGACCAAGCTGCACCGTGTTGGCGTCGAACTTGTGGACCTGGTCGTCGCCATACATCTTTGCGGCCGCCATCTGCAGCAGGATCGCCTGGGTCGAGACGCCGACCGTCGGCACCGCAATCTTGTCGGTCGGCTGAATGTCCTTCAGCGACTTGATGCGGGGATCGCGCGAAACCATGATGACCGGTTGCGCAGAATTGGTGACGATACCCTTGACCCTGCCTTTGGTCCGATCCCAGAGCAGCAGAAGGTTGCCCGTGCCGGTGTTGACGATATCGACGCTGCCGGCAAGAAGCGCATCGGTCTGGGCGCCGCCACCGCTGAAGGTGCGCCATTCGACGGTGACGCCGGGCAGGCCATCGGCCTCCGCGTGTTTCTCGATCAGCTTCTGCGTCTCCATGACATGGCTGACAAGATACAGAATACCCGGCTGGCGGGTGATCGAAATATCGGTCTTTTCGCCGGCATTCGCAGAAATGCCTGCGAACATGAGGCCGAGAGCGGCCAGGCCGCCCAGAATTGCTTTCATCACTTCCTCCCTGAAATTCGTCGTGTCACCCGAAAAAGCAGCGACATGCGACACTAAAGCACTAATGTATCAGTGCATCAAGCCCTAAATTGTGTTTAAAGGGATCAAACGCTTCGGACAGGATGGTGACGCGCGTGAAAGTAAACCCCAAAGATTTCGCCCTGGATCGCTCACGGCAGGTCGCGCCGCAGATTCTCGAAATTCTCCGATCGCGCATTCTTTCCATGAACCTGCCTCCGACGACGGTGCTGTCGCGAATCTCGCTGCAGAGCGAATTCAATGTCAGCCAGACGCCGGTGCGCGATGCCCTGATCCGTCTGGAGGAAGAAGGGCTGGTCGAGGTCTATCCGCAATATGCGACGGTCGTCGCAAGGATTGACATCGATCATGCAATACAAGCTCATTTCCTGCGCCTTTCGATCGAGTTGGAGGCGATCCGGCGGCTGACCAAGGACACCCCGCAGGAAACGGCAGCGGCGCTGGAGGAGATCGTGCTGCGGCAGGAGCGGGTGATGTCGCCGGAAACTTACGATCTCTTCGATTCGCTCGACAAGGATTTTCACCGCACGCTGTTCGAACGCGCAGGCATCCTCGGCCTCTGGTCGACAGTGCGCCGCCAGAGCGTCCACCTCGACCGCCTTCGCCGGCTGAACCTGCCGATGCCTGGCAAGATGCAGAACGTTCTTTCCGACCACCACGCCATCATCGAGGCCGTGCGCTCCGGCGATCCGGAAAAGGCGACCAACGCCATGCGCAAGCACTTGTCGGGAACCCTTTCGATCATTGACCTCATCTGCGAGCAATATCCTGACTACGTCAGCCGGTGATCGGCCGGCCTTGCGGCAGTCTTAGAGCGCTTCGTCGAATCGCAGAACTGCTCTAACCCCTTGTTTTACGCAATTCCGAACGGAAAACCGCTTCGCACTTTTCCTGGAATTGCTCTAGGAAAGAATGCCGCGCAGAAGATACCCGGATGGATGGCTTTCGCCGTCCGGCGCGGTTCGCCGCGTTGTGACGAAGGCCGTACGCGGACGCGATCCTGTTATGACGAGCTTTGTCGGATGCGTGACGGGAAGCTTGAGCGGCTCCAGCATCTCTCCTGAAGGGGCAAAGCGCAGGATCTCCGAGCCGCTGACGCCGGCAATCCAGTAGACGCCGTCCTCATCGACAAAGGCACCGTCCGGACGGCCCTCGACA
This sequence comes from Sinorhizobium sp. CB7, assembly GCF_041357635.1. NCBI lineage: Bacteria > Pseudomonadati > Pseudomonadota > Alphaproteobacteria > Hyphomicrobiales > Rhizobiaceae > Sinorhizobium > Sinorhizobium sp. CB7. The sequence goes on from NZ_JAULLL010000005.1 coordinate 367,274, forward strand.
TCATGCGTCGTCGCGAAGAGGCGGCGATTGGACGGTCTTCCCGTCGCGACGTCATAATCACAGACCCAGATGGTCTGCACCGAAGGATGGGAGTCGGAGAAATACATGCGGCCGCGGTCGGCATCGAATGCCAGGCCGTTCGGCGTCCAGAAGCCTTCGAAAATACGGCGGTGCCTGAAGTCGGATTCGATGCAGAAGATCGCGCCGGTGGGCTCGGCGATCGAGCGATGCATGGTGCCCGCCCAGAGGCGACCCACAGGATCGAGAGCACCGTCGTTGAAACGAATGTCGGTTCTTGCTTCCGGTGCGCAAACCCGATCGAACCGGCCGATCGCCGGGTCGAACAGGAAAATGCCGGTCGCAAGCCCCGTCACCAGCTTTCCGTCCGATCGCAAAGCGACACAGCCCACGGGCTCGGGCGCCTGCCAGTATTCCGTCTTGCCGGTTGCCGCGTCCGTCCGCAACAGCCGGCGGCCGTCGGTGTCAACCCACCAGATACAATTGCCGCTCTCCGACCAGACCGGGCTTTCGCCGAGATGGCCCCATTGGTCGGAGAACACGTCGAATGCCAGAGTCATTTGCTTCCCTATGCCCGGCCGCGCGCCGTCACACCGTCGCCGGATGTCAGGCCGCTGACCAGGTCTTTCCAGCGTCCGAGACGCGGCGCCGTTTCCGGGAGAGCGGCGGTGCAGGCAATGGTGATCATGCAGCCGAGCACGATATAGCCCGCCAATGCCCAAGGCGCACCATTGGCGACCTCAAGCAGCCACCCGGCGGCGAGCGTGCCGACCGAGCCGATGAGGGCACCGATCTGCTGGATGAAGGAGACACCGCTTGCCCGGACCGGCGTAGGGAAGAACTCCGAATAGAAGGCGGCCTGCGGGGCATACATCGCGGCATGACCAAGCGCCAGCGCCGCAGCCAGGCCGATCCAGATATAGTCGTCCAGCCGATAGTAGATCAGCGCGAAGGCCGGAAAAGTCGCCAGGAGCACACTGGTTGCGCCAAAGATATAGACCGGCTTGCGCCCGACCTTGTCGGAAAGCATGCCGAAGAGCGGCAGGGCGATCAACTCCAGCACGATCGCGACGAGCGAGGCCGATGTCATGGCGGGACGGGAGACACCGCGGCTTGTCGCATAGGCGGTGACGAGCACCGCAAAGCTCGTGAATGCGACGCTTTCGGCGAATTTGCTGCCGCAGCCGAGGACGAGGAAGCGCGGATATTTGCGCAGGATTTCCGCGAGCGGATGCGGATCTTCGGCGCGACGCTTGCGCATTTCGAGGAAGAGAGGCGATTCGGTGAGCTGCAGGCGGATATACATGCCGATGCCGACCAGCACGATGCTGAGCAGGAAGGGAATGCGCCAGCCCCAGCTCAGGAAAGCGTCTTCCGGCAGGAGCGTCGTCAGTGCGGCGAAGATGCCGAGCGGCAGGATGAAGCCCGCCGGCGCGCCCATCTGCACCCATGAGCCGAAGAAGCCACGCTTCTTCGGCGGCGCGTGCTCGCACATGATCAAGATCGCGTTGCCCTGCTCGCCGCCGATGCCGAAGCCGTGCAGCATGCGGATGAAGAGAAGGATGAGCGGTGCGGCGATGCCGATGTTTTCATAGGTTGGCATGAGGCCGATGATGAAAGTGGCAATGCCGACGATCAGAAGCGTGGTCACCAGCGCGCTCTTGCGGCCGTAGCGATCGCCGAGATAGCCGAATAACAGGCCGCCGATCGGGCGAAAGAAAAAGCCGGCGGCATAGGTGGCGAGCGCCACGAGCGAGCCGACGAGAGGGTCGAAACTCGGGAAAAAGAGCTTGTTGAATACGAGCGCAGAGGCGGTCGCATAGATGAAGAAGTCGTACCACTCGACTGTGGTGCCGATACAGGAGGCGATCGCCACCTTTCGCATCATGGCGGAATCGTCCGCCGATTGGATTCCCGCAGCGCTCATCATTTCCTCCCATACATGCCGAACTGAGCAGGTCATGGCAGACTAAAGCACTAATGCATCAATATATCAATCCTCTGCTTTGGTGGAAGCTAGAGCGAGTAGGTCGGATTGGCGGCCGTTCACGGTGGATTACGGCTCTCGGCGAAGGCAGATCGGAATTCGGCTTGAAGAATTTCCTCGCGTCCAAGATAGCGCGGCGAGAAATGAAAGGGTGTCGCGCGTGCCACGCCTGCCGCGGCCGCGATCGAACCGGCCTGGCCAGCGGTCAGATGATGTTTTGCGGCGGCCAGTCGACGATCTTCCTCAGTGAAGACGGCCTCGATAAAGAAATGATCGGCGCCCCTCGCAAGCGCCGTGACCTTTTTGACATTCTCTTCGGTAAAGGCGAGATCGGTCGCATAGGCAATCCGTTGCCCGCGGGCGGAGACGAGGGCGCCAGAAGACTGCAGCGTGGAGAGCCGAACTTTTCCGTGGCCGGGAATGTCGATTTCGGCCTCCCCGGCGCGCTGCCCGCGGAGAGCGCGTTTTGCTTCGGTCAGCCAGGGGCCGACAGGCAATCCGAGCTCGTCGAGGCGCGCCTTATGGACATTGAGCCGCAATCCTTCCTGAAAGGCAAAGGCGAGACAGGGGATGCCGTGCCCGAGCTCGACCGCCTCGATGCGAAATTGCCCATCATCGAAAAGGATGTTGGATCGATCGGCTGCTATCGGCAAAGCTTCGCGCTTGAAGGCCTTTCGTGTGGAGAAAGAGCAGCATGCGACAGCGCCGCCGGCGCTCCAGTCTGTCGCGCGGATGACGAATTCCGGGTTCTTCTCATCGAGAAGGTTCCAGACGTAGCCGTGCAGCTTCGCGTCGATCGCGTCGCCGAGGCCTGGCGGGCCATGGATCGAAACAGCTGCACGCTGATGCAAAAACACCCGCAGCAAGCGATCGAAGCCGATGAAGTGATCGAGATGCATATGTGACACGAAGACATGCCGCGCTTTCAGGATTTCCTTGGTCGTCAGGGGCGAGAGGTCTCCAAGGTCGAAGAGGATCGCTTCCCGCCCGAATCTGAAATTGAGGAAAAGGCCGGGATCTCCAAAATCCGGATTGATCAGTCTCGGTTCCACGAGGCCCGACAAAGGGCAAACTCCTTCGCTAGATCACGATATGGCTGGTTTGCCCATATAGGGGAGCCCGCGGACATGGCGACGGTCTGACGTTTGGTTAAGAGCGGCAAAGTTTGGTGACGGAACAAAAAAACCGGCTCTCAGTTGCCTCTATATCCGGAGTTTGAAACTGCCGAAGCAGGATCTCCGTATAGGGGCGGAAAGGCCTAGATCGAGGCCGCTCGAAGCGATTCCAAACCAGGAGGAGCAAATGTCCATTATCGCAACCACCGAGGAATTCCGGCCGCCGTTCCTGTCGCCACGCAATCGCCTGCGCGCGCTGAGGAATGTCACGGATCGCAAGTTAACCGTATTGATCTTTGCCGATCTCCCCAATGAAATTGCCGGCAAGCAGGAGGCGATCCTGAAGCGGCAACGCGATCTCATGTGTCAGAGCGATATCGCCGTGCTCACGATCCGCGATAACATCGTAACGCCGCTTTGCGGCGCGAGCGGCGGCGGCGATGCCAGAGAGTTGCGGGTGGGGTTCGGCGTCAACGACATCCGCTCCTTTGCCTTGATGCTCATCGGTCCAGACGGGGAAACCCTCCTGAGTTCGGCAACGCCACTTGAGGCGGAAGACATTCTTACAGCCGTCAGATCGGTCTAAGATCGTGGCGCGCATAGACGCGCTGCTTGACGTTTGTGCCGGGCCCGAGCCCGGCATCGTCCCGGCTATCGCGGCTCAGAGCGCCGGCACGAATTTCCAGAATACGCCTTCGGAGCGCTCGGGATAATATTTGAACTCGCATTCGAACCTGCGCCCATAGGCTTGGGCCGCAGCCAGGCATTGCTTGCTGACAGGATTCATCCCGGTGCCCGGTGCAAACCAATCCTCGAGCAGATCCTCGGGTATATAGGCACCGATCCGCAGCGGCAGGCTGCGCAGCACGGTATCCATTTCTTCAGGCGTCATCGTCTTCTCCATCTCCTCGAAGTCAATCACGAGAGGCGCACGCCGTTCCAGCAATTCATGCGCTGGCTGCGCCACTCACTTGCCCGGCAGGGTGTCCCCGGTAGGCAGGAATCTAGAGCGGTCAAGCAAGTCATCGAGAGTGCCTATGGAACATTGATGTGAGCAAAAGATGCGGGCAGAGAGCCTGAGGTACCAAAACCGGCGAGGAGAGCCGGAACGTCGAAGCCCCAGCAACGTTTTCAGGAGGAGGAGAGCGATCGCCGCCAAAGCCAGGACATGGCGAGAAAAGGCGGGTGAGGAGGTGACAGGTCTTCATTTCACCCCGGGGAAACTCCACGGGACACAGTGTGTCCGATTCCCACCAGCACAAAAGGAGAAGGACCATGGCACTGACCTTGATGAGTACAGGATTTACACAAGACAATCCGATTCCCAAAAAATATGCTCGCTCCGGCGAGAACATGTTTCCGCCGCTTAAATGGAGCGGCGCTCCAGAAGGAACCAGAAGCTTTGCACTGATTGTCGAAGACCCAGACGCTCCGAGCGGCACTTTCCGCCATTGCGGGATCGCCAATATTCCTGCCGATTGGAGCCAATTATCGGAAAGCGCCGATACCGGGCCTGGAAATGCGCCTCGTTTCTATAGGAACGACTTTGGAAATGCCCGATATGATGGTCCCCAACCGCCTCGGGGCCACGGTCCGCATCACTATATTTTCCGCCTTGCCGCTCTTGACGTTCCGAGCCTTGCGGTTCCTGCGAACGCCGGGATTGCACGAATGTGGGATGAAGCGCGCAAACATGTGCTGGCGGAGGCGAGCGTGACGGGTACCTATGAGACCTGAGTGATAAACGGGATGGAGAGATCCGGCGGCCGCCTGTCGTGACGCAGGCCGCTGCCGCATGGGCGTCTGTTGCATCACGCGGGGCTCACCGGCTGTTCAAATTTAGTTGTGCACAATTTAATTGGAGAGCGATTGACAATCGTTATTTTTAGAAACATAAACATCGTGCACAATGAATTATCAAGATAATTGAATGTGGAAATTTTCTGAAGAAAGGAACTCACATGAGGAATTTCGTTGCAGGATTGGCTGTTGCGGCCGCCTTGATGGCGGGTTCAGCGGCTTACGCTCAGTCCGAAAAGCCGACCGTCGTGCTCGTGCATGGCGCCTTCGCGGACGGCTCGAGCTGGAATGGCGTCGTCAATATCCTCGAAAAGGATGGTTATCCGGTTGTGGCTGCGGCCAATCCGCTGCGCAGCGTCAAGGGCGATGCGGATTATGTCGCGAGCATTCTTTCGGGGATCAAGTCGCCTGTCGTGCTCGTCGGTCATTCCTATGGCGGATCGGTCATCAGCGAAGCGGCCTATGGCAAGACTAATGTCAAGGCACTGGTCTACGTCGCGGCCTTTGCGCCGGAGGCCGGTGAAAGCGCGGTAGCGCTCTCGGGCAAGTTCCCGGGCAGCACGCTCGCTCCGACCCTTGCCGCACCCGTACCGCTGCCCGGCGGCGGCAACGATCTCTATATTCAGCAGGACAAGTTCCACGATCAGTTTGCCGCCGATGTGCCGGAAGCGGATGCGAAGCTGATGGCCGCCACGCAGCGCCCGATTGCAGACGCGGCATTGGGTGAAGCATCGACCGAGCCCGCCTGGAAGACCATCCCGTCCTGGTTCGTCTATGGCGACAAGGACAAGAACATCCCGCCGCAGGCGCTGCAATTCATGGCCGAGCGGGCGCATTCCAAGCAGACCGTCGTCGTCAAGGGAGCGTCCCATGTCGTGATGGTGTCCAATCCCGAGACAGTCGCAAAGCTGATCGAAACCGCGGCCGAGGCGAAATAGCCGAAATTAGATCCGGATGATTTCAGGCCGAATCGGCCTGAAATCTGAATTCCGTTCTAGTTGTGAACTCTCAGGAGGTTGTCCGTGCTGATCGGTGAGGCGGGATTTCCGTGAGGGGTGGCATGCAGGGCAATCCCGCCAATCCACGATCTCATTGTTGGTTGTTTGACGCCGCCGTTGCCCACCTTTCCTCATTCCTGTGCCTGTCACAGGAATCCAGCAGCGCCGTGTCCACGGCGCGGGA
>NZ_JAULLL010000006.1:0-370614 GCF_041357635.1 Sinorhizobium sp. CB7
ACAGATTTGAGAGACAATTCCTGTGCCTGTCACAGGAATCCAGCCGCCGTGCGTCCGCGCGGCGAAAAGACTCCTGTTGTGGCCCACTAATAGCGACGCGGAATGGAGATATCCCGTCTCCCCTGTCGAAGAGTGACGGAAAGGCGTCCCTCGCGCCGTGGACACGGCGCGGCTGGATCCCTGTGACAAGCACAGGGAAGAGGGCGTGCGGCGAGACGCCAATACCAGACAACAATCCTCGAGACACGTTGCAGGCAACGCTTCTGATCAAATCTTAATGCCGCAGACGCGGTCGACTGAATTGGCTTGAAGAGAAAGGACAAGGACAGACAGCCGCTGTCTCGTCCCCCAACACGGACAATCTCACATCTAGCGATCGGGAAGCTCGGTCCAGAGCTTCGTTGCGAAACCGCGTTTGTCGAGCTCCCATGACGAGCCGGTAACTTCCGCTTGCCCGTTGCGGCATCTGTAGGAATAAACTGCGTCATGACCCGTGGCGAAGGCGGGAACGATGTCTTCGTTCGGATTCTCCCGGCAGAACGCATCCGCTCCGGGGTTATCCCGGGCCGCGTTCATCTTTGAACAGGGCAAGTTTGCACCGACAAAGCAGACGAGGATCCTGCCGCCCATGCAGCGGAAAATGGCCTGCGTTTGCAACTCATCGTCGGCGGGCGCGTCCTTGGCGTCCGGGAACCGGGCCTTGAAGGCACGAATGGTTTCGTCTCTGAGAGCGGGCGTGTATCCGCGCAGCGTATCGTCCTCGCCGGCCTGGTGGCATATCTGGTGCAGATCGCCGGCAGGTGCGGCCACGGCGTCGCCGCATGTGAAAGGCCAAGCAGCGATCGTGCACAGCAATGCGAGCGAAGAAAAGCCGATGTACGAAAAACGGAACGCAGTCATGTAACCTCCTCCGGATGCGCGCGACATGGCACCTTGCTTAGGCAAAAACGACTACCACTGCGAGCATATCTGCGTGAGTTTCAGCGCGGAAAGTGACTTTTTGCCACAAGGCCGCTATAAAATTATCGCAAAGCTGGCGGCGACGGGAGGATATCGACGTGTTCTTCATGGAGCGGAGAGCGGACCTCAGGCATGCTCATTGGCTGGCTGCCTTGATCGTCCTTGGCCTGCCGGCTCTGGCGCAAGCTCAGGTGACGGACGAATTCATGGGCAAATGGTCGAGCGACCCGGCCCATTGCCAGCAGGTAAACGGCGAAGTCGATGTCCTGGTGGTTACCAGATCCGGCTTCGAGTTCTATGAGGTCGGCTGCGAACTGAAGCAGCCGGTCGGCGCGCCGGACGAAGTTCGCTTCATCGGGCAATGCTACAAGGGAGGAAGCCCCACAAGTTCAGGGACGGTGGTCATGCGGCGCTTGGCGCCGGACAAGATCGACTTGGCGCTGCTGGACTTTCCCTGGAGCTCTCCGGAGCCCGAAACCTTTCACCGCTGTCGTGCCGGCTGATCAGTGGCCGTAAACCATCACCAGTGCGGAATGCCGAAAACTGTGCGGTTTCGGGCCGACGGGCCGTTTCAATTTTTAGATCGAGAGCGGGATTCAGCTTTCACGACTGGAGTTCGAGAATTGAACAGATCTGTATTGATTTCCGGATGTTCGGGCGGCGGAAAGTCGACGCTGCTTGTGGAACTGGCCGCTCGCGGTCTTGCAGTCGTCGAGGAACCTGGCCGGCGCATCATCAGCCAGGAGCTGGCAGGCGACGGCGCGGCCCTGCCCTCGGTCGACATGGTGGCGTTCGCCCATCGTGCGATCCAGATGGCAGCGGCCGATCACGCCGCTGCCGCCCTGCATCAAGGCTGGACGTTCTTCGACCGCGGCGTCATCGATGCGGCCGCCGCCCTGCAGCACCTGACCGGAGAGCCGACCCTGGAAAAACTGGCAGCCACCTTCCGCTATCACGAGAAGGTCTTTCTCGCGCCGCCCTGGCCGGAAATCTATGCGACCGATGCCGAACGACGTCACGGACTTGATGACGCGGTCGCCGAATATGAGCGACTTGCCGCGATCTATCCGGCACTCGGCTATGAGGCCGTGGTCCTGCCGAAAACGGACGTCGCCGGACGAGCGGATTTCATTCTGAACCTGCTGCCTGACAATCCCATGCGGTCGCGTTAATGCCAGGATCGACGTAGCAAATCACCCGTGCGACGATGCTTTACGTGCATTGAAGCTCAGTGTACTATCCTGAGTAGGATTTCTTTTACTGTCGGTAAATGCACCCGAACGCGTTCAGCCAAAGATTGTCTTGGTAGAGCAAGGGGGAAACGTGGTCGACATACTGAAATCGAAAGGGGTCGGTGCCTTCTGGGCGAAAGGTCGATTGAGCGCTCTTGACCAAGCCTGTCTGTCTTCGTTCATAGCGCAGGGCTATCCGACTACACTGTTCTCATACCAGCCAATACCGAACACCCCAGCGGGAGTAACGGCGGCCGATGCGGCAACGATCGTACCGGAGCATATGGTCGCCAGAGTGAGATACAATGGAAAGCCGGATCTGTCGCATTTTTCGGACCTGTTCAGGTACGAAATGATCAAGGCGGCAGATCTGGTCTGGATTGACGTGGATCTTCTCATGACGAGAGAAAACGACGTGCCATCGCATCCGGATATACTCGTGAAAGAAGAGCAAGGAGGTCTTAACGGCGCGATACTGTATGTCTCGGACAAGAGAATTCTGGCCAAACTCTCCGAAATGATGAAGACAAAGCTCGATAAGGAGCTGCGATGGGGTGAGACAGGGCCAAGCATGATATTCGAGGCGATCAAGGCCAATCGCGCAGCGCTCAAGCTTTATGAGCACAAATATTTTTACCCCATAGAACACTACGACATCTGGAAAGTTCTCCTTCCAAACCATTTTGATGAGTGTCAGGAAAAGTGTCGGCACGCCTCAACAATCCATCTGTTTAACAACATACTGACGACGATGGGATTCTGGAAAGAGCTCGCGCCGCCCGTCGGCTCTTACCTCCACCATGTCCTTAAAGAGCTCGACGCCCTTCGTTTTTTCAAAGATGTTTATCCGGAAAAAATCATGTCCGCGTGCGTTGAGAACTTTCGTTTTCGTCAAAACGGGAAGGCACTGGGAATTAAGGCTGTGCTCAAGGAAATAGTGCCAAGCATCGGCCGCAGCTACAGACACTATTACAAGTAATGACACAGGGCTGCTAAAGGCAAGGAAGCTCGTCGCTGGCTGCCTTGATCCTCGCTGCCTTGCCGGGCAGCCGTGGGAAATGCATCCTCGCCTCAGGGCGAGGATGAAACCCCGGTGGAAACGGCGACGGCATCCCGCTCCCCGCCACCTTCACGTGAGAGCCATGCCGCCATCGACATGCAGTTCGATGCCGTTGACGAAGCTGCCCGCGTCGGAAGCGAGGAACAGGGCAGCACGCGCCAGCTCTTCGGGGCGGCCAAGCCGGCCGGCCGGTATCATGTTCGCCATCATGTCCAGGAAGCTGGGCCTGTCCGCCTCGGAGACGCCGAGCTTCGTCAGGATGGCCGTTTCGACAGGTCCGGGGCTGAGCACGTTCACGCGGATGCCCCGATGCCGGAATTCCTTCACCCAGTTGCGCGCGAAAGCGGCGACCGCGGCTTTCGTCCCGGCGTAGAGGGCATGGTTGTCGAGGACCTTCGTGGCGGCGAGCGAACTCGTCAGGATGATGTTGCCGCCATCGCGCAGGATCGGCGCGATGGCCTGGACGCCGAAGAAAACGCCGCGCGTATTGACAGCGAAATGCTGGTCATATTCGGCGACGGTCACCTGATCCGAAGGCGCGAGGTTGATGATGGCGGCGTTCGCCACATAGACGTCGGCTCCTCCGAACCGGCGTGCGACTTCCGAGGCGACTTCCTGATGGTGCCCGAGATCGGCGACATCACCGCAGAGGCCCACCGCCCCATTGCCGATTTCAGCGACCGCGTCGTCAAGAATTTCCTGCCTGCGCGCCGTGACGATGACTTGAGCGCCCTCGGCGGCGAAAAGCTTGGCTGTCGCCTTGCCGATGCCGCTATTGCCGCCGGTTATCACGGCGACCTTGTTTTTAAGACTTTGCATTGCTTATTACTCCACGTTCACACGCATGGAGATAGCGGCTGTGCTCCACGCCTATTAGACGGAGCCCAAGCACAGGATCTGTGCCTCGGAGGTGAGAATGCCAAACCTTCTCGAAGAGACGCCGGGCCTTCTGGCCTTCGTGCGCACGGTCGAGACCGGATCCTTTAGCGCTGCGGCGCGTGATCTCAAAACGACGCCATCGGGCGTCTCCAGAAGCGTTGCGCGCGTCGAGGAGAAAATCGGAACCCGGCTGTTCCTGCGTTCGACGCGGGCATTGACATTGACGGCTGACGGACACGCCTTCTTCGAGCGTGTCGCTCCCCTTCTGAAGGAGATCGAAGCGGCGGGCGACGTGATCAGCACCGAATGCCAACCCTCCGGACGCCTGAAGATCAGCCTGCCGAGCGAACTCGCCCGCATCCTGATGGAACCGCTGCTCTCCAAATTTGTAAAGCCGAACCCGGCCCTGCATCTCGACATCGGCATGACCGACAGATACGTGGATCTGATCCGGGAGGGATATGACGTCGCCTTCCGGGTCGGCCATTCGCCGGAAAGCGAACTGATCTCGCGCAAGCTCGCGAATCTCGACATGGTGCTGGTCGCCTCGCCCGCCTTCATCGAACGCGAGGGCGAGCCGAAGACGATCGCCGAACTCGCCTGCCTCCCCTTTGTCCGCTACACGCTTCCCGCGAGACCTTTCGAGATCCGCTTTTCAAACGGAACACTCATCTCGCCCGCCGGCGTCATCGACTGCGATTCCGGCTTCGCCCTCCAGGCCGCCGCCCTCCAAGGCATGGGCATCGCCTATCTGCTGAAATGCGTGGTGGCGGACGACCTGAGGCGAGGCAGGCTGGTGCAGGTATTGCCCCGCGAGCCGCTGCCTTCCCTCCCGCTCAATGCGTTGCATGCCTTCGGCCGCACGGTGCCGGCCAAGGTACGGCTGCTGTGTGATTTCATTGCGCAGGAGGTCAGGGCGCTTGTTTGATGGGTACAGAGTGCTACGCACGGCCGGGTGGTTGGGGAGTCTGCGCTTCTAATCTCTTCAAAGCGTTCACAAAGCCGTTCTGCGGCCCAAAGGAGACATTGCTAATGATGGCTTAGGCCAAGAGCGGACCTCTCTCAGCCGTTCGACGCGGCGGTGAAAACCGCCAACTGAGCGTCGAAAGCACGCTTATATGCAGGCCGCGCTTCGCCGCGGGCGACATAGGCGGAGAGATTCGGATAATCCTCTAGAATACCCGATCCTTGCAACCTGCGCAGCACCGTCACCATCAGCAAGTCACCGGCGCTGAACGCACCATCGAGCCAGTCGGCATCGCCGAGGCGAGCGGAAAGGCCGCCCAGCCGTTTCCGGATACTGTCCTCGAGGAAACGCAGGCGCTGCTCGTACCAGGGCTCGTCGCGCTCGAGAATCTTGGCGAGGCTGCGATCGAAGATCGGCGGCTCCACCGTGTCGAGCGCGGCAAACATCCACGTGATCGCGCGCGCCCGGGCATTCGCATCGTCTGGCAGCAGGCCCGCATGGCGTTCGGCGATATGGAACACGATCGCCCCCGACTCGAACAGGGCGAGATCGCCTTCTTCATAGGTCGGAATCTGCCCGAAAGGACTAAGCGCGAGATGCGCGGGTTCCTTCATCGCTTTGAACGAAAGAAGACGAACGTCGTAAGGCTGGCCCACCTCTTCGAGCGCCCAGCGAACGCGCATGTCACGCGCCAGACCCTTGCCGCGATCGGGTGACCGTTCAAAGGCGGTGATCGTAATCGTCATCATTGTCCTCCATGGCTTGTCTGCCTTGAAGACGATTGGCAAAACGAGATTCCGACACTTCGTGCTCGAGATAATCCCCGCGGTCAGTTCAAATGCGGCACAAAGGATGCGTTTCTGCTGCTATTGAACGTCAGCTTTTGCGCGAAGGAGACATTGCCTAATAACGGCTTGCGGCACTAAACGCCCCTCACTTAAATAAATTCGACCCATGTCGGACCGACCAAACCTCGTTCGTCTTAGAGTCGTCAACGCCATCAATTCAGGAAGGATTACGACATGCCGAGTACCATACGCTTGCACCGCGTTCTCGCAACCAGCCCGGAGAAGGTCTATCGCGCGTTTATCGAGTCGGATGCGCTTGCCAAGTGGCTGCCCCCGAACGGCTTCACCTGCACCGTACATCATCTTGAAGGAGCGGTCGGCGGCAAGTTCAGAATGTCTTTTCGGAACTTCACAACGGGCCATAGCCATTCCTTTGGTGGCGAATATCTCGAGCTCGTTCCGGGCGAACGTGTACGCTACACGGACAAGTTCGACGACCCCAACCTGCCCGGTGAAATGGAAGTAACCGTGACGCTGAAGAAGGTTTCGGTCGGGACCGAGGTGGATATAACGCAGGCAGGTGTGCCGGATCTCATTCCGCCGGAGGCTTGCTATCTCGGCTGGCAGGAGTCGCTCAGGAACCTCGCAAGGCTTGTCGAGCCGGAGATTAATCAATAGCCCAGCGCGGCTCTTGGTATCGGATCGCGTGAGGGTTCCGCGGTCCGGTGCAACGGCGTGCAACAGACGTCACGACTTGGCGGAGATCGCGCTCAGCTCTTCGAGATCGAGGTCCCGTTCCAGTTCGTCCAGCGTTTCGTCATCAATTTCGCCAGCGCGGTGGAGCCGGATGAGTTCGCGGCGCCCGGTGGCGACCGCTTCGAGGACGACATCGAAGTGGGCATGGAGCACAGGCATGTAATCTTCTGTGCGGGCGGCATAGTCGACGATCATCACGGCCCTGCGCTGATACCGCTCCAGCAATCGAGGATGAATGAGATTGCCCTCACTGTCATAGGCCCGGCTTTGGACGGTGGCCAATTGCGCCTGGGCCATGGCGGCCTCGGCCTGGCTCATGGTGAGCCGCGCCTTTTCCGACTCCGGCTCGGTCAGCTTTGCCCAATCGATCACACGTCCGAGCGTCGTCCCCTGGACAAGCACTGTTCCCAGAATGACGGCGAACGACGTCACCAGGATGAAGTCGCGGCCGGGGAAGCCTTCCGGCACGCTCAGCGCCAGGGCCAGGGTGACCACGCCGCGAACGCCCGCCCAGCTCAGCACGGCAGCGCCGCGGGCGCCGAGTGGCGTGTATCGATCAAGCCCGAGCGTATTGCAAAGCCTTATCACGAAGTCCGATCCGAAGACCCAGGCGAAGCGCGCAAGCGTGAGCGCGATCAGGATCACCAGGATCGGCCACGCCATCGTTGCGATCACCACGCCGAAGCCGCCACCACGTTCGACGACGCCTCGCAAGGACAGCCCGATCAATATAAAGACAGAGGCTTCCATCAGGAAAATTATGACGTCCCAGAATGACGAGCCGCGCATGCGTGTGGAGGCCGAAAGGACGGTGTGCTGATGCCAACTCGCGATCAGGCCCGTGGTCACGGTGGCGATCACTCCTGAAACATGGATCAGTTCGCCGAGCAGATAGGACGTCCAGCACAACAGGGTCGTGGCGGCGATGATCAGATATTCGTCGCCGAGGCGGCGCACGAACAGGACCCATGCCGTGCCGACGGCGATGCCGACGAGGGCGCCGCCGACCGCCAGCAGGAAAAAGTTTCCCACCGCATCGACTGCGCTGAATGCACCGGTAACACCAGCGGCAATGGCGAAACGGAAGAGCACGAGACCGCTCGCATCGTTGAGCAGGCTTTCCCCTTCAAGCAGAATTTGCAAGCGTCGGGGTAGCTTTACCCGCTCCAGCACGGCGCGAGCGGAAACTGCATCAGGTGGCGAAACGATCGCCCCGAGCGCCGCGCACGCTGCCCAGGGCAGCGAAGGAAACAGGAGATGGGCCACCACGGCCACGACGACGCAGGTGAAAAACACCGCGCCAATGGCAAGCGAGGCAATGCCGATCATATGGCGGCGCAGCCGGCTGAGAGCGATGGACCAGGCACCATCCATTAGCAGCGGCGGCAGGAAGATGACTAGCACAAGACTGGGATCGACCGTGATGGCGGGCAGGCCTGGAAGGAAGGCAATCATCGCGCCTCCGGCGAGCAGCGCCGCAGATGGCGGCAGTCCGAAGCTGTGAGCGGCATAATGCAGCGCGATGATTGCCACAAACATCCCGATCACAAGCTCGAATAAGTGCGTTGGGTCCACGGTTCTGCCCTGAAATGGCTTTCATTGCGATGGGCCTATTACAAAGCGCGTTTTGTCGAAACGCAATTGCTCAAAGGCGCCCGCCGGACAAACTCAACGGAAATTCTGCCAGGTCAGTAGCATGGCCGATGGACCGGTTTCAGAATGGTCCGGCCTCGCCAATCGCCCCTCTCCTGCTGGGCATATTTCGATGGTGGCAATCCAACCAGTGCATGCCACGCAAAAGTGTGCAGCGGTTTTGCGGCAACGACATGCATGAAAACAATAGCTTAAAGCCTGTCGCGCGATTGTGACGTTACCCTTCATGTCGCTTGCCGGATCGGCTTTTTCGGACAAGAGCTGGCTTTTGCCGGCGATCTACCGAACCGAACACGTCTTGAAGCTGGTTGAAGAGCCATGCCAAACCCTCATCCATCATCGCCGCCTTTGGCGCAATGGCGGTGATTCGGAACGTTCTCAGCGGCAGGGGTGCTTCCAAGGCCAGCACCTCGAATCGCGCGCCATAGGTAGCGACGAACCGCCTCGGCAATGCCGAAATCAGATCGGTCTCGGCCACTACTGCCAAGGCGAACATAAAGTCGGGAACGGTCAATGCGATGCGCCGTGAACAGCCGTGGTTCGCCAGAGCTTCATCGACAAAGCCAAAAGGATCGCCGGTATGCGAGACCACCAGATGCTGCATTTCGCAGTATCGCACAAGGGTCGGTTCATGCGCAAATGGATGTCCGGCGCGCGTGGTGACGACGAAATCCTCCTCGTAAAGGCATTGCGAATGAAAGCGCGCCGGAACAGGTCCGGAGGGGATGATGGCGATATCCATCGCGCCCGCCTCCAGATCCGCAAAGACGGCGCGCCACGCGCGTTCGGGTGAGGTCTCTCCCGACAGCGGAAGCAACTGGCGCAGGCTGATGTCGACGGCGGGCGCCGTTTGCTGCAACTTTGCCAGAAGTGGCGACAGGAACACGGCCGAAGCCCCGTCTGGGGCGCCAATCTTGAACCGGCGCCTAGATCTGGCGGGATCGAACGGCTCGGCGGTCGAGACGATGCTCCTTGCTCGCGCCAGCACGTCCGCGATGGGCGCGGCGAGCTCCATCGCACGCGCCGTCGGAACGACGCCTTTGGGCGTTCTGACGAACAGTGGATCGTTGAGAAGCCTGCGCATCCGGCCAAGCCCGTGACTGACCGCCGAAGGCGTGAGGCTGAGCCTCTCGGCGGTTCGGCCGACATGGCGCTCCTCCAGCACGACCTCGAAGAGGACGAGAAGATTGAGGTCGGTACGCGACAGGTCAATTTTGTGCAGCATATTGCTGAAATCGTATCATTGGATTCAGCATGGCGATAGTGCGATCTTTCGAAAGCCAGGCGGCGTGCCGTGGCTTGGCATCGATGGAAACCCATTAAGGAGCAATCCCATGTCATCACGACGTTCAGTCCTCGCGGCAGCGGGCGCCGGCCTCGTCTTGTCGCATTTGCCGAAATCGACCAATGCATCTGCCGACGCGCGCACCGATCAGGCTGTTGCCGATCTCATCCAGCGGTCCGAGGAGGCGCATGCAGCGCTCATGCGCGGGGATCTCGATCGGTACCGCGCGTTGATCACCTATACCGACGACTTTACGCTGATGTCTCCATTCGGCGGGAAGCCCACGCGCGCTTTTGAACTCACGGCTGAGCGAATGGAGGCGATGGGGCGTTTCTTCAAGAACGGAACCTTCGAACAGGAAGTGGTTCAAGCCTATGGCTCCGCCGACATGGTGGTGCTTGCGCTGATCGAACGGCAGAACGTGGAGGTCGGCGGCCTCCCCGCCCAGGACTGGCCACTGCGGGTTACCCTGGTCTATCGCCGTGAAGGGTCAAAATGGCGTCTGGCACACCGGCACGCCGACCCTCTTGTCAAGGGAGTGAGCGTGGAGCAGGCAGCCGCCCTTGCCCGCGGACAAGCAGGATAGTGCCGGGTGATGCAGCTTAGCCACCTTCGCGGCTATTGATGTTGCTTCCTCCTCAGGGCAAATATCCTCATCCCGCTAAGATTGCGGACCGAAGGAGAGAATATTCATCGACATGCTGACCCTCAAACCATTCACAGCGCAGCATTATGCAACTTTATCCAGTTGGTTCGGCAATCAGATGCAGGTGGTTCAATGGGGCGGTCCCGGCCTGACCTATCCGCTAAACTCTGCGCAGTTCGATTCCATGATAGAGGATGGCGATGGCGCTCATCCCAAGCGGCGCTGCTGGATGGCCGAGGATGAAGGCGCAAACCCTGTAGGGCATGTGCAACTGGCATATGATTGGGAAAATGGGGTGGCGCGAATTGCAAGAGTGGCGATCGCGCCGGCGATGCGAGGCCGGCGCCTCTCCGTTCCGATGCTGCGTCTCGTTCTGGTGGAAGCGTTCGCAGAAGTGGCGATCGAGCGGCTGGAACTGAATGTCTACAGTTGGAATGTAGCGGCGATACGCACCTATTCGAAACTAGGCTTTGTTCCGGAAGGTGTGAGGCGATCATCCGTGAAACTGGGTGACGAACGATGGGATACGGCGATCATGGGGATGCTTCGTTCCGAATGGAACGAGAAGTCTGCAACATGATGGATGGCGACTCATAGCGCTTTTCGAAAATCATCGATCTTCCCTTTATGGCCTGACGGTTGCGGCATTGTCTCCCCGATCGCACGGATGAGAGCCATGGACGCATTCACGAATCCTAAGCTCTTCACGCGTGAGGTTCACGAACAATGACCGCATATGGCCCTGAGGTCATTGAGGCTTGTGGCGAATCACCGGGCCCGTTAGCTTCGCGGTACAGGCTTGGCCCACGCCTCCTCCCTCCTTTCGGGGAAGTATTGCACATACAGGGTAGCATCATCATCGAACCATCTGTTCGAGCGTCGCATAAGGAGGGGTTGCGATTCTGTCTCGGATAGGAGGTCCCTTGATGAAACTTTCTGCTCCAATTTTCCAATTGAAACGTCGAGCTAAGCTCATGGCTCGCGATACCAGTGTTCCCCTGCACGCCGCTTTGGATCAGATTGCGCGTGAGGAAGGGTTTGCGAGATGGAGCCTGCTTTCGGCTCAGATCACAGCGGGGTCGCTGTCGAAAACAATATTGTCACGGCTGAACAACGGCGATCTGTTGCTGCTGGCAGCGCGTCCCGGACATGGCAAGACCAAGCTTGGACTTCAGCTTTTGCTTGACGCTGCGCAGGACGACCGAAGAGCGGTTCTCTTCACGCTGGAAGTCACAGAACTGCAGGCACGCAAACACATTCGGTCGTTGGAAAAAGAACCTCAGGGTCTTGGTGACCGCCTTGAAATCGTGACCTCCGACGAAATCAGTGCGGATTATATCATACGTCATTTGTCGAGGACGGAGCCGGGAACTGTTGCCGTGATCGACTATCTGCAGATACTCGACCAGCAGCGAAGCAAACCTGCACTTTCGGATCAAATTTTCGCACTTGGAGATTTCGCCAGGAGGACCGGCGTTGTGTTCGGATTCATTTCCCAAATTGATCGGTCGTTTGATCCAGAAAGCAAACGCCTACCGGATGTCAGGGACATCCGACTGCCTAATCTTATCGACCTGGGACTATTCACCAAAGCCTGCTTCCTCCACAACGGCGAGGCCCAGCTTCAAGATGTAGCCTAACTTGTCGGACTGCCGCGCGACCTCAACCGTTTCGCGGCAGTCCGTCTTATCCGAAGCGATTGAACTTCCGCATACGGCCCGAAAGCTGACATCGCAAGCCAGCTCCTTCACCTCGGAGCTCGCCGAATTGACCCTTGCTTCCGCCATGGCAGGGCGTCTCACGAGAAAGGTATGAGCGGGTCCTGCACTAGGTAGAACTCGGTAACAGGCGTCACATCCGTGACAAAGAAGCCAAACTGCGTTCGGTCCATAGGATCAACGTGGCCGCTTTCGAAGCGGAGTTGATCAAAGCTCTCGAAATGGCTTTCAAAACGGGCAAACCGGTTGGACGAAATCAAATCCGGATTAGGGTCGGTTTGACCAAATGACAGACCGTCATTGAAGTCGCTTGGTATGTCACGAATCTCTTGAAGTTCGAATTCGAACCCGATCCAGGCCAATCCGCTCTTGTTCAGAGCGACGACGCGCAAATGGAAGCTACCCTGAAGGAGCGTTGCAAGTTGAGATGGCTTTGCGGCCCTGATCACCAGAGTGACGGGGGTGGCCGAGCTCAGTTCTTCGTTGATTTCGATCGGATCGTCTTTTGTACCTGAGCCTTTGACTGATAGGATCCGGAAGCCGCCAAGCTCATCGGAGAAAGAATAGTCGCCGGCATACCAACGGCCGTCGTCAGCCGGTCCGGCGCTGATGAGCGACAGTGACAGCAAAGCAGCCGATATTCGCGAGTAACGCGTCATCGATTTTCCCCCCGAGGGAGTATCGCAGCCACACCGCGAATTTCAACACTTGTCGCGCGATGGCTCTTCGGCATCCCGCTTTAGTCGCGAAAGCACCCTCCTCCGCATTCATAGATCGATTGAGAAACAGGGACTTCGGTAATGAATGCTCGTGGCGCATTTCGGAAGCGCCGATCTTTCGTAATCGGCCCCAAACTGATCTATTAGCTGGACATGCTTGAGTTGGCTAAACTTACGACGCGATATTGGGACGAGGGAAATGATCACTGAAATTGAGGACTACTTTACGAAAGGATGCGGACGCTGCGAGCGCTTTGCCACACCAGATTGTTCAACGCGGCAATGGGCTCATGGACTGAACGAACTTCGCCGGATCTGTCGCGATACAGGGCTTGTTGAGACGGTAAAATGGGCGCATCCCTGCTATATGCATAGAGGTCGCAATATCGTGATCATCGGTGCCTTCCGCGGCGATTTTCGCATCAGTTTCTTCAATGCAGCCCTGATGAAGGACCCCGAAGCCATACTCGAAAAGCAGGGGCCGAACACGCGACACCCCGACATGATCCGTTTTGTGGACAATGCACAGGTCGCGACGATGGAGCCGATCATCCTGTCATATCTTCAGGAGGCGATTGTCTATGCGGAGGCGGGCATTAAACCGCCAAAAGAGGAAAGTGAAATCGAACTGCCCGAGGAGTTGGTTGACGCTCTAGATTCCGATCCTGAGCTTGCAGAGGCTTTTCACAATCTGACGCCAGGGCGGAAGAAAAGCTATGTGATCAACCTCAGCACGGTGAAGAAGTCCGAAACGCGAACCTCACGCATTGCCAAATTCCGCGACAGGATCCTTGAAGGAAAGGGCGCGATGGAGCGGTAAAGCAAGGGTTCGAACGTCCGTAAATGGCGCGATCGGCCGGGCGATCTTCCGCCTTCGGTCATTGCGTGAGGGCGCACCGCTACCGTAGACAAACCAATAGAACAAGTGGGAGCGGCAATGACGGTAGAGGAGGACGTAAGCTTTGAGGTCGAAGGGCATCGCGTCGTGGGAACTGTGCATCTGGCGGCGTCCCCAAGTTCACCAATCGTCTTGCTTCTTCCCGGACTCGGCGGAACCCGACACGAACTCATGATACCCCAGCATGAAACCGGGATTTTCGCTTACGTCGCTAACAGGCTGCGGCTTTCGGCTTTTCCAGTCTGAGGATAGACTTTCGAGGTTCTGGCGACAGCGATGGACGTTTCGTCGACACGACCTACACACGCCAAATCACGGATTGCATCGCCGCGATGGACTTCGTAGGCGGCCTACCGTCAATCGATGCCAAGAAGATTTATCTGTTGGGGTGGAGCCAAGGTGGGCTTGTTGCCGCTGTTGCGTCAGGCCGAACGAACCGACCAGCAGGGGTTGCGCTTTGGACCTCTGTTGGCGAGCCAAAAGTGTCGTTTCCAGCGATGATCGGGCATGATGCATATAAGCGGGGGCTCCGGCGCCGAAAGCCGACCGAAATTCGGATGCCTTGGGGCGCATCCGTGACGCTCGGTCATGACTTCTTTGTCGACGTCGAAAACGTGGACCCGTTGAAAGAGATCGCTGCGACGGTGGACCGGTCTTCATTGCAGAAGGCAGCTTCGACACTGAGATTCCTTTGGGAACTGCGCAAAAATTCGCACAGGCGCACAGAGGCAGAAATCAGTTGTGGGTAGCTCCCATGGATCACATTTTTAACACATCGTCCGGCGTCGAGATGCTGGACAGGCTCGTGACGGCCACGGCAAACTTCCTTGAACCGCAATACGCGGTTGGAGCAGGCGGAGACGGACCGTGAGGCTACCTTCGGACTTCGCTATGGCTTGGTCGTTAATAATTGGCGAGCGCGATTGTTGGCGCAAGCCGACACCGCTTGGCATCAATCGCATGAAAGCGCCTATTGCCGCGCTGTGCATTTGAAACGAGGTTCATACCCATGTCATCCTCGACCACTCTCAGATTGCATATGCCTCAATGGCAAGGCGGAAACCTTGCGGAATACCATCTGAGTTCGCAGTTGTTGTCATGGCTTCTCCCACGGTCCGACGGACCTGAAGAGACGATTCCCGTCCCGCCACCCGGCGATGGGACACTGTCGACGGAGGACGGCATCATCGCGAAGAGCGCGCTGCTGGAACAGGCACGCGCAGCGCGCTCTGCAATCGAAAGGCATCAACCTGATCGCGTTCTTACAATCGGCGGCGACTGTCTGGTCGATCTGGCTCCCGTTGCCTACTTGAACAAGAGATACGGCGGGAGCCTCGGAGTCCTATGGATCGATGCACACCCGGATATCCAGACGCTGAAAGACACCCGCCACGCCCATGCGCAAGTGCTGGGCATGCTGCTTGGTGAAGGTGACCGTGATTTCGTTCGGGAAGTCGATGTCCATGTCCAGCCTTCAAAGGTCATGTATGCGGGATTGGACGAGTGGTCGGCCAACGAGGACGAGGTCATAGATCGACTAAACCTTCAGCATACCGCATCGAGAGATCTGTCGGAGGGAAGCGCATCGCTCCTGAACTGGATCGCGCAAGAGGGGATCAAACATCTGGCCGTGCATCTCGATGTTGACGCCATGAGCCCCAACAGGTTTCGACCGATCCTCTTCAACAAACCAGATGCCGCGGAAGGATTCCTGAGCGGCGTGCCCCGCGGACGGTTGGACCCCGATCATGTTGTCAGGCTGCTTCGCGACGTCTCGAATGCATGTGAAATCGTGGGCCTGGCTATCACGGAATACATTTCCTGGGACGCCATTCAGACAAGGAAATTATTGGGTCAGCTGCCGCTTGTTTGAAATCCGGCAATGGCGCGATGTCCGTTTGCGGCCTAAGTGGACACGCGAAGTCGCAAAATAGGCATCTGTTCGTAAACGCGTTGGCCAAGCTCAGCGGAATCGGCCAACGCGCAGGTGTTACCGGCTGCCGTCCAAAACGCGGATCAGGCAAATCCCGGGCTGGTACGGAGCGAACCCCAATAGCGGCCCTCGCCAACATCCTCAGGCGAAAGCATGTCACTATGCGCCTGCCCGGCGTGCGCCATCGGATAAACATCTGCGAGTTTTGCAACACGGCAATCGAAGAGAACCGGTCGATCGACCTCGATCATCTCCCTGATCATGTCGTCCAGCTCATCAGGCTTTTCGCAGCGCAGCCCCACCGCCCCATAGGCCTCCGCCAGCTTGACGAAATCCGGCAGGGATGCCGGGTAGGAATGCGATTGGCGGTTGCCATGCGGGATTTGCAGCCATTGGCGGACCATGCCCATGTGCTCGTTGTTCAAGATGAAAACCTTGATTGGAGCCTCGTGCTGTATTGCCGCCGAAAGCTCCTTCATCGTCGTCTGAACCGAAGCGTCAACCGCGATGTCGATGACCAGCCGTCCGGGATTGGCAATTTGCACCCCGAGAGCGGCAGGCAGGCCGAAGCCCATCGTGCCCAGCCCACAGGATGTGATCCAGCGATTGGGCTCGTCAAAGCCGAAGAACTGCGCTGCCCAGATTTGATGCTGACCAGCCTCGGCGGTGATGAACGGGTCCAGATGCTTCGTCAGGGCATGGAGGCGTTCCAGTGCGTATTGAGGCATGATCTCGTCGCTGCGCATCTCGTAGGAGAACGAGCGCCGTGCCCGCCATTGCCCGATCCGCGTCCACCAGTCGTCAAGCCGCTTCTTGTCGGGAGCGTCGGGAAGCGCTCGCCATATCCGAACCATATCCGCCAGAACCTCAGCCGCATCTCCCTGAATGCCGATATGGACGCGAACGTTTCTGTTGATGGACGAGCGATCGATGTCGATGTGAACTTTCCTCGAGTGCGGCGAGAATTGGTCAAGACGCGAGGTGACACGATCGTCGAAGCGAGCGCCGATGCAGATCATCAGATCGCAGTCGTGCATCGCCATATTGGCTTCGTGAGAGCCATGCATGCCTGGCATCTTCAACCAGTTCGGCCCGGAGGCTGGATAGGCTCCGAGCCCCATCAGAGAGGATGCGATTGGAAAGCCCGTCAGCTCAACCAGCTCGCGCAGGAGCTTCGATGCTTCAGGCCCGGAGTTGATGATGCCGCCACCCGTGTAGATCACAGGTCTGCGGGCCTCTGCCATGAGGGCAACCGCCGCCGTGATCGCGGTCGGGTCGCCTTGCGTTCTGGGCTGATAGCCGGGAAGCGGAGGAACTCTGTCCGGGGGCGTATAGCTTCCCGTGGCGAAGAGCACGTCCTTCGGCAGGTCGACAAGCACCGGTCCCGGACGCCCGGACTTTGCGACCCGGAATGCCTTGTGGATGGTTTCCGCAAGCTCGTCGACGTGCCTGACCAGCCAGTTGTGCTTGGTGCACGAGCGGGTAATGCCGACGGTATCGCATTCCTGAAATGCATCCGTTCCGATCAATGCCGTCGGAACCTGGCCCGCCAGGCAGACGATTGGGATCGAGTCCATCAAAGCGTCCTGAAGCGGGGTGATGGCGTTGGTGACGCCCGGCCCGGATGTAACGATCATAACGCCGACCTTGCCCGTCGAACGGGCATAGCCTTCGGCGGCATGGCCGGCACCCTGCTCATGGCGCACGAGGAAGTGCCTGATGTCCTCCTGCTGGAATATTTCGTCGTAGATCGGGAGAACGGCTGCACCAGGGTAGCCGAAGATATGTTCGACCCCGTTGTCGCGGAGCGCCTGAAGGACGATCTCGCCCCCATTCATACGATTGTCGAAAGGGCTGGTGGTATTTGGATTGGTGTTGTTGCTGGTCATGATACGGTTCCGTCGTGATTGAGGTACTGGGTTCGACGGGGCATAAAAAAGGCCCCGTCAGGAGCCTGTTTTCCGCGCATGGGTGCTTTCGCCGGATGGTTACGCCATCCTGCCCATGCGCGCTCGCACCACCACGATACCTTCGCTCACGCCGGCTATAACTGCGACACGACCATCCAAACGGAATTGAGCGATAGGGTCGATCGCTTCAGAGAGGCTTTTGATGGCGGTATCGGTATTCGTCATTGCTCAATTCGTCATCTGGAGATCTATTGGTTTGAAAAGGCATAAAAAAAGGCCCCGTCAGGGACCTGCTTTCGGCGCATGGGTGGCAATCGCCGGATGGTTACGCCATCCTGCCCATGCGCGACATCACCACTACGAAAAGCGTTACGATTTTCATGGACGACAGAGCTAATCGCAAAATGGAAGGCCGTCAACGTCTTCTTTCTCAAATCAGAGCTCCCGCGTGTCGTGCAAAACTGTGAAAACAACAGCCTGAAGCCCGCGGCACAGTGACATCGGCCGCACCATCCGCACTCCTGCATCACGGTGCGGCCACCTCGCCCTACCGCCGTTCACGTCGGCAGCGGCTTGCCTGCATACTCATTGGCAATGTACTCCGCATACCACTCCGGCCAGTTCTCATCCCGCTGGCCGCCGGTCCGCTTCTCGTGCTCCCCATGCGCGGCTTCCGCGCGGCGGAGTGCGGCCGCAAGCTCGGTCGGCGAGGTGAATGTCGTCACATCCGTGTCCACGCGTCCGGGCAACCGCTCCGTGATCTCCTGGAACAGCCAGCCATTGCCGTCAGGATCGCGGAACGAGGCATAGGAGCGATAGCTGCGGCGTTCTGGATCCGGTCCGGGAACCCGGCGCCGCCCAAAGAGGTAGGGCTCGTCCGTGCCGACATGCACATCACCGGCGGCGTGGAACACGTCGCTGACCTCGACACCGCGATCGACGAGCTCCTTGCGGGCGGCCTCGATGTCGGAGACGATCAGGTACAAGCCCTGGGCGGAGCCGGGTGCCGCCGCAGTGACGTTCTTGCCGAAGATGACCGAGGCCCCGGAGCCCGGCGGCGTGAACTGGATCACGCGGTAGTCGTCGGGGCCATCGAAGTCGGCATCGAGCCTCCAGCCGAGGCCGCCGTAAAAACGCTTGGCGCGATCGACGTCCGAAACGGGGATGACGGCGATCTCGAACCTCATGTCGACCGTCCGTGCTTTCAGGGATTCACTTGCTGCTGCCATGACTTCCTCCTCTGTTTGTGCTCTGCCTCATTAGCGCAACGGCCTGAACGCAGCCCGGAGCTCGGCACTGAAAAGCTCAGGCTGTTCCCATGCCGCGAAATGGCCGCCCTTGTCGGCCTCGCGGAAGTAGATCAGATTGCGATAGGCACGTCGGGCCCAGGTCTCTGGGGCCTGATAATATTCGTCTGGAAATACCGTGATGGCCACCGGGAGTTTGATTTCATCCGTCTTCTGGGCCGCCGCAAATATAACAGGTCGACCGCCATTCTCCCAATAGAGCCGCGCCGCCGAGGCCGCGCTGTTCGTCAGCCAGTAGAGCGAAATGTCGTCGAGTACGTCATCCCTGTCGAGCAGGCGCTCGGGCTCGCCGTCATTATAGTCGAAGATGAAGGCCGCAAGCCCGGCCGGGGAATCCGTCAGGGCATAGCCGATCGTCTGGGGCCGCGTGCCCATCATCGCGGCATAGGCCCGCTTCTTCTTGAAGAGATTGTCGAGCGCGTCGAAGGCCGCGCGTTCCTTGGGCGAAAGTTCCGTCGGAGCCGGTCCGCCGCTGGTCAGCACTGCGGCCACATCGGGCGGGACCGCAGCCGGCAGGTTGATGTGGATGCCGAGCAATCCCTCCGGTGCCTGCAGCGCCATCGCTTCGCTGATCGGCGAACCCCAGTCGCCGCCCTGGGCGACGTAGCGGGTGTAGCCAAGGCGCTTCATCAGCTCGCCCCAGGCGCGGGCGATGTGGTCAGGGCCCCAGCCGGTGCCCGTCTGCTTGCCGGAAAAACCGTAGCCCGGCATCGACGGGATGACGACGTCGAACGCGTCCTCTGCGCTGCCGCCGTAAGCGCTCGGATCGGTGAGCGGACCGATCACCTTGATCTGCTCGATCACCGAGCCGGGCCAGCCATGGGTGATGATGACAGGCAACGCGTTCGGATGCTTGGAACGAACGTGGATGAAATGGATGTCGAGGCCATCGATCGTGGTCATGAACTGCGGCAGCGCATTCAGTTTCGCCTCCACCCTGCCCATGTCATAGCTGCTGCCCCAGTACTGAACGATCTCCTGCGTTTTGGCGAGCTGGCCGCCCTGCGAGCGATCGGGCACGGTTTCCTTCTCGGGCCAGCGGGTCTCATTGATGCGGCGCCTGAGGTCGGCGATCGCTTCCTCTGATATATGAACCCAGAACGGCCGGATCGATGTGTCTTCGTTTGCCTGCGTATTCGCGGTCGCGGGCATCTGCGCGGATGTCGCCGAACCGCCTGGCGCCGGCGTTTGCGCGTGGGCGGCGGCGATAGTCAGGAGCGAAAGCGACAGTGAAAGCGCGCATCTGCTGATCATGGCAATTCTCCTTGAGGTTCCCAATACTCAGCGCAGCGCGCCCGCATGGGTCTTTGCAGAATGGTCATTCTCGTTCCTTTCAGCTTTTTCAATTGCGGCGACGCACTCATCACTTTCATGCGGCCGGACACCGCTTGTGGGCGGGTGCCCGGCCGCAGCTCTCAATCTGCGACCTCGAGAATAAGCTCGATCTCGACCGGCATGCCGAGCGGTACGCTGGCAACGCCAAGCACGATACGGGGAGACAACATTTCGGGACCGAAGACCTTCAGGAGAAGGTCGGAGGCGCCATCGGCGACTTTGGGGTGTTCGCGAAAATCACCGGGGGTTGCGATATAGACGCCGAGCTTGGCGACGCCCGTGACCTTGTCGAGTGATCCAAGGTGATCCCTGATCGCAGACAGCGCGCTGAGAACCGCAATCTCAGCCGCCTTCCGTCCGTCCTCGGTGGACAGTTCCTCGCCGACGCGTCCGATGAACTGCGGCTCGTGGCCGACGACCGGCAGCATGCCGCTCAGGAAGAGAAGCTTGCCGATCCTGGCCGCCTCGACATAGGAGCCGAAGGGTGTGGGTGCCGGAGGCAGCGCGATGCCGAGATCCTTGAGCCGCTGTTCTGCGCCAGCGGCCGGCGCTTCATGACGGTTTACCATCTGCCCAAATGTGCGCCGCCGTCGACGTGCAGCACCTCCCCGGTTATGCGCGGAGCGTCGGTCAGGAAGAGGACGGCATCGACAATCTCCTCGACGCTGGAGATGCTATGCATCGGCGACAGCGTCTTCAGGAAGTCTTTCGGGTTGTCCCTGTGCAGCGGCGTATCGACAACGCCCGGAGCAACCGTGTTGACGCGGATTCCCTCCTTCGCATACTCCATCGCGATATTCTTCGAGATGGCTTCGATGCCGCCCTTGGTCATCATGGCGACCGAGGCGTTCACGCCCGCGATCGGATGATCGACCAGCGGCGTCGTGATACTGACGATGCTGCCGCCGGTCTTCTGCGTCAACATCTGTCTGACGGCGAGCTGCGTCAGATGGATAAATCCGTCGAGGTTCGTGGCAGCGAGCCTGCGATAATCCTCGATCGTATAGTCGAGGAACGGCTTGGTGAAGAAGATGCCGGCATTGTTGACGAGGGCATCGATCGAGCCGAACCGGGCAAGCGCCGTCTCGACAACCTTCTTCGCCGTGGCAGGATCGGCGATATCGCCGTCGACCAATGCCAGCCGGTCGGAACCCGCAATCTCTTCGGACTGGCTTGCCCGTCGCGATGTGGCGACCACGTTATAGCCGTGCTCGAGGAAGGCCTTTACAAGGCCCGCACCGATGCCCTGGGAGGCGCCGGTGATCAAAACTGTCTTCTGCGTTTGCATGTTAGTCTCCTTGGAAGTTTGCAGCGTCATTGCTGCGATCAATATGGCGGAGACGCTATTCCTTGATTAGATGGAAATATCTGGAATTACTTTTGCATCCATGCAAAAATCATCGCATGGCTGATCTGAATGACATCGCCGTTTTTGTGAAGGTTGCGCAGTTCGAAAGCTTCAGCCGCGCCGCCCGCGCGCTGGGCATGCCGGTCTCCACCGTCAGCCGCAAGGTGACTGCCCTTGAGGAGCAATTGGGTGTCACGCTCCTGCAGCGCACGACGCGCAAGCTCAGCCTGACGGCTCAGGGACGCGCCTATTTCAACCAGTGCAGCGAACCGCTGAACCAGCTCTACGATGCCGAAAGGGTGCTGACCCACACCCAGAAGCAGCCGGAAGGCCTTCTGAGGATTACTGGCCCGGTCATCATGGGACAGGAAATCTTCTACGAATTCCTATCGAATTTCATGAAGATCTATCCGCGCATTCAGGTTGATCTCTTTATCACGAACCTGTTCCTGGATCTGATTGCGGAAAACATCGACGTCGCCATCCGCTTCGGGGAGCTGCAGGACTCCACCATTATCGCCCAGCGCATCGGCAAGAGCCTGCGCTATCTTGTAGCCTCACCGGACTATCTGCGCAACCGTGAGTTGCCGGCGAAGCCTGAGGACCTGCATCACCATCAATGCGTGCTCTTGAATGGGCGCAACAACGAGGCCGAGTGGTCTCTCGTCAGTGGCAAGAAATCGATCAAGGTCGCGGTCTCCGGCCCGATCTCCACCCGCGATTTCCAGTCGGTGAGCGACTTCACATACCGAGGCCACGGCATCGGATTTCTGCCGTCGACCTATTGCGACGATGGGATCGCAAGCGGCAAACTCGTCCGCCTCCTGCCGGAATGGTCATCGGCGGACCTCTTCGTCCACGCGGTCTATCCAACCCGCCGCTTCCTGCCATCGAAGCTGCAGGTCTTCCTCGAGGAATTGAAAGCCTGGAAAAGCCCGCTCTGGATCCCGCTTCGGTGAGGGGGGATTTTTGAAGGATTCGGAAGTCGTCGCAAGGATATTGTCTACCGCGCCGGCCCCTCATCCGACCCTTCGGGCCACCTTCTCCCCGCAGGCGGGGCGAAGGGGAGTTTGCCGCTTGCTCGATCGTTCCCTCACCCCGCTTGCGGGGAGAAGGTTAGGGTGAGGGGCAAAGCCGCGAATCAAGCCGCCGGCAATCGGTCGAGCAGCTTGTCCAGCGTGATTGGATAGTCGCGCACGCGAACGCCGGTCGCATTGTAGACCGCATTTGCCACTGCCGCGCCGACACCGCAAATGCCGAGTTCGCCAACACCCTTAGCCTTCATCGGCGAGGAGACAGGGTCCGTCTCGTCGAGGAAAATCACTTCCTGGCGCGGGATGTCGGCATGGACGGGCACCTCGTAGCTGGCAAGATCGTGATTGACGAAGAAGCCGCGGCGCTTGTCGACCGCAAGCTCCTCCATCAGCGCGGCACCGACGCCCATCGTCATCCCGCCGATAACCTGGCTGCGCGCGGTCTTCGGATTGAGGATGCGTCCGGCAGCGCAGACCGCCAGCATGCGCCGGACACGGATCTCGGCGGTTGCGGCATCGACCCCGACTTCGACAAAGTGCGCGCCAAAGGTCGACTGTTGGTATTTCGTGGCGAGGTCGCCATATTCGATCGAGTCCTCACCGGAAAGCCCACCCTCGCCTGCCGCCTCCGCCAGCGATACGCGACGATTGCCCGCACGGACATGCTCGTCCGCAAAGACCGCCTCAGTGGAGTTGAAGCCGAGCTTCTCCGCCACCGCCTCCCGCAGCTTGACGCAGGCCGCATAGACCCCCGAGGTCGAGTTGTTGGCGCCCCATTGTCCGCCTGAGCCCGACGAAACCGGCATGGTCGAATCGCCGAGACGCACCTCCACCTTGTGAAGCGGCAGGCCCATCATCTCGGCGGCTGTCTGGGCGATGATGGTGTAGCTGCCCGTTCCGATGTCGGTCATGTCGGTCTCGACCGTGACGACGCCGCGGCTGTCGAGCCGGACGCGCGCGCCCGACTTCGTCAAAAGGTTATTGCGGAAGCCGGCGGCGGTCCCCATCCCGATGAGCCAGTTCCCCTCGCGGCGCCGGCCGGGTTGCACATCGCGATTGTTCCAGCCGAACCGCTTCGCGCCCGTGCGGAAACACGTGACGAACTGGCGCTGCGAAAAGGGGCGATCCGGATTTTCGGGGTCGACCTGGGTATCGTTGAGGATGCGGAACTCGACCGGGTCCATGCCGAGCTTTTCGGCCATCTCGTCCATGGCGATCTCCAGCGCCATCAACCCCGGCGCTTCGCCGGGCGCGCGCATGGCATTGCCTTCGGGAAGGCTAAGTTCGGCGAGCCGCAACTCTGTCATGCGGTTGGCGCCGGCATAGAGCAGCCGGGTCTGCATCACCGCCTCCTCGGGCTTGCCGCCCGGTAGGTCCCCGGACCAGCCCTCATGGCCGATCGCGGTGATCTTGCCGTCCGTGCCCGCCCCGATGCGGATGCGCTGGATCGTGGCCGGACGGTGGGTCGTGTTGTTGAAGACCAAGGGCCGCGTCAGGGCCACTTTCACCGGCCTTCGGGCCGCACGCGCGCCAAGGGCCGCAAGTACGGCATCGGACCGCACCCACAGCTTGCCGCCAAAACCGCCGCCGATGAACGGCGAGAGAAGGCGAACATTCTCCTTGGGCATGCCGAGCGTTGTTGCCACATCCGTCCTGCCCCAGTCGATCATCTGGTTCGAGGTCCAGAGCGTCAGCCTGTCCCCGTCCCATGCGGCAAGCGAGGCATGCGGTTCCATCATCGCATGCGCATGATCTGGCGTCGTGTAGGTCGCGTCAAGCTGGACGGGGGCTGCGGAGAAGGCGCCGGCGAAATCGCCGACGGCGGTGTGCGGCGTGCCCTCTTTCGGCACGGCAGCCGAATCCTTGGCGGCCGACAGATCGAAGGCGCCGTCGGCCGGGGCGTAGTCGACGTGGACCAGTTGCGCGGCCGCGCGCGCTTGCTCGAAGGTCTCGGCGACGACGATCGCAACGGCCTGATGGTAGTGCTCGATGTCCGGACCACCGAGCAGCCTGGCGGTGTTGAACTTGCCTTTGCCGAGCGTGCCGGCATTTTCCGCCGTGACGATGGCGATGACGCCCGGCGCGGACCGAGCTTCGCCAAGGTCGAAGGACTTGATCCGCCCCTTGGCGATCGCCGAGCCGACGATGTAGCCATAGGCCGGGTTCGCTATGGCGTCATGCCGTTCATAGGCATAATGTGCGGTGCCGGTCGTCTTGAGGTGGCCGTCGATGCGGTCGGTGGGTTGGCCGACCACCTTCAGCTGGTCGATCGGGTTCGTTGTCGCTGGAGTGTCGAACTTCATCTCTTAACCCCTTGCTTCATTCAATACCGCGCCGAGGGTGCGCTCGACGAGCGTCACCTTGAACGCATTGTCCCCTGTCGGATGGGCGTCGGCGAGCAACTGCTCGGATACGGCTCTGGCGCCTTTCGGCAGGTCGACCTCGGCAGCCTCCACCCGCCACGGCTTGTGCGCCACACCGCCGACGGCCACGCGTCCCGATCCATCCGGCTGCACGATCGCGCCAACGGAGACCAGTGCAAAGGCATAAGAGGCGCGGTCGCGGACCTTGCGGTAGATGTGCCTGCCGCCGAGCGGCTTCGGCAGAACCACGGCCGTGATCAGCTCGCCCTCGGCAAGCTCCGTCTCGATATGCGGCGTGTCCCCGGGCAGCCGGTGGAAGACCGCGATCGGAATGTTGCGCGTCGTGCCGTCGGCCCGCACCGTCTCGATCGTTGCGTCGAGTGCGCGCATGGCGATTGCCATGTCGCTCGGATGCGTCGCGATGCAGGCGTCGCTGACGCCGACGACCGCATGCTGGCGGCTGAATCCGCCAATTGCCGAACAGCCGCTGCCGGGCTGACGTTTGTTGCAGGGCTGGTTGGTGTCGTAGAAGTAGGGACAGCGCGTGCGCTGCATGAGGTTGCCGGCGGTCGTGGCCCTGTTGCGCAACTGGCCTGAGGCGCCTGCCAGAAGCGCGCGGGAGAGCAGGCCGTAGTCGCGCCGCACACGCTCGTCGGCAGCAAGATCGGTGTTGCGGACGAGCGCGCCGATGCGCAGTCCGCCGTCGGGCGTCGCCTCGATCTTGTCGAGCGCAAGCCCGTTGACATCGATCAAGTGCGTCGGTGTTTCGATCTGTAGCTTCATCAGGTCGATGAGGTTGGTGCCGCCCGCGATGAACTTTGCATCCTTGTTGCGCGCAGCCGATGCCGCAGCCTCGGCAGGGGTCCGGGCGCGTTCATAGGTAAAGGATTTCATGCCGGCCTCCCTGCGACTTCTGTGATCGCTTCGGCGATGTTGGAATAGGCGCCGCAGCGACAGATGTTGCCGCTCATCCGCTCGCGCAGTTCGGCATTGGTCACTTGCGGATGCGCGGTCAGATCGGCGCTGACATGGCTTGGAATGCCGGCCTTGATCTCTTCGAGCACGGCCACGGCCGAACAGATCTGCCCGGGGGTACAGTAGCCGCATTGAAATCCGTCATGCTTGACGAAGGCGGCCTGCATCGGGTGCAGGTTGCCAGGCTGGCCCAATCCCTCGATCGTGATGATGCTGTCGCCGTCATGCATCACCGCGAAGGTCAGGCAGGAATTGATCCGCCGCCCATCGACCATCACCGTGCAGGCGCCGCATTGGCCATGATCGCAGCCCTTCTTGGTGCCCGTCAGATGCAGATGCTCGCGCAGTGCATCGAGCAGCGTCGTGCGCGTGTCGAGTTCCAGTGCATGATCCGTGCCGTTCACCGTGAAGGACACCTTCGCCGCCGCCGGCTCTCCGGTATCGGTCGCTTGCGCCTTGGCCACGGACGGCGCCGCCGTCACCGCAACGGAGGCGGCCGTCACGATCATCAGGTCGCGCCGTGTAAGTTCGAGTTCACCGGGATTTTGCATATCGTGCTCCCATGTTCAGAGAATGCCTTTAACGTCAAACGCGCGCCCAGCGGCGAAACCGGGCGCGCGATCAGGATCGACGTCATAGAAAAGTTAGGGCACCCTCCCGCTTCGATTAGGTGCCGTTTGTTCATAAAGCCTATAAGTTGCGCTCATAAAAGCGCGCGGAGAACGCTCGATCATCCCCTCGCCCCCCGCGCGGAGAGAGGGCTAGAGTGAGGGGCAACTTCTCGGCGAATTCGCAAAAGCCGCGGTTAGGCAGGATCCTTTTCATAGATCTTTATCCCCGGCGGCAGTTGCACCCAGGAATGCCGGCGACAGTCATAGACGGAACCTTCCGGCGGGGGAAAACTCGGATCGGCAAAGGCGCCGACTGCGACGGCCACATGCGATTGTTCGTAGCCGTCCTCGGTGTGAAACACGGTCGTCCCGCAGACAGGGCAGAACCGGAACGTGAACCGGGCGCCGCGATCACCGACGCGGACATACTCGGTCGCAGTGCCGAAGACCTTGTAGGGTGCAGCGAAGGCGGCGAGCGCCGCAAAGACGCTGCCCGTGCGGCGCTGACAGGCCAGGCAATGGCAAACGCCTACTCCGATTGGTTCGCCCTGAACTTCGATACGCAGCTGACCACACGAACACGAGGCCGTTCGGGAATGCATAAAGCACCTCCTCGGATGTTGTTCGTGAACCGCTCTGTTCTTACACGATTCCGAACGGAAAATCGCTTCGCACTTTCCCTGAAACTTCTCTAAGCCGCCCTCCGGCGCCGCGCCTTAGGCTTCTCCAATGGTGCCGCCGCCGCCTGAAAGTCCGCCCATGGGTCCGTCCCGATAGCCGCAAGTCGCTTCAGCGCATTGTCGACCGTGTAATAGGCGGGGCCGACGGCAGGGCTCAATTCCTCCCAGGAGAGCGGCATGGAGACCGCCGCCCCCGGCCGCGCCCGGGTCGAATAGGGGGCCACTGCCGTGGCGCCGCGCTGGTTGCGCAGGTAGTCGATAAGAATCTTGCGCTGGCGCTTGGCCTTGGCGATGGTCGAGACGAAGCGGTCCGGGCTGTCGGCGGCCATGCGGTCGGCGATCGCCTTGGTGAAGGCCTTGATCTCCGGCCATTCGGCGGAAGGCTTCAGGGGTGCCACGACATGCAGCCCCTTGCCGCCGGACGTCTTGACGAAGGCGGCAAGTCCTGCCGCCTTCAACCGGTCGCGCGTCTCGTGAGCGGCTTCGATCACCTGGCTCCAGGCGACACCGGGGCCGGGATCGAGATCCATGATGATCATATCAGGACGTTCCAGGTTCCGAACAGTGGAACCCCAGGGATGGATTTCCAGCACTGCTGCCTGCACGAGTCCGAGCAAGCCGTCGAGATCGCGGATGCTGACCAGCGGCTCCTCGTCGGTTGGGTCGCGCACAAGCACGATATTCTCGTTCATTCCCTTCCAGGCATGTTTCTGGAAAAAATGCTCGCCGAAGATCCCGTTCGGGCAGCGCAGGAGCGCCAGCGGCCGGTTGGTAATCAGAGGGCCGATGTGCGGCCAGACCTCGGCATAGTAATTGGCGAGCCCCTGCTTGGTCACGCCCTCGTCCGGCCAGTAGAGCCGGTCGGGATGGGTAAGCGCGATTTCCGCGTCCGGCGTCCCAGCCGCCGCACCGGGCGCGCTCCTCGGCATCTCCCGCACGACCTCTTCCGGCCGCCTGTCCTCGCGTAGTCCCTGGAAGGCGGCGTGGCGCATGATGCCGTCGGCCGTCCAGACGCGAAATTCCACCTCGGCGACCAGTTCCGGCCTGACGAAGCGCACGCCCCGCGCTTCGTCGGTCGTCAGACGTCTTGCAAAGGGGCTGCGGTCCGTCTTAATACGCTCCAGCCGCCGATAGAGATCTTCGGCGACCTTGCCGGAAAAGCCGGTGCCGACGCGGCCGATATAGTCGAGCCTGCCGCCATCATAGACGCCGCAGAGAAGCGAGCCGATCGCCTTGCGCGACGTCGAGGATTGCACCCAGCCTCCGATCACCACTTCCTGGCCCTGGAAAAGTTTCGCCTTCAGCCAGCCCTTGCCGCGTCCAGAGCGATAGGGCTCGTCCGCGAGCTTGGAGATGATTCCTTCCAGTCCGAGCATGCTGGCATGCTTGAGGATCAGGCTGCCGTCGCCGTCGAAATGGCTGCTGAAGCGCAGCCGCCCGGTCTCGCCGGAAATGACCTGATTGAGCAGCGCCTTACGCTCTGTGAGCACCGCGTCCCTGACATCGAAGCCGTCGAGATAGAGGAGATCGAAGGCGTAGTAGACGAAGCGATCGCTACGGCTCTCGCTGAGATCGGCCTGCAACGCGGAAAAATCGGAGACGCCGGCGGCTGTCTCCACCACCAGCTCGCCGTCGATCACCGCGGTGCCGACCGGCAGCGCCTTGAAAGCCGCGACGATCTCCTTGCCGAACTTCGCCGTCCAGTCGAGGCCGGTGCGCGTGAAGAGTTTTACCCGGCCCGCCTCGATGCGCACCTGCAGACGGTAGCCGTCGAACTTGATCTCGTGGATCCAGCGCCTGCCGGAAGGCGGCTTGACCGCAAGCGAGGCCAGTGTCGGCTCTATGAAGGCCGGCGTCGGCGCGAATTTTGCTCCCTTTACCTTCGCGGGCTCCGGTGCTGGTAGTTCGGGATCCTTCGCCTGTCTTGCCTGCCGTCGTTTCGCCGGCTTGGGCTCGATCCTGCCCGTTTGTGAGGACCAGCCGGGCTCTTCGTCGGCGACCTCCTCGACCACCCTGCCCGTCTTCACCGATTCCGGCCGCTCCTCAAGCAGGACATCGCGCGAACCTTCGGCCAGCGCGAATTCGTCCTCCGCCTTGATCAACAGCCAGTTCTCCGTCTTCTCGCGCGAGCGGCCCGCCATGCGCACCAGGTGCCAGCGGCCCTTCAATTTGTCGCCGTGGAGCTCGAATTCGAGATGGCCCTTGGCAAGGCCCCGGTGCGGATCGAAGACGGGCTCCCATGTGCCGCGATCCCAAATGATGACCGTGCCGCCGCCATATTCGCCTTTCGGGATCGTACCTTCGAAATCGCCGTATTCGAGGGGATGGTCCTCGGTATGAACCGCCAAGCGCTTCTCGCCAGCAATGAGGCTCGGGCCCTTCGCGACCGCCCAGCTCTTTAGCACGCCATCCAGTTCGAGGCGGAAATCATAATGCAGCCTTCTGGCATCGTGCTTCTGGATGACGAAGCTGTTGCCGGCGTCCCCCTTACCGGTGGCTTTGCCACGGCTTCGCGCCTTGCTGCCCTTTGGCTCGGCGGTTTTTGAAAAGTCGCGCTTCCTGTGATAGGACTCCAGCGCCATGGATCAGCCCGCCTTACGCTGCTGCGCGGCGGCTGCCTTTCCTCTGGTGCCCGATGCGCGTGCCGTCTTCTGGCGAGGGCCTCCGGCACCGACTGCGGCCTGATTCTCGCCTGCGACCAGCCCCGCGCTCTCGCGCAGCGCGTCGAGCAGGTTCGTCACCTTCTCGCGCTTCGGCTCCTTGCGCGGCGTGATCTTGCGGCCTTCCATCTTTGCCTTCACCAGTTCGGCGACGGCCGCCTCGTAACGGTCGTTGAAGCTTGCGGGATCGAATTCTCCGACCTTCGTATTGATGATGTGCTTGGCTAGATCGAGCATCTCGCCCTTGATCTTCATCTTCGGAACGTCGCCGAAGGCCTCCTCGGCTGAGCGCACCTCATAGTCGAAATTGAGCGTGGTGGCGATCAGACCATTGCCCTCGGGGCGGATGAGGACGGTGCGCACGCGGCGGAAGAGAACAGTCTGCGCGATCGCCACGACGTTCTTCTTCTTCATTCCCTCGCGGATCAGCGCGAAGGCCTCCTCGCCGATACGGTCGCTGGGCGCCAGATAATAGGGCTTGTCGAAGAACACGTCATCGACCTGCGAGCGCTGCAGGAAAGCCTGGATGTCGAGCGTCTTATCGCTCTCAGGAACGGCTGCGGCGACCTCTTCGGGTTCGAGCAGGATATAGTCGCCCTTGGTAACCTCGTAGCCCTTGACCTGGTCTTCCTTCTCCACCGGCTTTCCGGTTTCGCTGTCGACGAACTCACGCCGGACCCGATTTCCCGTCGCCCGATTGATCGTGTTGAAGGCGATGCGCTCCGAAGTGGAGGCAGCCGTATAGAGCGCGACCGGACATGTCACCTCGCCGAATTTGAGAAATCCCTTCCATTGAGCCCGCGGTGCCATGCTTCCCTCCGCTGCAACCATCGCGATTCAACTGCATTCATAAGGGTTTGGTTCCCATAACGAAGCGAATCAATTGTGGCTTTTGCTAGGCGGTCCAGATCAAGCGCCCGAATCCACAGACAAGTTTTTGATTCGGTATGCCTTTTTGAGCCGGCGTGCGTTCTGCGCGGCGGCAACCGGAAAGAAGTCTTGTGGGATGATGGGATTGCTTGATGGGTCGTGGTGGCAAGCGTCGCGGTAGCGCGTCTGGCACACCTGCCAGCGCAGAGTCCGTCTCCTCGAAGCGAAGATCTGTGCCCCCGCGACGGCCTGCACATGGATCCTCGGGTCAAGCCCGAGGATGATGGAGTTTGGGTTCGGCACTGGCGCCATACGCACTATCAGCGGACAAGTGCATGCGAGGCCCACTTACGGCAGAATAGTTTGCCCTGGCGGCCATTGGTAATGGTGCGGAGCGTAACGATTGTGCAAAGCATTGTTTGGCACTAATGCCCACCCACACTCCGTCATCCTCGGGCTTGACCCGAGGATCCATTCCCGCCACGAGGCAAAAGGTATCCTACCAGTGGAACACCGCTCCATCGTCGATCTTGCAGTCGAACCGTGCTTCCTGAAGCACCGTGAGGTTGACGGGATTGAGGAAACTGCATGTAACCTCGATCTTTCCGTCGGGATGAACCTTGAAGTCGAAATGCTCCTGGACGGGCGTCCTGTCGGATCGCAACCGGAAGTGCATTGAAGAGAAGGCAATCGTCTGGTCGGCCTGGATCATGAAGGCGTCGAATTTTTGAGAGCCTTTCACCGGCGGACCCGCTTCCGTGCTGTCATGGATCACGCATTTGGAAAGATCGAGGGTCATGCCGATGCTCTTGCCATCGAGGATCGCGTTTTGAAGAGCCCCGAAGCTGACACTGCCCTCATCCGCGATGGCATCATGGGTGGAGAAGAGCAATACAGCCATCATCATAGCGGCCGCCCCACGGGCGGTCGGTTGAGTTCTGTTGAAATTCATGAGCTTGTACCGGTTCTGGCGCATACTTCCAAATGATCACGCGCAGGTTCAAAGTGATAAAGCGTCACTCACGTCCGGTCAGACACGGGACGCTCTATGGCATGCCCCCCGAAATCACCTTTGATTATCGGAAAGGATCATGCGTGGTCTCAAAATGATGGAGCGTTTTTGGTGCATCCTGTCCCGGCACCCGGCTCCGGCGGAACGTACGGAAGGATCAAGCTCTTCCTCTCGCTCCCGACGCCGTGAATTAAACTTGAGCGCCTGCCACATTATTTCAAATTGATGCGATAGTGTTTCAAAAGTAATCGAGCCCATAGGTTGTGGAGGATCCGCGAGGGAGGCAACCGGCCCGTGACAGCAAGCCTCCCGCATTCACGCATCTGCCGGCATCCAGCCCCTACAGACGATCGATTCGCGCTCCTATATAGGGTCCAAAATCGCTGATGAAAACAACAGCCTAAAGTCTATTTGACCGGAGATGTCATGAGCCAGGACCCGTATGAACTTCTGGGTGTGAAAAAGGATGCCACGCAGAAAGACATCCAGAGTGCCTTCCGCAAGCTCGCCAAGAAGCTTCATCCGGATTTGAACCCGGGCGACAAGGAGGCGGAAGAGCGCTTCAAGAAGGTTTCCACCGCCTACGAGCTTTTGAGCGACGAAGAAAAGCGCAAGCGCTTCGACCGCGGCGAAATCGATATGGACGGCGTCGAGCAGGCGCCGCGCAGCTATTACCGCGACTACGCGTCGGCTTCCGGCCCCGGCGGCCCCTACCAGAACAGTGCGGGCTTTGCTGACTTCGCCGACGCCGACGATATTTTCTCGAGCTTCTTTTCGCGCCGCACCGGTGGTGGTGGCGGTGGCGGCAGCCAGTTCCGGACGCGGGGCCGCGATCGCCAATTTTCCATGGAGGTCGAGTTCCTGGACGCTGTCAACGGCACCAGGACTGAGATCAGGCTGCCCGACGGCCCGCCGCTCGAGGTTCGGATTCCGCCCGGCACGCGCGATGGCCAGACCCTGCGGCTGAAGGGCAAGGGCGAGCCGGGCTTCGGTGGCGGCCCGTCCGGAGACGCGCTGATCGAGATCCACGTGCGCCCGCACCGTTTCTTCACCCAGGACGGCGACGACATACGCCTCGAGCTGCCGATCTCGCTGAAGGAGGCCGTGCTCGGCGAAAAGGTCCGCGTACCGACGCCCTCCGGACCGGTGAACCTGACGCTTCCGCCCTATTCCAACAGTGGCAAGGTGCTGCGCCTGAAAGGCAAGGGCGTGCCGAAGCGTGGCGGCGAGGCGGGCGATCTGCATGTGTCCCTGAAGATCGTTTTGCCCGACACCTCCGATGAACAGCTCACCGAATTCGTCAGGAACTGGACGCCTGCCAATGCGTCGGATCCGAGAAAGATGATGGGAGATTGACCATGGATGATCGCGAGTTTCGGCTCTGTCTGAAGATCGACAGGACGGTGCTTGACGTCTGGATCGAGCAGGGCTGGCTGGTCCCCGAGCGTGCGCCCGAAGGCAGGCAGTTCCAAGACGCCGACGTTGCTCGCGGCCAGCTCATTCTCGACCTCACCCGCAACATGGGCGTCAATGATGCCGGCGTCGATATCGTAATGGATCTCCTCGACCAGATCCATGGCCTGAGAGGCACCATGCGCGCGCTTGTGACGGCGATCGAGCAACAGGAGGACGAGACGAAAAGCCGGCTTCTTAAGGTCCTGCGCGATGCCGAGGAGCGATCCGCCCGCTATCGATAGAACATACTCCCGAAAATCGGATTCGATTTTCGGGAGGCTTATGCATCGTTTCAGGGAGAGAACGCCCGCATTCAGACGCGCGATCTCACGCTTTCGAAGATCAGCCTTGTCCCCAGTATTCCCATGACCGCGCCGGCGGCCCGGTCGATCCACGCCTTGGCGCCGAGGTAGACGGAACGTGGCCCCTTGGCCGAGAATGCAAGCGCGACGACGGCGTACCATGTGGCTTCGACCAGAAAGAGCAACGGTGGCAGCGCGATCAGCAGCCAGGCTGGCGGCGATTCCGGCATGAGGGCGGCAAAGATGCTGGCGTAGACGATAGCGGCCTTGGGATTGCTGAGTTGCGTGGCAAGGGCGAGCGTAAAGGATCTCAGCCAGGACCTGCTTCTGAGCTCCGTCGTTTCGG
This sequence comes from Sinorhizobium sp. CB7, assembly GCF_041357635.1. Classification (NCBI taxonomy): domain Bacteria; kingdom Pseudomonadati; phylum Pseudomonadota; class Alphaproteobacteria; order Hyphomicrobiales; family Rhizobiaceae; genus Sinorhizobium; species Sinorhizobium sp. CB7. The sequence continues at coordinate 33,703 of NZ_JAULLL010000006.1, forward strand.
GAATAACGATCGGATCGGCAGCACCCTGCCAGATGCGAAAGCCGAGATAAGCGAGATACGTGCCGCCGACGATCTTCAGGACGAAGTAGAGCCAATCGACCTGCAGCAACAGGGCAGTGAGGCCGGCGAGCGCCAGGGTGCCGAATATCGCGCCGCCAAGACCCATTCCAAGGGCTGCTGCGAGACCATCCGTCCGGGATATCGTGACGGCCGTGCGCGAAACGAGCACAAAGCTCGGGCCGGGGCTGATCGCCCCGATCAGTATCGTACCGAGAATACTGAACAGAACGGCAATTGCGGACATGGGCAGTCTCCTTTCATGTTGCTGGAATCATATTGCTGGAGTGCCTGCTGCATTGGTTCTTTAAGTCGGAGCCGATTTAAGGAACGATGCAGCAATTCAAAGTGCTACAGCGATCTTTGTGTGTCTTGCAAGAGGCTCTAAATCAACAAGTTAGAGCGGGATGTCGCCCGAAAACCGCACACACTTTTCGGCATCCCGCTAACGCCGGAAAAATCAGAAATCGATTTTCGGAAGGCATGGATGGGACGCTGCCGGGAGCTCCGGTGGTGATACGTCAAATCTTTACGCCTGCGGGCCCTGCCGGTAATTCTCCGGAGATGGAGAGGCCACCCGACGCCCGGAGACGTCGTCCAAGAACCGTTCGAGAACGGGGTTGAAAATGGCGGGCGCTTCCCACAGCGGCGCATGTTTGGCCCCGGGCAGGCGATGGCAACGCCCCTCCCAAAGATTGGCATAGTCCAGGCTGTCGATGTAGTCGAGATTGAGGAACGGATCGTCGGCGCTGTTCACCACGGCGACCGGCACGGGCAGGTTTTCCACCACCCAGCGCTGGTTGACGCCGGCTCCGGCATGCGCGGCCTCGAACAGGGTCTTTCTCGCACGCCCGTCCGTCCGCTCGATCGCCGCGCGCAGAAACGGCGCGAATGCCGTGCCGAAGATGGCTTCGCCGAACATGTCGATTTCCGACGGCGTCAGACGCTCTTGACCTGCGAGCTTCATGTGCGACGTCAGCATGAACGCCTCGGCCATGCTGGAGCCGACGGGCGGCGCGCCGCAGATCATCATGCCCCTGAGAGCGGAAAGCTGTGGCGCCACCTCCATCGCGATGTGGCCTCCGAGTGACCAGCCGAGCAGCACCACGTCGTCAATCCCGAGCAGGTCGAGAATTTCGATCGCGGCATCGGCAAAGCCGAGCCGCGTATAGGTCCGGGAAGGCTCCTGCGCGTTTTCGGACTCGCCGTGCCCCGGCAGGTCGAAGGCTATCAGGCGATAATCCCTGCCAAGCGCCCCTTCCATCTGATTGCGGAAGACACCGCGGCAGGACGAGTTGCCGTGGATGAGAAGGACCGGAATCCCACCCCCTCCACTTTCCTCGATCGCGATTGCGCCATGCGACGTGGCGAGCCTGTACTGGCGTGACATATTGGTCATCGGCAAACCCCCGTTTTTCTCCGCGACATGCCGTTTCGGTCGGCGTGGATCCTGCCTAAAGCGGAGTGCATGCCGAATGATTTCAGATTGGTGAGATCGGGTTTCAAAAGTAACCGGTGCTCATAGTCTGGCGAACCGGGCAAAGGTTGGCAGACTCCTTTCCCGCGTCGAGAAAAGCGCGCTTGACTCTCGCAAAAACGAGAACATAATAGGAACATCCAAGCCGCGACGAGGCGGCAATCCATCATTGCTTACGAGCCTAGCCGACGTGCTGGTCACGCGGGGAGAGAAGACGTGCGTCCGCAAGAAGCCGATCAGACTGAAACCGACGACGAGTTGAAACGGGAGATCGAGGCCGTGCTTGCCTGGCATGACGAGGATGCGCGTGCAGCGATCGCCGCGCTACTCAAGGACTGTCGGCATCTGCGCCATCAGCTTGCGCTCGCTGAGACCGCCATGAGTGCCGGCTTCACGCGCGGCTGGGCGCCCAGCTTCGAGCGTCAGCGTTTCGAGCAACCCGGTTCCGTGCAAGAATGATGGGAGCGAGAGTGACATGCCCGACGGTCGCAGAAAGCCGAATCCGCATCCGAACAAGGCGCACCATGAGCCGACCATGAGGAAGGCCAGGGAAGCTGGTCAGATCGTCAAGATCACCTGCACATGGTGCCGGATCACCCATCGTTATCGCTCCGACGATCTGCTCGAGCTCTGCGGCGATGTCCCGATCTTCGACGTGCCGCGCAAGTTTCGCTGCGAGCGATGCCGACGCAAGGACCACCTCGATGCTGCCCTCGAACTGCCGAGTGCGGCAGAGCTGGTGGACATGCAGATCCGCAAGCTGGTGACGATCAAGACAATCCGGCGGCCCGTCTGGGAAGACGGGAAGCCGTAGGAAGGGAGGCGCGTCTCTCCTCCTCCTCCTCGGGATACGCACCTCCCTGCAAGCGGGCGACGGGGTCTATCCTGGTCCCGTTGTCCCCTCTTGCCGCACGAGAGAGAGTTAGCGTGAGGGCAATCCGATCTTCCGAGCGGGGAGAAGGGCCCAGCAGCGCGAGGCATGATGGGCGACCATGTAATCCGACTGGCATCTTTGACGCCGCCAGACTCCTATTCCTTGAAAGCGTTCCCTCTCCGTTCCATATTAGTCTATTATGGAAAACACCCTTGACACCCTTGGCAAGGCAGCGCGCGAGAACATGGTAATCTGCGCGCAGTGTCGGCGCTGCGGAAGGAGAGGCCGGCTGATGGCCAAAGACGCCGCTGCCTATTTCGGCAGTCGTCGCGACCCAATGACGCTGCCGTTCCGCTGCACCATCTGCGACGCTCACGACGTTGAGATCAGCTTCGGCTGGATGGACAGTGCGGGCAGAGATCTCAAGATCGTCTGGAAGGCTGCGCCACCGGACCAAACGCACTAAGGTGCGACAGCGACATGCAGCCTAGAGCGTGAATCGCCTTTCACGCCACAAGCTTAGCGTTGTATTCGCGACAACTTATCGAAAGTCGTTGTATGCTACCGATTTGAGGCGTAGGGTAAAAGCTTCCTCATTAGGGCAAGGGGAACTTCCATGAAATTTGAGAACATAAGGACCGCGCTGCTGGTTGAAGATGAAGCGGTTATCGCTCTCGATCTGGAAGATACTCTGGCGCATGCCGGTCTGTCGCGGTTCATGACGGTGAGTTCATGCGCCGCGGCAAAAGACTGGCTTTCCACCAACACGCCCGACGCCGCCATTCTCGATATCAGCCTGCGCGACGGTCCCTCCACAGAGATCGCCCTCACCCTGCTCGCCCGGCGCGTCCCCTTCATCGTCTACACCGGAATTGACGAGGGCCCCTCGCCCATCTTCGACAAGGTCGAGCGACTGATGAAGCCCAAGAGTTCGGATGCCATTCTGTCTGCCTTGCGCGCTTCCGTTCGACGGGCGAAGGCCGACCGCTGCGCGGTTCCCTGAATCGGAGCCGGTTTGAAGATAACGTGCAGCAATTCAAAGCGTTAGAGTGTGGCGCTGAAACGAATGGACCGGCTTTATTTCGGCGCATTTCAGCTTTTTATTTCTTTCGCGACGGCCTTGCCTCGGCTGCGGGATGCGGGTAATTCAGCCGCTCGTCACCTGCCTGTGATAAACTAAATCCGAAGTCAGACTTATGGAGGATTTCCGATGAGGCTCTTGTTCGCGGTTTTGATCATCGCGCTGGCAGGGAATGCCTACGGCAAGGACCCTGCCAAACAGCCGGCAGGGATGCAGGAAACCTACTTCTCGGCGTGCGAGCAAAATCCCGCCGTGGTGGGCAAGACCGGAAATGCTTTGGGCGCTGCCTTGGACGCCTGCATGCAACAAAGCGGTTTCAAGTTGCGCGCCGAATGCAGGACCATGACGAGACAGAGAAGCTGTTACACGCGCAATCCACTTTGGTGGTTCAGCTATTGATGCTCAGCAATTCAGAGTGTTTCTCGGATGGCTCCCCCTCCGCACGCAGTGCACCTTTCCTCCAGGTGAAAGGGGAGCGCACCCTCCGCTGCCCGATTGCCCTCCTCTCCGCGCCAGGAGAGTAGCCGGGGTAAGGCTAAGGCAAGTCCAAACGCTTGAATCCTATGCAACCGCCCCGAACTGCGCCTCGTGCAGCCTTGCATAGTCGCCCTTGCGCATCAGCAATTGCGCGTGTGTCCCCTCCTCGACAATCCCGTTTGGTCCCACCACGACGATGCGGTCCGCATTGCGGATCGTCGCCAGGCGATGCGCAACGACAAGCGTCGTGCGTCCCTTTGACAGGGTCGAGAGCGATTGTTGGATCATCTGCTCCGTCGCTGTGTCGAGCGCCGAAGTCGCCTCGTCGAGAATCAGGATCGGCGGATTCTTCAGGAATATCCGCGCAATCGACAGTCGTTGCTTCTGTCCACCGGAAAGCTTGACGCCACGTTCGCCGGCAAGCGTATCCAGACCATCGGGCATTGCCGTGACGAATTCGTCAAGAGCAGCCTGCCGCAGCGCCTCCCAGATCTCCTCATCGCTCGCCCCGAGCCGCCCATAGCCGATATTCTCGCGAATGGTGCCGCCGAACAGGAACACGTCCTGCGCCACGATGCCGATCATGGAGCGCAGCGAGGCCTGCGTCATATCGCGAATGTCGATGCCATCGATGCTGATCGCACCATTGTCAACTTCATAGAAGCGCGGCAGGAGCGAACAGATCGTCGTCTTGCCCGTCCGGAGGGGCCGACGAAGGCTATCGTCTCGCCCGCCTTGATCGTCAGATTCAGTCCCTGCAGCACCTTGTCGTTCTGGTGGTAGCCGAAGCTCACATCGCGATACACTATGTCGCCGCGCAGCCGCTCGATGATGACGGCTCCCGGCCGATCGACGATATCCGGCGCGGTGTCGATCAGTGTGGTGAAGCGCTTGAACCCGGCAATGCCCTTCGGATAGCTCTCGAGCACCGAGGTAATCTTGTCGATCGGCCGGAAGAACACGTTGACCAGCAGCAGGAACCCGACGAAGCCGCCATAGCTGAGCTCGCCGGTCATCACGAAATAGGTCCCGGCCATCATCACCACGAGCTGCACGAAGCGGGTGCTGAGATAGGTGAGCGTAATGCTCGCCGTCATATAGGCATAGGCGTTGAGCTTGGTTGCCCTGTAGCCTTCGTTGTTGGAGGCAAAGAGCGCGCGCTCGTGGTCCTCGTTGCCAAAGGCTTTGACCACCCGGATACCGCCGACGCTTTCGCTGACGCGAGAATTGAAGTCGCCGACCTGGCCGAAGAGCTTGCGCCAGTTTTGCGTCATCTTCGCGCCGTAGCGGCTGGTGAGCCAGGCCATGAACGGCACGATGATCGTCGTCATCAGCGCAAGCTTCCAGTGCACGCTGAACATCAGGATGAAAGCGCCGATGAAGGTCATCACCGCTATGAACAGGTCCTCAGGACCGTGATGGGCAACCTCACCCACCTCTTCCAGGTCCTTTGTCACATACGTGATCAGATGCCCTGTCTTGTTATTGTCGAAGAAACGGAAGCTCAGCTTTTGGATATGATCGAACGCCTGCCGGCGCATATCGGTCTCGATGCTGATGCCGAGCGCATGTCCCCAGTAATTGACGATAGCCATCAGGCCGGTATTGAGCAGATAGACGGCTAACAGCAGTGCGACGACGGCTGCAATCAGCCCCCAGTTCTGACTGGGCAGCAGATTATCGACGAACAGCTTCACCGCCAGCGGAAATCCCAGCTCGAGCAGTCCCGAGAGCACTGCACAACCGAAATCCAGGAAGAACAGCGTCTTGTACCTGGCGTAATAGGAAAAGAAACGGCGCAACATCGCAGAACTCGATTGATGATTGCAAAAGGGATTGTCGTCCGGCCGGAAAATATCGGGCGGTCGAAGAAAATCGACCGTCCGATATGTATGGATTTCGTGTGCCGCAATGCCCGGCCTTTGCGAAGTATTTGCGACAAACGGCGCACCGCTGCAACCCTCATGCGAAAAAACACGGACGGCTGTTGCTTCGCTACCCACATCATCTCGCGCCGGCACGTGAAACCAAACCTGCGCCCAGACGTTTCTTTTTCATCATAAATCACAGAAGTGAGGAGGAAAAAACATGATGGATTGGAACCGTATCGAAGGAAACTGGAAGCAGATGAAAGGCAAGGTGAAGGAACAGTGGGGTAAGCTCACTGACGACGACCTTGACGAGATCAATGGCCGGCGGGAACAGCTCGAAGGCAAGATCCAGCAGCGATACGGGATCGAAAGAGACCGCGCTCGCCGCGATATTGACGATTGGTACGACCGTCAGACGTGGCATTGAGCAGGAGAATGCCAGGACAGATAGTTCGACGAAAGCTTGATCCCCACACATGGGCCCTCATGCCCCCTTCGTTGAGCGTTTACGCATTCTTTACACCTGTCGATGCACTCTTTGGCAAGCGCGACATGTACCGAGTAACGCGCATGGCAAGCAAAATTCACCCGCTTCGGCGGGTGTCTTTTTTGCCCGACCGTACCGAATCGGCCGCAACTGGCCTCGTCTACATCACTAATATGTGTTTTTACCGGGCCGCTCTTTTGGACCTTTCGGAGAGCATTTCCCAAAATTTGCCCCGCCATCACCCCGGCGGGGTCTTTTTTTACCGCGGCATGAATACGGTCCGGCGGTGATCCTATCTCTCACCATGCAATCTTTCAAATTGCTCAGCGGACTTTATGGGTCTTGGAAGGCGCACGCTCCTCCAAGCGGAACCATCTTCCGTCCCTTGGCTTTCTTCCAGGTAACCGAGAAAAAGCGAGAGAGAGGCAACCACATGGCGTCAGACGACACGAAAAACCACGCATCCGGCAAGAGCGAGCGGCCGCAGCGATGGGAATGGCCGAGAGGGTCTCGGCCGACCTATCCAAGGCCAGCCAACGACAATTCCGAAGAAGACCGCGATCCGGGGCAGGACGGTGAATGATCCATCCGTAGAGGGGTTTGCGTGTCCTACGCCGAAAGGTGGATCAGGGCCAACCCTATGCGCATGTTTGCCTAAACATTCGAAATAACTAATATAAATGGGCAGTCACGCACTTTTTACTTCCCCGCCACACTCCTCGTGGCGGGGCTCTTTTCCGGCCCATGCCGGCCGAATGTTCTAGAGCCGGATGATTTCAGATCGAACCGATCTGAAATCAGAATCCGTCTCTACATCAGAAAAGTTGGAGCGGGATGTCGCTCGAAAACCGCGCACACTTTTCGGCATCCCGCTCTGGCGTGCTTTCAAAATCAGGTGGTCCATGAACGGCAATCAGGTAGCCGATGAACGGCGCGCGTCGCGCTGGAGGAAGGCCGTGAGCTGGTACAAGACAGGCTATGATATCGGCCGAATGGTCGCAGGCGCTCCCGGATACCGCGCTGTCCTGCCCGCTCTGGGCATGACCGACAGCGAGATTAAGGACTGGCTCGACGGCCTTCTGGACTGTCTTGCCGACCAGCAGGCGACCGTGGCAGCCGTCAAAACCTCGATCGACATCCGGCCTGCTTTGAACGGCGCGGCCGAGTATGACCAGAATGCAGGGACCTACAAGGGCGCCAAAATCACCTTCGACCCATCCCTCTTTCCCGATAACAGAGTGGAAGTGGTCATCGGGTGATAATGCGGGCCGCCCCCTCTACAGCGCAGTGCGTCTTATCAGACGCACAAAAGGTCGCTATAGCGCTTTGAATTGCTAGATCCGTCCTATCTTTTCGAGCTTCAATCTGGCACGTAGCTTCTCAGCGTAGCCGAGCGCCAGCGTCTCGTTACTGAAGATTTCCGTCTTCTCGACGCCGCCTTTCATCAAACGCACGAACCATTCGTCGTGGCATTCGACGATCTCGATCCTCGCTTGCGCGTTCTCTGAAAAAGGAATTGCGACCTGCATGGTTTCCATCCTGCATCCGGGGCGGAAGCAGAAGTTCTTTGAACCGGCGATGCCCCTTAACCCTTATCGCCGACGACAGAAGCATAAGCCTGAAAATCGCCGCATGTCGAATGGATTGTGCCGATTGCGCCAAAAATCGACATCAGGCCCTTCAGTATTTATGGGCTTTTTCCCGAATGTGAGTGCTGACGACCCCGACATCCGATACGGCCACAAGCGGCGCTGATCGCCTTCCCAATTTTGGACAATCTTCAAGCGCCATTGTTTCACCACGGGATTGGGTTACACCAATGGCCGTAATTCGCCGCTCGTGGCGAACTTCGCCCTATTGTCGCCAGATCTGTCACTTCAATCAGGCGCGAACATCGCCACCCGGAGCATTGCGTTGAACGTCGCCCTCACGCGTCAACAGTCACAGTTTACGACCAGCCAAGAATTGCCCGGAAGGCTCCCCTATCGCGCAGATATCGATGGACTTCGCGCAATCGCCATCCTGCCGGTGGTGCTCTATCATGCCAAGATTCCCGGCTTTGCCGGCGGCTTCGTGGGCGTCGATGTCTTCTTCGTGATCTCCGGCTTCCTGATGGCATCGTTGATCGGCGGCGAGATCGCCCGGGGCGAATTCAGCCTGCTGCGCTTCTATGAACGGCGAATCCGGCGCATTTTCCCCGCGCTCTTCGCCATGCTGGCGCTGACAGCGGTCGTCGCATGGTTCCTTTTCATGCCCGTCGAACTCGAATATTTCGCCGAAAGCATCAGGGCGGCCGCCCTGTTCTTCTCCAATATCCAGTTCAAGACCGAGAGCGGCTATTTCGACATCGGGGCGGAGATGAAGCCGCTACTTCATACCTGGTCGCTTGCCGTTGAGGAGCAGTTCTATATTCTCTTCCCGCTTCTGCTTCTGGCGCTAGGTCGCCTGGATCGCCGCCGCACCGCCGCCGCACTTATCGGGCTGTTCGTCCTGTCGTTCGCAGCTAGCGCCTGGTACGTGTTTGCATCGCCTGTCTCCGCCTTCTACCTGTCGCAGTTTCGGGCCTGGGAACTGCTGCTCGGCGCCATTCTTGCCCTTGGCGTCGTTCCGGCGCCGTCGCGCCCATTTGTGCGCCAGGCTCTCGCCGCGCTCGGCATCGCCCTGATCGCGCTTGCCGTCTTCGTCTATGACGAACGCACCCCTTTCCCCGGTCTCGCCGCCCTGGTTCCCTGCCTCGGCGCGGGATTGATCATCCATGCCGGAGCGGGCGCCGACAGGCAATTCCCGACGCCGATCGGAAGGGCACTGCAGGCACCAGCCCTCGTCTTCATCGGGCTGATTTCCTATTCGCTCTATCTCTGGCATTGGCCCCTCATCGTCTTCACCCGTTATATAACCGGCCATGACCTAACGCCGGTCGAGGGCGGCGCGATCGTTATCGCCTCGATCGCGCTCGCAACGATCTCCTGGCATTTCATCGAGCGCCCTTTTCGCGGCCATGGTGGCTTTTCCCGCCGCCTGCCTTTGTTTGCAACAGCGGCCGCCGTGACGGCGATAGCGGTCGCCTTTGGCTCCCATGTTATAGGCGAAGCCGGCGTGCCCGACCGCCTGCCGCCCTCCGTGCAGAAGGTCTATGACGCCACCTACGATAACAGCCGCTTCGGCGGCCCCGACTGTTTCATCGAAACGGATGGTACTGGTCCCACGCAGGCCGACGTCCGTGCCGGCAGGTTCTGCGAGCTCGGCAGGAAGGGCGCGGCCAACCCTGCCTTTCTGGTCTGGGGCGATTCCCATTCCGGCGCCATGGCGCCGGCGATCGATGTCGCGGCAAGCGAGGCCGGCGTTACCGGGCTTCTCGCCGCGCATGCTTCCTGTCCTCCCCTTCCGGGCGTCACGCTTACATCCCACGGCGGCACCAGACGATGCGAGGAGTTCAACACGGCGGTGCGCGACCTCATCACCCGGCGCCACATCCCACTTGTCTTCCTGATCGCCTACTGGCCGAAATATGTTCACCAGAGCGAGCTGCCGAACCAGGGCGTCTATTTCGATCCCTCCGTGCCGCCGCCGATTGCCGATAAATCCGCCTCCATCACCCAATCCCTGGACCGCCTGATGGCGGACCTGAAGCGGCAGGGTACAAAGGTGGTCCTCGTCATGGATGTCCCGGAGATGGGCCATTACGTTCCGGAGGCGATGGCGAAAGCGATGATCAAGGGCGCTTCCACCGATGTTGCGCCGCCATGGGACTATATCGCCGAGCGTCAGGCCCTTTCCCGCGCTATCCTGGCGCGCTTCGCCAAGAAGTACGGCGCGACGATCGTCGATCCGCTGCCGGCATTCTGCGGCAACGACCGCTGCAACGCGGCCAGAAATGGTATCCCTCTCTACCGGGACTCCGATCACATCACCGCCACGGCTGCCCGAAGCCTTAGTTACCTCTATCGGCCGCTGTTTTCGCCGCAAGTCTCGCAGGTGTCGGAGCCGCGTGGCTCGTTGATGTAGTTCAGCGAGAGGAATTCCGGCTGAGACCGTTGGACTCGCTGAGGGGCAATCTCGAAGCCGACATGGGACCCGCTGACGATCCGCCCGATGTCAATTCCGACCGTTGGTAGGATTTCCTCTCGGCGGCAGATCGTCCGGCCTGATGACAGGCGTTTCGCCGATATCGGGCGCCGGCCTGACCATCTCGCGATCACCTGTATTCGGTGGCCTCAGGACGCCATTGCAGACATCTAGCTTTTCGCTCAGCGTCCAATTCCTGCCGCGCATCTCATCCTGAGACGCCGGCGGATTTGCCTGACACGCCTCCCGGGACCATCGGGCGGGGGCGGTAAAACCGTCGGACGACAGAGACGCGAGCACGAAGGTAGCCACCACTATTCGCGACACCGTAAACTGTCGCATGGATATGAACCCTTGGCGGGTCATGACGCAGTCTCCTGTTCACCAACGGCAGGGCTCGGCTTTGGTTCCCTGGATCGCCCCCGATCAGGCAATTAAAGGGAACACATGCCGTCTGTGGTCGTTGAGCATATGTCGCCACCTCAAAAGGGAGACACATCATGACCAAGACGAATGCGAAAGAACTGGAAAAACGCACGCAGCGACAGGTGGAAAATACCAGCGCCGGTGGCCATCTCGGCGGAACCTATTTCGGACAGGCGCCGGACGGCAAAACGGTTTCTTCATCGACTAATGACAGCGCAAAATCGCGCTCCAATGATGGATAAATCAATCAACGACAGGTCGCCTGTCCGAATGGGCAGGCGTCGCCAATCCACACTCCGTCGCGGGGACTGCCTGGCGCTTCGGCAATGTCGTGGCAGCCATTTGAACTCATTCGAAGCGATGGCTTATCGATGTCGGGACGGCCGTCCGCAAGGATCGTTTACCAGAGGCAAAGACTCAAAGAGATTTTATTTGAATGCCGCAGAGGCTGCTGGTTAACTGGCCTTCATCAGGAGGCACCATGAGAAATCTGATTTTTGCCGCTGCGTTTCTGCTCCCGTCCGCCGCTCTTGCCGTCCAGGCCGTGGAAGTCAACGCCCGCTCCTATACTTGTAACCAGATTGCGCAGATCATCCGTCAATCCAAAGCTGTGTTTGTCCGCATAGGCATCGGCGGCCGCAGCTTTCGCTATCCGCCCGCCCGCTGCAATCCGGGTGACAAGCGCGTGACTACAAGTTTTCGCGATGCCACCGGGCAGCTTTGCGTCCTCGACTATGCTTGCGACTATGATCCGGAATCGATCTATAACAGGATAGATTAGCGTAGCAGGCTAAGGCATGGCGGGGCTTCGTATTTTGCGTCTGTAATGCTCAATCATTCTCTTTCCTGTTCCTGGTTGGTGATGCTCATGAGCCGACAGCGCCCACCATCAATAGCCAGACACCATGCGTCGGCGCTAAAGCCTGTCGCGTGAAAAGAGAATCACGCGACAGGCTTTAGCTATTGTTTTCCATGCATGTCGTCGGCGCAAAACCGCTGCACACTTTTGCGCGACATGCAGTAAAAGTGGGCAAGCCAGGTTCAATCTGTCGGAGAGATCATGGAAAGCATTCTGACAATCGCGCTGATGCTGCTCGCAGCGCACTGGGTGTTCGACTATCCTCTGCAGGGTGAGTTCCTGGCCAATGCCAAACGATCAGGCCCGTTGCGCGTTTATCACCTGATTGCCCATGCCGGTATGCAAGGTGCGGGTGTGGCGCTGGTCACCGGAAATATATGGCTGGGGTTACTCGAATGGTTGGCCCACGCAGTGATCGACGAGGCAAAGGTAAGAGGGAAAACGACCCTCGCCCAGGACCAGGCGCTTCATATCGCGTGCAAGGTTCTCTGGCTCGCCTGTCTCATCGTGTTCGGCGCGTTCTCGGCTGGGCGGTAGTCATCATCTTCATCATTCTGATGTTCGCCGTCAGCTCTATCCCGGCCTGGTGGCCGAGATGACGCATTTGTCCTGCTGACACGGCGGAGCGGCTGCATCTGATGCCATCGACCCTTTGCGCCTTCACAATCATGGGCGTTCAAGCGGGCATCGCGATAAAACAATTTTTGGAGAGGCCTCTATGCGGGTTGTAGCTTGGCAGGCCCCGGGCCGGTAAGAATGGCATATCCGATCCTGCATCAAGGAGACCATCATGGCTCAGCCCGCCCTCTTCAAACCGCTCCGCATCCGCAATCTCGACCTGGTCAACCGGATCGTGATCGCGCCCATGTGCCAGTATTCCGCCGAGAACGGCTGCATGAACGACTGGCATCTGATCCACCTCGGCCATCTTGCGCTTTCGGGAGCTGCGTTGCTGACGATTGAAGCCACGGCCGTGCTGCCAGAGGGGCGCATCACCTGGGCGGATGTCGGGCTTTGGAACGACGAGACCGAGGCTGCCATGCGCAGGACACTGGAAGGCATCCGGCACTGGTCGGACATGCCGATCGCTATTCAGCTGGCCCATGCCGGCCGCAAGGCCTCGACACAGGTGCCGTGGGTGGGCACGGGGCAGTTCGCTCCGGGTGATCCCCACGGATGGGAGACGGAGGCTCCCTCGGGCATTCCCTTCGCCGAGGGCTATTTTGCGCCGATGGCATTGGATCGCGACGGGCTGAAGCGGGTTCGCGACGCCTTCGCCGCCTCGGCCGTCCGCGCCGGACGCCTCGGCATCGACGCGATCCAGATCCATGCCGCCCATGGCTACCTTCTGCATCAGTTCCTTTCACCGCTTTCCAACAAGCGCGATGACGAATATGGCGGCTCGCTCGAGAACCGGATGCGGTTTCCGCTGGAGGTCTTCGATGCCGTGCGCGCGGCCTTTCCTGCTGAAAAGGCGGTTACCATCAGGGTTTCGGGTACAGATTGGGTGGAAGGCGGCTGGGACGCCGAGCAGACGGTTGCCTTCGCCAGGATGCTGGAGGTGCGCGGCTGCGATGCGATCCATGTCTCAAGCGGCGGCCTGTCTTCGGAGCAGCAGATTCCGATCGGGCCGAGCTATCAGGTGCCGCTCGCCCGCGCCGTCAAGTCCGCGGTCAAGATACCTGTGGTTGCCGTCGGATTGATTACCGAGCCCGAACAGGCCGAAGCGATCGTCGCGACCGGCGATGCCGACGTCATCGCGCTGGCGCGCACGATCCTCTACGATGCACGCTGGCCATGGCATGCGGCTGCCGAACTGGGTGGACAAGTCCGGGCTCCCAAGCAATATCTGCGTTCCCAGCCTCGGCAGTTCAAAGATCTGTTCGTGCCGCTCTGACCCCGTGAAGAGCGCCTGAGGCACTGCCTGGCCCATACCGAGAGTGGGGCGGCCGTCGATCCCGACATTCGAGCAATGCCACGAAAAGTGCGAAGCGGTTCTCCATTCGGAATTGCGAAAAAACACAAGATAAGAAGCGGTTCTGCGTTTCCATGAAAAGGCGAACCGCTCCATTTGCATTTTGCTGTTGTGGAAAGCGGCAGGCCCGCGGGACGTGGCAACCTACCCGCGGGCCGCGCGCAATGGTCGGAATTTACGCCGTGAGGATATACACGATCCGGAAATCATCCGGATCTACGATCACGATCCGACCATCGGCTAGGACGAAGAAGCGATAGGACTTGTACTGCGGTACGATCTCGACAATCCGCGGCGGCAGCGGCTCAAGCGTCACCGTTTTCGGAATGGTCGTCCCGACCGAAACGTCGAAATCGACCTTCTCGACCGGTTTCACGTCGACTTCCTTGACTACCTGACGAATCTCGGTCTGCTGTTCGACGTTAATGTCCACATTGGTCGAGGACGTGGTGGTCTTGTCGGGCTTTTCAGCCTGCTTTGCGGCCTTGCCCGTATTGCTCTGATCGCCGGAACCGGTCGGCTTCTGCGCCTCGCCTGTTGTCGTGTCGGTCTTATTCGAACCGGAGCCGTCCTGCGGCTTCACGTTCTGACCGGTCGATTGATCCGTTCCTTCGGGCGCCTTCGGCTTGGCTTCCTTCGAGCCGGAGGCAGTGCCGTCAGGGGCGATCTTGGTTGCACTTCCACTCGTTCCGGATGTGTCACCGCCTCCGCTCTGAGCGGCACCATTCTGCGATCCGGTTGTGCCTGTGGCGCCCTTGTTACCCTGGGCTCCGCCATCCGTAGGTTTCATCGGCTCCTGGGAAGATCCGGCCGACCCCTGGGACTTCGGGAGGATCTGTTCCTGCGCCATGGCGCCGGTCAGACAGAATGGCGATACGCTGAGCGCGAGTGCAGCCAGGAAGGTGGGTAGAACATTGCGGGTCATTTCTAACTCCTCTTTCGGAATTCCATGCTTCGGACGGGAGAACGGCGGATGGTGCTGCACGTCCGGGACGGCATCCCGGTTGCAAGTGCCGCACGCAACCTGCCGTTCATCGGCAGACACGTGTCTCTGTGACGACGATCCTGCCGTGGCGCCAGCGCTCAACCGACCGCGTGTAGCAGCGGGCGCGGTAGTAGCGCGGACGATCCCAGTAACGGTACGGACGATATCCGGGGCGATAGTAGCGAGGGCCGCCATCGTAGTAGTCGCGGTAATAGCGCGGTCCATCATCGGTGGTGATGATCAGCGACGCGGCCTGTGTTGGCGCAACCGCCGAGGTCAGTGAAGCAACGGCGACCGCTGCGACGATGAACAACTTCCTCATGTTTTCCTCCAATACGGTGCCCGTTACACGTCTGGTGGCGCGGATCTGGCATCACCGCTTTCTGGAGCGGGATGCTGCGCGTTTTCGGGCAACATCTCGCTCTAACTTTTTGATCGAGAGGGTTTCGGGTCGATCCGACCTGAAATCATCCGTCTCTCGGCAGATCAGGGAGGCTGCGATGCGTCTCCCGGCAGTCGCTCATGTCAGTTGATAACCCGGATAACCTTCCGCGAGGAAGGCTCGACGATCACCCGCTCGTGGTTGACTATCGCATAGGCATATTTCGGGTTATCTGGAACCGCTCTGATGACGACGGATTCAGGCAACGGTCTGCCGACAGCGATCCTTTCCTGCACAACGACCGGCTCGGCCGGCATCGGCTGCTCCTGAACGTAACTCACGACCCTCGGCGGGGGCGGATCGATGGCGGTGCCTACGATTGCGCCGGCCACGCCGCCAACTGCGGCTCCGACCGGACCGCCGACGATGGCTCCGGTGACCGCGCCACCAGCCGCGCCATTCACGGTGCTCTGCTGTGCATAGGCACCGGTCGCAAACAGCCCGACCGCCGTTGCGGCAATCGCAATCAGTTTCATCCTCATGACTTGCTCCTTTCCCATTTCTTCAGGAATTGGATCGGCGTCTATCAGGTGCCGGCAAACGTGTCGGCGAGGGTGTGACGCGAGACCAACTGTTCGTCTCCAATTCCGTCTGTTTCGTTGACTCAGCTACCGCTTCATCGAGCGAGGTAGCTTACCGTCAAACGTCGACCCGATATTACCGTTCCCGCACTAAGGCTTCAGTCCGCCGCGCCTCAGACTTTGGTCCGAAGGGCCTAGGACCAAAGTCCCGTGCGATGCGTGGTAAAGGTCTGAGGGGGCTGGATTTCCGTAACCGTGAACAGTCGCCTCCGTTCATCTGTGATACCTTTGAACTGGAATCCCGATGAACGAAAGCGTTTATGAAGTACGATGATTGCTAATGGCTGCAATCCTATTGAGCTGCGCTTTCCCGGCGGTGGCCGCGGTCCTAGATTGAGGGTGCGGCCGACCGGTACGGACGGTTCAGACGTAATTTCAGGAGACGATGATGCCCCCGCGCGGGAAGCTGGTTTCGATCCTCTGTTGCGCGGCGATGAGCCTGTCGCTGACGGTGATGCCCTACACGATCAAGATGGGCAGCACCTCGGTCGAACTCGTCGCCAAGACAGCCACCGCCAAGGATGGCAATGGAAATGGCGGCGGGAATGGAAACAGTGGAGGCAATGGAAAGGGCGGGGGAAATGGCGACGGTGGCGGCAATGGAAATGGTGGAGGCAACGGCGGCAACAACGGCAAGGGTAATGACGGCGGAGGAAATGGAAGCGGGGGAAACAATGGCGGCGGGGGAAACGGCGGCGGCAGCGGGAATGGCGGCGGTACTGGGGGAAGTGGCGGCGGCAAAGGCTCCGGTGGAACCGGAGGTCCAAGCGGCGGCTCGCAAGGAGGATCCGGCAGAAGCGACGCAGCACAGGGACAGCGGACCGGACGCGCAGCTGTCGAGGACGACAGCGGTTCCATGTCGGTCCGTCACGCCAATGGCATGAGCGAAGCGATCAGGAGCGGGCGCTACGTCATGAAGGACAACAGAGGCCGCACCATCATTGATCGCGGCGCCACGGCCGCCGATCGCAGGCGGCTTCGCTTCTTCATGCATTAGAGCGGGATGCCGAAAAGTGTGTGCGGTTTTCGGGCGACATCCCGCTCTAGAGCAATTCCAGGAAAAGTGCGAAGCGGTTTTCCGTCCGGAATTGCGTAAAAACAAGTACTTAGAGCGGTTCTGCGTTTCCATGAAAAGCTGAAACGCTCTAACTGCTTGATTTCGAGCCGGATTCAGATTTCAGGTCGACTCGACCTGAAATCATCCGGCTTCTGGGACGAGGAACGTCGCCGAGGATGGCGGAGGTTGAAAGACAAATGAGCGTCGCGGTTTCCCGCGGCGCCCCTGCATTCCAGATCTGCGCATCAGCCTTGCCGAAAACCCATCGAGGTCAAGTTTTAGATATCGCTGTCGTCCATGCCGCCATCGTCCGCGCCGGCATTGTCTTCCGGACCCTCGTCCGCGTCGCCGCCGGCGAACATGCTGCTGATGGCATTGCCAAGAACTACGCCGCCGGCGACCCCCACTGCGGTCTGCGCCGCAGCGGCGAGAAAGCCGCCGCCGCGCTGCCGGCTGAAACCGCCGCCGGAGCGACCCCAGGGGCCGGAAGGCTGTCCATACTGCGGATAAGCGTCGTTGCGTGCCATGGGGCGAGCGGGCGCCATCTGCCCGCCGCCAAAGAAGCTCGACAGGAACCCGCCCGAACTCGGCCGCCGGCTGAGCTGATATTCGAGTTCTTGGATACGGGTTTGCGCGGATGTCAGCGCCTGCTCCTGAATGACGATGGTTTGCGCCATCAGGTACGGAGCAGCGGGACGAGCGTTGATCCGATCACGGATCAACTGTTCGGCTTCTGGATCGCGCGGGCCGGATTGCGCCTCCACGCGGGCAATCTTGTCGAATAGGCTTTCGATGGCCTGGCGGTCGTTATGATCCATATCGGGGGCTCCTGCTTGAAGAAAGAAAGGCGGGGTGCGCACGCGCCGGATCCGGGATCCTTCGCGTGTTGGCCTGCCCTCCGTATACGGAATTCGCGGCCGACTTATTCCCGCGACAATGGGATCACGTTCCCGTGAAGATGTGATCAGAACGCACTGTGCGGCTCACTTGGCGTCGTCTTTCGCACGCCGATTCTTGCAACCTCCGGGATTGTCCTTATGTTGCAACCATCGTTGTCAACCACACAGGTCTCCTTTGCTCCTCGAAATAACCGTGGTCGTTCTGCTGACCATTCTGAACGGCCTGCTTGCGATGTCCGAACTCGCCGTCGTTTCCTCCCGTCCCGCACGCTTGAAGGTCTTGTCCGACCAGGGAAGCCGGGGCGCCCGCCTTGCAAACGAGCTCGCTGAACATCCCGGACGCTTCCTGTCGACGGTCCAGATTGGCATAACGCTGGTCGGCGTTCTCTCCGGCGCGTTTTCCGGCGCAACCCTCGGCAACCGCTTCGCGGGCTGGCTGGCCGAACAGGGTCTCTCGCCCACGCTTGCGGATGCCTTTGGCGTGGGCCTGGTCGTTGTCGCGATCACCTATCTCTCATTGATCGTCGGCGAGCTGGTGCCGAAGCAGATCGCGCTGCGTGCACCGGAGGCGGTGGCGAGCCGAATGGCTCCGGCGATGATGATCCTCTCCAGGCTGGCCTCCCCTCTTGTATGGCTGCTCGACGGTTCGGGGCGTCTTGTCCTTAGACTTCTCGGACAGTCCGGAAAGGCTGAGGAAAGCGTCAGCGACGAAGAAATCAAGACGATCCTGGCAGAGGCCCAGAGCGCCGGCGTCATTGAAAACGAGGAATCGGCCATGATTTCCGGCGTCATGCGCCTTGCGGATCGTACCGCGAGAGCGCTGATGACACCTCGGCTCGACGTCGAAACCATAGACGCCGACGACAGTTTCGAGGAGATCCGCGCGCAGCTCCATCGCACGAACCACTCGCGGCTGCCCGTGCGTAAGGGAAGTTCGGACGAGGTGCTGGGCGTGCTCTTCGTCAAGGATTTTTACGATACGGTCTCTGCGACCGGGCACGCCGACATATTGGCGCTCATGCGGGAAGCGCCTGTCGTATCCGACCTTTCAACGGCTATCAGCGTGATCCAGGCCATCCGAAAGTCGCCGACGCACATGGTGCTGGTGTTCGACGAGTATGGCCATTTCGAAGGCGTCGTGACCTCCGGGGATATCATGGAGGCGATCCTGGGCGCCTTGCAGGAAGGGCCGGCCGACGAGCAGGCGATCGCGCGCAGGGATGACGGATCCTACCTCGTATCCGGCTGGATGCCGATCGACGAATTCACCGCGTACATGAATTTCCCGCTCCACGAGGAGGTCGAATATCAGACCGTCGCCGGGCTGGTCCTGGAGGAAATGAAGCATCTGCCGGAACTTGGGGAAAGCTTCACGAAGAATGGATGGCGCTTCGAGGTCATCGATCTCGACGGGCGACGCATCGACAAGATTCTTCTCGCGCCCGCTGACGCCGACGCGTAGGGCGGCCTCGATGATCCGGAAATCATTGCCGATTTCATGGTAATGGATAGGGGAGCAAGGGGGGAGAATCCTCATGGCACAGATCCGAAGCAACCTCTCGCGGCCGCCGATGAGGAATTCAGTTGTATTGAATGCGCGAAAGGCGCATGGTCCATCCTTCAGCAGTCATTTTACGGGCGCTGCTGATTGAGGGCCACCACACCCTAGCCCTGACGAAAGGAGGACAGATGTCTTCCGAACTCGATCTCCCCTGCTTGTGCTCAGCCGACCTCAACATGCTTCAAGACGTGCTGGAGAAAGGTGGCTTTGACGCCGATACCTTGCTTCGCGATGAACAGCTCTTCAATGCCGCTGCAATCCTGATGATTAAGCTTTTTCAAGAGGGGACAACGTCGCCCGAGGCTCTTTCGCTGGCGCTGGAAAGTCACTTTGGAAAATTGACGCCAGCGCGCAAAGCGGTAACAGCGCTCGCCGAGCGCCACGCGATCCAGCGGCTGCCCAGCTCGGATCAGGTAGCCACTTAGGTTGCTACCAAAGGCTGCATCGACAATTTCGTGTATCAGAAACTTTCAGCCGCCTTTCTTTCTGAGTTCAAGGCCGAGCGTCGACGCCGTGCCGGACTTGACGTCGCCATCTACCGCGCCGTGCGTCTTAAAAGACGCACAATGGTCGCTGTAACACTTTGAATTACTGCATGGTCTTATCCTTAAGTCCGCTCCGATTTAAGGAACCACGCAGGAGTTCTTCCGCAACGATGCAGTCGGGGTTCTTCCAGCTGGCATCGATCTCGACTCGAAGAGGAATTGATCAATGGCCAAAGGACAGATGATGGGCAACCGCGAGGCGCGGAAGCAGAAGCAGAAAAAGGCGCCTATACAGGCGCTAAGCACGTTTGCGGAACAAATCAAGATCGCCACGAAAAGCAATCCGCAGGCCGGCAAATACAAGAAATGAGCCGAGCAGGGAATGGTGCTTAAGACTTACGGTCGTTCATGGTGAGAGCGGCCGTGTACAGTCATGTTTCACAACAACAAGGATACCGCCACGATGATCACTCGTCACAGCATCTACCACTTCAACTATCCGCTTTTCCTGATCAGATCAGCCGTCGTTATAGCCTTGAGCTTTTCGGCGTTCGTTGTCCTTCATGGACTTATTTCGTGACAGTACCGCGTTTCACGATGCCGCATGAGGAAAGTCGGGCGTCCTACAGCGCCGTGCGTCTTTTCAGACACACAAAGGTCGCTGTAGCACTTTGAATTACTGCATGTTTCTACCCTTAAATCGGTTCCGATTTAAGGATACATGCGGTAGACCCGCCTGACCATATCTGCCATTGAGCGGGCCGGCGTTCAGAAGAGCCCGCAACAGTAGCCGGTGAAGCCATGCTATTCGGCGACCGCTTTTTTTCTTGCGCCGCGTGATTGTGTCTTTTGTTTCGTTTCGCCACCTTGCGACTGCTTGATCCGGATCCTGAGCGGGCTGCCTTCACGCTGTTCGATGTCGAACTGTCCGGTCTTCCGGACGAGATCGCTCAGTTTCTTGAAGCCGAACGTCCTCGGATCGAAATCCGGCGCCAGGTTGAGAAGCAGTTTGCCGACCGTGCCGAGATTGATCCAGCCGTCGTCCGTATCCTCCTGGGCCAACACCTTTTTTATGAGCGGCGCGGCGGCACTGAGCGGCTGCAGGGACTTGTCACCCGGCACCGCATCGCCCTCGTCCTTGATCTTTCCCGGCAACAGGTTCTCGGTATAGACAAATCGTCGACACGCCTGCCGGAAGCTCTCTGGAGTCTTCTGCTCTCCGAAGCCGAAGACATCGATGCCCTGCTCACGTATACGAGCCGCAAGCCGCGTGAAATCGCTATCCGACGAAACCAGGCAGAATCCGTCGAAACGCCCGCTGTGCAGCAAATCCATCGCGTCGATGACCAGGGTAATGTCGGAAGCGTTTTTACCTGTCGTATAAGCGAATTGCTGCTGGGGAATGATCGCATGCTTGGCCAGGATGTCTGCCCATCCCTTGGAGCGCGTCCCGGAAAAGTCGCCATAGATGCGGCGCACGCTCGCTTCGCCGATCTTGGCGACTTCCTCGAAAAGCCCGTCGGCGATTTTGGCCGAGGTATTGTCCGCGTCGATCAAGACGGCCAGACGCGGTGACCGTGGTTCAGATGGCATGATGCTGATGCTCGCAGTTCAAGAATTGTCGCAGTTCGCCATGGCGTTTCGCCCGCGCCGAATCCTGAGGATCTGTCGCAACCCGTATGATGCAGCGTCGAGCATATCTTGGCAAAATTTGGTCCGGGCGGCTATCTGTAGGCATGGCGCTCCAAGAACCACGTCGGCGACCGCAGCTCCGATTCCCGGGCGAGAAGGGTGCCAAGCGCGTCGGTTTCCATTGCAGACGCTTCCTCCGACCTCTTCAGTCCAACAAAAATCATCTTGGTCAGGTCGTGTATCCGCCCTTCTTCGGGGAGGTTGAAGCGGCCTTGCGAGCTTGCGTGAAGCAAGTCGGCGAAAACATAGAAGAATTCGGGTTGGAAACTCGGCGCGGTCTTGCTGCAGATATCCTCGGCGACCTTGGCAACCGGCTTTTCCGGGCCGTCATAGGCGCCGATGACGGCATTTTGTGCGAAGCCTGAGGTAAGCAGATTGAGCATGCTGGGAGAGAGTTGCCGGATATTCCCGCTTTTGCGATCGACCGTTCTCGCCGTGAAATTCCTGTATATTCCGTCAAGAGCACCACGGAAAAAATAGCTGGAGCATCCCCTTGTTATATAAACGGCGCGCCATTGGAATATCGAATATTCCTCGCATGGAAGTTTGCCAAGCCGTTTCATACATGCCGCAAATTCATCTCGATAATCGACAAGGCTCACCTTGACTCCAAGATCTTGCACAAGGCACCCGGAACCAGGAGTCATGTTCGGTGGCAGACAATCGCTGTTCGCGTTCCTTCCTGCTATTTCGGCCGAAAACCACAAAGATCAATAGCAGCCTTGCCCTGATTGCGTTTCAAGCCTATGCTGCCTGCATCGATCTTGCTTGACGATCTTTGTTCCGCGCGGAAGCGCTCCACGAATTTCCCTTTCAACTTCGGTCAGAATGCTGCTGCGCACGCTGCGTGGCAGAATGCAAACTTATGTTCGATTGAAGGAAAATCGTCATGAATACAGGTACGGTAAAGTGGTTCAACGCGTCCAAGGGCTTCGGTTTCATCGAGTCCGATAACGGCTCGGCGGATGTGTTCGTTCACATCTCTGCTGTCGAGCGCGCAGGCATAAGCAGCCTCTCCGACGGTCAGAAGATCAGCTTCGACATCGTTCAGGACAAGCGGTCCGGAAAGTCCTCTGCGGACAACCTGCGCGTCGCCTAATGAATTTCATCGCCCTTGACCACGGATGTACTGGCAAGGTGACGATGGACTGAAGGCCGGCTCTGACCGGCCTTTTATTTTCCGATCAGAGAGACGGCATCCTTTTGATCCGCCTGTTCGCGCGAGCAAGCGGAATGATTCCTATTTCACGAAGGAGTTCCTTTGCAGGTTTTAGTGAGAGACAACAATATCGACCAAGCCCTTCGGGTTCTGAAAAAGAGAATGCAGCGTGAAGGCGTATTTCGCGAGATGAAGATGCGCTCGGCTTATGAGAAGCCCTCGGAAAAACGTGCCAGAGAAAAGTCCGAGGCCATCCGCCGTCACCGTAAGCTCGCTCGAAAGAAACTGCAGCGCGAAGGTCTGTTGCCCGGTCCGAAAAAGAAGGAGGTGCGTTTCGGCGCACGTCCAAGTGCCTGAACATTCACCATTTCCTGGCTCCGCTGTGGCGGAGGTCGACCGGTTCCAGTGCGAGGATGTGGAGAGCAAGCTCTTCATGGTCGTGGAATTCCGGGCCGCCGCCACCGGTGGTACAGGTGCGCCCGCAGTGACGAACTATAGGACCTCCGATGGCTGGCCGGTGAGAGCGCTGAAGGATGGCACCTTTCAGATCGCTAAAACAGGAGAAATCCTGCATCGCCTCTAATGCATGTCGCGCAAAAGTGTGCAGCAGTTTTTCGGCGACGACATGCATGAAAGACAACGAGCTAAAGCCCGTCGCGTGAATCTCTTTTCACGAGACTGGCTTTGGCTCACGATGATTTGCGTCGAATCGACTCAGATCGGCAAAGTTGTCCGCGGTGTCCTCAGTCCCCAGGAAGGCAGTAATGGCGTTGGCAGCGCACATTTGTCCGATCCCTTTGAGCATTTCGCATGAAGGATCAGGCAATGCCAAACCTGATAATTCACCTTGCCATATCAGGGTTAAGAGAGAGGGAAGAAATGCAGGGCGGCAAATCAAAGAAACACGATCCGCGTCTCGTCGCAGGCGGAGCGGAATATGATATCGGCTACTTCATGAAGAAGCACGGCCTTTCGATCGCGGATGCCGCGCGTATCATCAAACAGCATGGCGCAGATCTCGATGCCGCCGACAAAGCCGCAAGAAGGCTTACGGCGTGAAGCCTCCCGCTGCCTGAGAACCACGCGAGAGCCGTCCACCGGAAGGGGACAGGAGGTTGCGACAGCCTGACTCCTGTTTGCCGGTCGGCACTCTTTGCGAAAATCAGTCCCCGATGCTCGGACCTTTCCGCTACGCCATGGATGCGCGTATGGCCTCGGGGTCATCCCCGGACCGGAACAGCACCTGGATAAACTCGGGGCGCAGACCGTCGGCACGCCGTGCAGCTATTGCATGCAGTCCGGCAAGAAGAGGTACGGTCTCGCCGGACCGCGATTCCGGACGCGCCGGGCGCACATGCGAGAGATAGCCGTCCGGGCGCACGAGGAGCGCGTCGAAGCCGGCAAATGGCCCGTCATGGGCGGGTGCCAGATCGACGACGGTGACCTCGCCGGCAACGCTGACCGCCGCCCCGTCCCGTGCATATTGCAGTTGCACCCAGCGACCACCTTCCAGAAGCCGGTAGAGCGTCGTGTCAAGGCCGTTTCTGAGGATAAGGTCGGCGTCGCAAAGATGACGCCCGCTCACCCCCTGCCGATGCTCCCACAATCGGGCTGCCGCGAAAAGTGGCTCCGGATAGGCATTGCCGAAACCGGACACCGCGTCAGCAAATTGGCGGTTGACATTGGGAGCCTGCGGAGGCTCCTCCATGCCGCTCCTGAGCGCAAGTCCCTCGGGATCGAACGCGGCGAAGCGGCCAATCTGGGCGAGCGCATTGTTGCGGAATGTCTCGCCAACTGGCCAGCGCTCGCGTTCGTAGGTGTCGAGCAGCGCTTCGGCCGCATGCCCCTTGATGACGCTTGCGAGTTTCCAGCCGAGGTTCATCGCGTCCTGAATGCCGACATTCAGGCCCTGCCCGCCCATCGGTGCATGGATGTCGGCGGCATCGCCGGCAATGAAAATCCGGCCCTTGCGATAATGGGTGGCAAGCCGTGTCTCACCGGTGAAGCGCGAGAGCCATATCGGGTCGCGTGGGCGGAAATCCGTGCCCGCAATACGGCTTGCAGCAGCCGCAAGCTCATTGAGCGACAGCGGGATCGAAGGCACGGCATCGGCTGTCTGTCGATCGACCATGGCGAGGCGGTGATGAACGCCGTCTCCGAGTGGCGCGACAAGCAGAGCCCCGGCCTTATTGACGATGGTGACGATCGGCTGTTCTGGCGGCTGTTCTGGCGGCTGTTCCGGCGGCGCGTCCAGAATGACATCTCCCAGTACCACCGTATGCTGGGCCGGGTCGCCCGGGAACGCGATGCCGGCGGCTTCCCGCACGACGCTGCGGGCGCCGTCGGCGCCGACGACGTAGCGCGCGGCAAGGCGGAAGGACGCCTCGCCGTTATGGCCGTCGATGATGACGCCGTCGGTATGCTGGGTCACCTTCTGGACGCGGTGGCCGCGCCTGATGTCGGCGCCAAGCTCCAGCGCACGGTCCTCGAGCAGTTCCTCGGTAACCGCCTGCTGCAGGAGGAACATCTCCGGAAAACGCGGCTCCGACTCCGAGAAGTTCAGGCGCGTATCGAGCGCGCCGAATTGCCCCGCCGATGTCGGCTGGCCGCGGGAAAGGAACCGTTCGGCGAGGCCGCGAAGCGCGAAAACCTCCATTGTGCGGCTATGGATGGAGAGCTCGTGTGATTGGGTAGCGCGCTCCACGCGCCGCTCCAGCACAGCCACCTTCACCTTTGCCAAGGCCAGTTCCGAGGCGAGCCACAATCCAACCGGCCCGCCGCCGATGATGACAACGTCGAATTCGTTACGCATGATTCAGAATCTCACCTGCTGTATCTGGTTCTCGAGAGGGAGCGCTCCGATTTTCCGGAAGCCGCAAAATCGGGTTCTGCGCGCAGGAGCGCGATGTCATCAGGGCTCAACCCGAATTCCAGAAGCCGCTCATCCTCGATGGCTCTCATCCAGTCGCGCACGCGCTGCTTTCCGGGATCGTCCTTGGCGTGCACGATACGGCGTACCAAGCTGGATCCGCCTTTGACGCGCTCAACCAGACGGACCGCAAGACCTTGCTTGTTCATCGTCCTTCTCCTCAATCGGACATCGACTGCCTGGAACGGACAGCCTGGTCCGTTCCTCGCGAACGGAGCCTCTGCCGGCATGGTTGCGTTACGGTTTCGAAGCGGAGGATTTGCAGTTTCATCTGAAATCGGGGGAGCCCGGCAGCGCGAAGTTCCCGGAAGCGGCATTACCGAATTGGCGAAGTTTGCTCCTTTGCTGTCCGGGTAGCGCGATGCCATACGAGACGTCCGCGTGCTTCAAAAGGTTTCCGCCGTAACCGTCCGAAGCGGAAATGAAATGAAGCTGCAATCCCCACCCCCAACGCTCCATGCCGCAATCAACCGCAGATCAGGAGTGTCTTGCCATGCATACAGCGTCAGCCGAAGGAAGAGAGAGGATGGCCGCAAAGACGGACTCGGTCTCCGACAAACCCGACGTCCTGAAGCGCATTGAGGCCTATAAGCGGCGCGAGATCGACGAGGCGATCGAGAGAATATCCCGGCTGGAGATGCGCAGGCTCGCCTTCGAAGCGCCTCCCCCACGGGATTTTGTGGCCGCGATCGATGCGCATCTGGCAGAGGGCCGGCCGGCCCTGATCGCCGAGATCAAGAAGGCAAGCCCATCCAAGGGGCTGATCTGCTCGGATTTCGATCCACCTGCCCTTGCCCGCGCCTATCGCCAGGGTGGCGCCACCTGCCTCTCGGTGCTGACGGACGCGCCCTCATTCCAGGGGCATCCGGATTACTTGTCGCAGGCGCGCGAGGCGAGCGGCCTGCCGGTTCTGCGCAAGGATTTCATCTTCGATATCTATCAGGTCTATCAGGCGCGAGCCTGGGGTGCCGACTGCATCCTCGTGATCATGGCAAGCGTCAGCGACATGGTCGCACGGGACCTCGTCGATTGCGCCTATGATTTCGGCATGGACGTGCTGGTCGAGGTACATGACGAAGACGAGCTAGGGCGCGCCCTGCCGCTGAAGACCCGGCTTGTCGGCATCAACAATCGAAATCTCAGGACCTTCGACGTATCGCTCGCCACTACCGAAACGCTAGCCCCCCTCGTGCCAGCCAACCGGGTCATCGTCGCCGAGAGCGGCATTTCCGGTCACGCCGACATTGAGCGGCTCGCCAAGGCAGGAGTCAGTACCTTCCTAGTCGGGGAAAGCCTGATGCGGCAGAAAGATGTGACCGAGGCTACCCGCACCCTGCTCTTCGGCTGACTGACCCGGCGCAGCAACGACCTCGTTGACAAGGAGCCATGTTCAAAACCAGCAGTGTTGCCCCACGTCAACTATCTCAGTGTCGACGAGGACGATCTATCGATGGCGACGATCCTATCCTTGAGCTGTTAGAGTTCCGTCTGGCTTTTGAACTTATCGACGCCGTTATCCTTGGCTGCACTGTGCAGCCTCGGACTTAACAGAGCTTTCCTGACGCTCTCCGTCACAGTTCGAAAGGATCGGTCGCATTTCTTACATCTGGGGTTGCCTGGAACGGACCCTTTGGGACCTCCGGCGGCTTCTGGGCAGAAAGAGCCTTATCGACTGCTTTCTGACAGTTGATCATTTCATCAATAGCGCGAGCCGAGCCCTTCAGTCTGAGAGCTGCCACTTGTTTGCCATTGAAAGTGGCCCGCATCGCGAGCTTTCTACTGAATTCGTCAGCAAAGTTAGGATCACTGGTAACGACAGACAGGAAATTCGTGCCGCTGAAAGTGAGGGCTCTTGCTGTGGCGTCCCAAAGTGGATTTCCGTCGAATTGGATTTTAAGCGGGTAGTCTTTCCCTGGCTCGAGCGATTTCCAATTTGGATTTCCCAGGGCCAGGTAAATGCTTCGTTGAGCATTGGAAAAGTCGAAGCCCAGGCGCAGGGTTGTGCCTCCTTCATATACCGTCGACACGAAGCAGGCGTTCCCAAGGGACGGATCCAATAGCACGCTCCATCCGCCAACGTCTTTCCAGGGAATGGTCTCTACTGCATGGGCCGGTGCCGCGCAAAGAATACTCATAATTACGAACGCTGATACTCGCTTCATTCACGCCCCCGAGCTTACAGAGACAACGATACTTAAACGGGCAGAAAATACAATCTATGGAAGATAATAATGTACCTCGTCGAACTAACTTGCCCTTTGATGCCACGAGCAACTTGCCCGCTTCGACCGGACCCTACTCCCAAGCGTTCAGTTTTTAATGGAATCGCCGGTCCGCTCTAGTCATTTGTTTTGGCGCAATTCCGAACGGAAAACCGTTTTTCGCTTTTCCTGGAATTTGCTTAGCGAACGAGGAGCGCAGTCGCGTAAAGACCGAAACCGAAGACCGTGTGGGCAAGCAGGTTGAGCATGCGAACCTTGGTCGGATTGGGTGTTTTTGAGGCGGCCCAGCCGAGGCCGAGACCGGGTTGCAGGAGGAACCAGCCGGCGGCGACCGTTACGATGGCAAAAATCCAGGCCGGCAGGAAGGTGGGCGCGGCAAGCCAGTCCGCTCCGACAAGAAGCACGAGCAGGATGCCGTAGAGAATGCCGACTGCATAATGCCCGATCCAGCCAAGCGCCAGTTCATGGGAATAGGGCTCGGCGGCGTTGATGTCCTCATGGAACACCTGCCCTTTTCCCAGATGCCAGAACCAACGGCCGGCGGGCGCCCAGTTCGGCCAGCCCGTCACTGATGCCTTGGCAAGCACGATCGCCCAGATATCCATCAGGATGGTTGCGCCGATGCCGATAGCGATGGAGCGCCAGAAAATATCGAACATGTCATATCTCGTAAAATAGGGGACCAAGAGCATCCCGCTGCAATTTTGATGGAGTGCCGCATTCGAATGAACTCTTTCATTTCAGAGCATTTTTTCGCGTCCAAGTGAACCCGCTGGAAAGCGCTGCGCCCCGGAAATTATTCAGGCCCCGGCGCAGCTGCATGGACGGCAGCCCGAATGCTGACCATTGCGTAAACGACGCCGTCGGCCTGTTTCATCGGTAACTGCTTTCACGAAATCGGAAATATCGCAAAAGCGCGTATCCACCATCCTTGGCAGCCTCGATCGTATGAACTGGAGCAATTCCGTGACACCGATAGAAGATCTGCGCTCGAAGGCCGCGCTGCATCCGAACAGAATCGCGTTCATCGCCGGCGAGTCCATCTGGACCTATCGCCGCCTGCTGTCCGACGTCGAGCACATTGCCCTTGCCTTCTCAACGAAAGGCATTCGCAGCCGCGACCGCATCGTCCTGCACATGACCAATACGCCGCAGTTCGCGATCGCTCTCCTGGCATGCTTACGCATGGGCGCGATCGCCGTACCGCTCAACAACCGCTTCAAGGCGAAGGAGCTCACCTCGGTGTTGCAGCGCCTGGCGCCGACGCTCTACATCGGCAGCGCCCGTTTCAAGAGCGAAATGGCGATGGTGAGCCGGGACATCCTTCCCTACTCGGCCCGCTGGATCCTTTCCGACACCGAGGACGACGAGGGCTGCGAATGGCCCTGGCATGCGGACGGAGACGCCGAAATGCCCGACGTCCCGATCGACATCAACGCCCCATCCCTTCTCTTGACGACCTCAGGGACCACGGGAGAGCCGAAAATCGTCGTCCATACGCTTTCGACGCTGACGGCAATCTCAAAGACTTACCACAATTATGGACTTGAGGATTCCGACATCATGTTGAATGCCAGCCCGATGGTCCATGCCGGCGGCCTATTTGCCTTCCTGGCAAGCCTTTATCGCGCCTGCCCCATGGTGATTATCGAACGCTTCGACGCGGATGCGGTACTCGATGCGATCGAGGAGCATCGCTGCAGCTGGGTAAAGGGTCTGCCCTTCATGTTTGCCGCGATGATGGAGTGCCAACGCCTGCGGCCGCGCGACGTTCGCTCGCTGCGCTTCTGCGTCAGCGGAGGCGATGTCTGTCCGGCCGAGCTGCAGACGGCGTTCCCCTTCGTCTTCGGGCGTCCGCTGCACTCGATCTGGGCATCGACGGAGGCCTCCGGCTCGCTCGCTTTCGGCCGGCATGCCGGTGCGGTAAGCACGATCCCGTCAGATGGTGAAGTTCGGCTGGTGGACGATGCAGGCCGACCCGTAGCGATGGGCGAAACGGGCGAGCTGCTGGTTCGCGGGCCGAATGTCTCGCCGGGCTATTGGACGGGCGGCACCGGTCCCGACACGAGGACCGACGGATGGCTCGCCACCGGCGACATGATGCGTTTCGGCGAAGATGGCGACATCTGGTTTTCCGGGCGGAAGAAGAACCTCATCATCCGCGGCGGCTCGAACATCTCGCCGGTCGAGGTCGAACAAGCGCTTTTGACCCACCCAGACATTCGCGAAGCCGCTGTCTTCGGCATTCCCGATCACAACCTTGGTGAACGGGTGGCGGCATTCCTTGAAATAGAGCGTCCGGCGGGCAAGGAAACGCTCAACGCCATCATCGCCCATGCGCGACTGCAGCTCGCAGATTACAAAGTTCCCGAGCATATCGAAGTCACCGAGACCATTCCGAGGACCGCGACGGGAAAGATCGACCGCGGCGCGCTGCTCGCGCTGTTCGAGGAAATCCATCCGCTTCCCGCCGTACCCGGTCATTCCCGTATTGCAGATCAGCCGATCCCCGATCGCCGCTGACAAGAGCGGGATGCCCAAAAAGTGTGTGCGGTTTTCGGATCAACGCGATTCAAAAAGGAATAAATCGATGATTACTACAGCGTTCCGCATTGCCGCCATCATCCTCGGCGGCGGTCTGGCGGCTTGCGTGCTTTCCACCCCTGTCTTTGCCATCGGCAATGACAGCGAGATGACCCCGATCTGCAAGAAGGGGCAGATCTACGACAGGAAGACGAAGAAATGCGTCCGGCAGCAGGGTGCCAATATCTCCGACGACAACAAGGCGGACTATGCCTATTCGCTGACAAAGGCACACCGCTATGACGAAGCGCTCGCCGTACTGGATACGTTGCAGAACCCGAATACCGCCGAAGCGCTCAACTATCGCGGCTACGCCACCCGCAAGCTCGGGCGGACGGACGAAGGCATCACCTACTATCTCAAATCCATCGAGCTCGACCCGCACTATGCCAGGGTCCGTGAATATCTCGGCGAAGCCTACGTCATCAAGGGCCGCCTGGATCTCGCACGGGAGCAGCTGAAGGCGATCGGCGGGATCTGTGGCACCGGTTGCGAGGAATATCACGTCCTCAACGCGGCAATCCTGGATCCCTCCAGGATCTAGGACCAATATCTGGGATCGGGCGAGCCGGCAGGTCTTGTGCCGCCCGGCATCGAATGACAGATTTGCATCCGGCGACTCGGCCGCCTGGGCCTGGCTCCAGGTCTTCCCACCCTCGTTCGATCGTCAATCAGGGTCCATGCATGCTGGATAATTTCAATGGCTCCCTGGCCGCAAGAGCGACGCCCGCCACATGGGCAGGCTTCGTTGCCATGTGCGTCGGCATGTTCATGGCGATCCTGGATATCCAGGTCGTGGCGACCTCGCTGCCGACGATCCAATCGGCTCTCGATATCAATCCCGATGACATGAGCTGGATCCAGACCGCCTATCTCATCGCGGAAGTCATCGCCATTCCGCTCACCGGCGTGCTTACGCGCCTGCTCACCATGCGATGGCTGTATGTAAGCGCGATCAGCGTCTTCGTCCTTTCTTCGATCGGCTGTGCGCTGAGCGCGAGTTTCGGCGAGCTGGTCCTGTGGCGCGTCTTTCAGGGTTTCTCCGGCGGCACCCTCATTCCGGCCGTCTTCTCAGCGGTCTTCATTCTTTTTCCCGTGGACCGTCAAGTCACCGCCACAACGATTGGCGGCGTGCTGGCCGTGCTTGCGCCGACGATAGGCCCGACGGTCGGCGGCTGGATCACCGCGACCTATTCATGGCACTGGCTGTTTCTGATCAATGCCGTCCCGGGCATTGTTTCCGCGCTTTTCGCCGCCCGACTCCTGCCAAGGGAGGCCCCTCGTCTGGGAGAAATCGGCAACATCGATTTCCTTTCATTGCTCATGATGGCGGGCGCGCTGACCTGCCTCGAACTGTCGCTGACGGAGGCTCCTACCCTCGGCTGGCTCTCCGGCATCGTAACGGCGCTTCTGACGCTTTTTCTGATCCTGGGCATCGCCTTCGTCACGCGAACCCTGCGGGCTCGCAACAGGATCGTGCAGCTCGAAAATTTCTCCGACCGGAATTTCCTGATCGGCTCCGTCCTGAGCTTCGTACTCGGCATCGGCCTTTTCGGCTCCGTCTATCTCATGCCCGTCTTTCTGGCCTTCGTGCGCGGCCATGACTCCCTTGACATCGGTCGCACCATGCTGGTGACCGGCGTGGCACAGCTGATCACAGCACCAATCGCGGTCCAGCTCGAAAAACGCATCGATCCGCGCCTGCTCTCTTTCATCGGCTTTGCGGTTTTCATGGTCGGGCTCGCCATGAGCTCCTTCCAGGATCCGCGCACGGATTTCGACGCAATGTTCTGGCCGCAGGTCGTGCGTGGCGCAGCCATCATGTTCTGCCTGTTGCCGCCGACGCGCCTTGCGCTTGGCGCCTTGTCGAAAGATCGCGTACCGGACGCGAGCGGCCTCTTCAATCTCATGCGCAATCTTGGCGGCGCCATCGGCATTGCGCTCATCGACACGGTGATCTATACGCGCTCGCCGGTGCTCGGCGACACCATGATGGCCGAGCTCGCGCAAGGGAACGCCGAGACAGCCCGGTTCGTCGGTGTTTCCCTGGATACCCTGTCAAAGCAGGCCTCCGGCACCTTTACCGACGACACGATGGCTTTGCTCGACCCGATCGTCCAGAACGCTGCCGCAGCCCAGGCGATCAACGAAGCCTGGGGAATGATCGCGCTCCTGACGCTCTGTGCCCTGCTGCTCGTTCCGTTCGCCCGCAAGCCGGCGGCCGCGGCGGATATTAGGACTCATTGATGAGCGATCCGATCTAAGCTATTGGATTTGCTGAAAATTCTGCCCCTGCCGAGCGCGATGGATCCGGATAAGCAGCAACAGCAAAAGCCGTGTTACCGGCCAGACTTTCCGGATGCCGAGCAGCTCGCGTATTTTCGGATCCATGGAATAGCGCATCATTGCTCCGAAAAGCCGCCGCGTGCCGAAGGGGAGCGCGAGAGCGGTCACCTCCTCCAGGCAGCGCTGCGCCAGACGTTGACCGAAGGGTGTGGCCCGCAATTTGCGATCCTCGTAGCGCGCATGGAACTGCTCCCAATCCTCACGGGACGGCGAAAACTGGTTGCTGCCGTCGAGGGGATAGCCCAGTAGCGCACCGACGTTCTGCCAGAATGCGGAAAGGCAGTCGAATTCCTCATCGCTGATCGAGACGCCGCCGAAACGAGCGGCCCATTGCACAGGCTCCAGGACGAGAACGCTCAACACATAGCGATAATCGTCCGGCTCGGCTTGCGGGAGATAACGATGTGCTCTGATGAACCGGTCGACCGCGGCCGCACCCTGCGGCGAGGTAAAGCCGTATAGGATCATGTCCCGGATCGTCTCGCGCGTGCGGGCTAGCCGCCGATGGGTCTCGGCCGCCAGCTCGCTGCGGCCGTAGAATTGTCCGACAAGGTCTCCAATTGCCATGATGCGCACGAGGGCAAGATAGGATCCGACGCGAAAGGCCATCCGGTGCCTGCCGTAATAGACCTCACGTATGGACTGCGTTTTCAAACTCTTGCCTTTCAGCGCACGTGCACTGAGGAAAGCTCTGCGGCGGAAATGGCTCCGCACCGCCGCCTCCCTGCTGCCAAGTCTGGCCTCGGAAAACCTGGAGCGGGATGCCGAAAAGCTGGGCGGTTTTCGGCATCCCGCTGTGACTCTTTGATTAGAGCCGGGTACAGATTTCAGGTCGCTTCGATCTGAAATCATCCGGCTCTAGCACTCGTATGCGAAGCTCTTGTTGCCATGAAGCTTCGGCCCCGCCGGCAGCCGATGCGGCCGGGACAGGTGATCGAGCGTTTCGTTGAGAAGATAGGTGGCTTCCTCTTCGGTCGTCGCCCGTCCAAGGGCGGCATTGCGATGCGGAAACCGCCCGAAACGTGCAATCACATCACGCATAGCCTCGACATGACGGATCGAACAATCGTAGATCGGCCGGATCCGCAGCGGAACGTCAGCGACCATCGACTGAAGGATCCTGAGAGCGCGATCGATCCGTTCGATATGATCGGGGCCTTCCGTCTCAGCAAGCGGCAGAAGGAAAAACAGCTTTTCCCATGGCTTGTGCAGTTCGGCGAACTGTCCCCTGTCGAGCCCGGAGAGCGTTAGCCGCAGCGCTGCCGGATCGGAAGCGTAGGCTTCCGCGCTGTCGGCAAAGAGATTGCGTGGAAACTGGGCCAGCGCGAGGATGAGCGCCAACCTGCCAGCGGCCTCTCGCGCCCAGTGGTCGCACTGGCCGGCTCGTGCCGCAGCGACGGTGGCACTGAAACGCTGCACGGACCTGCCCGCGCCGTCCGGCATGACCCACCAGGCGAGCATCCGCCGGTGTCCCTCAAGGTCGGCTTTGTCGAGACTGGACGGAAACCAGAAATGGTAGGCCGCCTCCCAGGAACCATTGTCAACTTCGAACATCTTCATAACTCAGTACCTGCTTTCTTTTCACTCTGCCCGGCGCATCCTGAAGAAAAT
Source organism: Sinorhizobium sp. CB7 (assembly GCF_041357635.1). Classification (NCBI taxonomy): domain Bacteria; kingdom Pseudomonadati; phylum Pseudomonadota; class Alphaproteobacteria; order Hyphomicrobiales; family Rhizobiaceae; genus Sinorhizobium; species Sinorhizobium sp. CB7. The sequence continues at coordinate 67,904 of NZ_JAULLL010000006.1, forward strand.
CGTTCCGGTTCCGGAGGTTGCGCGCTGACCTTATTCTTCCAATGAAAACGGATCATGCCGTCGGAGACCGTCTAATTCCCCGTGATGACGTTGTTCGTTCCCGCCTCCACCTGATCGATGACGAGCAGTTTCACGGGATCGCGGCCGATATTCACGCCACTATGCCGTTGCCCGACCGATTCAACGATGAAATCCCCCGGGCGGTACGCGGTCGTCACGCCCGATACCTGGTTTCTGGCCGCGAAGGTTCCTGAAAGCACATAACCATAACGCTGGTAGGGATGCTGATGGACAGGCAGCACCGCACCGGGGGCTATCTCGCAAATGGTGACGATAAGCTGCACGTCCCTTCGCGGCAGTACGATCGGCTGTCCCGAAATCGTCGACATGGTTTTCAGTATGGGGGTTATGACAACTGGGTCTTTCCGTTCTTCGGCATAGGCCGGACAGGCGACGGTGAGCAGGGCCAGGAGCACGGGCATCTTCGTCATCGAAATGTTCCTTTTCTCTTACAAGATGTCGCGCAAAATCGCATGCGCGCCGGGATGCATTTTCGGCCGGACAACATTGCAGATCGATGTTGCTGCAGGGCGGTTTCGTTATGATTGAAACGGCCTTCGCCTCCCGCGATGAACCCGCGTCGCGCTATCCGCTGAACCCTCCGCGCTTCAGGAATAACTCCTCTTCATCAGTCATCGTACGCTGCAATATGTGATTGCGATGAGGGAAGCGCCCGAACCGCTCGACGATGTCATGGTGTCCCTTGGCGCGACCGGCGTGCGGCTCGCCAAGACGCCTGCACAAGGCGACTGATCTTTCCTGATCCGCCATATCTTCGGAATGGGCAAAGGGAAGATAATAAAAGAGCCGCAGGGGCGGATCGAATACCTGGTCGTGGCCAGCCGTGATCCCAATGTCCGCGACCTTGCGCGCCATCGGGTCGGTCGCATACATGCGCGGCGATCCTCGGAAGGCGTTGCGAGGAAATTGATCCAGCAGAATGAGCAACGCCAGGGAGCCAACCGGCGAGGCGAGCCACCCGGAAAACCCGTCGCACGCTGCCGCCTCATGCAGGTCGATGAACTGTTCCCGAAACCGGCGGTCGAAGGCTTCGTCCTTGGCAAACCAGAGTTCGAATCCGGCGGCACGCCAGAACTCGACCACTGCCACCGCATCGGGAGGCGAGTCAGCGCTATTAGAAGGTATGGAAACCGGATCGTGCCCGTGAGCGCCTGCAGATGCTGGCGGATTCATTCCGAGGGCAGAAAGTTTGTCGCCCATCAGTGAGGCCAATCGCAAGACTTCGTCCAGACTGTTCACCCGGTTCAGCCGGGAATCCCATTCGTCCATCCAAGACATGTGAAGCTCCAATAGCTGCGTCTATCGAATGCTTCCATTTCGATGGGTGAACGTTTCAAGTCGATGTTGCGGCACGACAGTATCGTTAGGATTGAAACCGTCCTCGCCGTTCCTCGGCCGCGCATGATCGACGCGGGCACAGTCGGTTGCGAGCTCTATCCACCCTTATTTGGGTCGATGTTGTCTCTCTACGGTTCGGGCTCTTGGGCGCAAGGCGGAAATTGTGGCCGCCATGCACCCAGACCCTCCTCGAAATTTCGCTGCTTGCGTGATCTTACGCGCCTCAGCCGACAAGCGTCCTGGCTCGGGATGCAATGCGCTCGTAGGCGTCGCGGACAGGATCGCGCACCGGTATGAAGCGCGGTGCGGCAAGCCGCAGAAGTGCGCCCAGGTGCTCACGGCCGCCTTCATAGCCGGCGACCGGCGCAAACGGCGCCATCGCGGGAGCCGCTTCGACTGGGCGGAGGCGCTCGAATTCGGCGAAGTTGGTGAAGTTCTCGTGGTTGTTCGCCCTCAGAAGGAAGGTTTCGGCCGGCGCACCCTCGGCCAGAATCACCTCATGACTCTCAAGCGCTATGTTGAAATACTCGATCGTCTCCCCCTCGGCCGGGAGCGCAGGTGCGATCGAGGTGCCGTTGACAAGCTCCTTCACGCGGATCAGGACGCCGTCGATATAGAGCGCGTGGCTGGGCGAAAGATAGAGATCCCTCTGCGGCATGCACGCGTCGAGCGCGTGGCGCGCGATACGGATCGGCATCACGCCGTTCTGCCAGCACGGGCCGCTCTTCCGGTAGAGCCGACGACCGATCCATTTGATCGCCATGGCCTTGCCGCTCACGGTCTCGACCCGATCGCCGATGCGAAGGTCCTCGATGCGGACCTCGCCCGCTGGCGTCATGATTGCCGTGCCTCGGAGGAAACAGTTGGGATCGCGATCCTTGGGACCACGGGGCTTATCCTTGGGGCCTTTGTCTTTCGGCTTGTCCTTGGCCTGCGCCGACAGGGAAGAAATCGTCACGGCCGCAGAGCTTGCTGCCGCAACTCTGGCGCCGACAGCAACCATCACGCCCAGAAAATGGCGTCTCGCACGGTTGCCCGGCGAGTGTTGCTCTGCACCTGATGACATGGTCCCCTCCTCGTCTTCTTTCAGCTCTCAGGATTGCCATCGATCATCCTAAGACGACTTTGGCCGTCGGGCTCTTTGGCTTTGTGCATGATCGACGCCGAAATAGGCGTAGTCATACCTGCAAAAGGTGTAGGAACGCCGAGGACTTACGCTTTTGGAGTAGGGTCCGGTGTCGCAAGATGCGCTCACGCCGCCTAACGACATGCTCCGAATATTTCATGTTGCTTAAATGCGCAAAAGGTAGAAACTGCATCGATGGGGCTTTGGTGAGCATATCCTCAAGACGGCGGAAGCGTTACGTCTGCAATTGCTGTCGTGACTTTTGCAACCATTCCCCCAAAAATCTCTGTTGCCCGAACAGGTAAAAGGTGCAGATTCAAAATCCCGGATGCCCGTCCAGAGCATCCTCTGAAGATCGTGGGGGTGGATAATGACACTTGCAATCAACGATATCGCTCCGGATTTCACGGCACAGACAACCGAAGGCGAAATTCGGTTTCATGATTGGATCGGTGATTCCTGGGCCGTGCTTTTCTCGCATCCGAAGGATTTCACGCCGGTGTGCACCACCGAACTCGGCTATATGGCCAGGATCAAGCCCGAATTCGACAAGCGCGGCGTCAAGATCATCGGACTGTCGGTGGATCCGCTCGACCGCCATGCCGGCTGGGCGAGCGACATCGAGGAGACACAGGGCTTCGCACCGAACTACCCAATGATCGCCGACGTCGATTACACCGTGTCGAAGCTCTACGGCATGCTGCCGGCGGCCGTGTCGGGCGATCCGACCCAGCGCACGCCGGCCGACAATCAGACGGTGCGTAATGTCTTCGTCGTCGGCCCGGACAAGAAGATCAAGCTGGTCCTGGTCTATCCGATGACCACTGGCCGCAACTTCGACGAAGTGCTGCGGGTGATCGACTCGCTGCAGCTCACCGCCAAGCATAAGGTCGCGACACCCGTGAACTGGAAGAATGGCGAGGACGTGATCATCGCCGGCTCCGTCAGCGACGACGATGCGAAGAAGCAATATCCGGACGGTTGGAAGGCCCCCAAGCCTTACATCCGGATCGTCCCGCAGCCGAAGGGATGAAGGCAAGGCTCTGCTCTCGCCCATCATGCCTGTAAGGCAAAGGTGCAGCCAATGATCTTCCGTCAGCTCTTCGACAGCGTTTCCGGCACCTACACCTATCTCATCGCCAGCAGAAGGGGCGGTGAGGCGCTGATCATCGATCCGGTTCTGGAAAAAGTCGAACGCTACCTGCAGCTGGTGCGGGAGCTCGATCTCAAGCTGGTCAAGGCCGTCGATACGCATCTGCATGCCGATCACATTACCGGGCTCGGCGCGCTGCGCGACCACACGCACTGCATCACGGTGATGGGCGAGCAGACGGCTGCCGACGTCGTCTCGATGCGCGTTGCCGAAGGTGACCGCGTGACCATCGAGGGGCTGAAGCTCGATGTGCTTTATACGCCCGGCCACACGGACGATTCCTACTCCTTCCTGATGGACGGGCGCGTCTTCACCGGCGATACGCTGCTCATCCGTGGCACGGGACGTACGGATTTCCAGAATGGCGACCCGCGCCAGCAATATGATTCCATCTTCAACAAACTGCTCAAATTGCCCGACGAGACGCTGGTCTATCCGGCGCATGACTACAAGGGCGACACCGTTTCGACCATCGGCGAGGAACGTTTGTTCAATCCGCGGCTGCGCGTTAAGTCGGTCGACGAATATGTCGACCTCATGAACAATCTGAACCTGCCCAATCCAAAGATGATGGACGTAGCCGTGCCCGCCAACATGCATGTCGGCTTCCATCAGGACGAGATCGCGCGCAAGGGCTGGGTCATGTCGGCGGTCGAGGCAATGGCGCTTCGCGGCCGACCCGATATCGCGATCGTCGATCTGCGCGAGAGGAGCGAACGCGAAAAGCACGGCATCATTCCGGGCTCGCTTCATGCACCCTATCCCGACCTCCAGGAAAACATAGGCGCCGGCGGCATGCTGCACGAACTGGCGACCTCGACCGGCAAGCGCATCCTGTTCTACTGCGCCTTTGGCGAGCGTTCGGCAATGGCTGTCCAGGCCGCCCAGGACGCCGGCCTGACAGGCGCCTGCCACATCGCTGGCGGCATTGACGCCTGGAAGAAGGCGGACGGGCCGCTGGTTCGATAGCGGGTGTGCCGACGGATTCGAGGCATTGACCCTCACGCTAACCCTCTTCCCCGCAAGCGGGGCCGATCGTGCAAGAAACACCTCTTATCCGACTGATCAAAAAAGAAAAATTGGCACTTCATGACAGTTTCATGACGCGCTGCTCTTGCAAAATTGACAACGCGGCTAAAACATAAGCGACAAAAGTCGAGACATCTTTCGCTACCTACGACACCTGAATGTCGCCTCGCGATGTCATCTGCCGTTCAGGAGGTACTCCATGGATCTTGTCTTTGGTCTTATCGCTCTCGCCGGCCACATCGCGCTTTTGCTGTGGGGGACACGGATGGTCCAGACCGGCATTCAGCGCGCGTTCGGGCCACATCTGAGGGCGTTTCTCGGTCAAGCCCTCAGCAACCGTTTCAAGGCCTTCCTCGCGGGCATGGGCGTGACTGCGATCCTGCAAAGCAGCACGGCGACGGGTCTGATGGCCTCGGGATTTGCGGCCGGCGGTTTCGTCGACCTCGTTCCCGCGCTCGCGGTCATGTTGGGCGCCAATGTTGGCTCGACGCTGATCGTCCAAGTACTCTCCTTCAATATCGCAGCCGTCTCTCCGGCCTTGATCCTGATCGGCGTGCTGATGTTCAGGCGCGTCTCCAACCCGCAGATCCACGACCTCGGCCGCGTCTTCATCGGCCTCGGTTTCATGCTGCTCGCGCTCCGTCAGTTGCTGGAGCTGATGACGGAATATGAGGGCACTAGGGCACTGTCGCTTATCCTCCACGGCATTTCGGCGGCACCGATCCTGAGCCTGCTGTTGGCGGCGCTCCTGACCTGGGCCGCCCATTCGAGTGTGGCAGTGGTGCTTCTGATCATGTCGTTTGCGGCCAAGGGACTGGTCGATCCCTACCAGGCCTTCGCGCTGGTTCTCGGTGCGAACCTTGGGACTGCGATCAACCCGGTAATCGAAGGACATCATGGATCGGATCTCGCAGCCAAGCGCCTACCGATCGGCAATCTCACCACTCGGGTCGTCGGCGTTGTCGCTGCACTCGCGCTGCTCGATCCGATCACCCATTTGGCAGGATTGGTCGGCAATGCTGACGCGCGCGCGATCGCCAATTTTCATACCGCGTTCAACCTCCTCGTTGCGGCGATCTTTCTGCCGTTCCTGAGGCCCTATTCCCATCTTTTGACGAAGCTGCTGCCGGAACGGATCGATGAAGCCGATCCGGCTAGACCCCGGTATCTCAATCCCGCCGCAAGAGAAATGCCTGCCGTCGCATTGGGGGCGGCAGCTCGCGAAGCGCTGCGGCTGGTGGATGTCCTCGGCGAAATGCTGTCGGGCGCCAAGGAATCGATTACAAACACCGATCGCAAGGCGCTTGCGGTGCTGAGGCAAAAGGACAATGTCCTCGACAGTCTCAACAGTGCCGTCAAGACGTACCTGACCTCCATCGATGCGGAGGAATTGGGCGATGCGGACCGGCGTCGTCTTAACGAGATCCTCCTCTTCGCAATGAACATGGAGCAGGCTGGTGACGTCGTCGATCAAAATCTCCTTCCTCATCTTGCCAAGCGGTTGCGGCGAGGACTGACCTTCTCCGAGGAAGGCCAGAGGGAGCTTCACGAGCTGTTCGAGCGATTGACGAACAATCTGCAGACGGCGGCAGCACTGTTCATGACGCAGGATGAGCCAACGGCTCGCATGCTTGCGGATGAGAAAGTGGTGTTCCGCAAGGCCGAGCGGGAATGCACGGACGCCCACTTCGAACGGCTGCGACAGGGCAACATTCAGTCGATAGAAACGAGTTCTCTCCATCTCGACCTGCTCAGGGATCTGAAGCAGATCAATTCTCATCTTGTGGCCGCCGCGGCCTATCCTGTCCTGGAGCAGCGCGGAGAGTTGCTCCAGAGTCGCATTACCGGTCCGGAACAGAGCTCGAGCGTCGAAGCGAATGCCTGAAAGGCGCAAGTCCTGTCTTCGTCGCGGTTCCTCTTTCATGTCCCGAACCCGGACGGCCGCGTGCGGGGCTGGTCAGAACTGCGAGAGGCCTCCGTCAGCCACGAGTTCCGCTCCAGTCATGAAGGAGGAGTCGCTGCTGGCCAGGAATAGGGCTGCAGCCGCAATCTCATCGGCTTCCCCAAAGCGGCGAAGGGGAACCTGAGCCTCGATGGCTGCGGCCGTCTCCTTCAACTGCACCTCGCTCAAGCCGAGTTTTTCGTGGAAGGGTGTGCTGATCGGCCCCGGACTGACCGCATTCACGCGAATGTTGCGCGGTGCCAGCTCTGCCCCGAACGAACGCGCAAGCGAGCGAACGGCGGCCTTCGTCGCGGACAGGATGGAAAGGCCGGGCGTCCCCTTCGCATTGAGGAAGGACGTCGTCAGGACGATGCTTCCGCCGTCGGAAAGAAGTGAGGCCGCACTTTGGACGGCGAAGAAGACGCCTTTGACGTTGACGGAAAATTGCTCGTCGATCTGCTCTTCCGTTACCGCCTCCAGTGGAGCAGCAAGGCCGATGCCGGCATTCGCAACGAGAATATCGAGGCGCCCGTAGCGCTCCTTTATGGTCTCGATGAGCCCGATGGCTTCCTCCCGGTGCCTCAGATCCGCGGACAGGACGAGGACCCCCGGTCCCAGTTCGCGCGTTGCATCGGCAAGGCGTTGCGGATTGATGCCGGTTGCGATCACACGGGCGCCCTCGTCGCGGAAAAGTTTTGCGGTCGCAAGACCGATACCTGTTGTGCCGCCGGTAACAAGCGCAATCCTGTTTGCGAGTTTCATGACACATCTCCTGATGTTCGAAGTTGGGAGCAATCGGATCGCGCGTTCCGTGAGAGGAGTTATGCCCGTTGACGCTGCCGCGGCCAACTGAGATGATCTGAAGCGGCGAGATAGAAAAAGTTTATCGGGCAATGAAGGCACCCCAGCATCTGAATGCCCTGCGTGCATTCGAAGCGGCCGCGCGTCATCTGAGCTTTGTTGCAGCGGCGGACGAACTCAACGTGACGCCCGCAGCCGTCGGTCAGCTGGTGCGCGGTCTCGAGGAGGTTTTGGGCGTCGAGCTTTTCCACAGGTCGCGATCTGGACCCGCCCGGCTGGTGCTCACCGACATCGCGCGCAATGCCTTGCCGGAGCTCGAGGCCGGTTTCTGCCAGCTTGCCAGTGCGATGGAGCTTTTGCGAGCGGGGCGACCGACGGTGATTGCGCTGACGGTTCCCCCTGCCTTTGCCGACAAATGGCTGCTTGGCAGGGTCGACCGGTTTCAGGCACTCCATCCCGAGTTCGACCTCCGGATCGACACGAATGGGCGGGTGATCGATCTGGCGGCCGAAGGCATCGATGTCGGCATCCGCTATGGAGCCGGCCGCTGGCCCGGCGTGCAGGCAACTTTCCTGCTGAGCGACGACTTCTTTCCGGTCTGCAGTCCCATATTGCTGTCAGGCCGGTATCCGCTGCGTTCGCCCGAGGATTTAGCCTATCACGCGCTGATCCACGACCGGTCGATGGCATTCGAAAAGAGCTTTCCTACCTGGGGCGCCTGGCTCGAGAAGGCCGGCGTTCCCGAAATCAGCGCGGACAAGGGCCTGCAGATCAACGATTCCGCCGCCGTCATCCAGGCGGCCATTGCCGGCAACGGCGTGGCGCTCGGACGCAGTTCGCTGGTGGCCCGAGATCTGGCGGAAGGGCGCTTGGTGCGCCCATTCGGCGACAGTCTGCCCTATGAGTTCGCTTATTACATCGTTCGCAAGCCCGGGCCCGCGAATGAGGGCGTTCGAGCCTTCGAGAAATGGCTTCTGTCCGAAGCGCGGGCATTTGATCCACAAATGCAGTCATAGCCGTCAAAGGTGCGGTCATAGTCTCGAAGCATCAGCATCACCGACTCTTCGAAACAGTCCTCCCTGCTCTACCGTCTGATCAGCATCTCCGCGATCTGCACAGCGTTCAGCGCGGCGCCTTTCAGCAGCTGGTCGCCCGCGACAAACAGCGCCAGCGTCCGGCCGGAAGGATCGCCGAGATCGGTGCGGATGCGGCCGACCAGAACGTCGTCCTGGCCGGAAGCCTCCGACGGCATCGGGAAGTGGTTTGCAGCACGGTCATCGACCAGCCGCAACCCGGGCGCCGCGGCGAAGATGCTGCGCGCCTCCTCGGGCGTCACCGCCGCATCCAACTCGGCGCTGATGGCCATGGCGTGGGCGCGCAGCACCGGCACGCGTATGCAGGTAACCCCGATCGGCAGCTCAGCCGCATCGAGAATACGGCGGGTTTCGGCAATGACCTTCAGTTCCTCGCCATTATAACCGCTTTCCTGGTCCATTTCGGCATTGTGGCTGAAGAGGTTGAAAGCATAGGAGTGCGGCAGCACCTTTGGTTCATAGGTCTCGCCGCTGAGATAAGCGGCCGTGGAGAGGCGTAGCTCCTCCATGGCCGCCGCACCGGCGCCGGAGGCCGCCTGATAGGTTGCAATGTGAGGCGGCGGATCGGATGCGCGCGGTGGAGCGGCGCCAGCGCAACAGTCGCGATCGCGGCCACGCAATTGGGATTGGCGATGACGCCGCGATGCTTCGCCAGCGTACCCGCATTGACCTCCGGCACCACGAGCGGTACCGCCGGATCCATGCGGAAGGCGGAAGAATTGTCCACCACGACGGCGCCGGCCGCGAGCGCCGCTGCGGCGTAACGCTTAGAAATGCCGCTGCCAGCCGAAAACAGCGCGATGTCGACACCCGCAAAGCTTGCTTCGGTCAGCTCTTCGACGAGGATGCTTCGCTCTTTGAAAGAAAGGCTCTCGCCGGCGGAGCGCGCCGAAGCAAGGAGCCGCAGCCCACCGAGCGGAAAGCTACGCGCCTCCAGGCAACGCAGAAGTTCGATGCCGACGGCGCCGGTGGCGCCGACAATGGCAACGACGGGGGCCGAATTGTCGACCCGGTATTGAAGAGATGCGGCGGGATCTTCGATTGTGGTCGTCATGATGTCTCTCATCCATTGGTGTGAGAGAGACGGGACCAATCCTGGATGCGCCCCGTTCGTCTCGGGCGGGGCTTCGGGTTTATGCTGCGGCGATCACCACAAACGCACCGAAGAAGGCCCCGCCGAAGCGGTCGTTTTCGTCGTGCATTTGCTGGTCATCGTTGCGAACATGGCTTCATCCTTACCAGCAGCACCGGCCGGCGGCAATGACGATTGCCGCCGGATTGCTCACATCTTCATGACTGCGGGCCATAACCGGTTGCGCCGAGTTCAAAGTACAAGCCTTTGATTAAATTTACCTTTTTCATTTCGAAAACCTTGCTTGCAGATACCGCTGACTCGATCCTGCCTTTCTACCCCCTTGCCTCAGCACCGGGATTGTGCCGGTATTGGCCGGGTTGGCAGCGTAACGATCGGGCGATTTCGAACGGGCTCAGCGGGAGATGATACGCGGCAGAGAGCGATCCGGCGTCCATAAAGCCATGGTGAGGGCCGCAATCCTCCTCGGCCTCTTCCTTTCGCTCGTTTTCCCGGCAAGATCCCAGCCCGAAACAAACGCCGCCTCACCGGTCTGTCTTTCCTCCGGGCCGACGGCGACCGGATCGGGTGAGACACTCTGCATCCGCAAGGAGAGTTACAACCGCGATCTTTGCGTCGCGATCGACCATTTTGCCCATGCCCATGATCTGCCGCCGGACTATTTCGCTCGGCTGATCTGGCGCGAAAGCACCTTCCGTCTCGATGCGCTGAGCCCCAAGGGCGCGGAGGGTATAGCGCAGTTCATGCCGGCGACGGCGAAACTGCGTGGGCTTGCAAACAGTTACGACGCGCTGCAGGCCCTGCAGAAATCGGCCGAGTATCTCGATGAGCTGCGCGACCGTTTCGGCAACCTGGGATTGGCCGCGGCCGCCTATAATGCCGGCGAAAATGGGCTGGCGATCTTTCTGGACTCCGGCCGCCTGCCCTACGAGACGCGCAGCTATGTGGTCGCCATCACGGGCCATACGGTCGAGGACTGGAAAGACAATCCTCCGGACGTCGCAGCGGCCAAGCTCGACGAGAAAAAGTCCTTTCTGGATGGCTGCATCGCTCTTGCTGAAAGCCGTCGGCTGCGTGAGCCCATCTGGCAGCCGGAGGGTGTCTGGGCGCCCTGGGGAGCCCAGATCGCGGCACATTTCCAGGTCGCCGTGGCGCGCCGCCTCTTCATCGAGGCCATGCGCAAGCTACCCTCGCCGCTCAATACCGAGCAGCCGCTGATCCAGCGCCAGCGCGACCGTAGCTTCGGTTTCCGCCCGCGCTACACGGCCCGCATTTCGAGGCAAACGCGCGCGGAGGCGGATGATGTCTGCGACGAGGTCCGCAAATATGGCGGCGCGTGCACCGTGTTCAAGAATTGAGCAGCCCGTTACGATGCCGCCAGATGGAAGAGGCCCGTTCAAGTGAGAAGATCAACCGGCTGACAGGTATCTTTTCGAATCACGACTGGAACGGGATCGTCCGGCCCGGCTGGCGCGCCTGGTCCTTGGTGTAGGAGACGCCGTGCACCTTGAGGCCCTGCGCGTTCAGAAGCGTGATGATGCCGCCCTTGTTGGAGAGCGCGACAGGGCTCTTCATCTCGAAGACCGCGGCCGCACCCGCGGCGATTGAACCGGAAAGCGCCATCGCGTTCTTCTGCTTGTCCTTGATCTGCCAGCCGGTAAGCTCAACGGGCACGTCAGCGGTGTTGAGCAGCGTGACCGTCTCGCGCTCCGGCGTTTTGACGTCGTTGACATAGGCCGCGATGATGCGGACGAGCCCGTCCGGCACATCGAATGTCGGGATGCGATCGCGATCGACGGGCGTATGCGGCCGGCTTGGATGCTCGCGGTCCAGCGGCAAGATGAGCGAGCCGTCGCCGTCGTCGGAATGCCAGGCCTGCGTCTGGAATTTCAGGAAGATCCCGACCCACTGCCTCTCGCGCGGGAATTCCAGGATCAGCCCGCCATCCTGCCACGGCCCGTTCTCGGATGCGAACCTGCCAGGCGGATTGCCCTGATTGAAATGGATGTCGTGGATGCCGCGGCCGGGCTTGAAGCCGAAATATTTGTCGGCCTTGTCGTTCTCCGGTCCCCAGGTCTCGCCAAAGGCGTAGATCATCGCTTCCTCGTCCGACATGGCGCGCTGGGCATAGGCGTCGATCTTTTCGTTCAGATCGTTATCAGGCCCCGCCGCCGACAGCGGCAGTGGCTGCAGCTCCCAAGGCTGCATGAGATTGCCGCGAATGAAATCGAGCGCCACGCCGCCGGGCTTGCTCGGGGTTCTGTGAAGCCCCTCCGGGAGTTCCGCGAGAAGATCGGTCACCGGATGCTCGAAGTGCGCGCGCACCAGATATTCGACCTCGCTGCCCTCCTGGGAGCGCACATTGATGGCAATGCGATGCAGCGTTCCATTTTCCGAAACGAGCACCTGATAATGCGGGCTCGCGCCAGTGGCCAGTCGGTTGTTGATCGGTCTTCCCTTGAGAACGGCGTAGTTGTTGAGCGGCATGACATCCTCCATGTCGATCGTGTTGGCTCGTGTCTTTGGCGGGACCGTCGGCAGAATTCAATGCGATTTCGGGGCGTCGCGTTCGAGAACGCGCAAGGGACGCCTATTGCTAAAATGAACGATCATCCTATGCGAACGAGGCACAGATCTTCGACAGCACTATCGCCATCGATCGTGTCGCATTTGAATGACACTTCTGCGACAGCTGGCGGCCTCTCAAACGTCTTGATATGCCAGAAGGTCCACAAAAGCGTCCGGCGACATTTTCGCCGAATCCGATAGCTGCGGGGCGAAATTCGGGTGCGGCGCGGCTCCTCATCCGACCTGTTGCCCATCCACGCAAGCAATCGGTCGTACTTCAACCGTCCATGATAAGCCTATGATCAGTCATGCGAAAAAGGACGCTAGCGTGTTGTCGATCATCATTCGCACGGAGCAGAAAGCCGATTTTACGGCAGTCGATAGGCTGATCGGCGCGGCCTTCGCCGGCAAGCCGTACAGCAGTGGCACCGAGGGCCTGATTGCGCAGGCTCTCCGCGCAAGCGGTGACCTTACCCTCTCGCTTATCGCAGAACGCCAGGGCGAGATCGTGGGGCAGATCATGTTCTCGCCCGTCATCATCAACGAGGCGCCGTCCTCCTGGCACTGCCTGGGCCCGGTCGCCGTTTCTCCGCAATGTCAGAAGGAAGGCATCGGCTCTCGCCTGATCGAGGAAGGTCTTGCCCGATTGCGGGCGACCGGTTCGCACGGATGCGTCCTGGTCGGCGACCCCGGCTATTATTCGCGTTTCGGGTTCCGACCGGTGCTGGCGCTTTCCGCCCGCGACGTTCCGGCCGAATATTTCCAGGTCCTGCCGTTCGAGACCGATGTGCCGGTCGGCACCCTCGATTTTCACCCGGCCTTCGAGACGTCGTCGGCTGACTGATCCAGCGATGCTTTCCATGGGCCGTCGTCGCTCTGAAGCCCACCTTGTGGACGCTTCTGCCGCAGTGACATCATGGCGGGATTGTGTCATGAGCGGCTCATGAAGATCATGCGGCTCCTGTTACGGGATAGGGTATCAGCCGGCGCCATCGCGGTGCTGGTCGCTTATCTGTTGCTGCTGCAGGGTGCCCTCTCCGGCATGGCCCAAGCGACCGTGGCGGCATCCGCGGTCGATTCCCTGCATGTCCTCTGCTCTTCTTCGGGAATCGCCGCCGATCCGGCGAATAATGACGGTGCGCCTGCCAAAAAGGCGCTCGATTGTCCTTGCGGCACGCTCTGCCGGTTGGCCTCGACCGCCATGCCGGCAATTCTCGACGGGCAGACCGGTGTCATTCCCATCGCGACGCCTGTCGCGCTCGACGTTCACTTTCCAGCCAACAATGTTTTCCTACCTGCCTTGCGGGGCCTGATCGGAGAGCCTCGAGCTCCCCCCGTCTCCATCTGACGCCACTTTCCGATCGCCGACGCGCGGCGCGCGCCTCGGCCAGGTTTTCATATTTTGGAGATATTCATGTCCGATCTTTCGATGGGACGGGAAGGCAGCGGCACTGCCGTGCGATCCCCGTTCGACCTTTATCGCGTCGTTTGGCGCTGGCATTTTTATGCGGGGCTACTGGTCCTGCCCTTCATGATCAGTCTCGCCGTCACCGGGGCACTCTATCTTTTCAAGGATGAGATCGACGCAATCGTTCATTCCGACCTGAAGCGCGTCGCCGTCCAGGAGAACGTCGTGATGGCCACCCCATCGGCCATGGTTGCCGCAGCCCTTGCGGAGCATCCGGGGACAGCCATCAAATTTACCGATCCGGACTCCCCCTCGGCATCGGCCGAGGTCACGGTCAATACGGAAAGTCAGGGCAAGCTTGCGGTCTATGTGGACCCCTACTCCGGCCGGGTGCTCGGGACCCTGCCCGACCGCGGCACGGTCATGTGGACAATCCGCTATCTGCACAGCCTGAAATATTTCGGCCCATTCACCCGCGCCTTGATCGAGACTGCCGCCGGCTGGTCCATTCTCCTCGTCGGCACGGGCATCTATCTCTGGTGGCCGCGCCGGCAGACCGGTGGTGTCCTCAGCATTCGTGGAACGCCGAAGCGTCGTGTCTTCTGGCGGGATACGCATGCGGTCACGGGCATCTTCGTCGGGTTCTTCATCGTCTTCCTGGCGATATCAGGCATGCCATGGTCGGGCGTGTGGGGCGCCAAGATCAACGAATGGGCCAACGGCAGCAATTTCGGCTATCCGGCGGGGGTGCGGGTCGCCGTGCCGATGTCCGACGAGCATCTCGACCACGTTGCCAAGACGTCATGGTCGCTCGAACAGGCGCAGGTTCCGCACTCGCCCGCCCACGGTCATGGCGCAGCACCGATCGGGCTCGATGAGGCGGTCGCCACCTTCGACCACCTCGGATTGCATCGCGGATACGCCGTCAATATCCCGACGACCCCGACCGGCGTCTATACTGGCTCCGTCTATCCCGATGATCTCGCGCGGCAGCGGGTTGTGCATCTCGACCAGTATTCCGGAAAGCCGCTCCTCGATATGAGCTTTGCCGATTACGGCCCGCTCGGCAAATGGCTGGAATGGGGGATCAACGTCCACATGGGACAGGAATTCGGGCTCGCCAACCAACTCGTTCTGCTGGCCGCCTGCATCGCGATCGTCGTCCTCGCCGTTTCGGCGGGCGTGATGTGGTGGAAGCGCCGCCCCGCAGGATCACTCGGCGTGCCGCCCATGCCGTCCGACAAGCGCGTGTTCAGGGGCTTGCTGGCAATCCTCATCGCCGGAGGCATCGTCTTTCCCCTCGTCGGCATGTCCCTCGTGATCGTGTTGGCTTTCGATTGGCTCTATTCCAGAGCGTCAAAACCGCGAAGCGCCTGAAACCATGGGCGTCGCTCCATCCGGCGGCGCCCTGGGAATTCCCGTCCGGAATGCACCGCCTTTCGGCCAACGATCGCAAAAATTGCGCTGTTGTTACTGTTACGTACTTACCTTCCGGCGTTTTTCACGGGTAGCTCAGAACCGCCTGCGGCCATACGGGACGAATCTCTTGGGGTTCGTCGGCGCGGCCGCAGCTCGATTCGACCGGATTGCGATCACGCACGAAGCGGGAGGGCGCGCTTTGAAAACAGGATTGAGTGCCATGACGGCGGTCTTCATAACTGCCGTAGTCTCCGTCGGTGCCGCCGATGCGGCCGACATGGTCATCGCGATGCCCAACTGGCCGTCGGGCCAGGCGACCGCGAATATCCTGAAGGTCGGCATCGAGAAGAAATTCGGGTTGCAGGCGGAGGTACGGGAACTCGGAACGCTCAACGCCTTCGTCGGCCTCGAAACCGGCGAAGTAGATGTCCATCCCGAAGTCTGGCGGCCGAACCTCGACAGCTTGATCAAAAAATACGCGGACGAGAAGAAGGTGGTCGAGATTGCCAAACGCGGCGTCCCTGCCTGGGAAGGCCTCTGCGCCACTCAGGATGCGGTTGCCGACGGGATCAAGGACGTCGCGGATCTGGAGGATCCCGCCAAGACCGCATTGCTCGATACCGATGGCGACGGACGCGGCGAGGTATGGATCGGCGCCTCCACCTGGTCGTCCACCGGCGTGGAGCGGGTGCGCGCCAACAGCTACGGTTATTCGACCAATGTGAGCCTGGTCGAAGCGGAGGAGGATGTCGGAATGGCGGCGGTCGACGCCGCGGTCGCAACCGGCCGTCCGATGGTCTTTGCCTGCTATGCGCCCCATCATGTCTTCGAGTTGCACAAGATCGCCCGCCTTACCGAGCCGGCCTATGACGAAGCGAAATGGAAGATCGTGCCGGCGAGCGATCCGGACTGGATCAAGAAGTCGAGCGCGCCCGTTGCCTGGCCGGTCACTACCTTCCACATCGCCTATGCGACGGCCTTCGCCAAGAAGCATCCGGATGTCGCAGCCTTCCTCGAGCACGTCGATCTCACCCCGGAGGAAGTCACCGAGATGACCTACGCGCTGCAGGTGGAGCGGCAGAAGCCGCTCGACTACGCGAAAAAATGGGTCGACAGCCATCAATCTCGCATCGACGGGTGGGCAAAGCCATGAACAGACATCACGATGGTCGCGCAAAAACCAACGCCCGCAGGCGCGGCGTCCTTGCCGCCCTCATCGCCGCCACCCTCGGCCTCGGCACCCTTGTTGCGCTGGCGGCGCAGACGCAGATCTACGATGCCAAGACCCGCAAATGGATCGACTACGATCAGAAGAAAGCGCGGCAATATTACGCCCGCAACAAGCAGGTGCCCGAAGCCTTCCGCCGGCAGGTCGTCACCTTCCGCACCGCCGAGGAGCCGGGGACGATCATCATCGACGGCAACCAGCATTTTCTCTATCTCATCCAGCCCGGCGGCCAGGCGATCCGTTACGGCATCGGTGTCGGCCGCGAAGGCTTCGGCTGGGCCGGCATCGTCCGCGTCGGGCGCACCGCGGAATGGCCGACCTGGACGCCTCCTGCCGAGATGGTGGCGCGCGATCCCAATGCGGTGAAATGGGCGGCCGGGATGCCAGGCGGGCCCGATAATCCGCTGGGCGCGCGGGCGCTCTATCTTTACGAAGGCGACAACGACACCATCTACCGCATTCACGGCACGCCGGAGTCCTGGTCGATCGGGCTCGACGTGTCCTCGGGATGCATTCGCATGAACAACGACGACATCATCGATCTGCATTCGCGCGTGAAGATCGGCGCGAAGGTGATCGTGCTGATGCAGGGCGCCGCACTCTACAAGGGCGTGTGAACCGCCGAAAACTGGGGGACATCAATGACGAATTCGAATGGCAGCCCGGCGACGCGAGGATTTCTCATCGCGGCATGCGCCGGCATGCTTGCGGCATGCACCACTACATCCGCGCCTACGCCCGACCGGATGGCCCGGACGACGCTGCAGACCGCACCCGCCGATCTCCAGCTCCTTTGCGCCGATGCCGTCGCCAACTCCGCCCGCGTCGATCGCGCCAGGGTGCTGCCGATGAGCTCCCGCCAGATCGATGGCGCAAACTACAACGTCGAGGTCGACGCCGGCGGCGGCCGGAAATTCAATTGCGTCGTGGATAATACCGGCAAGGTGAACAGCGTGCAGCCGGTGTGAGGCGGCCGGCTTTGCCCCTCACCCTAGCCCTCTCCCTGCAAGCGGGGCGAGGGGGACGATCGAGCAAGCGGCGGTAGATCAATGCCTCAGTGAGGCACGACGGAGGGTGCGACTCCCCCTTCGCCCCGCCTGCAGGGAGAAGCTGCCCGGAGGGCGGATGAGAGGCTATCACGGTACTCGAATTTTGATCCGCAACTATCGGATTCGACGAGAGTTTTGCCTCTCACCCTGCCCTCTCCCCGAGAGTAGAGGGAGCGATCGTGCCAGCCCCGACCTCCGGCTTCAGCAATCCCGAAACCAGCACGTTGAAGGCCGCGACCGCCTTTCGCGTCACTTCTTCCTGATCCGTGGTGTTGGCGATCCAGAGTGCGGCGGTCAGCGTCGCTCCGCTGATCAGCCAGGCCATTGCCTCGGGGTCGACCGGCTGGATCGTCCCTTCCTCAATCAGCCTCTCCAAGCTCCGGCTCATCGTGCGAATGCAGGCGCTCTGGTTCGGCCATTTCGAGGGGTCGCCCAGCACGGCGGGGCCGTCGAGCAGCATGATGCGCTGGATTTCCGGCTCCAGCGCCATTTCGATATAGGCGGTGCATTCGTCGACGAAGCCCTGCCAGGTATTGTCCGCCTTGCCCGAAATCGCGCAGAGCCGCTCCGACATTTCCGCGTCGATCTGCATGATGACGGCCATCAGCAGGCCCTTCTTGTCGCCGAAGTGGTGATAGAGTGCGCCGCGCGTCAGCCCTGCCTCGGCGGTGAAATCATCCATCGAGGCCGCCGCGTAGCCTTGCGTGGCGAAGGCGTGGCGGGCGGCGCTCAAAAGCTTGGCCCGGGTTTCGGCGATCATCTCCTTGCGCGGCTTGTGCGCCATTCACGATTCCTTTTTTCACATACGCCGCGTATGCCAATTGACATACGTGGCGTATGTCATTACCTAAACACATACGTCACGTATGTAGGTGACGGTTTAGACTAAACCAAGGAGTTTGTCATGCCCAATCCCTATCGCGAGATATTCAGAGCGCCGGGTACGAAAGGTTTTGCCGCCGCCGGTTTCGTGGCGCGCCTGCCGCTGCCGATGACGACGATCGGCACTGTCGCCATGCTGTCGCAAACGCATGGTGAATATTGGCTGGCCGGCGCGGTTGCCGCCACCTTCGCTCTCGCCAATGCGCTGCTTGCTCCGCAGGTCTCGCGGCTGGTCGACCGGTTTGGGCAATCCAAGGTGCTGACGCCTGCGACCGCCATCACCGTCGCGGCACTCTCCGGGCTGATCCTAGCGACCCACCTGCGCGCCCCGATCTGGACCTTCTTCGTCTTCGCCGTCATCGCCGGAGTCATGCCGAGCATGATGGCGATCGTTCGCGCCCGCTGGACGGAGATCTACCGAGACAGGCCCGAGCTGCACACCGCGTTCGCCTTCGAGTCGGTCATGGACGAGGTCGTCTATATCAGCGGACCAATCGTGGCGATCGGCCTCAGCGTCACCTTCTTCCCCGAAGCGGGCCTGCTCGCCTCCACGCTGCTGCTCGCGCTCGGCACAGCTCTCTTCGTCGCCCAGAAATCCACCGAGCCGAAGGTCGATCCCGAGCGCTCCGTGGCCGGAGCTTCGGTGATGCGCTCGCTCTCCATGTGGCTGGTCGTCACCGTGTTTGCCGGCATGGGCACGATCTTCGGCACGGCCGAGGTCGCCGTCGTCGCCTTCGCGCAAGCCGAGGGGCATAAGGGTGCCGCGAGCTATATCCTGTCGGCCTATGCCGCCGGCTCCTTCGTGGTCGGCCTCGTCTTCGGCGCGATGAAACTAAAGGCCCCACTCGCAAGGCAGCTGGCCTTCGCCAGCCTGATCGCGGCGGTGACGACCATCCCCATGCCCTTCGTCGGCACGCTCTGGGGGCTGACCGTCGTGGTCTTCCTCGCCGGAGCCGCCATCTCGCCGACCTTCATCACCGGCATGAGCCTGATCGAGCGCCTCGTGCCCGCCTCGCAGCTCACCGAAGGCATCACCTGGGCCATGACCGGCGTCGGCATCGGCTTTGCCGCCGGCTCCTCGCTCTCCGGCGCCGTGATCGATGAATTCGGCGCCTCCAGCGGCTTCTGGGTCGCGGTCGCCGGCGGCAGCCTCGCATTTGCGACCATGCTCGTCAGCTACACCCGCCTGAGCCGGCCCGACCGCCAGGTTTTTAGGTCGCCCGCGCTGCGGGCTGCCGAATAGAGGGCTTGGGAAGGATCGCCCCTGCCGGAAAAGCGGGGCGATTCTGAATGATGACCAAAGCGAGTTGCAAGCCTTCCGCGGGTGTCCCCGGGACGGGGATTTCCGGGAAGGACAGCGTGAGCCTGGAAAGCATGGTCCTATGCTTCGGTTGAAGCTCAGGACCTGTGTGATGATGGCTCCGCGCTGGCGATTTGATCTAGATTTGCAATCAGCCGAGTGAGTAGGGCGACGAGTTGTGCCGCTTCCTCTTCTGTGAACCCAACCATTGCGTCACGATTTCCTTTGAACAGGGTTTCAATTGCGTCGGGCATACGGGCCTGCGCAGCCTTTGTCAGAACTATACGGCTGCTTCGCCCATCTTCCGGGTGGGGTGTTCGCTGGATCAAACCGTCCCGCTCCATGCGAGCGAGCATTTGTGCCATCGGCGGCTGTTCGACCTTGGCGAAGCGGGCTAGGTCGCGCTGCGTGCTTGCCTTCCCATTCTGCAGCGCGATCAGCACCGGCAACTGACCGACTCCAAATCCGAGTGGCTTCAGGCGTGCTTCGCTTAAACGAGCAAACCCTCGCGCTGCAAGACTGATGAGATGCCCCGGCGTAGAGAGCACGTCGTTTTCCATCTTCCCCTTATCCTCTGCCTGTGGTTGACTGCAAAATACATATGTACGTATATATATCCACGAGCGAGATGGCAAGTTCCGCTCCATACCTCCAATGAGCCTTTTAACCTACCTTGAGGAAACGATATGTCTGAAACTCATATTCAAGTTGTCAAACGCATCTACGACCGTTTTAACGCGAGAGACATCAGCGCTGTACTCACCGAGCTTGCCGATGATGTCGTTTGGGCGAACGGTATGGATGGAGGCCATGTCCATGGGCGTGAAGCTGTGCGCGATTATTGGACACGGCAATGGGCGGTTGTCAGTCCATACGTTGAGCCAGTGGCATTTGAGACAACAGATAGTGGTGTCGTCGCTGTCGAGGTGATCCAATCCGTGTTCGATCTCGATGGCCAGCCGCTAAAGGGGCAGACCCATGGGCTGGGGGACAAGACGGTGATGCACATCTTTCGCATAGAGAGCGGTAAGATCGCACGCTTTGATATTAAGGACACCCCGTAGGCGTCTCATGCGGCTATGTCATGGAGCAGTCGTCGCCCGTCGGGGACCAGAGCTTCGGCGGTTGCTATAACGCAAGTTTTTTTACTCTGGTGCGCAGAGTTCTGTATTCGATGTCGCCTTGTGTTCAACCAGCAGCGGCGGCGGCTGACGGTCGCCAACGGCGCCTTTCCATTGCCGACCGACTTTAGCCAATGGTAGAGTCTGCCTAGGCTTCTCCCGGCAGCGACAGGGCATCATGCAGATTAAAAACCTCTCATGACCGATCCCCGCTCCCATAAAAACCGGCTGACCAACTGGCTCAACGCCTACGAACCCCTGACGCTGGCCATGTTCGCCGCCCTCTCCGGCGGCCTCTTCCTCTTCCGCTGGCTGGCGGACGAGGTACTGGAAGGCGATACGCGCCGTTTCGACGAGACCATCCTGCTGTCGCTGCGTGAGCCCGGCAACCTGTCCCAGCCGATCGGGCCGGCTTGGCTGACCCATGCCGTCAACGACACCACCAGCCTTGGCGGCGTCACCGTGCTGACCCTGATGACGGTGCTGGTGACCCTCTATCTGCTGCTCGACCGCAGGCGGGCGATCGCCATTTTCATGCTGCTTTCGGTGCTCGGCGGCTGGCTCGTGAGTACCTTACTGAAGCTCGGCGTCGCCCGGCCGAGGCCGGAGATTGTGCCGCATCTGATCGAGGTCCACGATCTGAGCTTTCCGAGCGGTCACGCCATGCTTTCGGCCGTGACCTACCTCACCCTCGGCGCGCTTCTGGCGCGCGCGCAGATCTATCGCTCGACCCGTATCTTCGTAATGGCGGTCGCGGTTTTCCTGACGCTGATCATCGGGCTCAGCCGCATCTATCTCGGCGTCCACTTTCCGACGGATGTGCTCGGCGGCTGGTGTGCGGGTGCCACCTGGGCGCTTGCCTGCTGGATGGTCGCGCGGCGGTTTATTCCGGTCACGCCGGGGACGGAAGTGTCCGATGAGACGCCGGATCGCTAATGCCCGGATCACCACTGCGTCGCACGAACTGTGCTGCAGCTTTTGTAGTCGCAGTGCTCAGTAAGAACGCGGAGGAACGAAGAGGCAGATGGTGCGGCCTGTCGGTTCGCCGCCCACCGTGCATTGGTGAAACAGCCCGTCCGGGCTGTCCTTGATGCGACTGTCCCGTGAGGTGATGAGCTCCCCGGTAAGCTTGATGACATAGCCACGAGGGCCTTCGAGAACCGCTTGATCGCGGACCTGGTGGCAATCCATTCCGCTGCAGCAGGAAAGCGGATATGTCCATCCGTTCGGCTGCGCCGCCGTTGGCAACGCATCATGCGCTGCTGCCGGAGCAGCGGTCAGGATTGCAAGGAGAATAGCGGCTGGCTTATTCATGATCCGTACCTCGATGGGGCCGATTGGGGCGACGGCCCCGGGAGCACGCATGTGCACGATAACGGCACGCTTCCCGGCCTGACTACTGGCCAGGAGGAAAGGAGCGGATAGACTCAGGAAGGGTATGACCTATACGAAGGTCTATGTGCTTCCATGCAGCAGTGGCTAACAAAACCACTACTGCATGGTTCCTTAAGTCAGAACCGATTTGAGGATAAAGCCATGCAGCAGGTGTCGCGCGTAAGGTGCCTCATCTCTCTCGGCCGTCATCAAGTCAGTTCAGCCGACGACACCTGCGTCGTGGAGCGTCGGAAAGAAACCGTCGCTTGCAGTGAGTCTCGGGGATTGGTGTCTGGCGCAGACGCCTCCCCACACGCCCTCTTCCCTGTGCTTGTCACAGGGATCCAGGCCGCGCCGTGTCCACGGCGCGAGGGACTCTTTTTCAGAGTTCTCTCTTGCCGTTCCATGCATCGACAAGGGGGTGAGTTTGCCCCTTTGCCTCCCCACACTCCGTCATCCTCCGGCCATGTGCCAAACGAAGCTCCTGGCGACACCAACAAGAGTCTTTTCGCCGTGCGGACGCACGGCGGCTGGATTCCTGTGACAGGCACAGGAATGAGGGAGACTGGGAGGCGTCCACGCCAGACAATGGCCTTGACAGGCCTGCGGCGGTGATCTTTGAACGCGCCCCGCCGAGACATCCGCCCGTAGCGGACGCTTGGCGATAAGTCTTACTCTGCGAGTCCGAGCGACGCCAGATAGGCGGCGGAGGCCGGGATCTTCGACTTGTCCTTGATCTCAATGATCAGGCGCGGATTGCTGTCGAGCTTTGCAAGCGCGGTGAAGACCGAATGCCAGAGGATGGTGCCTTCGCCGAGGCTCCAGTGGCGGTCGGCGTAGCCGTCGGCGTCCTGCAGGTGCACGTGCTGCAGGCGGTTGCCGGCTGCCGTGACGTAGTAATCAACAGGCGGAGCACCTGTCGAGCCGTGGGCATAATGGGCATGGCCGGTGTCGATCGAGACGGCGACGGCCGGCGAGTTGAAGCTGTCGGCGAGTGCGACGCGCAGGTTGGGGTCGATGTCCTCGATGTTTTCGATGACCATGGTGCAGCCGATGTCTTCCGCCTTCTTCACGGCCTCGCGCATCGTCAGGTGGCAATGTTCGGTGATCCGTTCGCGCTCGCCGGGATTGGCGTCGAGATTGTTGTAGGACCAGGTCGTATAGGGGCTGTGGATGACCATCTGCGTGGCGCCGATCGCAGCGCAGACGTCGATGCCCTGTACGAGGCGCTTGCTGACCACGGTGCGGATGTCCGGATCCTGCGAGGCGATGATGAAGCCCCAGAACGGGCCATGGATGCCGAGGCGACCCTGGTGGCCGCGAAGCAGCGTGCGGGCGCGCTCGGCAAGCGGCGTCCAGTCGCCGTTCAGAACGGATGCATCGACGAAGCTCTGCAGTTCCAGGTCACGCGGCTTTTCCATAAGCCAGTCACGGTGGATTTCGACTTCGTCGAGGGTCATGGCGGCGCCAAGAATGGGCAAGGAGGGCATGGAAGCTCCAATCGATAAAAGGAAGGAATTCTGCGCGACAAAGACGAACCGGAGATCGCTTGGAGCGCTATATGGCCCTCGTTTATGTCGGGCGTGTTACATCGACTGAAAAATTTCCGTCAGAAAACTTTCATGGAACTGTGAGCTTTCAGTCATGTCCCTGAAACAGTCGAGCGGCAAACAGCGTCGCGAAAGGCGGGGACCATGAGCAGAAAAGCGTTCTCATTATTGCGATCGAACACGTGCTCATTTTTTGGCTCGCACCCGTTTCGCGTGCATGAGGGGAATGAATTTTCAATGCGCGGCTGCTTGGGGAGCAGCGCACATCGAAAGTTCTGCAGTCCTACTGCTCAAAGCTGACTCGTTATCGCACCGGCGGCACGCCTGTCGGCAGCGACCAATTGAAACCTCAAGGAGATTTGGTGCCATGGTCAATATCACACGCCGGGGGGCGCTCGGACTTGCAACGGGCGTTGCAGGGTCGCTGATCCTTCCGCGCTTTTCCATCGCTCAGGCGGACAACCGTCCATCCGTCACGATCGCCGTTCAGAAGATTTCCAATTCCAACACGCTGGACGTCCTGCGCGAGCAGTCGAATGTCGGCGAGCGGATCTTCGCCTCGCTCTGGGAAGGCCTGATCGGCCGCAACTTGCGCGGCAGCCTCGAATCCATCCCGCTGCTCGCCACCGAATGGCGCCGCATCGACGACAAGACGGTCGAGCTGAAGCTGCGCCAGGGCGTCAAGTTCCACAATGGCGACGAGTTGACGGCCGAGGACGTGGCCTTCAGCTTCGGCAAGTCGCGCATGTTCGGCAATACGCAGCCGGCGACCGGCAAGACGATCTTCATCGACGACACCTCCAACCCGACCAACCGCCAGACCAAGGAACTGCCGCCGGAAGTGCCGGCCGTCGCCCGCCGTTCCTGGCCGGCGCTCGAAGGCGTCCAGGTCGTGGATCGCTACACGGTGCGCTTCATCAACGCCACGCCTGATGTCACGCTGGAAGGCCGCATCATGCGCTACGGCAGCGAGATCCTAAGCCGCCGCGGCTGGGATGAGGCTCCTTCCTATCTCGACTGGGCGCGCAAGCCGATCACGACCGGCCCCTACATTGTCTCCGAGTTCAAGCCGGACAATTCGCTTGTTTATGTCGCCCATGACGAATATTGGGGCGGACGTCCGCCGCTGAAGCAGATCCGCTTCGTCGAAGTTCCGGAAGTCGCCTCGCGCATCAACGGCCTGCTTTCGGGCGAATACGACTTCGCCTGCGATATTCCGCCGGACCAGATCGAAGGCATCGAGAAGAACGCCGCCTTCGAAGTGCAGGGTGGCACGATCCAGAACTATCGCCTCACTGTCTTCGACGCCCATCATGCGCAGCTTCAGAACCCGCTCATCCGCCGCGCGATCACGCATTCGATCGACCGCCAGGCGATCGTCGACTCCCTGTGGCTCGGCCGCACCGTGGTGCCGAAGGGCCTGCAGTTCGAGACCTATCGCTCCGCCAACATGTTCGTCGACAACTGGGACGTTGCGAAATTCGACCTGGAGCTCGCAAAGAGCCTCGTCAAGCAGGCGAACTACAAGGGCGACCCGATCCCTTACCGCCTGCTGAACAACTACTACACCAACCAGGTGCCGACGGCGCAGATCCTGGTCGAGATGTGGAACCAGGCCGGCCTCAACGTCCAAATCCAGATGACCGAGAACTGGCAGCAGATCCAGGAAAAGGGTCCGGGCCGCGCGGTGCGCGACTGGTCGAACTCCGCCCCCTTTAACGATCCGGTCTCCTCGCTCGTCGCCCAGCACGGCCCGAACGGCCAGCAGCAGCAGACCGGCGAATGGACCAACGCCGAGTTCAACACGCTGTCGAACGAACTGGAAACTTCGACCGATCGCGCCCGTCGCAAGGTCGTCTTCCAGCGCATGCTCGAGATCGCCGAGCGTGAAGACCCCGCCTACACGGTACTGCATCAGAACGCGGTCTTCACGGCGAAGCCGAAGTCCATCAAGTGGAAGGCCTCTCCGGCCTTCGCCATGGACTTCCGCCCGGGCAACTGGGCGTAAAGAGAGAGCGGGCCGGATAGGGGATGTCCGGCCCGCTCCCGTTCTGGACGCCGGCCGTGAGCCGTAACGCGTCCGAGAAAGGAGACGCGTGATGGCACTGGTCGAAATCGCAAATCTGAAAGTCGCCTTTGATGGTGTCCCGGTCCTTCACGGGATCGATCTGACGATCGAAAAAGGCGAAGCCGTCGGCCTCGTCGGTGAATCCGGCTGCGGCAAGTCCGTGACGTGGCTCGCCGCCCTTGGCCTGCTGCCGGGCAAGGCCGCTATTTCGGGCGATGTCCGCCTTGCCGGCGATCAGCTCGTCGGCGCCCCACGGGCAAAGCTCGAAAGCATTCGCGGCGGGCGCATTGCGATGATCTTCCAGGATCCATCGAGCGCACTCAATCCGGTGATCCGCGTCGGACGGCAGATTGCGCAGGCGGTGGAGCTGCATCGCGGATTGACCGGCAAGGGCGCCCGCAACGAGAGCATCCGTCTGATGGAGATGGTCGGCATTCCCGATGCGCCACGCCGCTTTGACAATTTTCCGCATGAATTCTCCGGCGGACAGAACCAGCGCCTGATGATCGCCATGGCGCTCGCGGGCAATCCCGACCTGCTCGTCGCCGACGAGCCGACGACCGCGCTCGATGCGACGATCCAGGCGCAGATTCTCGACCTCCTGATTTCCCTGCGCGAGGAAACCGGCATGGCCGTCGTCTTCATCAGCCACGATCTCGGCGCCGTTTCGCAGATCTGCGAGCGCGTCTGCGTCATGTATGCCGGGCGCATCATCGAGAAATGTTCGATGCAAACTCTGTTCCGCGATCCGAGGCATCCCTATACGCGCGGCCTTTTCGACGCCATTCCCCGGCTCGATGGTAGCCGCGAACGTCTGGTGCCGATCCCGGGAACTGTTCCGCAGCCCGGCCGCATGCCGGGCGGCTGCTCCTTCGCGCCGCGTTGCACGCGCGCCTCCGACCTCTGTCACAATACCGTACCGCCGCTGGAGACAGTCGGCGGCACGCATGCCGCCGCCTGTTTCCACCCGGTCGGCGCGGGAGCTGCGCCCTCCATGCACCCTGCCATGCACACCGGTCAGGGAGTGGAACTGGCATGAATGCTGCTCCGCTGATCGAAGCCAACAATCTGGTCAAGACCTATTCGACGCGCCGTGGCCTCTTCGGTCGGCAGATGGCGGTGCGCGCGCTTGACGGCGTCTCCCTTTCGGTCGCGCCTGCCACTACGCTCGGCATCGTCGGCGAGTCCGGTTCCGGCAAGTCGACGACGGGCCGTCTTCTTCTCGGCCTCGAGGAGCCGACCGAGGGCAGTGTCCGCTTCGAGGGGGAAGGCCTGCCGCATCTGAAGACAGCCGCCTGGCGCAAGCTCAGGGCGCGCATGCAGTTCGTCTATCAGGACCCGCTTGCCGCCCTCGACAGGCGGCTGCCGATCGGCGCGCAGATCGGCGAGCCGCTCTTTCTTCACAGGATCGGAACCGAACAGGAGCGGCGGGACCGGGTCCACTCGCTCATGGCCGCCGTCGGCCTCCGGCGTGATCAGGCCGAACGCTATCCGCACGAGCTTTCCGGCGGCCAGCGCCAACGCGTCGTCATCGCCCGGGCGATCGCGACCAGCCCGCAACTGCTCGTCTGCGACGAACCCGTCTCCGCGCTCGACGTTTCCATCCAGGCGCAGGTCGTCAACCTGCTGCGCGACCTGCAGGAGAAGCAGGGCATCGCCATGGCCTTCATCAGCCATGACCTCAAGGTCGTGCGCAACATCGCCGACCGCGTGGCGGTGATGTATCTCGGCCGCATCGTCGAGGAGGCCTCCTCGGACGAGATCTTCCGGCGGCCGCTGCACCCCTACACAAAGGCACTGGTTTCGAGCGTTCCCGTCCCCGGCACGGCGCTGCGCGACCGCATCATCCTTTCCGGCGAACCGCCGAACCCGGCTGCCCGCCCGTCCGGCTGCGCCTTCCATCCGCGCTGCGGCCTGGCGACGGCGCGCTGCCGCACCGAAGTGCCGACGCTTCTTTCGGTCGAAGCTGGGCGCAAGGCCGCCTGCCACCTCATAGCGCCGAGCGCTGCCTCGGAGGACCGCTGATCATGCTGCGTTTCTTTCTCGTGCGTGCTTTTCGCGCCCTGATGACCATTGTCCTGGTCATCACCTTCGCTTTTGTCGTGCTGCGCATGTCCGGCGATCCGGCACTGATCATCCTCGGACCGGAGGCCCCGCCCGAGGCAATCGCTGCCTTCCGCACTGCCTGGGGTCTCGACCAGCCGATATGGGTGCAGTATCTGCGCTATTTCGCGGCGATCGCGCGTGGCGATCTCGGCATCTCGATGCGCGACGGCCAATCGGCGATCGAGATGGTGCTCGAACGTATCCCGGCGACGCTGGAACTCACCGTCCCGGCGCTGATCCTGAAGCTTCTGATCGGCATTCCCGCCGGCGTCTATGCCGCCCTCCATCGCGACAGTACGTTGGACCGCAGCGTCATGGCGGGCGCCATCGTCGGCTTCACAATGCCGAGCTTCGTTCTCGGCCTTATCCTCGTCCTGATCTTCTCGGTCACCCTCGGCCTTCTGCCTTCGGGCGGACAGGACAGCTGGGTCCATGCCATCTTGCCGATCGTCACCATGAGCGTCGGCGGCGCGGGGATCCTGGCGCGCTTCTCGCGCAGCGCCATGATCGAGGTGATGGGACAGCCCTATATCCGCACCGCAAGCGCCAAGGGTTCGAGCTGGCGCGATGTGGTCTGGCAGCATGCGCTGCCGAACGCCGCCATCCCGATCGTCACGGTTGCGGGCTTCATGGTCGGGACACTGATCGCCGGCGCCGTCGTCGTGGAATCGCTCTTCTCCTGGCCCGGCGTCGGCCGTCTGTTGGTCGTGGCGGTCGCCAATCGCGACCTTGCCATCGTGCAATGCATCCTGCTTTTCGTCGCAACGACCATGGTGCTTTCGAATTTCGTCGTCGACATTCTCTACGGCTATCTCGACCCGCGCCTGCGCAACAACCAGGCAAGACACTGAGGGGCATCCCATGGCCAATCTATCCGTCCAGTCCGAAGCCGCCGCCTCGCAAAGCCGTTCGAAACGAAAGCGGAAGGTGCCGCTTCTGGTCGCGATCTCGCTCGTCTGGATCGTCGTCATGGTGCTGATCGCGCTCACGGCGGACTGGATCAAACCCTATAACATCACCGCCTTCGATCTGAGGAACCGCCTGTCTCTCCCCGGCAATCCGGCGCATCTGCTCGGCACGGACGAACTCGGCCGCGACGTGCTCTCGCGCCTGATAGAATCCATCCGCGTCTCGCTGCTCATCGCCTTCGGCGCAACGCTGATCTCGGCCTTTTTCGGTACATTGCTCGGGTTCCTCGCGGCCTATTTCCGCGGCATTGTCGAGCAGTTTGTCCTGATGCTCGCCGATTTCCAGGCGGCCCTGCCCTTCCTCATCATGTCGCTCGCGGTTCTTGCCTTCTTCGGCTCGTCGCTGCTGCTCCTCATCTGCCTCATGGGCTTCTACGGCTGGGAACGCTATGCCCGCATCGCCCGCGGCCTTGCGATCGCCGCAAGCAGTCAGGGCTATGCCGCAGCCGTCACCCAGCTCGGCGCCGGTCCCTCGCATGTCTATGCAAGACACATCCTGCCGAACATTGCCTCGACCCTGATCGTCTCCATGACGTTGACCTTCCCGGAGATCATCCTCATGGAAAGCAGCCTTTCCTTCCTGGGTCTCGGCGTCCAGCCGCCAATGACGAGCCTCGGCAACATGGTCGGCTATGGCCGCGAATATCTCACCCGTGCCCCCTGGATCATGCTCGCCCCATCCTTCGTCATCATGCTGACGACCCTCTCCATCAGCATGGCCGGCGACTGGCTGCGCGACAAGCTCGACCCGACCATTTCCTAGGGCGGATTTTGGGGCCGAAGACAGGCGACAGCGCGTCGCGGAACCCTGTTGACAATCAGGCGTTCCAACGGTGACGCGGCCACACTGGACAAATGCAGGCCGCGCGCAAGAGGAAGACCGATGCTCACCCGGCGGGCCCTCGTGGCCCTGATTGCAGCTTTTCCGGTGCTCAAGTCTGAAGTCGTCCTTGCGCGCAAAACGGGGCGGGAAGTCATTCTCCAACTTCAATATCCACCGCCGAAGCCCGCATCACGCAAACCATCTGCGAAACGGCTCAAGCCGATCAAGGCTGAGATCAAACATGCGCGCGAGGCCATCGACTTAACGCCGGTCGGACCGCGCCCGATCGACATCGCCCAGAGTTTCGTGGATCGTTATTTCGATGCCAGGCCCGCGATTATCTCGCAGTTGCCCCCGCCCGCGCCATTGAACCCTTTGATCGCCGAGTTTCTCAAGGAAAGCTTGCTCTACCCGCAAGACGATCCCATTCCATGGTGCGCAGCGTTCGTCAACTTTTGCATTCGCCGCAATGGAGGTGCCGGGAGTGCGAGCGCATGGTCTCAATCATTTCTGCCGCCCGCATTCGTTGCTGTCGATCCCCCTAAAGAGGGCGATCTCGCTGTCTTTACGTGTTTTAGCGCCTCAACGGGCAAGAACATTGGACTGGGCCACGTCGCCTTCTTCAAACGCTTTGATGACAAGCACAATATGGTGGTCGTCGGCGGAAACCAGGCAATAGATGGCCATTCCAGCATCATCTCGGAGAAAACCATGACCATGGGTGACCAGCCCGTCCGAAGGCGCCTGGACACGGGCGCCGTCGTCTCCGCGATGATGCGCTTGAATGTATTCGTGCGGCCCCACTGACGGGTGGATAAAGCTCCTCGCGCACTCTTTCGCGTGCGCGCCAGTCCGCCTTTTCGCATCGTTCCTGCATGTCGATGCAGCCCAACCGGTCTTCGCATGGCATGCGCTTTGCTCCTCGACATATCGGAACAAAATCAATGCCCGAAGGATTGATTGCCAGGACCGTTCAAACGAGGAGAACTTTCATGGCACGCTGCGACCTGTGCGGTAATGAATATGACAAATCCTTCAATGTTTCGATGGCGGGGAAAACCTATACTTTTGACAGCTTCGAATGCGCCATTCAAAAATTGGCGCCATCCTGCCCTCATTGCGGTTGCCGTGTCATCGGCCATGGCGTCGAGCAAGACGAGGTAATCTATTGCTGCGCTCATTGCGCATCTCAGGAAGGCGCCACAAGGCTGACCGATCGCGCGCCCTGACGCGCGGTTCCCGGTAGAAGACATGCGGCCACCACCTTTCCGGCATGGTGCCAGCGGCCGGCATTTCGAATGCGAGTTCAAGCACTATCCCGAGCGAAAGGAAGGAGCGTTCTCGAAAATGGGTACCAGCGATCTGAACGACACGCCGCTGGAAGCGAAAGCGATCTCGGCGGTTATCGAGGAACTGGAGAGACAGGCGGCAGAGCGGCCTCAGAACCTCAAGGTCCGCCGAACGGCTGATGGGATCGAGGTGAATGGTGAAATCGACGTGGATGCATTGGTGATGGTCGTAGTCGGATCGATGGCGGGCGGGCCATAGAGACGCCGCTGATGATCGCCCTCGACAGCATCAATGCCGATCCATACTTCCGCTTTGGCCAGCGAATTCATCATCGAGGAGCTCCGGAGCCACTGATCGTGGCGAGATACGCGCAAAACATGTCGGCCATGGCTCCGGCATAAGTTTCGATCTCGTCCCTGGTGCGGGGCTTCTCCGAAAACCGTTTTCCGACGTCGCTCAACGTCGTCATGATCAGCTCGCGGGCTAGATCTCGGGCCGAATCCGATGCATTCGGGAGCGCCTCATACATGAACGCGCGAACAGCGTCATCCCCGGAGGCTCTAACATCCTCTGCCTCCGGCGCGGCGCGATAGAGTGGAGCCGCGTCATTAAGCGCAACACGCATCGATGCCTCGTCACATTCCGACTGAACGAAGGCGTGGACGAGCGTGCGAAGCCGCTCCAGTGGCGCTGTGCCAGAATCGGCGAGAATGGTGATCAGCAGATCGTTGGTCTGCCGCCACTCGTCGCTCTGAAGACGGAAGAGGATGGCGGCCTTGTTCGGAAAGTACTGGTATATCGATCCGACGCTGACGCCGGCTCTTTCGGCCACCCGTGCGGTGGTGAATCGTTGCGCTCCCTCCCGTTCCAAAACCTGAATAGCGGCTTCCAAAATTGTCGCGACAAGCCCGGTTGAGCGGGCCTGTTTCGGCTCCTTTCGCGAGGAAATCCGGGCCTTCTGGCGATCGGTCATGGTCACTCCTCAGAACGCGATTAGCGAACGCGACGAATTATTCGTATTTTCACTTCGAGCACAAGAACAACCTTGCTTCGACTGGAGATCCGAGATGACGACCCTTTCAAATGCCCGGCTTGCCGCCCTGCTGGACCGCCTTTTCGAGGAGGCAGAGGAAGCCTGGCCTCCCCGAGATCCTGCAATCGCGCAGATGTCGGAAGAGGAGCGGGAACGCCTGATGCGAAGCAAAACCGATTACCTCGACTTCTATGGACGGTTGAAGGACCTTCCGCTCGCTGTGTCTCGGGAGACCGGGACACTGCTCTACATGCTGGCCAGGAGCAGCAACGCCAGGACGATCGTCGAGTTCGGAACCTCGTTGGGCTTGTCGACGCTATTCCTGGCCGCCGCGCTGCGCGATAACGGCGGCGGGCGCCTGATCACGACGGAGTTCGAAACCGAGAAGGTCGAGCGGGCGCAGCGTCATTTCTTCGAAGCGGGCCTCATCGACCTGGTGGAGATCAGACCGGGCGATGCATTGGAAACGCTAAGCATCGACCTTCCAGATACGATCGACCTTATTCTGCTGGACGGTGCCAAAGCCCTGTACTGCGAGGTCCTGGGGCTGCTCGAAAGCCGCCTGCGACCAGGATCGTTGATCGTCGCCGACGACGTCGACTACTGCCCCGACTACCTGGCGCGAGTCAGATCGCCTGCGAACGGTTACATGTCGACGCAGCTTCCGAGCGGTGTCGAACTAACCATGCGGCTCGGGTGAGTCGCCCACGCTGACGCACCCCCGCAATACCGAGCCGTCGCCCATAGAACCGCCACGGACCCTTCCAGGTGCTCAGAACTTCTCGACCCAAGGCCGGATTTCGAGTTCCCAGGACCAGGCGCTTCGGTGCTGGCGTAGGAGGTCGATATAGGACTGTGCGATTGCGTCGGGATCGAGCGTGCTGTCGGGCCGGTCCGGCGGATCGGGCCGATGCTCGGCGCGCACGCCGCCGTCGACCACGACATGGGCGACATGGATCCCCTTTGGCGCCAGCTCACGCGCGGCGCTCTGCGCCAGGCCACGCAATGCGAACTTTCCCATGGCGAAGGGTGCCGACAGCGCGAATCCCTTCACGCCTGCGGTGGCGCCGGTGAGAAGGATCGCACCCTTACCGGCCGGCAGCATGCGTTTCGCGGCCTGCTGCACCGTATAGAACGCGCCCAAGGCCGAGACGGCGACGGCCTTCTCCACGTCCACCGGGTCGAGTTCGGCGATAGGGCCGCGAAGCCGCCCGCTGGCATTATAGACCACGATTTCCGGCGCGCCGATCCGCGCTTCGGTCTCGGCGAACAGCCGTTCGATCTGGGAGGCATCGCTGGCATCGACCGGCAGCGCGATGGCGCCCGTTTCATCGACCAACGGCGCGAGCTTATCGATATTGCGAGCGGCGAGCACGACGGGGATGCCGACCGAGCGCAGGAGCCTCGCAAGCGATCCGCTGATACCGAACCCTGCGCCAATGATGAGCGCATTGCGATATGGAATTTCGATCATGACGTCACCTTTCTGCTGCGTGTGGAACGAGGGGACGAAAGCCCACAACAAAGCCGACGACCTTCTCATAGGACATCTCGCAAGGCTTCAAGGTGAAGCCCCGCTGAGCCAGCATATACAGATTGAAGCTGACAATGTCGGTTCCGGCCAGATCCTCGGCGTAGAGCCAGATCCTCTTGCCGTCCGGAGACCGCTTCACCGTCGTCCCCCAACGGCGGCAGTCGAACTCGCCCTCGGTGTAGCCGTCCGGGATGCCGGCAAGGGCGCGCTCGAACTCTTCGTCACTCTTTGCTGGTTCACCCATCAAAAGCCAGCTCGCTTGATCCCATAAAAATATG
Organism: Sinorhizobium sp. CB7; assembly: GCF_041357635.1. Taxonomy (NCBI): domain Bacteria; kingdom Pseudomonadati; phylum Pseudomonadota; class Alphaproteobacteria; order Hyphomicrobiales; family Rhizobiaceae; genus Sinorhizobium; species Sinorhizobium sp. CB7. The sequence continues at coordinate 101,560 of NZ_JAULLL010000006.1, forward strand.
CGGCGGACTAGCCGCAAGAGCGCCCGTCGCGATCGGGATTATGTAGTGATTGAACGCTTTACCTACCAGCAGGTGAAGCCGGCATCGACGTTGACGATAGCGCCTGTCATCAGGCTCGCGGCGCTCGATGCCAGAAAGAGGACCGCACTGGCAACCTCCTCTGGAGTGCCCATCCTTCCCATCGGAGTATCGGCAAGCCAGATCGGAATCCGATCGCGATTGGCCTCGACTGCCGCAACCATCGGCGTCTCGATATATGTCGGCGCCACCGCATTCACCCTGACGCCGTACTGCGCCCACTCTGCGGCCATGGAACGCGTGAGGTGATGAACCGCCGCCTTGGAAACGTTGTAAGGGGTCTGCGGCTGCGGCCGGTTGCAGATGATTCCGGACATCGAACCGAGGTTGACGATAGCGCCCCGCTTCATGGCGATCATGTGCCGGCCAAACGAACGTGAGCACCAGAACACGCCGTTGACATTTACGCTCATTATCTGGAGCCAATCGGAGTCCGTGACATCTTCCGATGGAGTGCCGCTCTTGCCGATCCCTGCATTGTTCACCAGGATCGTGGCCGGACGTCCGCCCTCCGCAAGCTCCGTGGCGATCGCCTCAATGCGCCTGGCGTCTGTCACATCGCCGATTCGCAGCTCAATGTCATAGCCCCTTCCCCGCAAGGCCAATACCTCCTGAGCGTCGGCCTCGCTGCGTTCTATGACGACGACCGCCGCGCCAGCCTCCGCCAGAGCGTGCGCGCAACAAAGTCCGATCGCACGGCCGCCGCCGGTGACGACCGCGCATTCTCCGTCGAGACGAAATTTTTCCTGGTAACCCATGACTCGATCCTTCAGATGTCGAATGCGCTTGGCAGGACGACGATGTCGCGGATGGTCACATTGCGCGGACGCGTCAGCATGAACATGATCGCATCCGCCACTTCCTTGGGTTCAATCAGGGCGCCCGCCTCCTTCGCCTTGCGCAGGTTTTCTTCCGGCCAATCGGCGAGCAGCGCGCTGATAACGGGTCCTGGAGAAACCGAACCGACGCGTATTCCGCTTTTTAGAAGCTGGCGACGCATCGTTTGCACAAAGCACGTCATCGCCCACTTCGATGGAGAGTAAACCGGTTCCCATGGAATCGCCGAATGGCCGGCGACCGAGCTTGTGACGACGATGTCGCCCGTTCCACGTTCGATCATATGTGGGATGACCGTCCGAACGTTTTTGATGACGACATTGACGTTCAGGTGCAGCATCCGATCGATGGCATCAAGATTGGCTTCCGTCAGGTCGCCTCCGATATACGTTCCGGCGTTGGCATGCAGAATGTCAAGCTGCCCGACCTTCGAGAGCACGCCATCCAGCAACAAGGCGCATTTGTCAGGGTCCAGCAAATCAATCGCCAATGGGATCGCGTGATTGCCAAGGCGCTCGCAAACCGACCCCAGCGCCTTCTCATCGCGGTCGACCAGAACAACTGTCGCGCCTGCGGCAATCATGGCCTCGGTCGATGCCAGTCCGATCCCTGAAGCCGCGCCTGTAACCGCAGCCACCTTTCCTTTGAGCTCGTCCATTTTCTTCTCCTCCATTTAAATTCCCTTTTCGTGCGCTCGGAGCGTCGCTCTCGCGCTATTCTTCGCCGACGCGTCAAGCCGCGTGATAGTCAGCCACGCTTCTCACGGCCGGCCCGTGATGCCCCTCGGGCCGCGGCGATCTTGAACGCCGCAAATTCGTTGAGATGGATCTGCATCAGGAACGTCTCTCGGTCGCGGAGATGAACCCGTCGAGTTCTTCGCGGGTGCCGGCTCCTTCCATCGGCCCACGCATGGTCACGTTTCGCGCGCCTGCCGCGGCGGCGTATGTCAGGGCATCGTGCGGCGGCATGCCGAGCCTGCGGCACGCGAGATACGCGCCTCCGAAGCAATCACCGGCGCCCGTGGGATCCACTTCCTCGACGACAAAAGCGGGCGCGTCGATGCGCTCGCGATCTCTGCCGAAGTATGTCGCGCCGTTGGGTCCGCGTTTGAGCACCACTTCTTTCACGCCCATCTTCAACAGGCGTCGTATTGCGTTTTCCTCGCCGTCCACGCCAGCCGCTCGCTCGACCTCCTCGCCGGAAGGCAGAAGCAGGTCCGCAGCCGCCACGAGCTTCGCGAAGCGGCGTTCAGTATCTTCGTCGAGCTTCAATTCCTTCCGGATGTTCGGGTCTACGGAAAGCGTGCCGCCACGGGACTTGATGATGTCGACCGATTTGTCGATGACCTCCCGGGCGCTCGGCATTGACAGCGCGGTACCCATTACGTGCAGATGTCCGCTGCGATTGATGAGATCGCTGACCTGCTGCGTCCAGCCGAAGCGTGCGGCGGCAGATTTGGCCACATTGAATACGAAGTCTCGCGATCCATCCTTGCGGTAGCGGACGAAAGCGCTGCCGGTAGGATATTCGGGATCGATCGAAATGGCGGAGACATCGACGCCGTCATGCTTGAGACGATCGATATTCAAGCGGCCGAAATCGTCGTCGCCCACGGCGCCAACCATGGCTGCGCGACCCCCGAGACGTCCGCACTGCGATATGAAGATTGCGGGCGCCCCGCTGGCAAACGGGCCGACCAGGGGCTGCGCGTCGATGAATCCATCGCCGACTGTGGTGGCGACGATCTCCACGAGGATCTCTCCCACGCACACCGTTGGGCCCATTTCGTCGGGAGCCAGTGCGGAAGTCATAGCAATCCTTCTTTCGATAACTGTTGTCGTTACGAAGTGGCCGTTACTCGTTGCTGCGTTCCGTCTTCGCCGCCGAACTCTTCGTTCTCCAGAGAAAGGAAACGCTGGTGAAGAATGCATGCCGCCCCAAAAGCCGAGCCGAATTCCGCGTCTCCGTCGACAACGATCTCCGGAGTTGGAAATGGAATATTCTGGCCCTCCGACATGTGGGCCGCCACGCGCGCAGCCACCATCGGATAGAGGGAGGCCACGGATCCGCCGAGCACAATCCTGTCCGGATCGATCAAGCGGCAGGCCTGCAAGAGGGCGTATGCGAGGTGGCGCGACCAAGTCTCGGCGATGTTGACCGCGTCGGGAACCCGGTCGCGGACATCGCTTAGAAACTCCTGCAAATCGGCGTCGCTTCGTCCGGTCGCCTGGCGGTATTGAGTAATAAGTATCTCGCGCCCGATCAGTTGCTCGAATTTCTGGCCGCCGCTTCCCGGCACGAGCGTATGGCCGATTTCACCTGCGAGACCGTGGCCGCCACGAAACAGCTTCCCATCGATCACGATGCCGCCGCCGACGCCGGTCTCCATGAGAAGGAAGAGCGTGACGCCGGCACTGCCGTTTCGGTAGCTGTCTCCGATGGCAAACGCATTGGCGTCGTTCTCAACCGCTATCGGGACGCTCGCCGGAAACGCAGCGCGTGCAATCTCCTTCAATGGGACGTTGCGCCATCCAATGATCGGGGCAAGGCTCACGAAACCATCCGGACCGATGTGGGCGGGAGTCGATATCCCCAATCCCCTGCATCGCTCGATCATCCGCTCCTCCATTGCTCCGAGGATCAGTTCGACACCGTGATCGACCGCCGCCTCGACGGTTGAGGAAGGCGCATCGAAAGGCAGCTTGCGACAGACTTGAATGTCAGCGCAGAGATCGACAACTGCCGCCGAGATATGCTCCACACCGATCTCGATGCCGACAAAGAAAGCCGCGTCCGGAACCAGTTCCAGCATGATCCCGGGACGCCCTGCGCGCGAGTGCTCGGTGCGCTGCTGGCTGGTTCCGTCCATTTCCTTGACGAAGCCGCCTTCCGTCAGTTCGGCGACGATCTCGCCCGACGACGATCGGTTCATTCCGAGCTTTCGCGCCAGATCGGCACGGCTCATGCAGCGGTTGCTGTAAATCGTCTGCAGGGCGGCGACGATGTTGTTCTGTCGAATCCTGCGCGGCGAACTGCCTATGGAGACGGTGTCGTTCATGTTCCAATCCCTTCAAATCGACTTCAACCAACCCTACACGGTCGGAGGAGGCCGCCAGAAGGATTATCAGGGCCGAGCGTTGGTGGCACGGCGACGCTTGGCTTCCTCGTATTTCAGCTCGATAAATCGCTTGGCATGCGCAGCCAGTGGATCGTTGTCGGTCCAGGTATCACGCCAGATCGCGCAGGCGAGCGAGAGGCCTTCGTCGACGACTGCCGTTGAGAAGCTTTCGAACACGACGTCGCGCTTGTAGTCGATGTCGAGCAGCGCATCGAAGATGAGATCGAAGTTGATGACGCCGTCACCGAGGTAGCCGCGGTTGCTCTCGCCGACATGGAAATAGCCGATCTTGTCGCCGGCAAGACGGATTGCGGCGGCGGGATTCGCTTCCTCAATGTTCATGTGGAACGTGTCGAGGTGAAGACGAACCTGGTCCGAGCCCGTCTCGGAGATGAACTTCAGCCCCTGAGCTGTCGTGTTCAGAAGGTTCGTCTCGAACCGGTTCACGATCTCCAGCACGAGGTCGACCTTTGCATCCTTCGCCACCTGCGCCGTCTCCGCGATCGCGGCAACGCTGTTGTTCCAGCCCCGCTTCGTGGGCTGGCGATTGTATTTGGTATGTGCGGAATAAAGGATTCCGCCGAGCTTGTTGCCGCCGATGTCGCGAACTGCGCGGACGGCGTCGGCCAGCATCTGCTTGCCGCCCGCAACCACCGAGGCGTCTTCACTTGAAACGTCGCGGTCGGGCGGCAACCCCATGGTGACGCCGATCTCTACATCGAGCGACTGCGCGAGCTTTGCCAGACGGTCCAGATTAAACTTCTCCGGCCGCAGATAGGCGAATTCGATCGTTCGATATCCATGCTCGGCAGTTTTGTTCAGGGCCATCTCAAGTCCCTCCTGAGTTTGGCCGCCTGTCCATACAAATGAATGGATCCCCAATCGACGCATGCCTGTTTCCTCCACAAGATGCCTACGGTTCCTGATATTGCTAATCTATTTAGTATGGTTAGGCAACAAATAAATTTAATCGTCGAAGCTTGACCACCTCTGACGAAGTAACCTGTTTCTCCGCGATTTCCATAACCTCCCTTTACAAAGCCCAATCGGCGGCCCGCTCGCGGGCATGGAAATCGAAATACATATCTTCATATTTGCATGCCTAGACAACAAATGTTGCAATATGGCTGTTTTTGGTTTAAAGAATGGCTCGGCGAATGATCTCGCTGTAATCTGGGAGGATTGGAAATGAACCATCTCTTGAAAGCCAGCGCGCTTGCGCTGACACTCAGCTTTGCTACCGCTGTCTCGCCCGCCTGGGCCGACTTCTGGTCCGACGCCGGTGCGAAGTTCAAGGGCGTAACACTGCATGGAGTGACCGAATCCACTCCGCCATCCAACTACATCAAGGACGTGCTTGCGCCTGAGTTCGAGAAGAAGACGGGCATCAAGGTCGAAATCGAAACGACATCCTGGGACCAGATGTACGACAAGGCGATCAAGGACATGGAGGCCAAGACCGGCATCTATGACATGATCTATATCGAGCAGGATATCGTCTACGCCTACCTCGCCCGCAACTTCCTGGTCGACGTCACGGACGCGCTTTCAAAATCGCCCGACCTCAAGTCCCCGACTTTCGATGAAGCGGCTTTCACGACTTTTGCCGATTACTTCCGCGGCAAGGACGGACATCTGTTCGGTGTTCCGATGGAGGCATTCATCAAGCCGTACCTCTATCGGAAGGACCTTTTCGACGATCCGGAAATCAAGGCCGCCTTCAAGCAGAAGACCGGACACGACCTCGTTCCCGCGACCACCCACGATCAATATACGGAGATCGCCGAATTCTTTACGGAGTACGGCAAGGAGAAAGGTCTCCAACTGTGGGGCACGACCGCTCAGGCTCATACCGGCCATCCGGCTTCCTGGTACGAGTACGTCGAAACCGTCGCCCCGACCTTCGGCGTCTACAACTGGGGCATCGACGCCTCGAACAATTACGCTGCGACCGTTGCCAACGGCGGCACGATGAACAGCGACAAAGCCAAGAACGCGCTGAAGTGGTGGCTTCACATGCGCGACATCGCACCTCCGGAATCCACGGCTTCGACATGGACCGAAACGGCCACTACCTTTGCGGCCGGCCGCGTCGCTCAAGGCCTCATCTATGGTGAGAACGCCGCCTGGATCGCTTCGGACGAGTCAAAATCAAAAGTGGTCGGGAAGGTCGGCACCGCACTGCCTCCCCTCGAGGAGGGCGTAATGAAGGATGCCGAGGCCGGAAAGGGTTACATCGGCTACTACGACGGCGGCGCGTTCGGCTTGCCGGTGACCTCCAAGAACCAGGACGCATCCCTGCTGTTCCTGCAGTTCATCGCACAGAATGACGTTCAGCCGGCCTGGGCGGTCGCGGCGCCACGCATCACGCACAAGGCGACATACGACGCGCCCGAAGTAAAGGCCTTAGACGCAGAGCTGGGGGGCTACTTCACCCTGATGCGCGAGCAGGGCAAGCTCTTTGCAGGCGCCCCGCCCTACCCGTTCCACGCACAGCTTCGCGAGGCGATCACTCCGATCTTCTACGAGATTCTCACCGGAACGATCGGTCCTGACGAAGGTCTCGACCAAATGGCCGCCAAAACCGAAGAAGAGCTGACGTCCCTGGGCTACCGCAAATAAAAGTCTCCTCCCTGACTGGCGGGTCGTCGATGGCGACCCGTCTTTTCCTTGCTTCGTTAATGAGGCGGGCGTCCACGTAACTGTCAAAAGGGGATAGGGCGATGCATTCACAGAAGATCGGCTGGCTCTTGCTGTCACCAACCATAGTGATCCTTGGGCTCTTCGGTATTTTTCCTTTCATCTATGTCGTCTGGGTTTCGTTCCACGCTTGGAATCCTTTTGCGGCAAATCCGGAAATGGTCTTCACCTGGGCGGGCAACTACCGAAAAGTGGTTTTCGACCAGCAGTTTCTTGCCTCGCTGGGCATTACGATTGCATTCGTCTTCTTTGCCGTGGCATCGGAGCTGGTACTCGGCTACGTGCTCGCCCAGGCACTGCTGAAGGATTTCCCCGGAAAGGCGATTTTCCGTACGATTCACTCGCTTCCTTTGATCATGGCCCCCATCATCGTCGGATCGGTTTGGAAGCTCATGACGACGCCGTCCATCGGCATCATTCCTTATCTGCTGCGGAGTTGGTTCGGTTTCGATCTCAATATCGGTCAGAGCGCGGTCGCGGCTTTCGTGGTGACAGTCATCATGGATATCTGGCACTGGACGCCCCTCGTCACGCTGTCATTGATTGCCGCCCTTGTGTCGCTTCCGCCGGATCCGTTCGAGCAGGCACAGATCGACGGAGCCAGCAAAAGTCAGATCTTCTGGCATATAACGCTTCCGATGATACGCCCGGCTCTGATCGCAACCGTGTTCATCAGACTGATGGACGCGCTGCGCACCGTGGACGAAGTGCTGATGCTCACCGGCGGCGGCCCTGGCTCTTCGACGCGATATGTTGGCGTCCATATCTTCAGGGAAGTCTTTCCGAAGACGAACTACGGCTACGGCTCGGCCATCTCAGTCGTCGTTCTGTATCTGACCATCGTCGTCTGCTGGCTGCTCTATGTCGGCCTGATCGCACCGCGAGCCAAAAAAGGTTGAAGCGATGAAGACCAACAATCCCTGGCTTTCAGTCATCATGTGGACCGCCATCAGCTTTGCAACGCTGTTTCCGATCTACTGGCTTTTCGTCATCTCGGTGAAGCCGGCCGTCGACCTGTTTGCGACGCCCGAAGTCATCCTGAGAAGCTTGTTCTGGAAAAACTATGTCGATGTTCTCAACGATGCGACGGTGCGCGGCTACATGGTGAACTCCCTCGTCATCTCATCGGGCAATGCGCTCCTGGTAACGACGTTGGGCTTTCTGGCATGCTACGCCCTTTCGCGTTTTGACCTCGGCGGGAAGGAAAGCATTTTCTTCTGGACGATCACGAACAGAATGGCGCCGCCGGCGGTATTTCTGCTCCCGCTCTTCCTGCTGCTCACGCAGGTCTATACGATCGGCGGCTTCTCGCTCGCGGATACGCGGATAGGAATGATCCTCGTCTACTGCTCTTTCAACCTTCCGTTCGCGATCTGGACCCTTCGTCCGACCGTGGAGGGGATCCCGAAGGAGCTCGACGAGGCAGCCTACGTCGACGGCGCAAGCACATGGACTGTCATCTCGGATGTTATCTTTCCGCTCGCACGTCCAGGGCTTGCGGTGACGCTGATCCTGACCTGGGTTTTCGCATGGAACGAATACCTGCTCGCAGCGACGCTCACCAACTTCAATGCGCGCACCCTGACCACCGGCCTTTCGGAATATGTCACGACCACCGGGACCGAATGGGGAACGATGGCGGCCATATCGGTCTTCACCCTCATTCCCGCTCTTATCGTCTTCACCGTGGTGCAACGTCACATCGTTGCAGGCCTGACGTTCGGCGCCGTGAAAGGATGACGCTATGACTTCGAAACCCGGACATAAACAACGCAAGGCAGGTTTCCTGCCGATCGAGACGAACTGGTTCGACCGCCTTTTCATCTCGGTCGTGATCTGGGTGGCACTGTCGCTGCTTTGGATGCGGTTTCTCGAGCCGCTGGGGCTTTCGGTCTGGATCGCAGTGGCACTGTCCGTGGTGATCGGCGCCTACATCATTTGGAGGGGTTGAGGCGATGAAACCCGAGACGAAGTGAAAATGCGAACTGCTCAGGCAATAGGGAGGAATGGCATTGGCTAACGTTCAGGTTAGTGACGTCACCAAGAAGTATGGTGCTCTGCAGGTCATGCATGGCGTGAGCGTGGACATTGAGGATGGAGAATTCGTCGTCCTGGTCGGTCCTTCAGGTTGCGGCAAATCCACTCTGCTTCGCATGATCGCGGGTCTCGAGACGGTCAGCGAGGGCGACATAAAAATTGGCGGCCGCGTCGTTACAAACGCTCCTCCGAAGGAGCGCGACATAGCGATGGTTTTCCAGTCGTATGCGCTTTATCCCCACAAGACGGTCGCCGAGAACATGGGCTTTCCGCTGAAGATGGCGAAACGCCCCAAGGCCGAAATCGACCAGAAGGTGCGCAAGGCAGCGGAAATCCTTGACCTGACCTCATACCTTGACCGTTATCCAAAACAGCTTTCCGGCGGGCAGCGTCAGCGCGTCGCCATGGGACGCGCCATTGTCAGGGATCCCCAGGTCTTCCTTTTTGACGAACCCCTGTCGAACCTGGATGCCAAGCTTCGTGTGACGATGCGCGTGGAGATCAAGGAGCTTCATCAGCGGCTGAAGACCACCACGGTCTACGTTACGCATGACCAGATCGAAGCCATGACGATGGCCAGCAAGATTGTCGTCATGCGCGACGGGAGAGTCGAGCAGGTTGGCAAGCCGCTCGAGCTTTACGATTATCCAGCAAACCTCTTTGTCGCCGGGTTCATTGGCAGTCCCGCGATGAACTTCCTGCAGGGCCGGATCGCCAGCCGAGATGGCAGGCAGGTCGTCATCACCGACCAAGGTGTGGCGCTTCCGGTGGACCGCGTCAATGCCGAGGAGGGCAAAGCGGTCATTTACGGCATTCGACCGGAGCACATTACGATTGGCGAGGATGGCGTTCCGGTAGAGGTGTCGGTGTTCGAACCCACCGGTTCCGAGACATTGATCTTCGGCCGCCTTGCCGGCGCGCCGATCGATGCTCTCATACGCGAGCGGATTGAAGAGGCACCCGGGCGGACAATGCACTTCCGCATCGATCCCAGACGAGTCCACATCTTCGATCAAGCTACGGGCCGAAGATTATAGCGGCTTGTCGTATGATCGCGCACAAGAGCTACGACGACGGGAGTCGAAATTGAACTACTTGCGCGGGCGGTAGGGCTGATTTAAGCAACAGAGGACATCGTGGAAACAGTACCTGACCTGTCACGCTGCATTGATCGTATTTCTGGATTTTGAGGCTTCGTCTCTTAGCAAGAAAAGCGTTCCGATTGAAGTAGCCTGGGTTTTCCAGGACGGTCGCTCTCGTTCTGCCCTGATCCGGCCTGCTGCAGATTGGAACGACTGGTCGAGCGATGCTGAAGCGATCCATGGCATATCCAGAGAACTGCTCTTCGCCGAAGGCATCCCGGTGGAGCAGATAGCGGCTGATATGGTCGCGGATTTGACCGGACATGATCTCTATGCAAGCGCACCGTCTTGGGATGGAAAGTGGCTTAGCTTGCTTCTGCGTACAGCCGGTTTCCCGCGGCACACTCTCAGGCTCGGTAAGTCGAATGACGCGTTCCTGGCCGCGGCGCGAGAATACCTGGGAACAAAGGCCTCCGAAATGGAAATATTGAGCTTGGTTGGAAGAACCGTCGAAGAAAGCAGATCATTAGTGTCGGCTCATCGCGCCCTGCCCGACGCTATGCTCGAACTCGCTCGCTGGAACATGGTCCGTAAAGCCGCTGCCGACCGAATGACACTAGGTGAGTAGGTTCTAAGGTCACTCGAGGACAGGAAGCAGTTCGACCGCTGCTAAGTAACGGGCTGTTGCGTAAGGCGACGAACACCACCTCAGTGAACTGGTCACCGACGCGCTGTCTTGCGATTTATCGAACAAGGCATGCCGAAGCCGGCGACATTGCATTTCTTGAATGGAACTCACACGCGATCTCGCCGGGGCTCCGAAAAAAGCCATCGATGTTACTCAGCGTGGTGCTCACATCTACATCGCCGTGCGTCTTATAAGACGCACAGAGGTCGCTGTAGCACTTTGAAATGCTGCATGTTTTTATCCTTGAATCGGCTCCGATTTAGGGAAGCATGCAGTAGATGGAACCTTGAACGCCCGGCCGCGTTTGTACGTGGCGGAGCTTAGGGACTCTCGCAGCGTGGGGACAATTTATGAGAATCGGCAATATAGCAGCATCGGACCTGCGTTCTGTCTTCCAAGAGGCGCTGGAGCTTCAGGCTGCGCCGGATCTTGTCGAAAAGCTGCCGGTGGCGATTTATGCCTGCGATGCGCAGGGGCGCATTCTTTGGTTTAACGAAAGAGCGGCTGCGCTTTGGGGGCGCATGCCGGCGATCGGCTCGAACAGCGAACGTTATTGCGGGTCCTACAAGTTCTATTTCAACGGTCGACAAATCACGCGCGAGGAAACCCCCGTGGCCACCGTGCTGCGGTCAGGAATTCCGATCCGTGGGATAGAGGCAAAGATTGAGCGGCCGGATGGATCGTCGATATGGGCGATGGTCTACGTCGAGCCTGTTGTAGACCAAGACGGACATGTCATTGGAGCTATCATTTGCTTTCATGACATTACTGAGCGCATTCACGCTGGAGAGGTCATCAGACAGCAAGACCAGCGGCTCGCCGCTACCTACGATCATGCTGGCATCGGCATCGCCGAGGTCAGCGCCGATGGCAAACTCCAGCGCGTCAACGCCCACATCGCCGATTTACTCGGCTATCCGCCCCACGAACTCGTTGGTCGGTCGATCTTTGACCCAATCTTAGCCGACGGCGCAGAGATCGACGAAAGAGAATTCCAGCGTCAGGTGCGCGGAGAGATCGACCGCTACAACGTTGAGAAACGCTTCATCCGCAAGGATGGTACCAAGATATGGATCGCCGTCACGTCCTCCAGCGTGAAGGACGCGCAAGGCCGGTTCCTATATGCTGTTCGCGTTCAGCACGACGTGACCGCTCGCAAGCAAGCGGAGGCAGCCCTCGTCCGTCACGTCGAGGAGCAGGCGGCGCTCTATGAATTCACCGACGGTCTTCAGCGCGCGGGGACGCTTGACCAAGTCCATCAGCTCGCGTTGAACTCGATCAAACGAGCGCTCCGCTGCGACCGCGCCGCCATTTTGCTTTTTGACGAGGCCGGCACCCTGAAATTCGTCGCGTCACATGGCCTGTCGCAGTCATACCAGCTGGCGGTCGAGGGACATTCGCCCTGGTCTCAAGATAGTGCCGATCCTGAGCCGATCTGCATCAACGATATAGAGCAGGCCGATCTTCCGCAGACACTCAAGGTCGCAATAGGCGGTGAAGGCATCAGCGGTATCGGCTTCATACCCATCGTCTCGCGGGGTCGCCTGCTAGGCAAGTTCATGACCTACTATGACCGCCCGCATGCCTTCACTGCTTCGGAAGTGCGATTGGCGCTGACTGTTGCCCGACAGCTGGGATTTGCCGTCGAGCGTGTCCGCATCGAAACCGCGCGTCAATGGGCTGAGCGCGCGGCGAACCAGCTTGTCGCGATCGTGGAATCCTCCCATGACGCGATCATCAGCAAGAATCTCGATGGCGTCATCACGTCGTGGAACAAGAGCGCCGAGCGCCTGTTCGGCTATCGAGCAGACGAAGCTATTGGCAAGCCGATTACAATGATTATTCCAGTCGATCGTTTGGACGAGGAACCCGTCATTCTAAGCCGTATCCGCAGCGGCGAGCGCGTTGACCATTTTGAGACGGTGCGTCGGCGCAAGAACGGAACTCTGGTCGACATCTCCCTGACGATTTCGCCGATCCGCGACAATCGCGGCCGGATCATCGGTGCCTCGAAGATCGCGCGTGACATCACCGAGCGTAAGGCGGCGGAGGCTAAACTTAGAGCCAGCGAACGGCAAATGAGGGACCTGCTTGCCGCAATCCCAGCAGCAATCTACACCACCGACGCTGAGGGCAGGATCACCTACTTCAACCAGGCAGCAGTTGAGCTCGCCGGGCGCACGCCCGAAATCGGCTCCGACAAATGGTGCGTCACCTGGAAATTGCATTGGCCCGACGGTACGCCATTGCCACATGATCAGTGCCCGATGGCGATCGCGCTCAAGGAAGGCCGCATCGTGCGCGGCGTAGAGGCGGTCGCCGAAAGACCCGATGGCGTGCGGATACCTTTCATCCCCTATCCCACGCCATTGCGTGACGAGTCGGGCACCATCGTCGGTGGAATTAACATGCTGGTCGACGTTAGTGAGCGTAAACAGGCCGAGACACAGCTGCGTTTGTTATTCAATGAGCTAAATCATCGCGTCAAAAACAACATGCAGATGTTGCAATCGCTGTTGAACTTAGCGGGTCATAAGACTGACAACGCTGAAGCGCGCCGAATTCTGCGCGATGCCAGCGAGCGGGTCGCCGCTATGGCTGCTGCGCAGCAGGTCCTTTACGGCACGACAAACGCGACGCAGTTTTCCGCCAAAGAACTTGTACGGGCAGTCTCCGAGACCGCCCGTCAGTCGTTCCCGGAGGGCGTGACGATCCGCTGTAAAACGGATGATGTGGTATTGGCCAACGATACGGCCATGCCGTTGGCGCTCATTCTCAACGAACTGCTGACCAATGCCGTGAAATATGGCGGAGGCGATCGCGAGAGAATCGTCGACGTGGGCCTCCTGCAGACCGATGGCAAGATCTGCCTCTATGTTGAAGACGATGGACCTGGCTTCGACTTGGCTTCTGTGCGCGACCGCTCCTCCGGTTTGAAATTGGTACAGGGTCTCGCCCGGCAGGTGGGCGGACAATTCTCGGTCACAATGGAACCAAGAACCCGATGCAGCATCCAGTTCTTTTAGTACGTGGGACGTCGCCGTTCCGCTTGAGCGTCATCGCGCCATTCGTGAACCGCGTTTTGGCGCCTCCCCGCATCCGGCCGCAGACGACAGCGCCCGCCGACGAGGCAGGTCCCAACGACAGCGCTGAGCCGTCGACGTGCATCATGATTGTCGAGGACGATTTTTTGATTGCAATGGAGATGGAGGATGCTCTCACGCAGGCAGGGTTCGAAGTCATTTTAGCGTGTTCGGGTGAAGAAGCCTTGGCAATCGCGGGCGAACGAAATCCGGCACTGACGATTATGGATATTCGCCTCCCAGGCGCCCTGGACGGCGTTGATGCTGCGTTGGCTTTATTTCAAAATCACCGGCTGCGCTCGATTTTCTCCACGGCCCATTCGGATCCGGATACACGTGCTCGAGCCGCTCCGGCCCAGCCGGCAGGTTGGCTTGTGAAGCCTTATACCATGCCATCGCTGGTGTCGGCCGTTCGCGCTGCTCTTGACGCCCACAATCTGCCAAGATCCTGAATGGTGACAGGCGCATCTCCGGGTGGCCGCAGCACCTTTGCGTCGTTATCGCCTGCAGCCAGTCAGACAAAACGCATCCCATTGGAGCGCGCCCTTATCGCTGCCATCGTCAAGATGGCTCGTCGCTTGCTGCAGAAGCACCCGCTGATAGCAGCCGAGCTTCTGATCACTGGCCTGAGGCCGCTTAAGACTCCTGCGATCGCAGACCTGAACGATCCATTAAGAACCTGAAATAGGACACCGGTAACGAATGACGCATGTCAAATATTGTATGCTAATCGCAGCCGGGATGCTGGCCGCAATGATAACGTCCCCGCAGACGGCTCTGGCCCAACATTGTGAGCAAGACACGTTCGAGGAGGCGAGCTACGTCGTTTGCACCTTGGAACCTGGAAAAGCCGACTTGCGATTGTTCTGGAAGAACGCCCAAGGCGAGCCTTACCGCTATTTTTCGAGCGTAGCCGAAGCCGTGGGGAAAAAGGGGCGAGCGCTGACATTCGCAATGAACGCCGGAATGTACCGCGCCGACTTTTCTCCGATGGGACTTTATATCGAGAATGGCCGAGAACTGCGACCCGCCAATACGGCCGGAAGTGAAGACTCAACCGGTCCTCTACCAAACTTCTATAGGAAGCCGAATGGCGTGTTCTTTCTTGACGACGTTAGCGCTGGAATACTGCCAACGGATAAGTTCTTGAAACTTCGGCCCAGGGTGCGGTTCGCCACTCAGTCTGGTCCGATGCTTGTCATACGGAACAAGCTGCACCCGGCCTTTATTCCAGGGTCGACGGACCGAACCCGTCGAAGCGGTGTGGGCGTCTGCGCCGGTGGCGCGGTTCGTTTTGCCGTAAGCGAAGACAGGGTGAATTTCCATGATTTCGCGCGCCTGTTCCGCGACCATTTGAAATGCCCAAATGCATTGTTTCTCGATGGTGGACGGGGGGTGGGACTTTACAACCCGGCTATGGGCCGCAATGACAGATCCTGGCATGGCGGGTTTGGCCCGATCTTCGGACTTGTCGAATAGAGGCGAGGGCGGCGTTGCAGCTCGTATTGAACTCAACCCTGTTCACCACGCGTGCAACGAGCTTGCTTCCACGGATCGATTGATGCTTGAGAAAGACGATTGGCGGCCTATCCTCCATCTCGTCGGGTGAAGAAACGGAATATTGTCGCGAAAGCTTGAATGCGCGCCCGTGATTCCTCCCCCGAGCAGCTGGGATGTAGCGGTTGTCGCCATGGCTCGTCATGTGGCCGCCGCTGGGGCATCGAGCGGCTTCCGCCGCAAAGCTGGACACCTTAAAGGCGAAGAGGTTGAGACATGACACCGGATCGCTCTCGCTCGTTCGACACTCTTATCCAGACTTCAACGCCGGGAACCGTGCCGTCCGTGGCCGAGGATGCCTTGCGCCGCCGTCTGAGGCGCAATCGAACCTTGGCCACATCCCTCCTCATCACCATGGCAGCCATATTTGTGGGTACCCACTTCGTCACCGAGCCCGGCTTTCTCATAAGGCTGCTGCGCTCTGCCGCCGAGGCCGGCATCGTGGGTGGGCTTGCCGATTGGTTCGCCGTGACCGCGCTCTTTCGACACCCACTTGGTCTCCCAATCCCGCACACGGCGATCGTGCCCAACAGCCAGGAGCGCATCGGGCAATCGCTCGGCCGCTTCCTGGAGCGGCACTTTCTGACCGAGGAGATACTCCTGCGGAAGCTGCGGAACGCGCAAGCGGCCAAGCGCTTTTCGGCTTGGCTGGCGGCCCCCGAAACCGCACCAGTTCTCGCCGAGGCTGTCGCCGCGGCGCTGCCTTACGCCATCCGCACGCTGGATAACCACGACCTGCAGGAATTCGCTCGGCGCACGCTCGGCAAGCAGGTGCAACAGGCCGATATCGCGCCTGTCATCGGCCGCGCCATTCACATCATGACGAAGAGCGGCGAGACGGACGTCTTGTTCGAGCGCGCGCTCGGCGTTGCTGCCGAATGGCTGGAGGAAAACCGCGACGAAATCTTTCGCATGGTTCGGGAGCGCAGTCGCTGGTGGATTCCCCGGACCGTTGATCGGAAGGTCGCCAACGCCATCGTCACCGGCTCCATTGATCTCCTCAACGACCTGCGCGAGCCGGAAAGCGAGGTTCGGCTGAAATTCCGGGAGGCTCTTTTCCAACTGATCAATGAGCTCATCAACTCGCCGGAGCAGCGCGATCAGATCAATGCTTTCAAAAACCGCATCATCGAGCACCCTGAAGTTCAGGCGTGGATCGCCGCGGTGTGGAACGAGACCTCACGGGTGATGTTGGAAGACCGGTCACGGCGGGATTCGAAAGCGCGTAGGGCCGTGGAGAGGATCTGTCTGCTGATTGGTCGGGCGCTTGCGACCGACGAAGCAATGTTGAAGCATATCGACGAGTTACTGGAGAAGCTTGCCGTCTATCTGGTTTCGTGGCGTCACGAGATCAGTGCATTTGTCGCAGAAGTGGTCAGAAGCTGGGACAGTGCCACGCTTGTCGATCGCCTGGAACTCGTCGTTGGCAGCGATCTCCAATATATTCGGATGAACGGTACAATCGTCGGCGCTATCGCCGGTTGCTTCATCTTCCTGGTTTCGCAGCTGCTCGGTTGACCGCGGTCGTGTATGGGCCGTCGGCTGCGGTCATCAGATGCTTGCGTTTTGCGCCCGTTCACAGTCGGAATTAGATTGTGACGGAGAGGTGACAAATTTGCGACAAATTACTGTGTTCCATTGGAACTATCCCTACAGGAAATCGTTGGATCATTTTGGGAGAGCCTTGAGGAGGACGACATGGCGCTTCAATTCCTCGCTGGGTTGGCAATCGGATTCGGAGCGGGCTTACTGGCGCAGCGGGTTGCTCCCGCGGTGACCCCAGTGGCCAAATCGGTGATTAAGGCGGGGCTGATAGCCTACGATGAGGCAAAGATTAAACTGGCGGAACTCAACGAGAGCGCCGATGACGCCATTGCCGAGATCAGAGCAGAAATAGAAGAAGAGCGCAAAGCGGCAGGCGCACAACCCCAACTCCAGGGCTAATTCCTGATTAGTACAACGTCTGGAAAAGTCGGTCGCGCGCGACTGATGCGACTGACTATGGGAACAAGGAGGCAAAATCAATGGCTATACTCGAAGATGCACTGAAAGGCGGTAACGTTGTAACAGGACTGGCATTCGGAGTGGGCGCCATCGTTTTAGCGCCTCTGGCCGCTCCTTTGTTGCGTCCAATTACCAAGACGGTTTTGAAGGCGGGTCTGGTAGCTTATGATCAAACCCGGGTCGCCATGGCCGAGATGAACGAGAGGGCATCGGACCTAGTGGCCGAAGCCAGAGCCGAAATGGCTGAAACAGGAAATGGCGCCGCCGAAACGCGCCCTGCCGAGCGCAAGACTGCACGCGCTTCCAGCAGCAGTAGCGGCAGCTAATCGGCCACTTGGCTAAAAAAATTCGACCGCCGTGATCGCCTCCAGGCCAGCACGGCGATTTTTTGCCCCATAGAGATTCACGGAAAACGGTCGGCTGGTTCCCATAGAGCGGTGATCCGGTCGGGGAAAGACAGTGTGCGATGCATTCGTTCGGCGAATCAGGGAAGCCTAAAACATCCGGCGACCGCCTCGCAGGTCCGATCGTTCCGATCCGCGCCTCCATACCGGGACGTGCCCGGCTGAAGGTCGTTGGCTTGCAAGGATCGAGCGCGGCCAAAGACCTGCTGGAGCGAGGGGGCCGTTCAGCGCCGGGAGTGCTTAGCATCAGCGCTAGCGACCTGACCGGGAACATTCTTGTCGAGTTTGAGACAACATCAGATCTCAATGTGATCGTCGACTATCTGACAGGTCTCCTGCGAGGTGAGATCGTCGCGCCAAGCGAAACGCCACATGCCGAGTGGCACGCGCTGTCGCGCGGGCGACTGAGTTCCATGTTCGAGGTTTCGATTGACGCAGGACTGTCGCAGGACAATGCGCTCCAGCGCCTGGCAAGCAGCGGCCCAAATGTCCTTGAGGGCGTTAGGCCACGATCGGGTGCGATGATCCTTGCGGGCCAATTTCAAAGCCTGCCGGTTGCAATGCTCCTCGGCGCAGCTGCGATCTCGATTCTGACAGGCGGCGCACTTGAAGCCGCCGCAATTCTCGCGGTGGTAGGTTTGAATGCCGCCATAGGCTATCGAACCGAGAGCAGTGCTGAACGAACGATTCAAAGTCTGGAAGCGAATGGGCCGCAAACCGCACAGGTTCTTCGCGAAGGCGCTACAGCAACCGTCCCGGTACAACAGATCGTTCCCGGCGATATTATCTCCGTGCAACGGGGTAACGTCGTCTCGGCCGACGCGCGTCTTTTGAACGCACAGGCGCTGACTGTCAGTGAAGCGATGCTGACGGGTGAAAGCGCACCCATTTCGAAGCGGCCGGGATTAATCCGACGGCTGAGATTGCCTCTTGGCGCTCGTTCGAACATGATCTATCGCGGGACCATCGTGACGGGAGGCAGCGGGCGTGCCATCGTGGTGACGACCGGGTCGCTCACTCAGGCGGGGCGCATCCAGCGACTTGTCGGCGCAACAGTCGCCCCGGAGACGCCCATCCAAAGGGAACTGAAGGATCTTGGACAGCGTCTGGGCTGGCTGACATTGGGCGCGTGTGCCCTGCTCGTGTCCGTGGGATGGCTTCGTGGCTTCGGCTTTCTGCAGATGGCACGCTCGGCACTTTCCGTCGCTGTTGCCGCAGTGCCGGAAGGCTTGCCGATGGTGGCGACGACCACACTCGCTCTCGGCATTCAAAAGCTGCGACGCGAAGGGGTTCTCATTCGCAAATTGGATGCCATCGAAACGCTGGCAGCAACTCGCGTTGCCTGTTTCGACAAGACTGGAACACTCACCGTCGGGCGCATATCGGTCGAGACCGTCAGGATTGGCGATAAGGCCTATGCCGTGGAGGATATCAGACGGGACGGCGCGAAGCCGGAAGGAATGTTGCGCCGTCTGCTGGAAACTTGCTGCCTTTGCAATGACACAGAAATTGTTCGCAGCGACGGAGGCACGCAGTTAGAAGGCACGCCCACGGAGAGCTGCCTCATTGCGGCCGCTCTCGACAGTGGTGTGGACGTCAATGCCCTGCGAAATCGCTTCGCCCGAATCTCAGTTCAGCAACGAAGCGAAACATCTCGCCTGATGGCGACACAGCATATGACGGACGACGGAATCCTGATCGCGATGAAGGGAAGTCCCGACGACGTTCTGCAGTGTTGCCGTGCAGAAGCCCTGCCGGACGGCACTGAGCGGGAACTCACAGCGGATCGGCGCGCGACCATAGAGAAGGCAAATCTCGAAATGGCATCGCGGGCTCTGCGCGTCCTCGGCGTCGCGCGCAGGCAGACGGGAAGCTCCAGGCCGAATGAACGCGATATTCACGATCTCGTCTGGCTAGGATTGGTCGGCATGGCCGATCAGGTGCGTCCCGGCGTCAGCAGACTGATGGCTCTCCTCCACGACGCTGGCATTCACACAATCATGCTCACCGGCGATCAGAAGGCGACTGCCGCCGCCGTCGGCGAGCGCGTCGGGCTGAACGGCCGAGGCAAACTGTCGATTTTCGATGCCACGGAAATCGAGGGGATGGCATCGAATGAGCTCGTACAGACTGCTCGACGCGCGCAGGCATTCAGTCGCGTCAGCCCCGCCCAGAAGCTGGCGATCGTTCGCTCACTTCAGGAAGCGGGGGTGAGGGTTGCAATGGTCGGCGACGGAGTGAACGACGGACCGGCACTGAAGGCCGCGGACGTCGGCATAGCGATCGGGCAGGACAGCATGAGCGCAGCCAGGGAAATCGCGGACGTCATCATCGACGCCTCTGATCTTGATGGCCTTGCGCCAGCGATAGAGACCGGACGCACGACGCGGCGTAACATCCGCAAGACCCTCCGTTATCTAATCAGCACCAATTTGAGCGAGATCCTGCTGGTCGTGGCGGGCACGTCAATCGGCATGGGAGCGCCCCTCACGCCAATGCAGCTCCTGTGGATAAACCTGATCTCAGACGTATTGCCCGGCATCGGCCTGGCAATGGAAGCGCCTGATCCTGATATCCTTCACCGGCCTCCCCAAGAAGGGGATTCGGCGATATTGCCGCGAAGCGAGCTTGGTGGCTTGGCCGCGCAGGCTGCAATCATGGGCGGCGCAGCGATGGCAGCAGGTCTTTTCGGTGCGTCACGCTACGGGCTCAATTCCCCGCAAACAAGAACCATGACTTTCGGAAGCCTGGTAACGGCCCAGTTGCTTCACGCAATAACCTCGCGGTCCGCTTCCGAGAGCATCTTTGCCCCCGGCTCGCGGCCACCCAATCACGCGCTTTCTCTCATCCTTGGAGGATCGGTGGTGGTTCAGGTAGCAAGCCTGTTCATGCCGTTTGTGAGAAGGCTTCTCGGTATCGCGCCGATTACCGGAGCAGATGCCGTAGTGACGCTTGCCGGCGGAACCCTTCCGTTCCTCATGATGGAATGGATGAAGTCACCCCATGATCTCGACAAAAAGGAGTTGAGGTGGACTCGCGAAACAGCACAGCCGGGTCGCAGCGATGGGGCGAAACGGGGAGTTTAAGCCGCGATCGCGATAAGGTCTTCCCCATCCTTGGCCGCCTCAGGCAATCGGTAGGGCTGCGGCCGCGTCACGGCATCGACAACAGCTCGAAGTATCGGCTCGCCGAGGACTTCCGCCAGCTGGGCAACCGGGTGCTTGGCGAAAATGAGCGGCAGAAGCTTTGCCAGCAGGAATACGAATTCCGTGTCGCCGCCGCCGGCGTTGTCAGCCAGGACGATCCTTCTCTCACGGGGACGAACGGCAGACGATCTGACCGCCCACCCCGGAAGATCGCGGCAAACCGCCAGTGGATCGACGCTATCATCGTACATGATGACGACGCTCGCAGCGGCTGGATTGACCCTGACGTCCAAGACACCCTCGGCAGCGAGAAGCTTTCGCTCCAGATCAGCAAAAAAGGGGATCTGATCTCGTGCAGCAGGGATCTTGATCCGCAGACGGCCTGGTATGGAGTGAACGATCTGGGCGTTCAAATGCGAATACCTCTTATTTCATGCACTTCAGCCTGCTGCTCGCGCAAGCTGTTGGCGGGCTGAATAAAGGATTCACGTGAAAGTCTGATGACAGCGCTCAATTCGGCTGTCGGCCCTAGATCCTATTGCGCCGCGGCTCCCGGCAATCAGAAGTCAGGGATGGCGGAAAGATCTGTCGGACCGGGATTATCCTGGATATGGATTGCAATTGCGCTGGTGGCAGTTCCTTCAATATGCGAAGGTAAGGGGCCACGCCGATGGAACAGACTATTCTTTAGCTCCTTCGTTCGCGCATCATCGTACGCAAAGGCGGTTCACGATGCGCGAACAGACCGCAGTCTGTATTCTGTATAGAGCCTGGATAATGAGGCGATCATGCTTCCCACAGCAATCATCGAACACTTCATGTCGGGCCGTTTGCGGGTAAAAATTGCGGATCGCCGCGGAGACGTCTCCTATTTCCGCTCGGCAATCGAGAAGCTGTCCGAACACCCTGAGATTGCAGGTTTGCGGGCAAACCCGGTCACCGGAAGTATCCTTATCCAGCACGGGACTGATTTGCCTTCTATACGGGAAATCGCGGCCAAGCATGAAGTGTTCGATCTGCAGGAGGCGCCCACGCCGCCGTCTCGCCCTGCATCTCCCCCTCCGGACAGACGGGCTGCGGACGTTCACACGGCCGCCAGGGGCGGAACCAGGGCAACGGAATTTGGGCTGATGGGCATGGCCCTCTATCAGTTCTTACGGGGTCGGGCATTGGGTCCTGCCACCGAGAATTTCTGGAATGCATATGGTGGGATGCGAATTCTCAACAATCGGCTGATTGCTTTTGTCTTTCTTGGCCTTGGGGTTTTCCAGCTGACAAGAGGCCGTTGGGCAGGATCGGCATCCTCTCTCCTCTTCTATGCATTCGTCGTCAGGCAGCTGTCCAGCTCCCGCACTGGCAAATCACCGCCCGGCTGATCGGATGATTAGGAACCCTGAAAATGTCTAATCACGCGACCGGCATGGCAACTTGGGCGTTATGGTGACCGGCCTCAGATGTAACGGACGTGAGGGAGAATATTCGTCGTCATAGATGAGACCTCCAATAGGTGTCGCTCCGAGCCATTGGAGACGCTGGTCGGCGTCTAAAATGCGCCAGAAACGGTCATCACGGAGACCTTGCGCCGGACGGCGTCAGGCGTTGCGCAAGGCGCTATCCGCACTGGTGGCTGCATCTTGCGATTTTTGCCTGGCGCTACCAATTGCCGGGGTCTGCGGTGTGATCAACACTGGCAAACTCGTCTGCCTTTTTCCTGTCCAGTGTTAGAGTGGTTGCAATCTTTGTCTCATCCGTGATCGAATAATGCAGAGGTGCTGGCCCTTTGGTGAGCTCCTGATACATGAGCAAGGCCGCCTCCTCGGCAGTGTCGGCCTCGAACTCCTCCATGACGACAACTTTGAATTTGTGCATGGTCTTGACCTCGTCTGTGCTGACTTCGACGCCTTGTACTTGGAATGTGCATACCAGCAGTCGACCCTGAATGCAGGACTGCCCGTCCCGTCCTGCTTCCTTGACGACTTGCCTTCCCTTACAATCCCTTCGGACACAGAGGAGTTCCGCCATGAGCGAAGATGCCTTCAACATGTCGATCCGCAAATTCCTGAAGGAAGTCGGCGTAACCTCACAGCGCAAGA
Organism: Sinorhizobium sp. CB7; assembly: GCF_041357635.1. Taxonomy (NCBI): domain Bacteria; kingdom Pseudomonadati; phylum Pseudomonadota; class Alphaproteobacteria; order Hyphomicrobiales; family Rhizobiaceae; genus Sinorhizobium; species Sinorhizobium sp. CB7. The sequence continues at coordinate 124,387 of NZ_JAULLL010000006.1, forward strand.
TCGAGGAAACGGTGCGCGAGGCGACGATCGGCGGCAAAAAGCTGAAGGTCCGCATGACGCTAACGGCGGAAGGCACCGGCCTCAATCACGTGGTGGACGGGGAAATCGAACTTCCCTAATGCATGTCGCGCAAAAGTGTGCAGCGGTTTTGCGGCAACGACATGCATGAAAACAACAAGCTAAAGCCTGTCGCGTGAGCCTACCTTCACGCGACAGACTTTAGCGGCAAAGTTGATTAAGCGACACTCGCTTCCCAACCTCACCAACGAATGCCTTTCCAGCCCGATATGGTCTTGCCTTCCTCTGGCGCGATGATCGGCAAGTGCGCGCCATCAATAGTAAGGCGAGACGCACACCTGCCGTGGGCCGTAATAGGGCTGGAACGTATTGTCATAAGCCCTGTAGGACCGGTAACGCGCATAGCACCAGCGCGTATGCGCATTGCCGCCATAGTAGGTCGGCCGGTAATAGCGTGGTGCGTAGTAGCGCGGTCGGTAATAAGTCGGGCCGTAGTAGCGCGGACCGTAATAGGCTGGACCGTAGTAACGCGGGCGGTAATAGGTCGGGCCGTAGTAGCGTGGACCATAATCATAGTAGTCGGGACCATAATATCTCGGCTGCGCCAGCAGACCACCGATGAGCGCGCCGGCAGCGAGCCCGCCGAGCGCCCAAGCCCAATCATCGCCGCCATTGTGGTGGTGTCTTCGATAGCGGTACCCGCGATAGCCGCCATGATAGCGCCTGTATTGGACCAGCTGCGCCTGCGACGCCTCGATTTTCGGCGCGGCAACGGTGGGAAACGCCACGGCCGGCGGAACGCTCGTCAGAGCCGTCGCGAGCGACAACGCAACCATTGCTAGCCTCTTCATTTTCTTCACCTTTCCGTCTATATCGCCGCTCGCTAATTATAGCGCGGAAAGGACGCCGTGGCACTTATTTTCCAAGCTGGCGATCGGTGTTTCAGTAGGGGCGACCAAGTGCGCCGTTAACCTGGAGCGGGTCAGGCCTCATCGCCTGAAGATATAAATCGCGCCTCCGGCGTCGTCGGATACGAGGACGGAACCATCCGGTGCTTCCTTGACATCCACGGGCCGACCGACGTCTCTAAGAAAAGTCGTCGCCGAGACCGGCCGGTCGCCCTGAAAGCGCACCCGCACGACCTGACGTCCGACCGGAACCGACCTGTTCCAACTGCCGTGTTCGGCGACCAGAGCATCGCCGCCGAGGCTGCGGAAGAAATGGATCCCCAGGGTCGCGACATGCGCCTGAAAGTTAAAGACGGGCGCAATCTGCCCGGCTGGCGGCGTCGCGTCATGGAATCCCTTGAGCCGAATTTCGCCTCCGAAGTAAGGAAAGCCGTAAAAGCCGCCAGGCCGAAGCTCGTTCAGCTCGTCAGGCGGGATATCGTCGCCCATTCGGTCGGCGCCGTTGTCGGTAAAGAACATGGTGCCGCCGCGCCAGTCGAAGCCGACCGAATTGCGCACGCCCGAGGCTACTCGTCGAAGGTCGGATCCGTCCTGGTTCATGCTGACGATGGTGCCTTGCAGCCCGCGCGGCAAGCAAATGTTGCAAGGCGATCCCAATGAGATATAAAGCCGGGAATCGGGGCCGATGGCGATATAACGAAGACTATGGCCTCCCGAATTCGGCAAGTCCCGACGAATATCGCGCCTGCCGCTGAGAGCGCCTCCTTGCCCGATGTCGAACGCCGTGACGCGGTCCCTTGAGGCGACGAACAAACGATTGCGGGAGCATGCAACTCCGTTTGCAGCAGAGAATCCGGAAGCGACCCGTCGCGCGCGGCCGCCGGACAATGGCACGGCATAGACAGAGGAACCTTTGGTTCCGACGAACAATATGTCGCCACAGACCGCCATTTCGCGCGCGGCGGGAACGCGGGCGAGGAGCTCGGCTCGCGCCGACCCGAGCGTCGCGACGAAGGCGAGCGCAAGAAATCCGATTTTAGCGGAGAGAAATCCGGCTTTAGGCGAAAAAACGTCCATCGGCGCGCCCTCCGAATGCAAGCGGAATTTGCTGTAGGGAATTGGAGCGGCTCATTCTCGTTTCAAGCCGGAACCAGGGCCTCACGGCAAAGTGTTCTCATGGATCCACCAGCGGCTCGCCTGCGTTCAATCCTCTGGGGAAACCACCGGCACACCAAATCGCCGGAGTGATCGTAGCGCTCATCGAATGGAGCTCAGATCCACAGCGCGATTTTTGATGATCGCTTCCATGGAGAAGAAGCCCGTGACCGTGGCCAGATCGAAATTGGTGATGAGCTTTTGATAGAATGCGTCGTAGCCTGACATCCCTCTGGTGACGACCTTGATCAAATAATCCCAGTCGCCGCCGATCCTGTAGAAATCGATGACCTCCGGTAACTTTTCTACATGTTTGCGGAAGTTGTCGGCCCACTCCTTCGAGTGATGGCGAGTGCGGATCATCACGAACACGGTGAGATCAAGGCCAAGCGCTTCAAGATCAATATCGGTATGCGCACCGCGGATAAGCCCGATTGCATTGAGCCGTTGCAGGCGGCGCCAAGAGGCATTCTGCGAGAGTCCGACTTCCTCTGCCAGATCACGCTGCGAGAGGTTGGCGTTCTTTTGCAGCGAGGTCAGGATCTTCAGATCGATCACATCGATTTTCTCTGAATCATCGATCATATGACACAAAATCCGGTGAAAACTGCATAAAATAGGTGATGCTTTCGACCGTGGTGCAGAATAGATTCTCTGTCAATCCCTAACCTGGAGAGTGACCGTGCAAGCTGTTCGCCGTCAATCATGTGAAGCCGTCAGTCCTCTGCACAGATTTAGAGAAAGTCTGGCTTGCGACGATCTGGTCGCCGAGCTGCGAGATGGTCTGGTCGGCTCGACGGCCAAGATCGAAGGACCTTATGGCAGCAAGGATCTGATCTACGCGGATTATGTCGCCTCTGGCCGTGCGCTGAGACAAGTTGAGCGCTTCGTCCTGGAGGAGGTGCTGCCCTATTACGCCAACAGCCATACTGAGGCCTCCTACTGCGGTGGTTTCATGACCCGCATGCGGCGGGAGGCCCGTGCGTTGATCGCAGAATCTTGCAATGCAAGCGGGAAGCATGCAGTCATCTTCACGGGATCCGGCGCGACTGCGGGCCTCAACCGGCTCGTCAAGTTGCTCGGTGTCACCGAGGCCATCTCGGCGGGCAAGATTGTCCGCGTTATCATAGGACCATACGAGCATCACTCGAACATTCTGCCTTGGCGCGACAGCGGGGCGGAAATCATTGAGATTGCTGAGGCACCAGAGGGCGGGCCGGACACTGTTCTTCTGGAGGAGGCGCTCAGAAGCGCTTCGGCGGATCTGACGATCTGCGCCCTTTCCGCGGCGTCGAACGTGACAGGGATCACCACAGATGTTGCCGCCGTCACCCGGCAGGTGAAGGCTGCCGGGGCGAATATGGTCTGGGACTACGCCGGCGCCGGTCCTTACCTGCCAATTTCGATGTCGCCAGGCCCTCAGGCTGAAATCGATGCCATTGCCGTCTCGCCGCACAAGTTCATCGGCGGCCCCGGTGCTTCAGGGGTAATGATCGTGCGTCGTGATGCTGTTGCCACGTGTAAGCCGTGCTGGCCCGGCGGCGGCACGGTCAAGTTTGTTTCTCCAACCTCTCACGATTACAGCGACAGCCTTGAGGCCCGTGAAGAAGCAGGGACGCCGAACGTCGTCGGCGATATCCGCGCGGCACTCGCCTTCATCGTCAAGCACGCAATCGGTCTGGAGGAAATGGAGAGACGGAATCGTGAGCTAACCCGTCGGGCATTCGCCGCCTGGAATAACGTGCCGCAATTGGAGTTGCTTGGCCTGCCATTGTTGGACCGGCTCCCAATCTTTTCATTCCGAGTGAAGAACAGCAAGGGCGGCTATGTTCACCAGCAACTCGTGACCCGAATGCTCAGCGACCGCTTCGGAATTCAGGCCCGCGGCGGATGCGCGTGCGCCGGCCCCTACGTACACCGACTGCTGTCGATCGATGCAGTGCAATCCGAAGAGATGCGGCGAGCCATCCTGGCGGGCGATGAAATCAAGAAGCCCGGCTTCACCCGGCTCAATTTCAGCGTCCTGCTCTCCGACGAGAAGGTGAAGTTCATTCTTGACTCCGTCGCCCAGCTGGCGACCGACGCCCCGATATTCGAGCCGCATTATGATTTCGATCCGGCGCGCGCGATATTCTTTCCGATTGTCGAGGAGGCCTGATCCATGCGCAGGCCTGACGTTGCCGCTTTCTTCGATCCACGAACCTGGTCTGTTCAATATGTCGTCAGTGATCCGGAAACCAGGACCTGCGCAATCATCGATCCGGTACTGGACTTTGACGAAAAGTCCGGCGCGACCGCGACCCACAACGCCGACGGATTGCTCAATTTCATCACTTCGCAAAATCTCGACATCCAATGGATCCTCGACACCCATCCGCATGCCGATCACTTCTCGGCTGCGGCCTATCTGAAGGAGAAGACGGGTGCTCCGATCGCGATCGGTGAGAGGATCGTCGATGTTCAGAAACTTTGGGCCGGTATCTACAACTGGCCTGAACTTTCCACCGACGGTTCGCAATGGGACCGGCTGTTCAAAGAAGGCGATGTCTTCTCGATCGGCAACATCGACACGACAGTGATGTTTTCTCCGGGCCACACTCTCGCGTCCATAACATACGTGGTCGGCGACTGCGCCTTCGTACACGACACCATATTCATGCCGGACAGCGGGACTGCGCGCGCGGACTTTCCTGGGGGCAGTGCTCGCGCGCTGTGGGCGAGCATCCAGGACATTCTGGCCCTGCCCGACGCCACGCGCGTTTTTGTCGGGCACGACTATCAGCCCGGCGGTCGCGGACCGAGATGGGAAAGCACGGTCGGGCTTCAGAAGACCACGAATATGCATTTGACCCGGTGCCTTTGCGAGGATGATTTCGTCGAGCTTCGTGAGAAGCGGGATAAGACGCTTTCCATGCCGAAGCTTATCCTCCACGCCCTCCAAGTGAACATCAATGGCGGGCGGCTTCCGGAGCCGGAGGCGAACGGCAAGCGCTATCTAAAATTTCCAATCAACGCTTTGAACGGCGCGGCTTGGGGCTGATGCATGCCGCATAAGAAGGACGACCCTCGATATAGAGCGGACGCCGAAATTTATGCGGCTGCAAGATCGCGCAGACTGCGAGGCAGCATGTTCATGCATTCTGCGCCCGCCTCGGTAATTAGGAACTGGTCTTCGATCATCAGCGCGCCGAGCCCCCGGCCGTAAAACGGCGCCTCCAGCGCCACAACCATGTTCGGCTGGAGAATTTCCGGGCTGCCGGCGGAGAAGAACGGCCATTCCTCGATACCGGTGCCGCCGCCGACCGAGTGACCGAAATGGCCTCGATAGTACTCGGCAAAACCATCCCTGCGCATCGAGGCCAGCATGGCTGCGTGCACGTTGCCGAATGCGTTGCCAGGTCTGAGCTGCTCGAGGCCGGCCGCGAAGGCATTCTCCAGGGCCCTGAAAATGTCGCGCGCCAGGCGGGAAGCTGGGCCGTATGTAAAGGTGCGCGCGCCATCAGAGGAATAGCCGTCGACCAGCGTGCCGACATCCGCCTTGATAAGCGCCCCTGGTGTCACGACGGCCGACATGTCCGAAAGATCCGGTCCGACCGAGATGAAATCCCAATGACCGCTCAGCGCAAAGCCGCCTTCTGCGGCGGCCGCCTGCGCGCCCATTTTCCAAGCCGCTGAAAGCTCAGAAAGATGCACATCGGGTTTTATCGCCGCCGCCATACGTATCAGCCCGGCTTCGGCCGCCCTTGAGGCGCGGCGCAGACGCTCGATCTCGCGCGGGTCCTTCACTGCCCGCAAACGGCGGAGCGTTTCCGAACCATCGATCCAGGCGACCTGCGGCAGCGCCTGTCTCAGCGCCTCGAAGTCGGCAGCCGGCATGAACTCGAGGTCCGCGCCAATTCGTGCCCCATCGAGACCGCGCTCCTTCAACAGCTCGCCGAGCAGGCCGAAACTGGCGGACCGGTCAAAGGTCTCCGGCCTCGGACCGGCCACGCCCAGCCTGCGATAGGCTTCGTCGATCTGCGCTAGCGTTTCCACGCCTGTCAGATCGAGCAAGTCAATCCAGATGCGGTGCGTTCGCAGATCGACATCGGGAGCCGTCTTTCGAATCGTGCCCGCCGCGTGATCGCTGGCGACCGCCGCAAGCCTGGCCGACGCGTCAGCCGGCACAAGCGCGATCGCCGCACCTGCCCTGCCCCACATGGTCGCCACACCTGCGGGAACCCCGATGGCATACCGAAAGGCTTCCGGCTGGAATAGGACGAGCGCATCAAGTTTCGCTTCCTGCATCAGACGCTGGGCATGCTGCCGGTCGATATCGCTCATCGCTCACTCCAATCCGTCTCTTCTCAAGGCCTTAGCCGCCGCAGGATGAAATCGCCAGTACCACCTGGAACAAAATTGCGCGGTGCCGGTAAGGTGGCGAAGAGCATTTCTTCTGTATGCCGAAAATCGCTGCGCGGCACCCTTCCAGTTAAGGAAGCCTCAGATATTCTCCGCCCCGGTATGCAATGACTGAAAAGGCCGACTTGGCTGGGGAGTTTGAAAATGAGCGGTTTGATGGCCCGTGCGGGCGCAATCCTGAAGACCAATCGGCGCGACGCGCGGACCGTGACAGCTGTAGTGCTGTTCTTCGGCGCGCTTGCCGCCGGCTCGGTGCAGGCACAGGATTTCGATGCCGACGCCACGATCAATATTGGTTCGCTTTACGAGCCGCAGAACCTCGACAACACCGCGGGTGCCGGCCAAGGCATCAATGAAGCCTTCAACGGCAATGTCTACGAGGCTCTTTTCCGCCTCTCCGACAGCGGCGCGGTCGAGCCGGTTCTTGCCAAGGATTACAAGGTGAGCGAAGACGGCCTCACCTATACGTTCACTCTGCAGCCAGGTGTTACCTTCCATTCCGGCGACCCGCTGACGTCCAAGGACGTGAAGTTCTCAATCGAGCGCGTTACTGCACCGGAATCGAAGAGTTCCCGCAAGAACAGCCTGAAGCCGATTGCCGGCATCGAGACGCCGGACGACGCGACCGTCGTCATCAAGCTCTCCTCGCGCTCGATCTCGTTGCGCTACAATCTGAGCTACGTCTGGATCGTCAACGACAAGGCGACCAACCTTACCGCGACCGAGGACGGCACCGGACCTTATAAGCTCGAAGACTGGCGCCGCGGCTCGTCGCTGCAGTTGACCCGCTTCGACAAGTATTGGGGTCAGAAGCCAAGCAATGGTGACGTCGTCTTCCAGTATTTCACCGAGGCGACGGCGCTCAACAACGCCCTGCTGACCGGCTCGGTCGACATCATCACCTCGGTCCAAAGCCCGGATTCGCTTGCCCAGTTCAAGGACAATCCGGACTTCACGGTTGCCGAAGGGCAATCCACGACGAAGCTGCTGCTTGCCTATAACGACCGCGTCGCGCCCTTCGATAATGTCAAGGTCCGCAAGGCGCTTGCCCGCGCTGTCGACGACGCCAAACTGCTGAAGGCCGTCTGGGGCGACTACGGCACGTTGATCGGCTCCATGGTTCCGCCGACGGATCCCTGGTATGTCGATCTCACCAAGGTCGATGCATACGATCCGGAAAGCGCAAAGGCGTTGCTCACTGAAGCCGGTTATCCTGATGGCTTCACCTTCACCATCGATACGCCGAACTACGACCCGCATCCGATCGCCGCGCAGTTCCTGCAGACCGAGCTCGCAAAAATCGGCGTGAAGGTGAACATCAACATCATCACCGCAAACGAATGGTACTCGAAGATCTACAAGGCGCATGATTTTCAGGCGACCTTGCAGGAACACGTGAACCACCGCGACATCGTCTTCTACGGCAATCCGGACTTCTACTGGGGCTACAACAACCCGAAGGTTGTCGACCTCATCAAGCAGGCCGAGGCAAGTGCCACGACCGACGAGCAGACGGACAAGCTGAAGGAAGCGAACCGCATCATTGCGGAGGACGCCGCCAGCAACTGGATCTACCTCTATCCGCAGATCGTCGTCTCGGCGAAGTCGGTCACAGGCTATCCGGTCAATGGTCTGAACTCGCAGTTCTTCGTCTCCGGCATCAAGAAGGCCGATTAAGCGCCATCCTTCGGCAAGCTTTGACCTTGTATAGTTTGCCCGCCCGGTCTACAGCGCCGTCGTGTCTTTTCAGACGCTCGGCGCTGTAGCGCTTTGCGTTGCTGCATGTTTTTCTCAAATCAATCTCCGCTTAAGAAAACATGCGATGGCGCCGGGCGAATTATGAATGAAAGGTGCCGGCTATTCTTTCCTATCTCCTGCGCCGTCTGGCCATCCTCATTGTCTCGATCCTGATCGCTGCAGCGGTGCTGTTCATGCTCCTGCGGCTGCTGCCGGGCGATCCGGCGAATGCGTTGGTTTCCGTGGGCGCTGATCCGGAACAGATCGAAGCCGCCCGCCGGCAGGTGGGCTCCGACCTGCCGCTTTCCGAACAGTTCCTGCGTTTCGTCCTCAGCCTGGCCCGCTTTGACCTCGGCAACTCCTTCATCAGCGGCGCCCCGGTTCTGCCCGAGATAGGTGACCGGCTGGCGGTCACTGTGCCGTTGACGCTGATGTCCTTTCTGCTCGCCATCGTAATTGCCGTGCCGCTCGGTATCGTCGCCGCAGTCAAGTCCGACCGGTGGTACGGCTCGGCGATCTCCGTCGTCTCGCAGCTCGGCATCGCCGTCCCGGTCTTCTGGATCGGCATCCTTCTGGTGACGGTCTTCGCCGTGAACCTGCGGCTTTTCCCGTCCGGCGGTTTTCCGTCGCGCGGTTGGCAGAGGCCGGAAGCCTCCCTTGAGGCCCTCGTTCTGCCGGTCGTAGCGATTGCGATCGTCATGTCCGCTTCGCTGATCCGCTACGTGCGCTCGGCGGCGCAGGACGTGCTTGGCAGCGATTATCTGCGCACCGCTCGCGCGCTCGGCGCAAGCTTTTCTGAGGCCCTCATCCGCCACGGCATCCGTAATGGCTCTGTGCCCGTCATCTCCATCCTAGGCATCGAGCTAGCCTCGACCCTTCTTGGCGCCGTCGTCGTGGAGCGCGTCTTTTCGCTTCCCGGCCTGGGCTCGATGCTGCTCCTTGGCATCGAGCAGCGCGATTATCCGAACGTCCAGGGCGTGCTCTTCATCTCCACACTCCTCGTCCTGCTGGTCGGCTTCGCTGCCGATCTCGTCCAGCGGCTCATCGATCCGCGCCTGCGCGGCCGCGTGGCGGGGAACGCGCCATGACCGACACGAGCCTCATCACCGATTTGCCGGAAGGTCGCATCCGCCATTCATGGATTTTCACCATAGGCGCCATCATCGTCGGCCTGCATCTCATGATCGGCCTTCTGACGCTCGTCTGGACGCCCTATGATCCGACCGCAATGTCCGGCGGACGGTTGGAGCCTCCGTCATTTGCCCATTTCGCCGGCACCGACCGGCTCGGCCGCGACCTCTTCACGCTGATCATGATCGGCTCGCGCATCGCGCTGATCGTTGGTACCGGCGCCGTCATCATCGGTGCGATCATTGGTATCACGATCGGGCTGCTCGCCGCCTTTGCCTCGAAAACGCTGGACGATGTGCTGGCAGCCGCGCTCGACATCCTGATTGCCTTCCCGACCCTGCTGCTTGCCATGCTGATCGTCGCCTCCAGCGAAGGTGGAAGCCTCTGGACTGCCATCATCGCGATCGGCATCGCCAATTCCGCCATCGTCGCGCGGCTCACCCGCATCCTGGCAAAACGGGTGCTGCAGATGGACTACATCACCGCGTCGCGGATATCCGGCACGTCCTGGCTCGGCGTGGTGATGATCCACGTCCTGCCGAACATCTGGCCGACACTGCTTGTCAATCTGGCGCTGCAGTTCGGTCTCGCAGTCATTGCCGAAGCCTCGCTTTCCTATCTCGGGCTTGGCGCACCGCCGCCGAACGCCTCCTGGGGTCGCCTGCTGCAAGAGGCGCAGGGAACCGTCTATTCCGCGCCATTCGGCGCCATAGCGCCGGGTATCGCGCTCGTATTGCTCGTCATAGGCATCAACCTGCTCGCCGACGGTCTGCGTGACATCGCCGACCCTACCCGCAGGAGGCGCCGGTGAGCCCGCTTCTCGCCATCCAGAACCTTTCGGTCCATGCCGGCGGCAAACCGCTGGTTTCGGACGTCTCATTCTCCATAGCAATGGGCGAGCGGCTCGGGCTGATCGGCGAATCCGGCTCGGGAAAGTCGCTGACAGCACTCGCTGCGATCGGCCTTCTGGCCGACGGGCTTAACGCCTCTGGTTCCGTCCTGCTCGACGGCAAAGAGGTTATCGGCGCCCGGGACCGCGATCTGGTGCCGCTCAGGGGCACGACGGCGGCCGTCGTTTTCCAGGAGCCGCTCACCGCCCTCGATCCGCTGATGAAGATCGGCAAGCAGGTTGCCGAGGCCGTGCGCCGTCGGGCAAGACGCGATGGCCGGCCGACCAACGACATGGCGGTGATACGCGAAGTTCTCGACCTGCTCGATCAGGTGGCACTGCCGCAACCGGAGCGCATCGCGAAATCCTGGCCGCACGAGATTTCCGGCGGCCAGCGGCAGCGCGCCGCGATCGCAATGGCGCTCGCGTGCCGACCAAAACTGCTGATAGCCGACGAGCCGACAACGGCGCTGGATGTCACCACACAGGCCGAGATCCTGAAACTGTTGGGCGAGCTCGTCAGCGAGCGCAACATGTCACTGCTCTTCATCAGCCATGACCTTCCGGTGGTCGCCAACGCGGTCGATCGGGTCATCGTGCTGCAGCACGGCCACATCGTCGAACAGGGCCCGGTCGCAACCGTATTCCAGCGTCCATCTCACGAATATACGCAGTCTCTCGTTGCGACGGCGCGCACTTTCGACAAGGCATTGGAGATTGCGCCATGAGCTTGATCGATGTCCGCAATGTCTCCTTCGGCTACAGCCGCAACCAAAAGATCCTCGACAGCGTCAGTTTCGAGCTGAGACAGGGCGCCAATCTCGGCATCGTTGGTGAATCGGGCTCGGGCAAGACGACGGTCCTGCGCCTGCTCCTCGGCCTGAACCGGCCATCGGAAGGTGCAGTTACCGTCAAGGGCACGCCGCTGGATCCGGGGAACGGAACCTTCATGCGTGGTTTCCGCCGGACAGTCCAGGCGATCTTTCAGGATCCCTACTCCTCGCTCGATCCCCGCCAAAACGTCTTCGACATCATCGCCGAACCATTACGCTCTTTGAAGATCGCAGGAGATACGCGAGCGGCGGTCATCACGGCGCTGGCATCCGTCGGGCTGCCCGCGGATGCTGCGAAACGCTATCCGCATGAATTCTCGGGCGGGCAGCGACAACGCATCGCTATCGCGCGGGCAATCGTCTCGCGACCGGAAGTGGTGCTGGCCGATGAAGTGGTGAGCGCACTCGATCTATCGACCCGCATACGGATCGTCGCGTTACTCAAGGAACTGTCGAAGACGATCACACTGGTGCTCGTCTCTCATGACATCGGCCTCGTCGCCTCGCTCTGCGAGGAGATGATCATTCTTGAACGCGGCAAGATCGTCGAAAGCGGCAAGACCCGCGATATCCTCGCCTCGCCGAGCCACGCCTATACCCGAAAACTTCTCGCCAGCATTCCCCGCATGCCTGCTTAACCCTATCCGTCGCGGCATTCCCGAAGGATCTGCCCGAACTGCGCATCTCGCCGTTACTCATGGGTGATGGCAGGAGGACACCCAAGCGCGTTCAGTTCAGAGGCGAATTACCCGGCCTGGTCGGATTAGACGGGGCATGATGGGTCAAGGATTTTCCCATTGCCTCGCACATTGCGACAGGGACGGCAAATGCGACTTCGAATCCATCCGGCGTCTGCATCGTGAGAATCAGGAAATTCGGATCTTGCGCGGATTCCAGTTTCCATTCACCGATCGAGAACACATAACGCGCCTTAGCTTCGCCTGTTTGCAATTTTAGCGCCGAGGACAACAGATGCGGCAGGGTCATGACGAGCGACGCCGCCTGATCGAACGGCATTTCAAGGGAAACGGGGCCACCTGAATCCTTCATGAAACCGAGTATGATGGTCTTGCCGCCGTCGGCGCCGCCGCAAGTTGTCAGTTGCCTGCTGATGATCCTGGAGCAGTTGGTCTTCATCGGATCGCCGCTCACGCTGCCTACTCCTCACCTCGTGCCGAATGCCAGAACCGGCGTCGGACACACCATGTGCCGCCTTTGTTATCCTGATGGAGTATTTCGATTAATCTCTTCCACTACTTCAATAATCCAGCCGCTGTTAACGGTCGATGACGGCCAGCCGCAGGAATTGTTTCAGCTGAAACATTGCCGAGAAGGCTCAGGTCTTCTGTGATCACACCCATGATATATTTGCTATACGGAATTTTCCTGGGATGACGTGACGGGATTTGCTCGCTTTCAGGCATTTCCGGCCAAGATATACCTATAACGACCATGCCCCGTTTCCAGAACACGACACTGGAAATCGATAGCGACGACGATGCGGTTAGAGCCACTTCGCGCGGCGGAAGAAACCGAAAAGGGTTAGACAGAGGACGGCGATGACACCCAGCACCATGAAATAGCCGTACTGGAATCTCAGTTCCGGCATATCGCTGAAATTCATCCCGTAGATGCCGGCGATTGCCGTCGGAACAGCGAGGATCGCCGCCCAGGAGGCAAGCTTGCGGGCGATCGCCGTTTGCTCTGTCTGACCGATCATTACACTGGCCTCGAAGGCGAATGCGAGGACCTCGCGCAGCGCGTCGATATCTTCCTGGACCCGGCGCACGTGATCCGTGACATCGCGAAACAGCGGCTGGAGTGTCATATCCATGCCCGGAAGATCGATGTGCTCGTATCGTCGACAGACGTCTACAAGCGGTACCACGGCATTGCGCAGCCGCAGCAGCTTGCGCCGCAGCAGGTAAAGGCGCTCGATGTCGGACTTTGTCAGCTGTTCGCGCAGCACCAGATCCTCGAGCGTCTCGATCTCCTCCTGCACCACCTCGATGACCGGCATGTAGTTGTCGACGATGAAGTCCAGGATGGAATAGAGAATATAGTTCTCACCATGTGCGAGTGAGGTCGGCGTAGCCTCGCATCGCTGTCTCACCGCGAGGTAAGAGGACGAGGCTCCATGGCGAACGGAGACGACGTAGCCGCGGCCGACGAACAGGTGCGTTTCGCCGAAGACGATCTCGCCGTCCTTCATATGGGCGGTACGAGCGACGATGAACATGGCATCGCCATAGATCTCCAACTTCGGGCGTTGGTGGGCCTTCGCTGCGTCCTCGATCGCCAGCGGATGGAGACCGAATTCGGCCTGCACCTGGTGCAGCAGCACTTCATCCGGCTCGTGCAAGCCGATCCAGACGACGGCATTCTCTCGGCCTCGCCATTCGGCAGCTTCTTCTATTCGGATGTCGCGAATGCGTTGCCCGCGCTCGTAAACGGCGGCGGCAACAACGCCAGGTCGTTCATACGGAGGCGTCGTCGGAGTGGTCGAACCGTCCCCGGAGCTCTTGGGGGCACGCGTTGAATCCTTGACCCTTCCCAAAGTTCTGTCTTCCTCCCCATCCGCACTGATCCGCATCTGTATGGCCTGTCCGTCAAGTCAGACGTCGTGCCGATCACCATAGTCCCATTTCGCTAAACTTGCATCCGGCTCTAGATCGGCACGGTACCGTGCGACATCCGCGGAAGCCGTCGCAGAAACCCGCCCCTTTGGAACGATTTTTTATCATTCGTCAGATTCTTAAATGATATAGTCTATGTATTTTATGGAAAATATCTCACCCTACCACACATCGCTTCCTGCAATTTGCAACCTCCAAGGGGGAAAGATCGACGATGACATTGGCAAAGATATTAAAGGTTGGCCTGTTGGGGCTTCTTGGCCTCGGCGCGATTTCCGGCGTGACTCTAGCCCAGGCCGATGCCCCTCTCCTTCCCAAGGCGCCGCCGGGAACCGTTCTGACGATCGGCGATCCGACGACCCAGAAGGCCCTTGAAGTGTCCGGCCTTATCAAGGAGCTCACCTTTGAAGTCAAATGGGCCAATATCAGCGGCGGGCCACAGACATCGGAAGCGTTCCGCGCTCGCGCACTCGATGTGGGATCGGTGGCCGAGATCCCATCGATCTTCGCCAACTGGAATAATCTGCCCGTCCGCAACATTGCCTATCGCGAACGTCGCGACCCGATCGCCAACCCGATCTACCGTTTTGGTGTCGCGCCAGGAGTGGACGTCAAGACCCTTGCCGATTTCCGCGGGAAACGCATCGCATTCAGCCCGGGTCAGGCTCAGGGTACGCTCGTGCTTCGCGCACTTCATGCCGCGGGTTTGAAAAGCAGCGATGTGACACTGGTCGAATTGCCGAGCACCGGTGACGTCTACCCAAAGGCGCTGGCGAGCAAGCAGGTCGATATCGCGCCGCTTGGCGGAGTAAACATCCGCCGCTACATCACCCAATATGGCCCTGACGGTGCCACGCTTGTGGAACACGGCCTGCGGGACGACCCGACCCATCTCTACGCGCCGCAATGGGTTCTGGACGATCCCGCAAAGGCGGCAGCTCTGGCGGAATACGTCCGTCTATGGGCACGCGCCACCGAATGGATCGATCAGCACCCGGAGACCTGGATCAAGGAATATTACGTTGGTCAGCAGGGTCTCAGCCAGGAGGACGGCGAATTTCTCGTCAAGTTGGCCGGCACGCAGGTGATTCCCGACGACTGGAGCGAAGTCAAGAAGCGCCACCAGGAGACGATCAATCTGCTGGCGGACGAGCTCGGCTACAAGCCGTTCGATGTGGAACAAATCTTCGACAATCGCTTCGAAAAGCTCGGCGCGGCAGCTTTGGCCAAGAGCCAGTAAGCCTCTGCATCCTGTCCAAGAGGAGATTCAATCATGGCAACCACCTGGGATGTGGATGGCGGGAAGTCAGCCCGGACATCCGACCGCGGAACTGCATATGCCGGTTCAACCACGACGCAAGCGGGTTTTCGTGCCCGCCGCAGACTGGGACCCGGACCTGCGATACCCTTCGGCTTGCAGATCGGACCGGCACTGCTTGTGCTGATCTGGGTTGTCGGCTCGGCGCTCGGATGGATCGACCCGCGCATACTCTCCGCACCGTGGACGGTCATCGAGGCCTTCGGAAGGCTGATAGAACAGGGTCGCCTGCAGGACAACTTCATCACCTCGACGACGCGCGCCCTGCTCGGGCTCAGCATTGGACTGGTGACCGGTACAATCTTGGCCGTCATCGCCGGTCTCTCGCGGATCGGCGAAGCGCTAATCGACGGTCCGGTCCAGATCAAGCGGGCCATCCCGACGCTGGCGCTGATCCCTCTGCTGATATTGTGGTTCGGTATCGGCGAGAGCATGAAGGTCACGACCATCGTCCTTGCCGTCATCGTGCCGATTTACATCCACACCCACAACGCACTTCGCAGCATAGACAGCCGTTATGTCGAGCTGGCGGAGACCCTGCGCATGAGCCAGAAGGACTTCATCCTCCAGGTGGTCTTGCCCGGTGCCCTGCCTGGCTTCCTTTTGGGCCTGCGCTTCGCAGTGACGCTTTGCTGGGTCTCCCTCGTCGTGGTCGAGCAGATCAACGCCACCAGCGGGCTCGGCTACATGATCGATCTTGCCCGTACCTATGGGCAGACCGACGTCATTCTCGTCGGCCTGGTGGTTTACGTGCTGCTGGGCCTGGTCTCGGACGGTCTCGTCCGCCTCATCGAAAGGAGGGTCCTCACATGGCGCCGCACTCTGGCCAGTTGAAGTCCGCAACCAAAGCCGTCCATGTCGGAAACCTCGTGCGCCGGTTTACAACGAAGACGATCCTGGACGGCGTGGATCTCGATATCGAGCAGGGCGAGTTCGTTGCCTTGCTCGGCAAGAGCGGGTCCGGCAAAAGTACCTTTCTCAGGGCCCTTGCCGGCCTCGACCACGAAGTCGAGGGAACCGGCAGCCTCAATGTACCGGAGAACCTTTCGGTGGTGTTTCAGGACGCCCGCCTGCTGCCCTGGCGCACCGTCCTTCAGAACGTCACGCTCGGCTTGCCCGGCGCCTCCGGTCAGGAAGCCGGAAGAAAGGCCCTGGCGGAAGTCGGCCTTCAAGGGCGCGAAAACGCCTGGCCGAACCAGCTTTCGGGTGGTGAGCAGCAAAGGGTCGCTCTTGCTCGCTCCCTGGTGCGCGAGCCGGGCCTGCTTCTTGCAGACGAGCCTTTCGGCGCGCTCGATGCGCTTACGCGGCTGAAAATGCACGATCTGCTGCGAGAATTGTGCACAAGACACCGCCCCGCCGTCTTGCTTGTCACCCACGATGTCGACGAGGCGATTTCGCTCGCCGACCGGATACTGGTTCTCGACGAGGGCCGTTTCATCGAAGACCTCAGGATCGACCTGGAGAGGCCCCGCGACCATGGCAATCCACGGTTCGGGCAGATACGCGGACATCTCCTGAGCCGGCTCGGGGTCGACGTCCCGGGCCGCAAGGCAGCCTGAAATCGACTAGGAAAAAGATCAATGAGCAAGAACAAGAGACAGATGCGGCTCGGCGCATTCATCATGGCGACCGGCCATCATGTGGCCGCCTGGCGTCATCCGAACGCGCAAGCAGACGCCGGTCTGAACATCGACCACTACCGGGAGCTTGCGCAGACGGCCGAACGCGGCAAGTTCGATCTGGTTTTCGTGGCCGACAGTCCGGCGGGCTGGGAGCGCGGCAAAGATCCCGAAGCCCTGCGTCGCACGGCGCAAGGAGCTCATTTCGAGCCTCTGACCCTGTGGTCGGCGCTGTCGCAGGCCACGAGCCACATCGGCTTCGTCGCTACGGCGTCAACCACCTATGAGGACCCCTATCTTCTGGCCCGCAGGTTTGCCTCCCTCGACTATATCTCGAAGGGACGCGCGGCCTGGAATGTCGTCACTACCGGCGCGGATGTTTCCAAGAACTTCTCTATCCCAGGCCATCCCGCCCATGCCGACCGCTACGCGCGCGCCGAGGAATTCGTCGATCTGGTCAAGGGATTGTGGGACTCCTATGAGGACGATGCTTTTATCCGTGACAAGGAAAGCGGTGTCTACCTCGATCCCGACAAAGTGCATCTCGTCGATCACAAGGGCAAATTCTTCTCGGTGACCGGCCCGCTCAATGTCGGCCGTCCCGTCCAGGGCCATCCGGTGATCGTGCAGGCTGGCGCGTCTGAACCCGGCCGCGAACTGGCCGCGCGCACGGCGGAGATGATCTTTACCGCCAACCAGACACTGGAGGATGCACAGGAATTCTACTCCGACGTCAAGATAAGGCTCGCCCGCTATGGGCGCAGGCCGGAGGAACTGCTGATCAGCCCCGGTATCTTCCCCGTCCTCGGCGGGACCGAAGCGGAAGCTCAGGCTAACTACGACCATATCCAGTCGCTCGTTCATCCCTCCATCGCCTGGAACATCCTTGCCCGTCACTACAAGGGTGTCGATCTTTCCGGTTATTCGCTGGACGATCCAGCCCCTCCGCTGCCGCAGGACACCGAGCTCAACAAAAGCCGTCTCAAGCTGGTCACCGATCTGGTGACGCGCAACAACCTGACGCTCCGCCAGTTCTATCTCGCCGTTGCGACTGCCCGGGGACACCGCACGGTGGTCGGCACACCGGAACAGATCGCAGACGCGATGCAGGAATGGTTCGACAACGGAGCCGCCGACGCCTTCAACATCATGCCGCCGATCCTGCCGACCGGGTTGACGGATTTCGTGGATCAGGTCGTTCCGATCCTTCGCAAGCGGGGTCTGTTCCGGCATGAGTACGAAGGAATGACGCTGCGGGAGAACCTCGGCCTTGAGCGACCACCGAACCGCTTTGTGCTTCAAGCACGGCAGGAGCAGGAGGCACGGGCCGTATGACCGCTCCCCGGCCGATTCGGTCTTTTTCCATTGATTTCCCCTACCCACAGAACACCAGGCCCATCGTATGAGCAGCAATTCCGAATTTCTTTGGTATGTTCCCAACGACGTCAAACCCGGCCACCGCGGGGATTCAGCCGTCGAGAACCACAATAACCTGGAGACGCTGACGGACCACGCGAAAGCCTTGGAGGAGCACGGATGGAAGGGTGCGCTCATCGGCACCGGCTGGGGCCGGCCCGACACCTTCACCGTCGCGGCCTCGCTTGCCGCCCGGACCACCACCTTCGAACCGCTCATCGCGATCCGTCCGGGCTATTGGCGGCCGGCGAACTTCGCTTCCGCGGCGGCCACGCTTGATCACCTCACCGGCGGCCGCCTGCGGATCAACATCGTGTCCGGCCAGGACAACCTCGCCGCATATGGCGACAGCGAGGGCGATCAGGCGCACCGCTATGCCCGCACCAAGGAATTCATGCGGCTCACTCGCAGACTATGGACCGAAGAAAATGTCACCTACGCCGGCGAGCATTTTCGGGTCACCGAGTCCACCGTGGTGCCGCGCATCGCGGTCCGCGGCGATCGTCTCCATCCTAAACTCTACTTCGGCGGTGCCTCGCAAGCGGCCGAACGGGTGTCAGCCACGGAAGCCGATGTTCAGCTCTTCTGGGGCGAGCCACTCGACGGGGTCCGGGAACGGATCGAGCGGCTCAAGGTGCTGAGCAAGGAACTGGGTCGCGACCTCCCTCCGTTGGAGTTCGGGTTGCGGATCACCACGCTCGTCCGCGACACGACGGAGCAGGCCTGGGCCGACGCCGAGGCGAAGGTCGCCGAGATGGCCAAGAGCAAGGGCGCCGGCTGGAATGACCACCGGCGAGCCCTCGCGGTGGGCCAGCAGCGACTGCTCGATCTCAACGCGCGCGGCGAGGTTCTCGATGACAACCTCTATACCTCGCCGGGCAAGTTCGGCGGCGGTGGCGCCGGCACGACGTGGCTGGTCGGTTCGGCGGCGGACGTTGCCCGCTCGCTGCGCAAGTACCAGGATCTGGGCATCACACACTTCGTGCTCTCCGACACACCGTACCTGTCCGAGATCAAGCGGCAAGGCGACCAACTGCTTTCGCTGTTGCGCAGCTGAGGCGGAGGTGCTTGGGTTGCTACAGTAGTTCTCGCCTACACTCGTGGGAGAGGTATGCTTGACTTGCATTCACGCCTAGGCCTTGGCGGCCATCCTATCGAAGTCTAATATACGTGGAGACGAGGAGACTTCGATGCCCTCAAGCTTCAACGTCCACGATGCGGCCGGCTATGAACAACTCATGGGCCGGTGGAGCCAAAAACTCGCGCCATTGTTCATCGACTTCGCGGGGCTAGCCGATGGCGAAAAGATTCTCGAGGTCGGCTGCGGCACCGGCAGTCTGACCTTCGCGCTCGCCAGGGCAGCCGATCTTCAAGAACTTGTCGCCATCGACTATTCGCCCGTCTTCGTCGAGGAGGCGAGCCGGCGCAACACCGACCCGCGCATAAGGATCCGGCAGGCGGATGCCTGTGCCCTGCCATTTGAGGATGACACGTTCGACCGCGCCTTTGCGTTGCTCGTGCTCCACTTCGTGCCACAGGCCGCCAAGGCGATTGCCGAAATGCGCCGTGTCGTGCGGCCCGACGGCATCGTCGCGGCCGCCGTGTGGGATCACATCGGCGGCATGCCCGGCATGCGCATGATGATCGACACGGTTGCGGCGCTCAACGAAGGCGGGCGCCAGCTGCGCTCCCGCTATTGCTTCCAGCCGATGATGCAGCCGGGCGAAATGAAGCGGGCTTTTGTCGGTGAGGGGCTCGCAGACGTCACGGAAACCCAGCTGATGATCCGCATGGATTACCAAAACTTCGACGACTACTGGGCACCGATCGCGGCAGGAGAAGGTCCGCTCGGCCAATATATGGCGGCGCTCGACGCTGCGGAGCGCGCGCGCATCGACGCGGCCGTACGCGACGCTTATGAGGCCGGCCGGCCCGATGGCCCACGGTCCTTTGCAAATGTCGCCTGGGCCTGCCGGGGCACCGTTCCCTGACCGCACAGCCGGAGAAACCCATCGTTCTGGCGGCGGAACAACCCTCGGCCACCGACCGCTCCAAAGCGCAAATACTCTGCCCGGACGCTCACCATGTTAAAGCTATGGGCGCCGACATCCCATTATGCGTCAACAGTGGCCTTGCGCATTACTTGGCATGTTTCATCCTTGACCTAAAATCGAGCGCTTTTGAAATCTAGATAGCTTGGAACTCACGTGCTTCTGCAAAAACTCAGGAGGTGATTGTGCAGGCAAGGATAGAAGATTATGCCCTGATCGGTGATTGTGAGACAGCGGCGCTGGTATCTCGGGATGGGTCGATCGACTGGCTGTGCTTCCCGCGCTTCGATTCGCCAGCGTGTTTCGCCGCGCTGCTCGGTTCCGATGACAATGGCCGATGGCTGATTTCGCCTTCAGCGACAGATTATCGCGTCACGCGACGCTATCGCAAAGACACGCTTATTCTCGAAACGGAATTCGAAACAGAAAGCGGTGCCGCAATAGTCTATGATTTCATGCCGCTTCGGGACGGCGCCAGCGATCTGATGCGCATTGTCGAAGGAAAGCGCGGCCGCGTCGATTTCGACTTCGAACTGATAGCCAGGTTCGACTACGGCCGGACCGTCCCTTGGGTGACCAGGAATGATGACTGCACCCTCACGGCAATCGCCGGACCGGATATGCTCGTCCTGACATCCGCAATTCCGCTCGAAGGCGAAGATATGCGCACCACCGGCAAATTCAGCGTCTCAGCCGGAGAGCGCTTGCCATTCACGCTGACCCATTGCCACTCGCACCTGTCGCGCCCAACGGCCAAGGACGTTGAAACCGCTCTTCAGAGCACCGAATCCTTTTGGCTTGATTTCTCTCAGCGCTGCCCGGACGTCGGGGTCTGGACCGATCAGGTCAAACGATCGCTGATCACGCTGAAGGCTCTCACCTACATGCCGACCGGAGGCATCGTCGCGGCAGCCACGACGTCTCTGCCGGAACAACTGGGCGGGTCACGCAACTGGGATTACCGCTACTGCTGGCTTCGCGACGCGACATTGACGCTGCTCGCCCTCATGAAGCTCGGATATTACGACGAGGCAGGTTCGTGGCGTAACTGGCTGCTGCGCGCCGTCGCCGGTGCTCCGGCGCAGATGCAGATCATGTATGGCGTTGCCGGCGAGCGCAATCTGCTCGAATGGGAGCCCACCTGGCTTTCAGGCTACGAAGGCTCGCGGCCCGTCAGAATCGGGAATGCGGCTGCGGAACAGTTCCAGCTCGACGTCTACGGCGAGGTCGCCGATGCCATGGCGCAGGCGCTGAAAGGCGGCTTGCCGGGGCATCCGCGCACGCACGCCCTAAGCGAAGTCGTCATGACATTCCTGGAAGAAGCCTGGCGAAAACCAGACGAGGGCATCTGGGAGGTCCGTGGCGGACCGCAGCATTTTACCCATTCCAAGGTTATGGCCTGGGTTGCCTTCGATCGGGCGGCTCGACTTGCGCTGGCCGAAGGCTCCCGGAAAGAAGCCCGACATTGGCTAAGGATCGCCGATGATATTCATGAAGAGGTGTGCCTGAAGGGTTACGATCCCGAGCTTGGCAGCTTCGTTCAGGCTTATGGATCGAAGACGCTCGATGCCAGCCTCCTGCAGATCGGTCTTGTCGGCTTTCTTCCGCCCGAGGATCCGCGCTTCACCGGAACCGTCAAGGCAATCGAGGAACGATTGATCCGCGACGGTCTGGTGCTGCGATACGAAACAGAAGAGGTTAACGACGGTCTGCCGCCCGGCGAGGGTGCATTTCTCGCCTGCAGCTTCTGGCTCGCAGACGCCCTCACGCTGATCGGCCGCGACGAGGATGCACGTAAGCTGTTCGAGAGGCTCCTGTCCCTATGCAACGACGTAGGCTTGTTGTCGGAGGAGTACGATCCGATCGCACAGCGGATGCTGGGCAATTTCCCCCAAGCCTTCAGCCATGTCGGCGTGATCAATACGGCGTTGAACCTTGCAAGACGGAGAGGTCCGGCAGAGGAGCGAGGCCGCAGGCAGCTTTGACGTGCGATGCCGTTTAGGCAAACGCGCCTGCGCACGCCACAGCACATTGGCCGGCCTCATTGTCGTCTCACGAATGGAAAGGGTCCTCCGTACCGCCGCGCTTGCGGCTCAGATGTCGATCACCACGTCATCCTGCGGCCGGGAGCAGCAGATCAGGAGATTTCCTTCCGCAGGTGGGTCGAGCGGATCAGGCTGGTAGGTGACAGATCCAGAGATCAATCCACTCTCGCAGTTATGACAGACACCGGTGCGGCACGACCAGCGAACGGGCACGTCACATGCCTCGGCCAGCTCCAGAATGCTCTGATAGGCCGAGGGTTTCCAGTGCGCGGCGATGCCGCTGCGCGCGAACGATACGAGCGGACCGGCGTCGGTATCGTCCTCCGGCGGATGCGCAGCCCGCGTCGCTGCACCCACTACGCCAGGAGTTATCGGCTCACTGCCGTCAAAGATTTCCGCATGAATGCGCTGCGGCGGCACGCCCAGATTCGCGAGCGCTTCTTTCATCGCTGCCATGAAACGCGGCGGTCCGCAGAGGTAGACATCAGCATCTCGCGGGATACCGACCTCATTTAAGACCGATTGGGACAAGTGACCCGTCGCGTCGAAGTCCTCACCCATCTTATCGCCCGCCCCTGGCCCGCTGTAGCAAACAAAGCTGCGGCCATGCGCGAGCGTGGGCATGAGCCGGCGGACTTCGCCGGCAAATGGATGATGCTGCCGATCGCGAGCCCCATGAAGCCACAAGACCGGCCGTGTAGATTGGGCAGCCGCCAGCGCGTTCAGCATCGCCAGAACAGGTGTCGCCCCAATTCCTGCGCTGATCAGTACCACCGGGCGCTCTCCGGATTGCAGTACGAAGCTTCCACGCGGCAAGCTGACGTCGAGAACGTCGTCCACCCGGACATTCTCCTTCAGGTAGGCCCCACCCGCTCCGTTGGGCTCGACCTTCACACTGATTCGATAGCACTCCGTCGAGAGAGGCCCGGAAAGCGAATAGCTGCGAAAAAGCGGCCGGCCTTCGGCGGTCGGTTGAAGACGCAAGACCACGTATTGGCCGGGCAGAGGTTCTTGCAGCGGCTGACCGTCCGGGCTCTTCATCGTGAGTGACAGGACGTCTGCGGACTCCTGCTCGATCCTCGTCACCGCAAGCGGCCGAAATCCTGGTGCAACCGGATGCGCAGCTGCCGCCGGCGCAAGCCCCGCGTTACCACTCCGCACAGCAGTGGTTTGGCTCTGCACCAGCGCCTCAAACGAGAAGCGCCATCCGGGCGAAAGTGCTTCGATCCCCAATGCGCGCTCCAGTCGGCCGCGCGGATGATTGGACGAATAGAGGAGCGCGTTGATCTCTGCGACGGTCATCCGCTCCTTTGCTTCTCCCACCTTCACGATGGCATCGCCGACGCCCACCTCCCCTTCCTGCAGGACGCGGAAATAAAATCCGGGTCGTCCGCTGCCTGTCAGCAAAGCGGGCATCCGGGGCTCGTTCATGCGAATGCCGACGCGATAGCAGGTAACACGCGGTTGAGTGACTTCGAACAGCGCACTGCCAATCTGATAGCGGTCGCCAATGCACACGACATCGTCGGGCAATCCTTCGATCGTGAAGTTCTCGCCGAACTGCCCGTGGACGAGATCGGTCCTCTTCAACTGCTCCTGCCAATAGCGATAGGACTCGATCTGGTAGACGAAGACGGCGCGCTGCTCGCCACCATGCCCGGCGAGGTCGCCTTGTCCGTCTCCTTCAACATTTAGATGGCCGACCCGACAGCGACCAGGTACCGGTTCCTTCCATATCCCGGTATGCACAGTGCGCCCTTTCCACTCTATGTCACGCGGAAGTCCGACGTTCACCGATAGTAGTCGAGCCATGACGTTTTGCTCTCCTGGTGATGGAAGTCCTACCGCCTTAAGTCATCGGCTCATGTGGTAGTGGCTCGCGGCCAATATGCCCTCTCATGGCCGTTTATGGGGAGGGAGCGCCTCGGTGACGGTAAGATCGCGATCGGGGCCATGCGGAACCACGGCCTGCCCCGGCTCAAGGCGGAGCTGAATGCCGTCGAGCTCCACCGAAAGCATGTCCGGTTCGAACGACACCAGGTCGGAGATGCGGCTCACCTCGCGATAGGCCTCTCGATACGACCACGCCGCCCGCTTGGCGTCGCCGATGTCATAATAGCTGCACAGCCCTTTGTACGGGCAGAATGTCTGAAATTCCACGGCGGTCAATGCGGCTTCATCGATGTCAGCGCGCACAACGTACCAGCGCGGCGCGAAACCAGACTCGTAGAGCACGACCGGCCGCCTTGTGTCGGCAATGATGCGATCTCGATGGCGGACGACGAGGTTGCGGGAGGCTTGGCGGATGTCGATGCGATGGTAGCTGTCGGCGGCATGGCCGACGATGCGCTCGTCTTCCTCATAGAAAGCGTCCATGGCCGGCCATGCAAACGCGACGCGCGCCTGCAGCTCCCTCGCGTAATCGGGCAAGTCGATGTGCTGCCATGCCCCTCTTTGGGCGTTCCCGTCACCCGATCGCACCGTGTACCAGGCCGTAAGCCCCAGGTCGCGATGCCGGGTGGTGTGCTCAGTGCGTTGCAGGGCGTCTGAGGAAATGTCGCTCTCTGGAAAGTAAGCCACCGGATAGCGTCCCGGTTCAAACAGCAAGACAACATTCTCGCTGTCGGCGATCCATGCCCCTCCAAAACGCACTCGCATGCGCCGGTGGAGCCGTTCGGCGTACAACAATCTCTCGGGCAGCGGTTCCGGCAGGAGAAACTGGCCAATTGCCCCCGGGGAGAGTGGACCTTGTTGCCAGGACAGTCCCATTGCTTGTCCTTCGACAGGTTAACCCGTCACGATCACACTGTGATTTATCGGAGCTTCGTCCGGTCGCGGATTAGTCATCACAGTTCGATGTAGGACGGACAAAGCTGCCGTCAAGGCGATCTTCCCGGAACTGCGGTCGACACGCCGCTTGGCGAAATTAACGGATTGGCCGAATTAATTCTTCATAAGTCCGCCTGACGAGGCCGTCTTCCCGCCGGGCTGCATTTCTTTAAGATGGTTCCGATCCGGCAATTCAACGCGATAGGGAGGTTTCGATGCCGCTTGGAGGCTGCCTGTGTGGCGGCGTTCGTTACGAGATCGTCGGCGAGCTTAGCCAGCCAATCGCCTGTCATTGCTCCCAATGCGCCCGCGCAAGCGGGAACTTCGCAGCCATGGCATCTTGCCAATCGGCTGACCTCAACGTCCTAAACTCCGAGACACTGCGATGGTACCAATCGTCCGCCCAGGTGCAGCGTGGCTTCTGCTCGCTCTGTGGCGGCAACCTGTTCTGGAGATCCTCATCGGGTACCGAGACGTACGTCACCGCTGGAAGCCTCGATCGCCCGACCGGTCTTCGTTTAAGCGAGCACATTTATGTAGGTTCCAAGTCGGATTTCTATGACCTTAACGATGATCTTCCGAAGAAAGAGGAATGGTAGGCGGAAAATCGATAGCTCTTTGGAAAATTGAAAGAAGTTCGACTTTATCTTTTTTAGCGAAAATCAATTTTCCGGTGAGGAATATAGTGACTGGCAGAGAGAATTTGTGCTTGACCGATCGCATTATCAATGTCAGCGCCGAGGCTATCATGGTCACAGACGACCGGAACCTCATCGTTCGCATAAATCCGGCCTTCACGCGCATCACCAGTTACACTGCCGAGGAGGCCATCGGAAGACCGCCCAGCCTGCTGAGCTCAGGAAAACAGTCAGCGAGGTTCTATGAGGACATGTGGTTTGCCCTCAAGCACCGGGGCTACTGGCAGGGCGAAATATGGAACAAAAGAAAATCCGGCGAAATATACGCCGAATGAGTTTCGATCAATATTCTAACAGATGAGAGCAACAGGATAACAAATCACGTAGCGTTCTTCTCTGACATAACCCTGCAGAAAGAAAGCCACGCACAGATGCACCGTCTCGCGCATTTTGATTCGCTGACGGGCCTCGGCAATCGCCTGTTGATGCGAGACCGCCTGTCGCAGGCAATGTCGGCGGCACAAAAATCCAATCGGCGCGTAGCGGTGCTATTTATTGATCTCGATCGATTCAAGCAGGTGAATGACCAGTATGGTCATCATCTCGGAGACTCTCTTCTGATTGCTGTCGCCGACCCAATGAAACTTGTCCTAAGGGCAGACGACACGATCTTTCGCCAGGGCGGCGACGAGTTTGTCGCCATCCTTGCCAATATTGCAAATCCACGTGGCATCGCCTTTGCCGCCAGACGGCTGGTACGCGAACTGTCTCGGCCCTACGCCCTGTCAAACCAGGTCGTCGAGATTGGGGCGTCTGTCGGCATATCAATCTACCCGGACGACGGCGTTAGCATCGAGAGTCTCCTGGAGACGGCGGATGCGGCGATGTATCAGGCTAAAGCCGGCGGACGCGGACGAATTTTCACAAGTCAGTCATCTCAGCTCATGATGAGCGCAGGCTAGACGATCAAAGTGTCGCGAAAATCCGCTCTCGCTGGTTGTCTCATCTTGGCCGAACCTGAGGATTCTTGATCCAGGACAACCTGTGTGCGAATTTTCCTGTATTCTCGGGATACTTCCGCACTTGCTCGCTTGACTCCTGGGCCGGCGCTGACCACTTGTTGTCCATCCGCGAACAAGAAGAGTGGCCGCAAATGACCCCTGCCGATTTCACGCAATGCCTGTTGATCCTGCGGTGGACGCCGATCAACCTCGCGAGCGCATTACAATGCGACCTCGCTTTGGTCGAAGCCTGGGAAAGCGGAGAAGAGGAAGTGCCGGAGAAGCTTGCCGCATGGCTGGAGGCGCTGACCAAGGCTCACCAAGCGCTCGGGGTTCCGGACACCTATCGTGGCTGGCGGCATACCCCGAAGCGATGATGCCCCAGGTGAAACGCGCTCTGTATGTTGCAACGCTTTCCTGCGTCACGCGAACTGCGTGAGCACGTCCCGCAGCGTTTGCAGGAAAATATCCGCATGCTCGACGCCAAAGGGAAGCGGCGGCCGTAATTTCAGAACATTGCCGTGGATGCCTGCGGCGCTGATGAGCACCTGACGATCACGCATCCCGTTGACGACCTTCAAGGACAGCGCGCCATCCGGCTCACGGCTCTCCCGATCCCTGACGAATTCGAGGCCAAGGAAAAGGCCTGCCCCTCTGACGTCGCCGATCGATGCAAAAGACTGCTGCAGCTTTCGCATGCCGGCCAGCATGTAATTTCCAGTGTCGTGCGCTTTTCCCATCAGCATTTCGTCTCTGATGACATCGAGAACTGCCGAGGCGGCCGCGATGGAAACATGGTTTGCGCCGAACGTGTTGAAATAGCGGATGTCCTGTCCGAAGCGTTCCTGAATTTCCGCCTTCATGACGGCGGCAGCAATCGGCATGCCGTTGCCCATCGGCTTTCCCATGACGGCAATGTCCGGCACGATGCCATGACGCATGAAACCCCACATATGCGTACCGAGGCGGCCGAATCCCGGCTGAACCTCATCGGCGATGTAAAGCGCGCCTGCATCATGAACGACGTCGAGTGTTTTTTTCAGGAAGCCGGCGGGATCCGAGAATATCCCATCGGTCGAGAAGATCCCGTCGGCGATGAACGCCGCGGGCTTGATGCCGCGCCGGCGCATGAACGCGATGGCTTTGGAGACATCCTCCGCCAGGGCGTCTCCCACATCCCGGCCTCCCGAACGGTAGCTGTCGGGTGCCGGAACCGTCAGAACATGGGCACCGAGCGGCATGTTGGGGCCGAGCGATGGTGAGATCTCGGCAGCCGATGCCGTCACGCCGTGATAGGCGTTCTCAGTGATGATGATGCCGGTTCCCCCCGTGTAATAACGGGCGATGCGCAATGCCAGGTCAACTGCTTCGCTTCCTGTGCAGGTATACATGACGCGGTCAATCTCATCGGAAAATGTCGCCAGCAGCCGCTCGGAATAGTCGAGGATCTGTTCTCCCAAATACCGCGTGTGCGTGTTTAGGATCGCGGCCTGTCGGGCGATCGCCTCAACGACCTTCGGATGGCAATGCCCGACGGAAGGCACATTGTTATAGGCGTCGAGATAGGCGGTGCCATCCGCATCATAGAGCCAGACACCCTCGGCGCGGACGACATGAAGAGGATTTTCGTAGAAAAGCCTGTAGGACGGGCCGAGCAACGCCTGCCGCCGTTCGATGAGTTTGCGCTCCCTGTCCGGCAGGCTCCCCAATCTTTCGGCATCGAACCCATTGACCATGGTTGCGGCTGGCGTGCTGGAAACCGGTTTGTTCATGATCGTCATTCCCCATCGCAAGGCCTTATCGATTGGCAGCGCGAAACCGCTCGATCGCGTTTTCCTTCGAAATCCCGTCGAGGCGCGCAAGCTGCTGCCACACAGTCGGACTGTTCAACGTAAATCGTTCAGCATGTTCCGGAAAGAGTTGCGCTCGCCACTGCGGGATGGCAAGCCGCATCACCAGGCGCATGACCGCTGCAGGATAGAGAAGCCCGATTTCCCCATCCGACAGGCGCTTTTCGGTTCGGTAACCCCTCAGGAAATCGCATATGGCTTCGACCGGGTCATCGGCATTTCCCATCTGGTAGGCCGCGGCGACCGCGACATCGAAAAGTATGGGCGCATGCACCATGTCGCCAAAATCGATAATGCCGGTGATTTCATCGGGCATGTCAGGATCGACGAGGATGTTCTCCATGTTGAAGTCGTTGTGGATGATCTGTGAGGGCAAGGAAGCCATGGCCGGCACGATTTCAGCCCCGAATTCGTTAATGGCCCGTTCCAGCCGCGCCCGTTTTGCGGCATCGGGAAAAGCAGGCATGAGGTCGCGCATGCCCATTGCATGTTTCATGTCCCAGGTAATCCGGTGAAATGCAGCCTCATGCGAGAAGCTCTCCAGCGCCTTCTGCATGCGTCCGAGAAGAATGCCGATGCGGCGGCGCTGAATTGCGGAATGCGGTGAGGTGCGTTGCGCCGTTCCCCGAAGGAAAGTCACCATTCGGACGCCACGCTCGCTGCCATCGTCGGCCACCACGCGGAAATCTGCCTCACCATCTTTCGTGCGGACGATGCGTTGCACGGGAATGCTCGGCTCGAGCGCCTCGACATGAAGAAGCGCCTGGCTATGCATGTTTGTCACACGCGGATCTTCGGCGGGGTTCAGAATTTTCAGGAGATAGGCTGTACCGCCCGCGAGCGTTATACGGTAGTTACTGTCCTTCTCTCCCCAAAGCCATTCGGCACGCCCGCCCAACCCATATTTCTCCAGGGCAATACGCTCCGCCTGGTCGGCCGGCACTGCGGCGGCACCGGTTTTCAACTCCGCGCCCAAGCCGTTTTCGTCTGCCTCTGTCTTTATGGCGGGCATCGTCTTTCCTATTATGTCCTGAAGCGCCTCTGGCAAACGCTGCCGGGCGCGCCGTTTCCCATTGCCTGCCCAATCAGGCGCGTGAAGCTGCCATTTCGTCGAGCGCCCGCGCCCCTCGCCTCCCGTCCTGTCTATGATTTCAGACGTGTTGTCCGCCGTTGATATGGATCTCCGCGCCATTGATGTAGGACGAAGCATCGGTGCAAAGAAAATAAATGGTTCTTGCCACCTCGGTCGGTGTTCCCAGGCGGTTCATGGGAACCTGCGCGTGAACCAGTTCTGCGGTACCGGGCGAGAGAATGGCGGTGTCGATCTCGCCGGGAGCGATAGCGTTTGCCCGTATCCCATATGGACCGAATTCATGCGCGAGCTCCCGTGTCAGTGCTGCAAGCCCGGCTTTCGAAGCCGCATAGGCAACGCCTGCGAAGGGATGGACGCGCGAGCCGACAATCGACGTCACGTTGACGATGGAACCCTGCGCCGCCTTGAGCTCGGGCAGCAGTGCCCTCGCCAGCAGGGCGGTCGAAACAAGATTGACGTTCAAGACCCGGGTCCAGGTCTGAGCGTCGGTATCGGCGACGCCGAGGCGGGAACCGTCCGGCCCTTTGGGCGAAATGCCGGCATTATTGACGAGGGCCGCAAGCTTTCCGTCCGGCAACCGCGCGCGGACGGTTTCGGCAAGCTTATCGATGCCCGAAAGATCTTCGAGGTCCGCCTGAATATGACTTTCGCGGGCGGAAGGCCAGCGGCACTCTTCCGAAAAAGGCTGACGCGAAACCGTCAGGATACGCCATCCATTCTCTTGAAAGAACTTGACGGTGGCGTGACCAATTCCACGGCTGGCACCGGTTAGAAGCATGTAGTTCGCGGTCATCGATTACTCCCGCAGTACGGATCAAAGCGATATGTCGGCATGCTATCGTGCGCGCTCACCATCACAAGCGCTTTCTTCGGAGGCCGCGCGCTGGTTTCGATAAAAGGTTGTATGATTGAGGAAATAACACACTTAAATTGCGAAATTCTCATCCGCGTCAAAAATTGCATAGCGCCTATAGCGTCGAACGTCACCGCCAACTCTTGGGCATTTTGCGATAATGCACTTGCCGTCCATCGATGAAACAAGGAACAGGAGCACATCTGCTGATCTCTGCGAGGACGTCAGCGCTAGGTCCATGTAACGTGAAGACTTCCTATCTTCCGAATGCCGGCATGACCTGTTACGCGAACGGGCGCATCGGCCAGGCGGCTGGCCCCGCTCCGAGAGACAGTTCCCGATGTCAGCCGCGATGGCTTCCCGTTCTGAAAGCAACTGGACTATCTTGAGAGGTATTCCTCGGTAAAGTCGGCAGCAAGGATCGAGGCTCGCTCTCGACGTGCCGACGAAGCTGTTCAGCAATAACATCGGCAAGCGCCTTTGAACTTAGTGGCTTTTGCAACAAAGTGGTGTTCGGTAGACTTCCGAGTTGCAGCGATCCCCTGTGCTCCCGATCGGGTATCACGATAAAAACCGTGCCACGGGCAATGTTTTCGATATCACGCGCAGAATAGTGCGGCGGAACGGACAAGGCATCGATAACGATCAAGTCGGCGGTCTTTTCAGCCAGCCAATCTTTCATCTGGTCAATGTCGGAGAACCCAACCGGCTCATAACCGAGCGCCGCAACTTTCTCTTCGCTCATCGCCAAACTGCCAACGTCATGTTCAAGTAAAACGATGCGCTGACCATTCCCGAGGGGAACCTTGGTCACTTCAAAAAACTGGCTGAGAGGAATCGGTGTGAGATCCGAGTATGGGAAGTAGAGGTCGAAACATGCACCTTTCCCAATATCGCTGGTGACATTGATGCGTCCGCTCAGCCCTGTCACCAACCCATGGACCGCCGTCAGCCCAAGTCCTGAGCCACCGGATTGCTCTCTTGTGGTGAAAAACGGATCAAAGATGTGCGGCAGGACCTCGGAAGCGATACCCTTCCCATTGTCGGCAATGCGAAGGCACAGATATTTGCCGGGCTGAAGCAACCCAAGAGTAAGCGACATGACGCTGGCGACCTCGACAGTCTTGACCTCAATTTCGACTTCGACGCGCGCGTTGCCGTTGGATGCTTCCCAGGCGTTCTTGCAGAGGTTCATCATGATTTGTTGCAGTTCGACAGGATGGCCAAGCATGACGGCCCCTTCGGCCGACAGGGCGGTCCGCACCTGAAGGTTCGGAAGCGACGCTGCAATCAACGGAAGGGCATCCGCAACAGCGTCGGCCAGATTGAACGGCTCCCTCTCCTGCTCGCGATTTCGGCTAAGCGTCAGAATTTGGTTGACGATGCGCTCGGCTCGTTTTGCCGTGTCGACCATCTGTTTGACGTACGGCGTCACGGGGCCGGCCCGGCCCGCGCGTTGCATGGCCATCTCGCCATAACCAAGGATCGCGCCCAGAATGTTGTTGAACTCATGCGCGATTCCGCCCGCCAACGTACCCACTGCCTTCAGCCGCTCGGCATGCTTGAGTCGCTTTTCAAGATCCTCACGCTCCTGGCGCCTGGCATGTTGCAGTGTGGCTTGGAAGAGTGCAAAAAGACCGTTGCATAGAAGCGAGACCTCATCCTCGTTCAATTTAAGGCGAGGACGATCAAAGGCCAGCTGTAGAATGCCAACGCGTCCGAGCGGCGTTCGCACGCCTCCCACGACAGCAACTGTCATCCATTTAGGCGTGGAAATGCTTTCGCGTCTATTAGTGAGATCGACGAAATGCGACCTGCCGGCAGCAGCCTCGTCGCTGCTTGAGCCAACCTTGTTAATGAAATCCGCCTTGACTTCCGGGAGGAGCGGAAGCGGTGGTTGCTTGCTCTCGAAATACTCCACGGTCGCCCCTGTACGCGGTTCGATGAGCTCCAGGGAAAACCTGTCTGCGGCGAAAAACTTTGTGAATACGGACAGCGCCCTTACAGCTGTGGTACACACATCCTCCCTTGAGACGGCATCGTCGAATTCGTGTTGTGTTGTCCTTAGGAAGCTTTCGAAGTCCAGCCGCCGCCTCAAAAGTCGGGTTTTGTTACTTAGACGATAGGACAGGACGGCAACGTAACCCCAGAGCAGAATGGAAATGAAGCCAACTGCCATGCGACGAAAATTAGCGCTGGCGTTGGCGCGACCGTAGGCGTCGAGGAATTGCTGTTGCAATTTTCGAGCATTCCGCTCGATATCTCCAGCCTGGATCGTGCTTATCAGTTGATCGACGAAACTCAGATCCGCCAAAGCGGATCGTGTGTGTGCGCCTAGGTTGTCTAGAACTACCCTCTCGTCCGGGTTCTGAGTGGCCGTCTTGCTGAGTTCGGCCATCAAGTTCTGGCCGATTTGCCAATCCGGCTTCATCGAGAAACGCATCATTAAGTTGCTGAATTTACTCCATGATGCCACTCGGCCGTCGCTGCCCGGGTCTTGCGCAAGAAGCTCGTCGAAAACGGTCAGCGAGTTTTGTAACGATGCATTTCGACTCTTGAACTGCTCAACGAGAGCTTCATTGGTATCGATCGATGCCGCAAGCTCATTCAGGCTGCGGTTCAAACGGTCAGTATCGGTCCCAATGCGGGGCAAAAGCATCCTCAAACGGGCCACAGCCTCATGGAGCCCTTCGAACGAGGACACTATTGGGTCGTAATTGAGCAGCTGGCCAGAGCGCGCCTTGAGCACATCCTGTTGAAGATTAGCGTTCTCAAGGTCAATGATCCTCAACGTTGTGACGATCGAGTCATGCGTAGCCCTATTGGGCACCTGCTCAAGAGCAATCAGTGCGAAGATTGTCGCGCCAAAAATGGCGAGGACAAAAGCCCGGGCTTCATGAAACAGAATGGATTTTTTATATGCTGCGTGTAGCTGCATCGGAGATCACTGGTGTCGCAATGGCGACTTGCGTTACGAGCCATATTGCATCTCCAGACCGGCCAAGTCCTGATCAGGCTCTCGCAGGAATTCATAAAGGCACTGGTCTTCGTCAACAACGATAATCGTGTTACGTCCGTAACCAGCGCTCATTGGAGTGCCGCGCGAGCCAAGCGATTGCCTTTATATACATAACACGTTATATAAACTGTAATTCAACTGAGGAACCGGCGATGGTCGAGGACGTTGTCCGAACTCTTGGCTTTCTGTGCATGGGTAGCCGCTTGCGGCGTATCGGAGAGAGGTTACAGGCCGATACGCAGCAAATCATGGATCAGGCAGGCATAGGCATACAGGCGGGCCAATATCCGTTTCTTGCCGCGATCGATCGGTCTGGACCTCTGACGATCGGAGAACTTGCGCAGGCGGTCGGCATCACCCAGCCAGGCGCGACGCGCACCGTCGGCCAACTTCTCGAACTCGGCTTTATCGACATGCAACCAGCCCCGGAAGATCAGCGACGCAGGCTCGTCTCATTGACGGACAAGGGAGAGGATCTTGTCGAATTTTCAAAGAAGTCCGTCTGGCCTCGCATTGCGGCCGCCGTCGCGGATCTTTGCGGCGATCTTGATGGACCGATCCTTGAGCAACTCGCAGTGATCGAGGACGGGCTTGCGGAAACGCCGCTCGCGCGCCGCGGAATACCAAAGGAGGAGGGAAGATGACGCATATTCTCGACCGCCCGGTCTGGAGCGCCCTGGAAACCGCCCATGCCCATCTCGCGGAGGGTGACAAGGCCGCGCGACGCTACCCGCCATCCATTGTTCCCTTCGCGGCGTCCGCAGACCATGCGCCCGAAAGTCTCGAAGCTCTGGCAAACCTCCCGTCAGCCGACGAGAGCATGGCGCTTGTCGAGGCAGGCCCCATTGTCATTCCGCCCAGTCTGATGGTCGTTTTGGAGGGCCCGCTCGTCCAGATGATCGCCGAACGGCCACATGAACGGATCACAGATCCGCGTATCCAGCCGCTGACCGAGACCGATGCTGCCGAGATGCTGGCGCTTGCAACATTGACAAAGCCTGGACCCTTTACCCTGCGCGCCCAGGCCCTCGGGACCTTCTGGGGTATCAAGATCGAAGGACGCCTTGTGGCGATGGCAGGGCAGCGGCTGCGGCAGACGGGGTTTACGGAGCTTAGCGGTCTTTGCACGCATCCCGATTTCCAAGGAGGCGGCCTTGGCACCCTGCTCTTCCGCTTCGTTGCCGGCGAAATTGCTTCCAGGGGCGAGACGGCTTATCTGCATGCCTATGCAACGAACACGCCTGCGATCTCACTCTATAAGACACTTGGCTTCACGTTGCGATCCGAGATGAACCTCCGTGTAGTCAGAACACGAGCAGTGCGGTCGCGATCATGCGTGTCATCGATTTGATGGCCACATGAGGGAGACGACGCGTGCGGCGACTGCTCTCTCGAGTTGTCAGCTCGAGGTGATCATCCGCACCCAGCGGCCGAGCATGCGCATTTGATTCACGGCTTTGCGACGCGCTTCCATTGCGACGCGACGCCGACATGGCGGATGATGTCATCGGTACAGCCATCTCTTCGCCTCGGAACGACTGTATCAAAGATTATGATATATTCCGAATTTTTCGTTGACATCCAAGGGGACGTGGCCAATTATCACCTGCGTTGCAGCCGATGGGGAGATCGGCTGAACACTGGGAGGATACGGCATGTTATCGAGGAGAACATTCATTCTGCTCGCCGGTACGTTTCTTGCGAGCAGGCCGTCTTTTGCACAAACCTCAACTCCAACATCAGATGTGCCCCGCGAGCAGCTTCTCATCCTTGAGAATCCTGAAGGCACGATCAAGAATGCCGGATGGTTCAACATCTGGGCGATCAATGCCGGTGGCCAATCGACCGGTCTCCATCAGAATGCGATGGACACATTCTGGTATATCGATGCCGACCACGGGATTGATGGCGTCTGGGATAATTCGCTCGCGTCGGAAAAGCCGATCTACAACACCGATTTCACCGAGATGACGGTGAAGCTTCGCCCGGGGATCTTCTGGAGCGACGGCGTGGAGTTTACTGCCGATGATGTCGTCTTCACGGTGGAGACCCATCTCAAGACAAATGGGCTGCGATGGAGCGCGCCGATACAGGTCAACGTCGCCTCCATAGAGAAGAAGAGCCCCACGGAAGTTCTTTTCAAGTTAAAAAAACCGAATTCACGCTTCCACGCGCTGTTTACCGTGCGATGGAACGCGATGTGGATGATGCCGAAGCACGTGTTCGAGAAGGTCGACGACGTCTTGAAATACGACTTCAACCCGCCGGTGTCGCTTGGCGCCTACACGCTGAAGAATTACGACCAGGGCGGCAAATGGTTCATCTGGCAGAAGCGTGACGACTGGCAACGAACGACGGTGGCTCGTTTCGGCGAACCAGGCCCGAAATATCTCGCCTATACCGATCCAGGTCCTCCGGAAAAGCGCGTGATCGAGCAGCGCAACCACCGGCTCGATGTCATTCACGACACGTCGCCGGAAGGTATGTTCACGCTCGCCAAGGAATCGCCCTCTTCGACAAGCTGGTTCAAGGGCTTTCCCTACGCGCATCCCGATCCGACGCTGCCGGCAGTCATTTTCAACCACCGCCTCGAGAAATTCCAAAACAAGGACGTTCGCTGGGCCTTGGCGCTCCTCATCGACATCAAGGCGGTCAGCATGGCGTCCTATCGCGGCGCTGCGACGATTTCCGCCTTGGGCGTACCTCCGACTGGATTGTATCCGAAATATTATTTCGATCCGATGGAGAGCTGGCTCGCGAGCTTCGAAGTCGATACCGGCAAGCGCAAGATCAAGCCTTACGATCCGACCATCGGCAAGCAGATTGCAGACATGCTTCGACCATCGATGAAGGATCAGATCCCCTCAAGCCCGGAAGAGATTGCGACCGCGATCGGCCGCGGGTGGTGGAAACCCGACCGGGAGGCTGCGACGGAATTGCTTGAGAAGGCCGGCTTCACCAAGCAGGGCGGCAAATGGCATCAGCCGGACGGCAAGCCGTTCTCCGTCAAAGTCATGGTTGAAGGCGACCTGAGGCCGGTGATGACGCGTGCCGGTTCCATCATCGTTCAGCAGTGGCGCCAGTTCGGTATCGATGCCAATATCGATGTTGCCCAAGGAACGCTGATAGACCGCCGCGGCGTGGGAGATTTCGATACCTTCATCGGCTGGAGCGTCGAGACCTGGGGCGGTCATCCCGACCTGTCGTTCTTCTTGGACAGCTGGCATTCACAATTCGTGGCCGAAATCGGAAAGGTGCA
This sequence comes from Sinorhizobium sp. CB7, assembly GCF_041357635.1. NCBI lineage: Bacteria > Pseudomonadati > Pseudomonadota > Alphaproteobacteria > Hyphomicrobiales > Rhizobiaceae > Sinorhizobium > Sinorhizobium sp. CB7. Next base: position 161,086 of record NZ_JAULLL010000006.1, read on the forward strand.
GCCGCCACGCAACTGGCAACGCTGGTCAGAACCACGTCTCGACAAAATCATCGAAGAAATCAGGACGATCGACTTCGATGATCCACGCGGCATCGAACTTGGCCTGGACTATCTGAAGCTCGCCGCGGAAGAGATGCCGACCATTCCGTTGATGTCCTACAACGTGTTCACCGTGATGGATACGACGTACTGGACCGGGTATCCCAACGCCGCCGATGCGCCTTACACGGATCCGGTGCCGAATTGGGCCAACACCAAATATATGATGGTGAAGCTGAAGCCTGCGAAATCGACCCAATAGCCCAAGGCTGTGTCCGCCGCGCTGGGGAGGAAGAATCCATCCTCCCCAGCGCGATATCGTCAAGTCGAAGTTGGGTGACATATGCGATCATACGCTCTCCACGTCGGCAAGCGCTTCTTGCAGTTCGCGCTGGTGGTCTTCATCGGCATCAGCCTGACATTCTTCATCACGCATCTGACGCCGGTTGATCCGGTCGAACATGCGGTGGCGCAGGTGAGTTCCTTCGGATTTTCGAGCCCGGAATCGATTGAGCTTCTTCGTCAGTCTCTGCGTGAGCTTTACGGAACGGGCGACGGGTTATGGACGCAATATCTCATATTCTGGAAACGGCTGGCCCTTCTCGATTTTGGCCCATCACTGTCGGCTTTTCCGACCCCGGTCACAGTTCTGATCGGAAATGCCCTGCCCTGGACGATCGGCCTTCTGACGGTTTCGACGCTTCTGAGCTGGCTGCTCGGCAATCTTCTCGGCGGCCTTGCCGGCTACTACCACCGCAACCGGCTACTGAGGATCATTGGCGTCATTACGATGGGCGTACATCCGGTCCCCTATTACATCGTCGCCTTCGTGTTGCTGATCGCGTTCACGTTCGTGTTGCCGTTGCTGCCAAGCTCCGGTGGTTACGAGATGAACCTCCAGCCGGGATGGACGCCGACATTCATTGGAAGCGTTCTGCTGCATTCGATTCTCCCGTCGCTATCGCTCATGCTGGTCGGCATCGGCGGCTGGTTCATGGGCATGCGGGCGCTGGTATCCAATATCATCACCGATGATTACGTGGTCTACGCGGAACTGGCGGGGGTTCCCCGCAGACGCGTCCTCCGGTCCTATATCATGCGCAACGCGTTCATGCCGCAGATCACCGGTCTTGCCATGTCCATCGGCGCAATCTTCAACGGCGCCGTCATTACCGAGCAGGTGTTCGGCTATCCGGGAATTGGCCGGTTGCTCGTCGATGCGGTGCACGCCGCCGACTATTCACTCGTGCTCGGCATAGCCTCGATTTCGATTATCTCAGTCTCCGCGGCGGTGTTCCTGATCGACATTTTCTACCCGCTGATCGATCCGCGCGTGCAGGTGCAGCAATGATCAGCATCGTTCGAGATCTCTTCCGCTATAACGGCGAATTCGCAGTCGGCGCCATCATCATGGCGGTCATCGTTGCGATCTCGCTTGCGTCCTTCTTCTCGCCTTATCAACCGATTGATTCCTATGTCGTCGCCATGGACATGCCGCCCTCGCTGGAGTTTACATTCGGCACGAATTCGCGTGGACAGGACGTCTTCTGGCAGCTGACGTTCGCGCTCAGAAATACGCTGACCTTCGGCTTCGTCGTTGCCTTGATCAGCCGCATCCTGTCGCTCATCATCGGCCTGGTCTCGGGTTATGTCGGCGGGATAGTCGACCGCGTCCTGATGTCGATAAACGACACCTTCATCGTCATCCCGCTCTTTCCCTTGCTGGTGCTCCTCTACTTCGTCCTGCGGGATGACATGACGTGGTTCACTCTTGCCCTGGTCATGTCCGGCTTGGGTTGGTCATACGATGCCAGGCTCATCCGCTCGATGATGATCAGCCTGAGGACCCGGGAGTTTACCAACACGAGTATCTTCTCCGGGATGTCGATGCGCCGGATCGTGACGGAAGAGCATCTGCCTTACGTCCTGCCGATCGTTTTCTCGACGTTCATGAACAACATGAACTGGTCGATCGGCCTCGAGATCACGCTCGCCGTTCTTGGTTTCACCGATGTCGAGACACCGACGATCGGCGGCATGATCTTCTGGGCGAACCAGCACAGTGCGATGGTCTCGGGTGTCTGGTGGTGGTACTTCTTTCCGACCGCTTTCGTGACGCTGACCTTTATCGGTCTGTTTCTCCTGTCGATCTCGATGAACGAATACATCGATCCCCGCAGCCGACTGAGCCGGATGGGGAAATCCTGATGGCCGCCGGACAGCCAGCCAACCAACCGGAGAATGCGGTCCTGTGGACACAGGATCTGCGCGCCTATTACCGGATGAGCTATTTCGGTATCGACCGGGAGGTGCGTGCCGTCGACTCCGTGACGATGCATGTGCGGCGCAACGAGATCTACGGGCTCGCAGGCGAATCGAGCTGCGGCAAGACCAGCTTGATCAGGACGATTGCCGGTGCAATCAGACCTCCCCTCGATATCGTCGGCGGCTCGGTCAGATATGCATTCCTCGACCGGGATTTGTACGAGCTCAAGCCGCAGGAACGGGACTCCATTCGGTGGCGACATCTGTCTTACATCATGCAAGGCTCGATGAACGTGTTGAATCCGGTCAGACGGATTGAGCGCTCCTTTGAGGACTTCGCATTTCGCCATATGGGCCTGACAAAGCCGGCATTCATCGAGGCTGTAAGAGCGCATCTGGAACGATTGCGCCTGCCCGCCGATATTCTGCGCGCCTACCCGCATGAGCTGTCAGGCGGCATGCGCCAGCGCGTCTGCATCGCGCTCGCGACAGTCTGTCGGCCCGAATTCATCATCGCGGACGAACCGACGACGGCGCTCGATGTGGTCGTGCAGAAGGACGTGCTCGCGATGATCAGGGAGACACAGCGCGAATTCGGATCATCGATGGTTTTCGTGACGCATGACCTGACGGTGCACGCAAACATCGCCGACCGTCTTGGCATCATGTATGCAGGGCGCCTCGTTGAAGAGGGTCGGACAGCAGACGTTTTTGCAAATCCGATGCATCCCTATACCGCTCATCTGATCGCCAGCCTGCCGCGCATCGGCGAGGTCAACACGCGCGAAGCACTACCCGGCTCGCCGCCGAATCTGGCCGCGCCGCCGACAGGATGCCGCTTCCACCCTCGATGCCCTCTGGCGATGGATATATGCCGTCGCGAGAACCCACCGCTGGCAACGCTGGCGCCTGATCACCGCGTTGCCTGTTTTGCCGCCAGCCCGAGCTTCGACGCGCAGTCATCGGTCAGCGAGCAAACAAACCTGCCCGTAACGTCGGAGGCGACGCCATGAGCCAGATGCTTCTGAATGTCAGCCACGTCAGCAAGACCTATGCGCGCGGCGGTATTTTCGGGCGCAAGGTATTTCGAGCCGTGAACGACGTCAGCTTCAGTCTCGCGGGTGAACGGCCCGAAGTCCTCACGATCATCGGCGAATCCGGCAGCGGCAAGACGACGCTCGCACGCATGGTGCTGAGGATGACCGCGCCGACCGTGGGCGAAATCCGCTTCAAGGGGCAGGACATTTCGGCTATCCGCAATCGTACAGCGCGGCTGGCCTTCATGAAGGAAGTGCAGCCGATCTTTCAAAACCCATTCGAAGCCTTCAATCCGCTCAGACAGGTCGAGCGTTATCTCCTGATGACAGCACGGAGCTTTACGGGCGCGAAAACGCAATCCGATATGGAACAAGCCGCAGACACCGCTTTGCAGAAGGTCGGCCTGTCCATGGCGGAAGTACGGGGCCGTTTCCCGCATGAACTGTCCGGCGGCCAGCTTCAGCGCGTGGCCATCGCGCGAGCATTGATCTCCGGACCTTCGCTCATCATAGCCGACGAGCCGGTATCGATGGTGGACGCCTCGCTTCGCATGTCCATCGTCAACCTGTTCAAAACCCTGCGCGATGAACTCAAGGTATCGATCATCTACATCACGCACGATCTCGCGACCGCCTACTCCATCAGCGACAGCATCGCGATCATGCAGAAGGGTCAGATGGTCGAAAGCGGTCCGGCCCGCAAGGTGCTCGACAACCCCACGCATGCCTATTCGCAATTGCTGAAAAATTCAGTGCTCTCGCCCGACCCTTTGGGCAAGGGCGTGCTCACCGGCTCCAGTGTTGCAACACGGCAAGCGCGAGAAGCCCCACCGCAGGGTCACGCCCCACTAGATCCCGTCCGCCTCGAATGAGCGGGCGACATCGTAATCAACTCCCAATCGTCCAACCCAAGATCGGTATCGTCTCATGCTTACAGCTAAAGTGCGTTTCGACAGAGACTTCATCATCGGAGAGACCGACAGGCGCCTGTTCGGCGCCTTCGTGGAGCATCTCGGCCGCTGTGTCTATGGCGGCATCTTCGAGCCCGGGCATCCCAACGCTGACGAAAAAGGTTTCCGCAGAGATGTCCTCGACCTCGTGCGCGAACTTGCGCCGACGATCATGCGCTATCCGGGTGGCAATTTCGTTTCCGGATACAATTGGGAAGACGGCGTAGGTCCGGTCGAAAAACGGCCCCGCCGCCTGGACCTTGCCTGGAAATCCGTCGAGACGAACCAGTTCGGCACGAATGAATTTCTGGACTGGTGCCGTCTGGCGGATATCGAGCCGATGCTGGCGGTCAATCTCGGCACTCGTGGACCTGACGAGGCGCGTCACTATCTGGAATACTGCAACCATCCCTCGGGAACGCTACTCTCCGACCTGCGGCGCAAGCATGGTTGGGAAAAGCCCCATAGCGTGAAATTCTGGTGCCTGGGCAATGAGATGGACGGCGCCTGGCAGATGGGAGCAAAGACCGCGGAGGAATATGGCCGCATCGCCGTCGAAGCGGCCAAACTGATGAAACTCACTGACCCGACCATCGAACTGGCCGCCTGCGGCTCGTCCGGGCGCAAAATGGCAACCTTCGGCGAATGGGAGCGGGTCGTCCTCGAGCACACCTTCGACCACGTCGAGTTCATTTCGCTGCACACCTATTTCAACAACTATGCCGACGACACGCCTTCCTTCCTCGCCAGCCCGGACCTGATGGACAGCTTCATCGAGGAGGTCGTCGCAATCGCGGACGCGGTCGCGGCGCGCCGCAGATCGCAGAAGCGGATCATGCTGAGTTTCGACGAATGGAACGTCTGGTATCGCACGCGTCGCGGCGAAAAGAGCCGCGTGCAAGGCGGCTGGCCGGTCGCGCCCGCCATTCTCGAGGAACAGTATAATATGCAGGACGCCCTCGTCTTCGGCGGCGCCTGCATCTCGCTACTCAACCACGCCGATCGGGTGAAAGCGGGCTGCCTCGCACAATTGGTCAACGCCATCGCACCAATCATGACCGAAACCGGCGGCCCCGCCTGGCGGCAGACGATCTTCTGGCCGTTTGCCGATTTCAGCAATCTCGGCAGAGGCCGCGTCCTGAACGCCCACGTGGAATCGCCCACATACGGAACCCGATACTACGACCCAACTCATACCGAAGAGCTCTATGACACGATCGACGACGTTCCATATTTGAAATTCTCCGCCGTTCATTCCGAGAGCGATGGAACAGTGACCCTGTTCATCCTGAACCGCCATTTATCGGAAAAGATCACGATCGACCTCGAAGCGACGGGTTTCGGAACGCTGACAAGGCAAGCCGCACACGAACTGCGTCATGCAGATCTGCTTGCGGTCAATACAAGGGATAATCCGAACGAGGTCAAACCGGTCAATTTTGACGCCATTGAGGTTGCCGACGGAGATCTGCGGGTCACGGTATCGCCGGCTTCATGGACCGTCGTCCGCCTCAAATCTTCTACCTCAGGCACGCACTAAAACATTCTGCGTTCAAGTGAATTCACTTGAACGCAGAAGGGCTTCTCAGAGGAGCTAGTGCTCGAGGTAGAGGCGCATCACGATATCCTGGTCGTAGTTTCCAAAACCGCGGCCAAAAATGTTGACTCCGCCCGGATGGCGTGCGTGCGGCTCGATGCCGATCTTCATGCGGATCGAGTGATGTTCGGACAAGCCTATATCGCTGACCGTCACGTCCGAAATATGGACTCCATCGATGTAGGATCCGGTCTTAGTGACGCGCCATGTCTTGAGTTTGCCGTATTGCGACCCTTCGAGCTTCCACCAGGCGGGGGTGAAAACGCCCCGCTTGTCGCCGTAGTCGCCCGGTGACGTCCAGGTGCCGATACGATGGTCGTTGAGCCAGAGGGTAATATCCGAGGGCCAGTTGAGATTCGTACCGGGAACTTCGGACGATAACTCCATCGAAAATTCCACCATTTCGACGCGGGAATTCAGGAGCTTTGCGTTGTTGGGAAACTTGTATTCGACGTGACCTCGGCCAAACCATAGAAGGCCGGCCTGCACCCTGCCCGGGTCCAGGAAGAAGTCAGGGACATCCAGCAATCCTATCACGCCTTCGGTCGAGCAAAGCCCGCAGGGTGCATTCACCTCGCAGCCCGTGAAAAGACCGAGCGGCATGGCGACTTCGACCTCGTTTTTTTTGCGCTTCTGCGACTCTGCCTGGAACCGGAAAATGATCTCCTCGTATTTCGCAGTGCAGATCTTCTGATGACCTTTCCGCCCTTTGATGGACTGGGTTTCTATCAGACCGGCCTGTTCCATGATCTGGATATTCGTTGCAATCGTCGACTGCGGCAAAGACAAAGCAAGACTGATTTCATTGACATTCAGCTTCCCTCTGTCATGCAGCAGTTGCAGGATGTCCAGGCGGACGGGTGAAGCCAGTCCCCTGATAACCTCAGGACCGGTCTCTGAAGTAACTGTGAGAAAATTAGGCTTCATTTCGTCGATTCGTATTGCCCCGAAAGCTCTTTGTATCAGGAAATCTGATATAATGAAGAGGTAAAGACGCTGGACATAATTGGCGACGCAGCCGCTTTTCCCGATCGCCGGCATTTCTCACTACGCGAGTTGATGATCGAGCGGCTCAAAGCAATCTGTCAACGCGATGAATGTCGCCTACGGGCAATGACTATCCCAGCAGGTGACCGTACAGCGTTAGCTTTTGAAATCGGTCGAAACGGGCGATGGCGGAAGAGAGTGGGGGTCGAACCCACCAAAGGCCGTCTCTCGGCCCCTCCCGGATTTGAAGTCCGGACGCCCCACCGGGGACGCATCTCCTCCAGAAACAACATCTTCACCGGAAATACTATTCGTTATATTGCCAAAGAGGTCCAGACGGCTGCGATCGACGCGGCGCAAATCGCCGCGACGCGACGTGACGCGATGGCGATCGAAAAAATCGAGGATCTGGATCGCCACCTTGCGGCCGTTTTCGACGCGATCGCGAAACTGCATGGCCGTGAACCACCCTTTATCGTCCGCTGCGCTGATCTCGGCGATAATTGCGACCATCTCCCCGACTGTCTCGCGCAAAAAGAAATGATCGTGCGCAACCTCGTGCACTTTCCCCATGCGGCTGCCGAGCTTCAGCAGCCGGCGCACCTGCTGCTCCGGAACTGCCAGCAATGTGGCAATATCGCGGACGCGCGGCGGGCGAAACCGCTCGCCGCCGCCGAGCAGCCGCGCAATGTCGTTCCAGAGCCGCTCGTCGGCCACGGTCATCGTCACCTGATGACCGGCGAGCCTGACCCAGGCTCCGTCCAGAACAACGCCTCCTTCGCGCGCAAGATCCTTCAGAGCTGCGAGAAACGCCGGTACCGGCAGACGCAGATCGAGCTGCGTCCGGAGCAATTCGATGCCCATCCCCGGCAGATCCGGGTTGTCCGCATGGAAGCTCTGGAGGCGCTTCAGAAGGCTGCCGCAGAATGTCTTCCATCGTTCCGACAACATCGCCAGCACGGTGCCATCCACAGACAATTGCTTCACATCGAGCGTTTCAACCAAGGCGCTGGCGTACGCTATCGAGAGTGCCCGGTCGCGGGCGAAGGCGGCAATGTCGATATAGAACGGGTGCACCGCAAGGAGCGCCTCGAATACGCGGTCCGGATCAACCAAAGAATATGCATCGAGCTGCGCCATCCGCTCCGGCGTGCGCCGCTTGCGGGCCGGAGCACGCAAATCCAGAAACCGGCCGCCGCCGATCGTACGCCGAGCCGAGGTATCGCGAACAACGTAACGATCGCCGACAGCCGCTGCGATCGGCCGGTCGAGGACAAGCTGCACCAGGCCGCCTGCGCCAGGGGCTAAGGGCTGCTCGGCCAACAGGACGATACGGGCACCGACCTCCGCCGATGCGTGGTGAAGCCGCACGGGGAACCAATGGCCGATCGGCTTCGGCTCGGAACCGAGTACACGCAACGTCGCGTCTATCCGGCCTGTCGGAGCATGCAGGCTCTGGTCGCACACGACATCGCCGCGATTGAGCACCGCTTTCGTTATGCCCTGGCCGACGAGGTTGAGAGCGCAGCGATCGCCCGCGCGCCCGTTTTCGCTCGGCCTGTTCTGCGCATGGATCGAGCGAATGCGCGCGGTAAGGCCAGAAGGACTGACGATCACATGATCCTCGACCGATACCGCGCCCGAAAGGACAGTTCCGGTGACGATCGTGCCCGCCCCTTGAATCGTGAAGGAACGATCAACAGTCAGACGAAAACGCCCTGTCGTCTGCCGCCGCGTAAATCGGCGGGCCGCTTCGACGATCTCGTTTCGCAACGCCGCGATACCCCGGCCTGAAACCGTCGAAACCGCTATCATGGGAGCAGTGCCAAGTGCGGAGCCGGCGACTTCCTTCCGGACTATGGCTTCAATCTCGGCAAAGCGATCTTTCTGCACGAGATCGGCTTTGGTCAGAGCGACAATGCCATGCTCGACACCGAGAAGATCCACGATGGCGAGATGTTCGCGTGTCTGCGGCATGACCCCGTCATCGGCCGCCACCACCAGCAGGACGAAATCGACGCCGCTGGCACCGGCAAGCATTGTATGGATGAATTTCTCGTGCCCGGGTACATCGACAAAGCCAACCGTCTCCGCCCCATCTACCGGCATATAGGCAAAGCCCAGATCGATCGAAATGCCGCGATCCTTTTCCTCCTTCAGCCGGTCCGTATCGACACCAGTCAGCGCCTGAACAAGGGAGGTCTTGCCATGATCGATATGGCCCGCGGTGCCGATGATCATGAGCTGGCCCCTTTACCGGCGTCATGGGCAGGAACCGCCATTTCCGACAACGGCATTTTCGCGCGGCGTTCGGCCAGCGCCAGTTCATCCGCATCGAGCGCCGCACGTACAGCGTCGAAGAAGGGTGCCGCAAGCGCACTGCCACCTTCACGCGCCCGGAGCAGCCAGGCGAAGGCCTCGACGGAGTCGCGAGCGATACCGCTTCCCAAATGACAGGCCGCTCCGAACATCGCCTGTCCGTCGGCATCGCCGGCCATTGCACCGCGCTGCCACCAGCAAACCGCCTCGACGGGATCGCGCGGCACGCCGATGGCATTGTGATAAAGCATCCCCAACCGCGTCATTGCGGCGGCAAAGCCATTTTTTGCAGCAGCAAGCGCCCATCGGTGAGCCTCTGCAAAATCGGGCTCGATGACGTCGCCCTCAAGCAGCATCCAGCTCAGCATATCCTGAGCTTCGCCATCGCCCTGTTCGGCCGCTGCCCGGTAGAGCGCTGCTGCCCGTTCGTAGTCCGGCTCCATACCCTCCCCCTTGAACAGGAGGGAGGCAAGGTTGCGTTGCCCGACCCGGTCGCCGGCCTCGGCTGACAATGTCAGCCAGCGACAGGCAAGCCTCGCATTCCGGGCAACACCCAGTCCGCCGGCAAAGCATGCGCCGATATTGTTTTGAGCCCGCGCATTCCCTGCCCGTGCGAGAGGCTCCCAGATGGCAAGCGCCGTCGCGTAGTCGCCCCGCTCCGCTGCGGCAAGCGCGGTCGTCATCCGCGCTTCGGAGCGAGAGAGATTGTCGGCTGGTTTTGGCAGGAAACGGCTAAGAAGATTCATCAGGACCTCCTGCCATCGCCATATCAAGGCTCATGAAGTTGACCACGAACCCTTCCTCATCTTCGAGACAGCGCAAATCCAGCACCAGAGAGCCGCGTTCGACACGACCAATAACTGGCATCGGGAGCCGCCTGAACGCCGCTGCCAGATCGCCAAGCAGTCGCCCGCCACCGTCAATTGGCGCCAGTGCGAGCCCGATGCTCGAAATCGTGGAGAGCGGCAGCGCGCCGGAGCCGATCTGGCTTTCGCATCCGATGACAGAAACATGGAAGACACCGTTCAATGCGCGCTCCACGACCGGTAACAACCGTCTCGCCTGCGCATCGACGTCAATCTGAGAACGGGTAAGCAGCCGCAGCGTCGGAAGGCGTTCGATCAGACGGTCCGGATCACGGTAAAGCTTCAGCGTCGCTTCAAGAGCAGCAAGCCTCATCTTATCGACTCTGAGGGCACGCTTCATTGGGTTCTTGTTGATCGTTTCGATGAAGGTACGGCGCCCGACGATGAAGCCTGCCTGTGGTCCGCCAAGCAGCTTGTCGCCGGAAAAGGTGACGATGTCGGCACCCTCATCAATCGCTTCGCGGACGGTCGGTTCGTGCGCGAGCCCGAAGCGGACAAGGTCGATCAGGGTCCCGGAACCGAGATCGTTCACGAGCGGCACACCCTTGTCGTGGGCGATCGCCGACAATTCGCGTGCCCCCACTTCCTTCGTAAAGCCCTCGATCCGGTAGTTGGATGTATGGACCTTCAGTATCACGCCCGTGTCTGGGCCAATGGCATCCCTGTAGTCCCTGGCGTGGGTTCGGTTCGTGGTGCCGACTTCGACGAGACGGACGCCGGAGCGTTGCATGATATCAGGCATGCGGAACGCACCGCCGATCTCGATCAGTTCGCCCCGCGAGACGATCGCCTCCCGGCCAGCCGCAAGGCTGTTCAACACCAGCAGGACGGACGCGGCATTATTATTGACGACGGTCGCATCCTCTGCCCCTGTCAATTCGCAAATAAGAGCGCGCAGATGATCGTCCCGTTCGCCACGTTTGCCGTTCTCGAGGTCGAACTCAAGCGCAACGGCCTCGCGCATCGCCGTTGTCGCGGCATCGATCGCCGCTTCCGCAAGCATGGCCCTGCCAAGGTTGGTGTGAAGCACCGTCCCGGTCAGGTTGAACACCGGGCGCAGCGTCGAGCGGTCGGCGGCATCCAGCCTCGAAAGCGCTGCCGTCGCGACCTCGTCGCGGGAGGGTATGTCTTGGCCTTGCCGCACTTTGTCCCGGGCTTCGGAAAGGATGGCGCGGATCGCGTTCGTGACCGCCGACCGGCCGAAACATTCGATCGCCCCAGCGGCGGCTGCGGTCTTCAGGACCTGGTCAACCGATGGGATATCCCGCAATCTGGCGCTGGCGTCCAACTTTTCTCCTCCTCAAAAGCCGGCCATGAGCGGAGCGAACCCGCCCCGGTGATACGGGCCTTCGCGCATCAGCAGATCGAGGCCCAGGCTTGCCACATCGTCGGCGACAGGATCGGTCTCCGGCGCCTTGTTCTGATAGAAGATCTTCGACCAGCCACCGCATTCGTCGCAGGTTTCGGCTTTGACGGTCCCACCCTGCCCTTCTATCTCCTGATAGGCTATCCCCTTGGTGGAGCCGCAAAGCACGCATTTGACCCGGACATAGTGCCAGAGCGTGCTGCAAAGCGAGCACGCGCAAAATCTTGCACCATGCGAGCCAGGCCATCCGACCACCATGGACGATACCGGTCTCGCGCCGCAGGCGGGACAGAGGCCGTCCGCCACCGGTGCCAGCATCTTCGGGTCGAGAACCGACGCGAGCCGGGCAAAATGCACCTGGAGCGCCGCCCACACAAACACATGTTCGGCGATCGCATCTGCCGGCAGGGCACTGGTGAAGATGGTTCCTCCCATGGCGATGCGTTTTGCGAAATCGGATTGCGCCACACGCGCGAGCGCCGCCGTTGCCGCGTCCGGCATTTCTATCGCGCCTGCGGCGGCAAAGAACCGATCGAATATGCCGGCGATCGTTTCATCCTGACCTAACCCATCTCGATCCAGGGGCGGCATTTCGAACTCTCGCGCACGCTTCATTGCGGCAGAATCGAAGGCTTTCGGATCCGGCAGATCCGCTTGGACGTCGTGCTGCACTTGAGAAAGCCCCGCGAGGAAATTCAGATAAGGCGCGAGATCGCTGACCCCGGCCAATTGGCGAAAACGGACCGATCTTGCGGAAAAAAGCGAAACCGGATCAGGAACACGCGCAAAGGGTGGCGAAGAAACATCTCCGATGGCGGTTGGATCCGGCGCGACCTCGCTCTTGCGTCCCATAACACTCCCTCACGAACCCGACGGGCCACGTGATGCAGATCCGAGCCCGTCACTCCGCGGGCGTCTCCTTAGACTTCTTCACCGACGATCTCGTGACCAGTTCGCGCAGCCATTTGCGATGATGCCGCCACGCCCAACCGCCCGTCACCGAGCCGCGTATCATAGCCCGTATCGTACCCCGTACCCAGATGGCTGAATAGACGTGAATGATCCAGACATTGATGATCACGACAGCCGCGATCGAATGCGTCAACACGGCCCACCGCTTCTGCTCGATCGTGGTATAGGCGAAGAAATACTGGTCCCAGATCACCAGCCCGCTCGCGATCAGCACGATGATGAGGATCGACATCGACCAGAATACGCATTTCTGTCCGGCATTGTATTTGCCGACCTCAGGCACCCGCTCCTCGTGACCGGCCAGGACATCGCGGCCGTGTGCGAGCCAGGAACTATCCTCCCTTTTCCAGAGATTGAGCTTCCAGAAGCGCAGGAACAGACCAAAGAAGCTGAAGAAGAGAACGACACCGATCCATGGATGAATGATGCGCGTCAAAGGGCCACCGCCAAAGAGGCCGCTCAGGAAGAAGAGGCGCGGATGGAACAGGGCCAAGCCGGAGAGCGCCAGAAGCACGAGGCTTATCGCCGTGATCCAGTGGTTGATCCTTGCTCCTCCGCTATAGCGATCGACGGTGACAGGCTTGCCTGGGTGGACATCATCACCCCTTGCTACATCATAATTTTCGTCCGAGCTCATGGGGAACGATCTCCCGTCAGTTTCTCCGCCGCCTCTTCGTCCTCCGCAGAAACCCGGTTGGGTCCGTTGACGAGATAGTGCAGGAGACCGGTTGCGGCCGCCACGCCCATGACGGCGAGGCCGGCATATTTCGTGACGCCCTTCCAGGCCTCGACAATCGGGCTGATCCTCGGATTATTGGGCAGGCCGGCATAGATCTCCGGCTTGTCGGCATGGTGCAGCACATACATCACATGCGTGCCGCCGACGCCCGGCGGATCATAAAGCCCCGCATTCTGAAAGCCCCGGGATTTCAGATCGGTGACCCTGCCTTCCGCATGCTGCTTCATCTCCTCCTTGGTGCCGAAGACGATTGCCTGCGTCGGACAGGCCTTGGCACAGGCGGGCCCCTGGCCGACAGCAATGCGGTCGGAACAGAGCGTGCATTTATAAGCCGTATGATCGACCTGGGAGATCCGCGGAATATTGAACGGGCATCCCTTGATGCAATAACCGCAGCCGATGCAGTTCTCGTGGACGAAATCCACGATACCGTTCGAATATTGCACAATCGCGCCGGGTGCCGGACAGGCTTTGAGACAGCCGGGATCCGCGCAATGCATGCAGCCGTCTTTGCGGATGAGCCACTCGAGATTGTTCGTCTCCGGGTTCTCCCATTCGGTAAAGCGCATCAGCGTGAACATGTCCGGTGTCAGGTCGTGTGGGTTATCGAGCACGCCCCTGTTGATTTCCATCTCCGGATGCGTGTCATTCCACTCGATGCAAGCGGACTGACAGGCTTTGCAGCCGATGCATTTGGAAACGTCGATCAGCTTCGCCACCTCAGTCTGCCGCTCAGCGGGAGGCGTCACGTTCGATGCCGATCGCCTTATCAGATCATGCTCACCGAACTTCGGACTTGCAGGAGCGGTCACTGGATTTGGAACAGGAGGAAACATGTCTGCCGTCTCCTATGCCACCGGCCCGGCGATGGGCTCTATGTTGACCAGAAACGCCTTGTATTCGGGCGTCTCTATGTTGGCGTCACCGACGAAGGGCGTGAGCGAATTCGGGCCGAAGCCCTTTCTGGCCGCTCCGGTAAAGCCCCAGTGCAGCGGTATGCCCACGACGTGAACGGGCTTGCCGTCGCACATCAGAGGTTTGATCCGCTTGGTGACAACCGCCTTTGCCTTGATCGACCCGCGCTTCGACCAGACGCGCACCCAGCCGCCTTTGGTGATCCCTTTCTCCGCCGCCAGCTCTTCGGAAATTTCCACGAAGAATTCCGGCTGCAGCACGGCATTCACCCAGACATGCTTCGTCCAGTAATGGAAATGCTCTGTGAGGCGATAGGATGTCGCCGCATAGGGGAATTCCGCCGAGGCAGGCTCGGCGAACTGCGCGAAGTCGTCCTTGAAGACGCGCGCCGCCGGATTGCCGCGCACCGCCGGGGCTATGAGATTGGCAAGCGGCGATTCGAACGGCTCGTAGTGGGCCGGGAACGGTCCATCACGCATCATTGCCCGGGTGAAAAGACGCGAGACGCCTTCGGCATTCATGATGAACGGCCCGACTTCACCGGGTTTGGCTGTCGGCGCGATATCAGGAACGTCGTAGCCGGACCACTTCGCACCGTCCCATTCGATCACCTTGCGACTCGGATCCCAGGGCTTGCCGTTCAGATCCGCCGAAGCCCTGTTATAGAGGATGCGGCGGTTGAGAGGCCAGGAGAACGTCCATTTGGGATAGACGCCGGTCTCGTCCGGATCCGACGTGTCGCGCCGGGCCATGTTGTTGCCGTCTTCGTTGAAGCAGCCGGAATAGATCCAGCACGCCGAAGAGGTCGAACCGTCGTCGCGCAGCGCTGAGAAATTCGGCACCAGCTTGCCGGCTTCGGTTACCACCTTCGTCGGATCTGCGGGATCATAGACCGTGGTGAGCGCCCGTCCGTTGATCTCCTTGGCAAGCTCTTCCGCCGTCGGTTCGCCGGGATCGGCATAGTTCCAATCCAGATTGACGATCGGATCCGGGAAGGCCCCGCCTTCCTTGCGATAGAGATCCCTCAAGCGAGTGAAGATCTGCGCCATGATCCAGTTGTCAGTCTTTGCCTCGCCCGGGGGTGTGCCGCCCGGCCAATGCCACTGCAGCCAGCGGCCGGAGTTCGTCAACGAGCCCTCGTCTTCAGCAAAGCATGTTGAGGGAAGTTGGATGACCTCCGTCTGGATCTGCGACGGATCGACATCGTTGAATTCGCCGTGGTTCTCCCAGAAGCGCGAGGTTTCCGTGTCCAGCGGATCCATCGTGACGAGGAATTTGAGCTTCGACAGCGAGGCTGTCAGCTTCTGCCGGTTGGGAACCGCGAGCAGAGGGTTGAAGCCCTGGCAGATGTAGCCCGTCATCTTGCCCTGGTTCATGAGGTCGAAGGCGCGCAGGACATCGTAGCCAGGAACGTCCAGCTTGGGCAGCCAGTCATAGGCGAAATGGTTTTCCGGCGTCGCCGCCGAGCCCCACATCGCTTTCTGGAAGCTGACGAAGAACTTCCTGTAGTTCTGCCAATAGCTCGTCTGGTTGGGCCGAAGCGGCTTGTATCCGCGCGTCGACATGTAGGTGTCTAGATCGATCTCCTTATCGGTCGGCAGCGTCAGGTAACCGGGCAGCAGGTTCGACATCAGTCCGACATCGGTAAGCCCCTGGATATTGGAATGGCCGCGAAGCGCGTTCATGCCGCCGCCACGCATGCCGATATTGCCGAGGATCAACTGCAGCATCGCCATGGCGCGGATGTTCTGCGAACCCTTCGAATGCTGCGTCCAGCCAAGCGCATACATCGACGTCATCACCTTGGTCGGGGACGAGCATTCCGAGATCATCTCGGCCACCTTCAGGAACTTGTCCTTTGGCGTGCCGCAGATGCGCTCGACCATCTCCGGCGTGAAGACGGCGACATGCGTCTTCAACAGGTTCCATACGCAACGCGGATTGGCCAGCGTATCGTCCACGACGGCATAACCGTCGGCGCCGACGACATAATCCCAGGTCGACTTGTCATAGTCGCGCTTTGCCTCGTCATAGCCGGTAAAGAGCCCGTCCTTGTATTCGAAACCGTCCTTGACGATGAAGCTGGCATTGGTGAACGACTTGACGTAGTCCCACTGCACCTTGTTGTTCTGGATGCAGTAATTGATCGCGCCGAGGAGGAAGGCGATATCTGTGCCCTGACGGATCGGCGCATAAAGGTCTGCAACCGACGCCGAGCGCGTGAAACGCGGATCGACGACAATCAGCCGTGCACCGCGATTGGCCTTTGCTTCGGTGACCCACTTGAAGCCGCAAGGATGCGCTTCAGCGGCGTTGCCGCCCATAATGATAACTAGATCGGTATTCCTGATATCCGTCCAGGAATTGGTCATTGCGCCGCGGCCGAAAGTTGGAGCCAAACTGGCCACCGTGGGGCCGTGTCAGACACGCGCCTGGTTGTCGAACACCAGCATGCCGGTGCTGCGTACGACCTTGTAGGTCTCCCATGCCGTTTCGTTGGTCGTTGCGGAAGCCGCGAGAACGCCGGTCGTGATCCAGCGATTTACGGTTACGCCGTCCTTGTTCTTTTGAACGAAATTGGCGTCGCGATCGTCCTTCATCAGGCGGGCGACGCGGTCGAGTGCGTCTTGCCAGGAAATGCGCTCGAACTTGTCCGATCCCGGTTTGCGGAGCATCGGATATTTCAGCCGGGTCTCGGACTTTACGAAGTTCAAGAGCGCCGCGCCCTTCGGACAGAGCGTGCCGCGGTTTGTCGGATGGTCGGTATCACCTTCGATATGGATGATCTCGGCCTTTTCGCCCTTCTTCAGATCACCCTTCGAATACATGATGATGCCACAGGCGACGGAACAGTACGGACAGGTATTCCGCGTCTCGGTTGTATTTACAAGCTTGAAGGGCCGGATCGCTGCGGCATGTGCCGCTTCGATTTCACCAAAGCCGAAAGCTCCAAGCGCGGTTCCCGCTATACCGGCACCGGCAACCCCTAGGAATTGGCGCCGCGAGAGTTCCATGTTCATAGCATGACACCTCCCTCAAACCCGGCTTTGGCGACAGGGAGTGCCGGGACCCCCAACCTCTGGACGACGAAAAGTCGTCAATTGACGTACGGTATCGCAGTGTGAACCCACTGCATTTCATTGTCAAATCAATCGGAAGCGCAAAGTTATGAATGTAACGATAAACTTCAGTAGATGAACTCGAACTTCGCACGGCAGTATCGGCCTCGCTATTCGTCGCCATTGGAAGTTTGACGTTCGGCCCTGAACCGATGATAATGAAAGCATGGGTTTGCTCGCCGCTCCCGAGTTTCGGGGCATTGCACACAGGGCTGCCGCATCAAGACCGCGCCGGAACGGCCGGGCCTTGCAGATCGTGCGCGTCCGGTTTTCCGTAACTTTCAAAAATCTCTCGCTCAGGACAAAACGCCCAACCGCCGCTCGTGCGGAAGTGGAATATCGGCCCACGCCCTTCGGAGAGCTCCGACGGAAAATGAGTTGTCTGCCTACGCCGCCAGTATCATCGATCAAATCGGGAGGAATTCATGCTAAATCGCCGTGAACTTCTGAAGATGGGCGCCGCGCTATCCGCAGCGGCTGCAATGCCAAGACTGACCTTCGCGGACACCGAGTTTGCGCCGAAACCCGCCGCATGGCGAACCTTCGAGGTCATAACTCGTATCGAGCTTTCGCGCACGGATGGTGGCGCGCGCGCATGGATTCCGCTGCCCGCTTTTCACGCCGCCGATTGGAACCGACCGGGAAAAAGCACGTGGACGACCAACGCATCGAGCGCCAGGATCATCCGAGATCAAGGGTATGATGGCGACATGCTGTTTGCCGAATGGGAGGAAGGCAAAGCGGCACCTGTGATCGAGATCATCAGCCATGTCGCTACGCGCGACCGCGCCGTCGATCCGTCGCAGCCTGCCAATGCCGAGCCGCTTACCCCTGTCGAACGCGCCCGCTATCTGGCCGGAACGAAACGCGTGCCCGTCGACGGCATAGTAAAGGAAACCGCAGACATGATCGTCGGCTCTGCGACCGACGAGATCGAGAAAGCGAGGCTGATTTACGATTGGGTGGTTGCGAACACCTACCGCAGGGCCGCAACCCGCGGCTGCGGTTCCGGCGACGTCGTGGCCATGCTGAAGAGCGGGGATCTTGGCGGCAAATGCGCCGACATCAATCCACTTTATGTGGGACTTGCCCGCGCCGCAGGACTGCCTGCGCGCGATCTTTACGGCTTGCGGGTCACTCCATCAAAATTTGGCTACAAGAGCCTGGGAGCAAAGAACGAAATCGTCACCACGGCACAGCACTGCCGAGCCGAGATTTATCTTTCCAGCTTAGGCTGGATACCGATCGATCCCGCCGACGTCCGGAAGGTCATGCTCGAAGAGGCGGAAGGCGGGTTCCCCTCCGACAACCCGAAGGTGGTTGCGGCCCGCAATACCCTGTTCGGTGCCTGGGAAGGCAATTGGATCGCCTATAACGATCTCCGCGACGTGGTATTGCCCGCCTCCGACGGAAGCGAGATTGGTTTCCTGATGTATCCGCAAGCGGAAGTCGCTTCGGCAAGGCTCGATTGCCTCGATCCAGATGCATTCAGATATACGATCCGATCCCGTGAAATTGCGGCCTGACCGATAGCGTTTCGAGCGGCCGATCTGCGACCTTGTGAGGTGCCCCGCCATGGATAATCCGACTGTAACATCACCCGTCCGTCTGACGACGCTTGCCCATGGCGGCGGCTGCGGCTGCAAGCTGGCGCCATCAGTCCTGCAGCAGTTGCTCGCCGATCAACACGTACCCGGCCCCTTCGCCCGGCTGCTCGTTGGGACGGAAACAGGCGACGATGCCGCCGTCTGGCAGCTCGATGGCGAAACCTGCGTGATCGCCACCACCGATTTCTTCATGCCGATGGTCGATGATCCGTTCGATTTCGGTCGGATCGCCGCGACCAACGCCATATCCGATGTTTATGCGATGGGTGGCAAACCGATCATGGCACTCGCTGTTCTCGGCATGCCGATCGACAAGATGCCGATCGAAATGGTGCGGGAGATATTGAAGGGCGGCAGCTCCATCTGCGCAGAAGCGTGTATCCCTGTCGCAGGCGGACACTCGATCGACTCGCCCGAGCCGATCTATGGTCTGGCAGTCATCGGCACCTGTCCGGTCTCGAACGTGAGACGCAACAGTGGCGCAAGAGCCGGCGATGCGCTGATCCTGACGAAGGCACTGGGCGTGGGGATCTATTCTTCCGCCATCAAAAAAGATGCCCTGCCTTCGGCGGCCTATGCAGAACTAATCGCCTCGACCACCCTTCTCAACCGTATCGGAACCGAACTCGCAAAGGATGCGGACGTGCATGCCATGACAGATGTCACAGGATTTGGAATTCTCGGTCACGCCTTGGAAATGGCTCAAGGATCAGGCATGCGGATATCTCTCAGAAGCGGCGGTCCTGCGCTTCTTGCGCAATGCGCCGAACTCGCGCAACAGGGTTTCGTGACCGGCGCATCCCATCGAAACTGGGCAAGTTACGGTATGAACGTTACCCTGCCCGACGACCTCCCGATATGGTGGCGTCACATCCTCACCGATCCGCAAACCTCCGGGGGCCTTCTCGTCTCATGCGATCCCGCTCGGGCAACGAACGTGCTCGAACGAATTGTCGCGGCAGGCTATCCGTCAGCGCGGATTATCGGTGAGGTTGAGGACGGCAGTCCCGGATTGCGGGTGGCTGCCTGATCCAAAAGCTGAGATCGGTTTGCGCGGGAGACGCTTAGATTGTGCGTTTTTCGCCCATAGATTGTCAAAGGAAGACCTATTCCGTACGGGAGGCTGTTGGCTGCGAAAGGATCGATCTGGAGATGATAAGCGGAATCATTCCTCCGGCCTTGAGCACCTGGACTTCCAGTTCCGTTTCGATGGCCGCCTTGCAAACGAGGCTGCGCTGCCGTGATGAACTTTCGATGGTAACATGCAAAGCGCATCGCGGCGCCAAATTGGAAGCGTCAATCTGGAATCTGTCGTCTGCCGTTATTCCCAACGATTGTGGATGGGCCTCGTCCGGGAGCAGAATGGGCAACACGCCCATGCCTATCAGATTGGATCTGTGGATCCTTTCAAAGCTCCGGGCAAGGAGCGCCCGCACACCGAGGAGAGCCACTCCTTTCGCGGCCCAGTCTCTGGAAGAGCCTGCGCCATATCGTTCCCCCGCGATGATGACGACGGATCTGCCTTCATTCTGATATCTTTGAGCGACTTCCCACAGCGGCCCGGTTTCCCCGCTTGGTCCGTGGATTGTGATCGAAGCGGGTGTTTGCTTCAGGAGCAGGTTTGCAGCGGCGCGGTTGTCGAACAGCCCCCGCACCATTGCCTGCCAGTTTCCCCGCCGCGCCGCATAGACGTTGAGATCGTCCGGCGAGTCACCCTGCTCGACCAAGTGCCGTCCGGCATAGCTGGAAGGATCAATTTGACCGGCGGGCGAAATGTGATCCGTGGTCATGTCGTCACCGAGCACAATCAACGGATAGGCACTGTATTCGTCCAGGCGGCTTCCCATGTCCGGCGAGGCAAAAGGGGGAAGTCTAATGTATGTCGACTTTTCCTCCCACGGAAACAGGACCGATTGCGGAGCGGTCAGGGTAGCCCACGCCTCACTCAGCTCGGCATCGGCAAAGGCCTCCGCGAAATCGGTAGGATTTGCGCTCGCCCGAAGTGTCGAAGTGATCTCGTCTTCGGAGGGCCAGAGATCGTTCAGGAAGATCGGAGTTCCATCGGATGCTGTACCAAGTTGCCGGGTGGCAACGTCCTGCACCACACGGCCGCAGAGGGCAAATGCGATGACGAGGGGTGGAGAAGCAAGGAAGCCGTTTTGAAGTCGGGGATGGACACGGCCGGGAAAGTTGCGGTTGCCGGACAGGACCGCCGCGGCAATCGTACCCTGGAGCAGGGCCTGTTCGATGTCGGGATGCAATGGGCCGGAATTGCCAATGCAGGTCGTGCATCCGAAGCCAACAATGCCAAATCCGACAGCTTCAAGATCATCAAGCAGGTCGGCGCGGCGCAAGAGGCGCTCGGCCGCAGGAGAGCCTGGCGCCAGCGATGTCTTGACCCAAGGAGGCGGTCTAAGACCAAATTGCCGGGCCTTGCGTGCAACCAGTCCGGCGGCAACCAGCAGCTTGGGATCCGAGGTGTTGGTGCAGCTTGTGATCGCCGCAATGGCGATGGCTCCGTCCGGTATCTTGTCCGATGTCTCCCGGAGGGGCCGACCGCTTGCATCTTCCAGGGCGTGTCTCGCCTTGTGAAGTGGAAGACGATCTTGGGGACGTCGCGGACCCGCCACGATGGGCGCAAGCTCGGAAAGATCGAGTTCCAGGACACGCGTGTAGCGGGGATGCTCTTCAGGATCGAACCAGAGACCCTGGGCCTTTGCGACAGCCTCAACGATTTCGCATTGCGCCTCTGAACGTCCGGTTTCGCGCAGATAGCGGATTGTTTGGTGATCGATGGGGAAATAGCCGCTGGAGGCACCGTATTCCGGTGCCATGTTGGCTATCACGGCGCGGTCGCCACATGACAGCCCGGTGACCCCATCTCCGAAAAACTCGACGAACTCCCCCGAAGCATGGTGTTTTCGCAAAAGATGGGTGATCTCCAGTGCCAGATCAGTAGACAAGACGCCTGGCTTAAGAGTGCCGCGCAGTCGCACTCCAATGACATCGGGCAGCCGCAGCATGACCGGCATGCCGAAGAATACGCTCTCTGCTTCCAATCCGCCCACACCCCAGGCCAGCACGCCGATGCCATTGATCATGGGTGTGTGACTGTCGGTTCCAATCAAGGTGTCCGGCAGAGCCCAACGTTCCCCGTTGAGTTCTTGAACCGTGATCACAGTTGCGAGCTGTTCAAGGTTCATGGTGTGCATGATGCCCGTGCCTGGGGGGTGCACCCGGACTCCAGCCAGGGCACTCGTTGCCCATTTCATCAGGCGATAACGCTCTTCGTTTCGCTCGAGTTCTCGGCGCATATTGAATTCGCGGGCACCGGGGCGGGCGTACCAGTCGACAGCGACGCTATGATCAATCGAAACGTCAACCGGAAGAACAGGATTGAGAGCGGACGGGTCACCACCGGCGTCGGCAACGGCATCTCGCATGGCGGCAATATCGACCAGTGCTGGTACGCAGGTCGTGTCATGCATGAGAACGCGCGTGGGATGGTAGGATAGCTCCTCCTCGCTCCGCCCATCGTGCAGCCAGAGGGCAAACATCTTTCTAAAGGCGTCGCTCCCCTTCGGATTGTTGCGGATGGCATTTTCCAGAAAGATCCTCATCAGCCACGGCAGTCGTGCAAGATCCGGACCGAATGTCCGATGCAGGTCTATCGCTTTCAAGTAACCTGCGCTGGTCTGGACAATCAGTTCCGCCATGAAAGGAAGCTCCATTTTTGCATTTAAGTTCTTAAAAAGCCAAAAATAGCGAGATGTCAATCAAAGCTGCGCCGATAATTGGATTTTTGGCGGGAAATAATGCAAAAATGAGAGCTTCCAGTGTTCCAATTGGCCCGCAGGTCGCCTAAGTTTGCTGCAAGCAACGACGTGTTTTGCGTCGAAACAAGGCGGACAACCATGCGCTCGAGCCAACTCGCACAGAACATTGCAAACGAGATCACCTTGTTGGTGACATCCGGTGAACTCGCGATCGGGGACCATCTCAGAACACAGCACCTGGCTGATCGCTTCGGTGTGTCCCGTTCCCCTGTTCGCGAGGCGATGCAGCTGCTCGCCGACCAGGGAGTTCTGGAGCAGAAAGAAAACAGGGGTTACTTTGTCAGAGACACTGCTGGCTCGATAGCCGAGCCGATCAGCGACGAGGCGCAGCCGTTTGAAGTGGCAAATGACTACCAGCGGCTCGCTGAAGACTGGCTGACCGACCGGATTTCCGCCGAGGTCACGGAGCAGATGCTGCGTGAACGCTATGATCTTACCAAGGCGCAGCTGAGCGACATTCTTATGCGGGCGGCACGAGAAGGCTGGGCGGAGCGCAAGCAAGGATACGGATGGCGTTTCCTGCCCGTGGCCAAGACTCCCGAGGCTTTCGAGCAGATCTATCGCTTTCGCATGCTCATCGAGCCGGCGGCAATGCTCGAACCTGAGTTTCGGCTTGACCGTAAAATCATCGATGAGCAGCGGCGAATTCAACGTCGAATGTTGGAAACGGATATCGAACGGCTGCCCGCAGAACGCTTGCTGCATAACGGAGCCCTCTTCCACGAGGAGCTCATCAAGATGTCAAACAATCCATTTTTCCATCTTTCGCTCGTCCGTGTGAACCGAATGCGTCGCCTGCTTGAATATCGTTCGCGCGTCGATCGCAGCCGAACCGTCAGGCAGTGCCAGGAACATCTCGAAATCCTTGATCTGCTTGAAAGGGGAGAGATCGTGGAGGCGTCATATGCCATGCGGCGGCACCTGGGCGGCGCTCTGTCGAAGAAGTCGCCGATTGCATGGTCTTGGTCGAACCAGGCGCAGGAAAAAATCGAAGCCTGATTTTTTCGATTGCATTTTATGATTAAAAAAGCCAATAGTCACCCGTGACATTGCGCGGCGAACTTGCTCGTCGCCTCATGGGAGATTGTCTGATGAAAATTTTTGTTACGCCCTGTGACGGGATCGGCCCGGAGATCACTGCGGCGACGATGGAGGTCCTGAAGGCTGCGGACGCAGCGTTCTCTCTTGGACTGGAGCATCACTTCGAGGAGACGGGGTTTGCCAGCCTTGAAAAGTACGGCACCACCCTGCGGGATGAGACACTCGAGCGGGCCCGCACCTACGATGGGATCATTCTCGGACCCCAGTCGCACATGGACTACCCGGCTCGCGATAAGGGTGGGGTGAACGTTTCAGCAGGTTTCAGGGTCAAGCTTGACCTCTATGCAAACGTTCGGCCGGCGCGCTCGCGCAGCTTCCTGAACGACGCAAAGAAGATGGACCTCGTCATCATGCGCGAGGCGACCGAGGGCTTCTACCCCGACCGCAATATGTTTGCCGGAACGGGTGAATTCATGCCGACGCCCGATGTCGCACTGTCGGTCCGCAAGATCACCGCCTTCGCTTGCGAGCGTATTGCGCGCCAGGCATTCCTGTTGGCCATGAAGCGCGACAAGCGCGTGACTGCGGTTCACAAAGCCAACAACTTTATTCTCACTGACGGTCTCTTCCTGCAGCAGGTTCGAAAGGTTGCCGCCGAATTCCCGGAGGTGACGCTGAACGATTTCATCATCGATGCGATGGCGGCACATCTCGTTCGCAATCCTTCACGCTTTGATGTGATCGTCACCACCAATTTCTACGCTGACATCCTTTCCGACCTCGCCAGCGAACTCTCGGGAAGCCTTGGCCTGGCGGGCTCCATCAATGCCAACGCCGAGCTTGGTCTGGTCTGCGCTCAGGCGCAGCATGGCTCGGCACCCGACATTCAGAACCAGAACATCGCGAACCCGACCTCGCTCATCCTGTCGGCTGCCATGATGCTGAGCTGGCTCGGAGAGCAACGGGGTCTGCCGCAATTCGAAGCTGCCGGTGCAGAGATTGAGCGGGCCGTCGATAAGGTTCTCGCCAATCCTGCGTCTCGCACACGTGATCTGGGCGGCAACGTCAATACGGACGCCTTCGGATCGCTGGTCGCTCAGGCTGTGCGCAATGACGGCAGCTCCAAAAAAGCCGCAAACGCATAACATTTGCATTTTTATATTGCAAAAACCAGTTTGCGATGCAATGAAATACGAGGGCGCTTTAGCCCTCGCATCACCGCCCGGAGGAGCTTGGAGCGCGGGCACTTTTTTGGGAGAAGAAAAATGAACAAGAGAGTATCGGGCCTTTCCGCACGCTTGGTTGCCGTGACCGCATTGATGATCACTTTCGGTACGACGGCATTTGCTCAGGAATTCCCCGCTGGTTACCCCGCGGACTACGCAGCGATCGTCGAGGCCGCCAAAAAAGAAGGTACCGTATCGGTCTATACGTCGACCGACGCTGCCCAGTCGCAGAAGCTTCAGGATGCGTTCACGAAAAAATACGGCATCAAGATCGCTTACAACGACCTCGGCACGAACGGCGCTTACAATCAGGTAATCTCAGAGGCTGCGGCAGGACAGACGACGGCTGATGTTGTCTGGAGCTCCGCCATGGACCTGCAAATGACCTTGGTCCAGGACGGCTACGCGGTGGAATATGCCTCGCCGGAAGCAGCTAACCTGCCGAGTTGGGCGAACTACAAGAACATGCTCTTCGGTTCGACCATCGAGCCCGTCGGCGTCATCTACAACACCAAGGCGCTTTCGGAAGACCGGCTGCCGAAGACCTATGCCGCAATGATCACGTTCCTGAAGGACAACAAGACTGAACTCCAGGGCAAGGTCGCCACCTTCGATTCGGAAAAGAGCGGTTCGGGCTTTCTCCATCACTCGAACGACGCCCGCAACCGATCCGACTTCTGGGATCTCGCCAAGGCGATGGGAGAAGATGGAGCCAAGATCTACTCAAGCTCTGGCGGGATGAAGGAGACGATCGTTTCTGGCGAGAACGTCATTGCCATCAATATCATCGGCTCCTACGCCCTCGACTGGGTAAAGGAGAGCCCGAACCTCGGCGTTCATTTCGCAAGCGACTACACGCCTGCTTTCTCCCGTCTGATCCTGATGACGAAGGACGCCCCCCATCCGAACGCCGCCAAATTGTTCATCGACTTCATGCTTTCCCAGGAAGGCCAGTCGCTGCTCGCGGAAGGCGGCCTTCCCTCGGTGCGTGAAGACGTCACCGCTGGCCTGAACGTAAAAACGCTCAACGAGCGTGTCGGTGGCGGCCTCAAGCCGATCGCCGTGGACGAAGGCGTGCTTGAATATATGGACCAGATGAAGCGGGTTCAGTTCCTGAACGACTGGAAGGCCGCCCTCGGTCGCTAACGCCGCTCCGGCTGCGGCGTCCTGATGCGCCGCAGCTTCAATTTCCTTTGTGAGAGGCAGATATGTCTACCCATGCACCAGCGCCGGCTGCGCTCGCGATGACCAAATCGGCAGCCGAGAAGAAGTATCCCGCGAAAATGCCGCGAAACGGCAATGCAAATGCCTATCGTCGTATTGTTATCGGCCTGCTTGCAATCGCGGTTCTGGCTCCCGTCGGATTGATCATCTACCAGAGCTTTCTGACGGCTGCATTCTTCAGCCCGCGCGCCAAATTCGGCCTTGATGCCTATCGCTACGTCTTCACCGACAGGAACTTCTATCGGGCGCTTGGAACAACGGCCGTATTCTCTTTCGGAATGGTGGCCATCGCGGTCCCGTTGGGTGGCCTTCTGGCATTCCTCATCACGCGTACGGACATCAAGGCAAAGCGGCTTCTCGAGATCCTTGTACTGGTGCCGATGTTCATTTCATCAATCGTCCTGGCATTCGGCTATACGGTTTCTGTAGGACCGACCGGTTTCGTGTCGCTGTTTGTGCGTGACCTGGTCGGAGTGGTGCCCTGGAACATCTATAGCCTTCCGGGCATGATCCTCATCGCCGGTCTGAGCCATGTGCCGCATGTCTATCTCTACGTGTCGTCCGCAATGCGCAACCTGCCGTCGGATCTCGAGGAGGCTGCGCGGACCACGGGAGCATCGATCTGGCAGGTGTCTCGTGATGTCACTTTGCCCATGGTGTTTCCCGCCCTGATTTTTGCCGCGGCTCTGAATATCCTGCTTGGATTCGAAACCTTTGGCATTCCCCTGGTGCTTGGCGACCCGAACGGCATCATGGTGCTGACGACCTACATCTACAAGCTCACCACCCTCTTTGGGACGCCGACCTACCAGCTTATGGCTGTCGTGGCAGTCGTCCTCATCCTGATTACCTTGCCGCTCGTCTGGATGCAGCGGAAGCTCCTTCGAAATGCGCGCAAATATGCAGCGATGGGCGGCAAGGGTGCGCGAGTTTCCACGCTCAAGCTTGGCAAGAGCGGTCAGCTTATCGCCCTTTCGATCATCGGCTTCTGGCTCTTTGTCTCGGTCGCCCTGCCGATCGGCGGAATCGCGGTTCGCGCCTTCGTCGATGCCTGGGGTGAGGGAGTCAATCTCTGGGACCAGCTTACATTCGCGAACTTTGATCGAATGCTCGAAGTGCCGAGCCTGGTGCGCGGCCTCATCAACACGGTCGTGCTCTCGGTCTTCGGCGGCGCGCTTGCGGTCGGTATCTATCTGCTCGTCGGGCTCGCAGGCCACCGCAACTGGGGCCTTTCCAACACGGTGCTGGACTATATCGTCCTGCTGCCGCGGGCTCTTCCCGGTCTGGTCATCGGTCTGGCCTTCTTCTGGGTATTCCTGTTCGTGCCGTTCCTGACGCCGCTGCGGCCGACACTGGCCAGCCTGTTCGTCGCATACGTCGTCGTCGGCCTCTCCTATGGTCTGCGCCTTCTTCAGGGCACGCTCATCCAGGTCGCGCCGGAGTTGGAGGAATCCGCCCGCACGACAGGTGCCACGATCGGGCGGACCTGGAGGGATGTCGTCATCCCGATCGTCCGACCGGGTTTGGCGGGCGCGTGGGCCCTGATCATGATCATCTTCCTTCGCGAATACGCGACGGGCGTCTACCTGATGGGCGCAGGCACTGAAGTCATCGGTTCACTCATGGTCTCGCTTCTTCAGACGGGTGCCATGAACACGATCGCCGCCCTTTCCCTCATCAGCATCGTATTGACTGGCGCGGGCCTCGCACTCGCCCTTCGTTTGGGAGCAAAAATCCATGACTGAACTCGTTGTTAGCAATGTCCAGAAGTGGCTTGGCGGACTGCAGATCCTGAAAGGTGCTTCGTTCACGGCCGAGCGCGGTTCGATTGTCGCTCTGCTCGGAGCGTCCGGTAGCGGGAAGACGACCTTGCTTCGCTGTGTCGCGGGACTGGAGCAGCCGGAGGTCGGACAGATCGTCATCGGCGGGAAGACGGTGCTGGATGGCGAGAGGAAGCTTGCGCTTCCTCCAGAACAGAGGAACATCGGACTGGTGTTCCAATCCTATGCTCTTTGGCCCCACCGCACCGTCAAGGAAAACGTCGGCTACGGGCTCAAGCTGCGCAACGTCGCGCAGCCAGACATCGAGAAGCGCGTGCAGGCTATCCTGGATCGAATGGGTCTTGGGCATCTGGCAGATCGGTTTCCTTCGCAACTCTCCGGTGGACAGCAACAGCGCGTCGCTATCTGCCGGGCTCTGGTCTACGAGCCTCGTGTCCTTCTCCTCGACGAGCCGCTGTCGAACCTCGACGCAAAGCTCCGGGAAGAGGCTCGCTACTGGATCCGCAAGCTGATCCTGGATCTGGAGATCTGTGCCATCCTGGTGACACACGACCAGAGCGAAGCACTGGCGGCTGCGGACAATATTCTCCTGCTGCAAGACGGACGCATCGTCCAGCAAGGCGGGCCGCAGGAGATTTACTCGAACCCCAACAGCTTCTATTCGGCTGACTTCCTGGGTGCCAACAATATCGTGAAGGCAAAGGTGAAGACCGTTGATGGAAAGGTTGCAGTCATCGGTGGCGACAACTGGAGCCTCAACGGAACCGTTCGCGAAACAACCGGGCTGCATGCAGCCCAGGATGCGCGCGCCGTCATCCGCGTCGAACAAATCAGTGTATCCGACAGCCCGGCCCCGGATGGCCTTGAGATGAACCTCGATGACAGCATCTACCTTGGTGACCGTTGGGAATATCGCTTGAGACGGGGAGATTTCGTGGCAAAAGCGCATGGCACAAAGCAGCTTGCTTCCGGCAAGGTATGGGCACGCATACCAGCCGAAAGCGTCTGGGTGTTTTCCGCGGGTCCGCAATAGTAAGTGCGCCGTCAGCGGCGGCTGATCCTCCTTTTTAGGGATGAACTCGAATGACGACGCAACCCAGAATTGCGCTTATCCATGCAACGACCATCGCCATGGACCCGATCGCGCATGCCTTTGCAGGAACTTGGCCCGAAGCCGATACGGTCAATATTCTTGAGGACAGTCTCTCGCCGGACCGGGCAAAGCAGGTCGAGATCACGGACGGCCTGACGAGCAGGATTGTCGCATTGACCAAGTATGCGCGGATGATCGGCAGCGACGCAGTGCTCTTTACGTGCTCCGCGTTCGGACGGGCCATCGAGTATGCCGCGACAACAGTTGATGTTCCTGTCTTGAAGCCGAATGAGGCGATGTTCGAGGCGGCCATCCAAAAAGGGGGGCGCATTGCCATGCTGTATACCTTCCCACCCGCTCGGGAAGGGATGGAAGTCGAGTTTCGCGAGGAAGCCCAACATTTGAATCCATCAGCCGAAATTACGAGTATTCTGGTCGAGGGGGCGATTGAAGCTGTTCACGCAGGCGACGCTGAAACACACAACCGGCTCGTTGCCGATGCGGCCGCCAGGCTTGATGGCTTCAATGCCATCACATTGGCACATTTTTCAACTGCCCGGGCTCTGACGGCGGTCCAGGCGGTTACGGACATCCTTGTTCTCACGAGCCCCGATGCAGCCATTGCGAAACTGCGTCGACTGCTCGCTATCGATGACCAAGCAATTCGTCGAGGTGTCTTGTGAAATGCTGATCGGTGTCATTGCGGATGATTTCACGGGTGCCAGCGATATAGCCAATACGCTCGCCAAGGGCATGCCGGAACAAGGTGGCCTTCGCACGGTTCAATATCTGGGCATACCAGCCGAAGATGCGGGGCAAGACGTGGAAGCCGGCGTCATCGCTTTGAAGAGCCGTTCAATTCCGGCGGCAGACGCGGTCGAACAATCCCTCCTCGCTCTTGACTGGCTGATGAGACAGGGATGCCAGCAGATCGTCTTCAAATATTGCTCGACCTTTGATTCCACTCCGGAAGGCAATATTGGGCAGGTCGGCGAGGCGCTCGCCAATGCCCTGGGGGTCAAAGGAGTTGTTGCGTGCCCCGCATTTCCCGGTGCAGGCAGAACGGTCTATCAGGGCCACCTCTTCGTGAAGGACAAGCTTCTCAACGAATCCGGGCTTCAGAACCATCCTCTCAATCCGATGACAGATGCCGATATCCGCCGGTGGCTCAGACGTCAGACTCGATCGGAAGTGGGGCACGTCGGCATTGACGTCGTGCGCGACGGGGCGGAAGCGATAGCAACTGCGCTGGAGACCGCAGCCAGCGCAGAGCAAACTCTTGTCATTGTCGACGCCATCAACGACGGCGACCTCGTGTCAGTCGGGCGCGCACTTGCCGACAGCCGGTTGATAACCGGGGGGTCCGGGATCGCGATCGGCTTGCCCTCAAACTTCATTGATCGGGGTCTCGCAAAAGGAAACAGCGCTGCGGGCAAAGGTGTCCGGGGGCCAGGTGCCGTCCTCGCCGGAAGCTGCTCGGGAGCCACGAGAGAACAGGTCGAGTTGCATAAAACCGATCATCCAACGATGGCTATCGATGTCGATGCCGTAATGGAAGGCGGAACGACGGCTGGCGATGTTGCCGCTTTCCTCCTCAGGCATGACGGACAGGCGCCGCTCGCCTATTCGTCAGGAACACCTGAAGCGGTGCGCGCACTGCAGGACAAGTATGGTCGCGAGAGAGTCGCACATGCTCTGGACCAGCTCTTTGCCGAAACGGCAAAGGAACTGGTCAGGTCGGGCATCCGCCGTCTCGTGGTCGCCGGAGGCGAAACGTCCGGCGCTGTCGTTTCCGCGCTCGATCTGGGTGCGCTGTCCATTGGTCCCGAAATCGATCCCGGGGTGCCCGTGCTGGTTTCGAATGGTGTGGAACCCGTGGCGCTGGCGCTTAAATCAGGAAACTTTGGGGCGCCCGATTTCTTCAAGAAGGCGTTGGAAGGGCTTGCTGGCGGATGAGCAGAGAATCGATGCTGAGAGAGGACATTACTCGTTTTTCGAAATCACTCTTCGATCGCGGCTTCTCGGTGGGATCGGCGGGGAACATCAGCGCCGCCGTCGAGGACGGCATGCTGATCACACCTACCAATTCATGCCTGGGCTTTCTCGACCCGGCACGAATAAGCAAACTCGATCGCAACGGAAACCTTGTCTCGGGTGACAAGCCATCCAAGGAGATTTTTCTCCACCGCGCTTTCTATGAGACACGACCTCAAGCGGGTGCTGTGGTTCACCTCCATTCCACCTTCGCGACAGCATTGTCATGCGTCACGGATACTGACGAGGACGACTGCATTCCGCCACTCACTCCCTATGTGGTCATGAGGGTCGGGCAGGTGAAACTCGTCCCTTACGTGCGACCCGGCGACGAAAGGGCGGGAGACCTGATCCGAAGTCTCAAGGGTCGCTATGCCGCGGTGCTGCTTGCAAACCACGGACCGGTTGTGACCGGGAGCGACCTCGCATCAGCCGTCTACGCGGCCGAGGAACTCGAGGAAACCGCCAAGCTGCTGCACCTCCTGCGCGATGCTCCGAAGCGGATGCTCTCGGCTGAAAGCGTGGAAGAACTCAGGGCCGTTTTCGGAGCCCAGTAAAGGGAAGTGATGAAAACTGCTCATGGCGGCAAAGCCCAAGCAAACATGGCAGACAGGAGCCTTGCATGATTACAGCAATCAATCCGGCGAACGGACGCGAACTGGCGCGCTACGAGGCTCACGACGATGCCTTCGTCAATGCTGCTCTCTCGGCCGCTGCGGAAGCTCAGAAGGCATGGCGAAAGGTCCCCGCCGAAGGACGTGTTCGCCTTTTGCATGGAATGGCGAAGGTCCTTCGTGAGAATAAGGCGCGATATGCCGAGATGATCACCCTTGAAATGGGCAAGCCGATCGTCGAGGCGGAAGCGGAAATTGAGAAGTGCGCCTATAACTGCGACTTCTATGCGGAGCACGCTCCGCAGTATCTTGCCGATGAACCTGTCCGATCCAATGCGTTCGAAAGCGTTGTCGCCTTCGATCCGCTCGGCGTCGTTCTTGCCATCATGCCGTGGAACTATCCGTTCTGGCAGTTTTTCCGGTTTGCTGCTCCCGCTTTCGCAGCCGGCAATGGGGCAATTCTGAAACACGCAAACAACGTACCGCAGTGCGCGCTTGCCATCGAGGAGGTGATGAAGGAAGCGGGCTGTCCCGAAGGCTTGTTTCGCACCCTGCTCATCGAACCGCAGAAGGTGGCTGGCCTGATCGAAGATGATCGCATTGCCGCCGTTACCCTGACGGGGTCAACCGAAGTGGGAGCCATGGTAGCCGCACAGGCGGGAAAGGCCCTGAAGAAGCAGGTGCTCGAGCTCGGGGGATCCGATCCGTTCATCGTTCTTGCGGATGCCGATCTTGAAGAAGCGGCAGCGATAGCGGTCAAGGCACGCTATATCAACGTCGGCCAGTCATGCGTCAACGCAAAGCGCTTCCTCGTCGAAGAGAGCATCGCAGACCGCTTCGTTGAACTCTTCTGTGCAGGCGTCGCAAAGCTGAAGATCGGCGATCCGCGCGAGCGTGACACCAACATCGGTCCGATGGCCCGCGCCAACCTCATGAACGGTCTTCAGGCTCAGGTGGAAAAGAGCATTGCGGCTGGAGCGACGCTGAAGATGGGGGGAAAGCCGCTTGTCGGCGATGGCTTCTACTATCCGCCAACCGTCCTCGATCACGTTACACCTGAGATGACAGTGTTCCAGGAAGAGACTTTCGGACCGGTTGCCGCTATCATCCGCGTGAAGGATGCGGAAGAGGCTATTCGTCTTGCCAACCAGACTGAATTCGGCCTCGGATCGGCGATCTGGAGCAAGGACGTCAGGCGAGCCCGCAAGCTTGCCCGCGAGCTCGATGCGGGCGCAGTTTTCATAAACGGCATGGTGGCTTCCGATCCACGCTATCCCTTTGGCGGCATCAAGCGTTCCGGATACGGCCGCGAGCTCGGCGTGTATGGCATCCGCGAATTCGTGAACATCAAGACCATCTGGATCGGTCCGGCCAGCGCTGCAATCTAAGGAATGAGAGCATGACCTCGCATGCCCAGCCAGCAATACTCCGCCCCTGCGAACTGAAAACAAACGATCGCGGCGGTGGTGCACGCACAACCCCGCTCGTCACCCGCAAATGCGGCTCGACGAGCATGATCAACGGCATCACGGCTTTTGATCCAGGGGCTGCGATCGGCTTGCACAAGCACAATTGCGAAGAAAGCGTAATGGTGCTTGACGGCAACGCGATCGCCGAAATCGACGGCATCCGGCACGAATTGGGACCCAATGATACCACCTGGATCCCCGCCAACGTTCCGCACCGCTTCATCAATGCCTCTTCCACGGAGCCCATGCGCATCTTCTGGATCTACGCGTCGATCGATGCGACGCGCACCATGATTGCTTCGGGTGAGGAGCGGCCAATCGATGCTGAGCACGGTCTTCAGGGAGAGAGCAAATGATCCTGGAGGTCGCCGAAATTGCCGTGAAGCCCGGGCAGCGAGCGGGCGTTTGAAGAAGGCGTCAGCAAGGCCGCCCACTGGGCTAGACGACAATCAGAGGAAACCGAACTAACCCAAATGCTTAGGCGGTATCGTGGCGGCTCGGCTCCGAGCTGGCCCAGCAGGGCTTCGTGCCGGAGCATTGCCTAAGCGGACTGGTCCTGCACGCTACCAACGCCGATTTTTATGTACAAGCACGCGGCTGCGACCGCGCCACGATGACGATACCCATCAGCGAGACGAGCAGCCCGACGGCCATGGCCCAGGACATCGGCTCGCCGAACACCGCCCATGCCCAGATCATGGTCACTGGCGGACTGAGGTAGAGTACGGCGGTGACCCGCGCAGGCGACGATTTCCTGAGGGCGACGTAGTACAGGCTCCACGCGCCGAAGGTGGCGACGAAGACGAGCCACAGAATGCCTCCGATGAAGCCGGGTTCGAGAACCGGAAGCACGCCGCCTTCGTGCCACGCAAAGAGCGCGAATATCCCGGATGCCGAAAGGCATTGAATACAAAGGCTCTGATGCACGGGCATCAAGGCAGCCGGGTTGCGCTTCTGAAGAAGCGTCGCCAAGGCGAGCGACAGCGTGCCGAGGATGGGCAGGCCATATGCCCAAAGCGGGACGTCGCCCATGTGAAGCGAATAGCCCGACGCTATCAGGACGCCAGCGAGACCTAGAAACGACCCCAGCCATTGCTTGGCGTTCAAGCCCTGCCCGAGGATCGGCCACGACAGGACGGCAACCGCCAGCGGCAGCATGTCCGTGATGAGGGCGACGAGCCCCGTGGGCACGCCACGTTCGATAGCCAAGGCGAATCCGGCAAGATATCCGGCCATCGCCAGAGAGCCGAACAGCATCTGGGACAGGGCATCCTTCCGCCTGATTTTCGGTCCGATGGTCAGCGCGAACGGGAGCAGGACGAGCCCTGAGACAAGGCTTCGCCAGAAAAGGATCAGGAAGATGGGAGCATGGTCGATGGCGAACCGGATGCCAACAAAGCCGGCACTCCAGGAAACAACAAGCGCCGTCTCGAGAAGAATGAGGGCGCCGATTACCAGAACTCGGTTCCGTTGTTGGATCGAAGACGCGGCGATTTCGCTCATCGGATCGCTTCCGGCTCAGGAGCGAGGTCTTGCTTGGCTGACGATGGTGCCGTCAGGATGAAGAGGCAGCCGACGATCAGGATAATCCCCGCCCAGCCGGCCGCGGGAAGCCTTTCCCCGACGATCACGACGGCCAGGACGGCGGCGATGACAGGTTCCAGAAGCGAGAGCGTGGTGGCGGTCGTCGCCGACACGCGAGCAAGCCCGAAGGCGAACAGCACATACGCGACGAGGACCGGAACGAAGGCCATGTACCCTGCCACAGCGAGGTTCGTCCATGACGTCAGGAAAGGCGCTCCCGTGATCACCAGGACCGGGAGCAGGAAAAGTCCGCCGATCCCGAATACCGAACCCATGGCCGCACGGGGAGGAATGCCGGCCTGCATCAGGCGACGGGCCGCCCAGGAGTACAGAGCGTAGGTCAACCCGGCGATGAGACCGAGGAGGATGCCATAAACGACGTTCCAGCTGCCCGCAGGGTTCACTTGGCCATGAGGACCTGATTTGGCAAAACAAAGCAGGACGGCCCCCGCAAGGCCCGTCACCGCTCCCATGCACCATCTCGTCGTTAGCTTCCAGCCGTCGAATACACGTTCGATCACCGATGCGGCCAACGGTGCGGAG
The DNA here is from genome assembly GCF_041357635.1 of Sinorhizobium sp. CB7. Classification (NCBI taxonomy): domain Bacteria; kingdom Pseudomonadati; phylum Pseudomonadota; class Alphaproteobacteria; order Hyphomicrobiales; family Rhizobiaceae; genus Sinorhizobium; species Sinorhizobium sp. CB7. The sequence continues at coordinate 196,309 of NZ_JAULLL010000006.1, forward strand.
CCAATGGAAACGACCGTTCCGATCGCCACACCCGCCAGATGCATCGAGGTATAGAATGCCAGGGGATAAACGCCGACGGACACTGCGCCGGACGCCAGCATCGGCCAGTGCTTCAGAATCCTGCTGCCGCTTTCGAGAATAGAGCGCATCGCCGTAAGCGCTAGAAGCAGGCCGCCGAGGCCCATGGTGACGGCGCCGATGCCGAGGGGACTCACGCCAGCCGCGAAAGTGGCCGTCGTGCCTGTGGTTCCCCAGAGGGCCGACGCGAGCAGCACGCACGCGGCTCCCACCTGGGAGGACGAAAATCTGGATGTCATAATTGGTCCATGATGGAGATTGCGATCTTGCGAGCCGTCTTTAATCGAGCGTCGTGCCCCTCGAGTCCCGCGCGCGACATGGCTCCCTCCAGGAGGAAGGAGAGATGCTCGGCGGTCTCGTCGATGATCGCGCCTCCGGATGGGCGCATTTCGAGCAGGTGCTGTTTGAACAGGCGCTCCACTTCCTCTTTTTGCGAGGCAACGGTGACACGACCAGGATCGTCGACCGGAAGTTCCGCCGCGGCATTGAGCAGCCCGCATCCTCGGAAACCCCACGTGTAGGCAAGCTCCGCGTGGTCGACATAGGAATCGAACACAGCGAGCACCCGATCGCGCGGAGTTGTCGCCTGTTTGAGGCGTTCCCGGTAAAGGTCCTGCCATTCGACAAGGCGGGCCTCGAGATAGGCGTTCACCAAATCCGTCTTGGAGGAAAAGTTGTTGTAGAGGCTCATCTTCGCGACGCCGGCATGGGCGGTGATGGCGTCGATGCCCGTCGCGCCGACACCATCGCGATAGAATAGTTCGGCCGCCGCTTTCAATAGACGGTCCTTCGCCGGCGCTCTGTCAGGCATTGTGGTTCTCCATCAAATATGTAGACCGATCTACCTATTTTGCCTGCATGTCAAGAGCCGCCGCGTCGATCTCGATTGACGAGGCCAGGTAACGCCTGCAGAAAGAGGTTTTGTACGGTTCTTGCCTGGAGGGAAAACAGCCTATGAGCCGCAATATCGTGCTTGTCGATCCACTGCCGCGAACGCTGGACCTGATCATGACCCCGGAAGTCAGGGCACGCCTCGAAAAACTCGGCGAGGTGGTGCTGTCGGAAGATCGTCCGATGCCGGACGAGCAGGTGGAGGAATTGCTGGCGGATACGGTATTGATCTTCGGGCAGACGGCGATGCCGAAGGAGCGGCTGGACCGGGCGCCAAAACTGAAGGCGATCATCAACGTCGAATCCAACTTCCTGCCCAATATCGACTATCAGGCCTGTGCGGAGCGCGGCATCTGGGTCATCACGCCGGCGTCCGCCTTCGCCTCGCCTGTTGCGGAGGCCGCCCTTGCCATGGCGATCGACCTTGCCCGCGGAATAACTGTCGCAGATCGCGACTTTCGTCAGGGCAAGGAGGAATACGGGCTTGCCGGAAACGAGAAGACATTTCGTTTTGCCGGCGCCCCTGTTGGCATCATCGGCTTCGGCGATCTCGGCAAGCAGTTGCGCGAATTGATCCGGCCGTTCAAGAACACTGTGCGCGTCTTCGATCCCTGGCTTCCGAAAGAGATTATCGAGCGGCAGGATTGCGCCCCGGCATCGCTTGACGACGTGCTAAAGGAGAGCCGGGTCGTATTCGTCTTTGCGAGCGTCACCAGCGAAAACGAAGGTTTCATCGGCGCGCGCGAATTTGCCCTGATGCAGCCGGGGTCCGCCTTCCTGCTGATGAGCCGCGCGGCGGTGGTCGATTTTCCGGCCATGCTCGAAGCCGTCCGCTCCGGTCATATCCGGGCTGCGACTGATGTTTTCCCGGAAGAGCCGGTTCCCGCCGACGACCCGGTCAGGACCATTCCGGCCCTCCTGCTTTCGGCGCATCGCACCGGGGGCACCCGCGATGCCTTCTACGAACTCGGCGCCATGTCAGTGGCGGATGCGGAGTTGATCATGAAGGGTCTCCCTCCCCAGCTTTGCCGCAGAGCCGATCCTGCGACCGCCAGCCGTCTACGCTCAAAGCCCGTATCGATTTCGTAGGCTGAAAACGGCTCCAAATTCACCGGTCCGCGTGGAGCGGAGGCAGCAATCTTTTCCCGCATAGCAGAATGGGATCGGCGGCAGCCGATCCCATTTCGATTTGCATCGAAAACGCCCTACAGCGCCGTGCGTCTTATCAGACGCACAAAGGTCGCTATAGCACTTTGAATTGCTGCATGTTTTTATCCTTAAATCGGTTCCGATTTAAGGAAACATGCAGTAAGCGTCATGAACAGCCAATGGCGAAGGCCTTACGCCTTCGCCATGAGAGAGCTCAAGCAGCGGCCGAAACGCTATCGAAGGCGTCCGTCGGAACCGATGAGATCGTCTTCAGGATCTGCGAAGCGATCTGGTAGGGGTCGCCCTGGGAGTTCGGACGACGATCTTCGAGATAGCCCCTGTAACCGTTGTTGACGAAGCTGTGCGGAACGCGGATCGAAGCGCCGCGATCGGCAATGCCGTAGGAGAACTTGTTCCAAGGTGCCGTCTCGTGCTTGCCGGTCAGGCGCATGTGGTTGTCCGGGCCATAGACATTGATGTGGTCGTGTAGATTCTTTTCGAATTCGGCCATGAGGGCTTCGAAATATTCCTTGCCGCCCTTCTCGCGCATGTAGGCGGTCGAGAAGTTTGCGTGCATGCCCGAACCGTTCCAGTCGGTGTCGCCGAGCGGCTTGCAGTGCCATTCGATGTCGATGCCGTACTTTTCCGTCAGGCGCTGCAGCAGGTAGCGAGCCATCCAGACTTCATCGGCAGCCCTCTTGGAGCCCTTGCCGAAAATCTGGAATTCCCACTGACCCTTTGCCACTTCGGCATTGATGCCTTCATGGTTGATGCCGGCAGCGAGGCAGATGTCGAGGTGCTCTTCGACGATCTTGCGGGCGATGTCGCCGACATTGCTGTAGCCGACGCCGGTATAATACGGGCCCTGCGGTGCCGGGAAGCCGCTTTCCGGGAAGCCGAGCGGCCGGCCGTTCTTGTAAAAGAAGTATTCCTGTTCGAAACCGAACCATGCGCCTTCGTCGTCCAGGATCGTTGCGCGGGTGTTGGACGGATGCGGCGTCTTGCCGTCGGGCATCATGACTTCGCACATCACGAGAACGCCGTTCGTGCGGACCGGATCCGGATAGACGGCGACCGGCTTCAAGACGCAGTCGGAGCTACGTCCTTCTGCCTGCATCGTGGAGCTGCCGTCGAAGCCCCAGAGCGGAAGCTGCTCCAGCGTCGGAAACGCGTCGAATTCCTTGATCTGCGTTTTTCCGCGAAGATTTGGTACCGGTGTGTACCCATCGAGCCAGATGTACTCGAGCTTATATTTTGTCATTTCAAAACCTTTCATCGGCGATCATGCCAAGCAATGGGGAACTCCTATAACTTCCCCGCCGCCAAAACGCGTTCGGCTGAAACGTGAGATGCACGTGGCATGCCAAATCGGGCTGTCGAAGATTTTTGTCTGCGAATGGCGCGGCCAGTGTGATCTGTTTGCCGCTACGATCGCCTGGAATTCATCAGATCATCGCAGGAACGGTGCTGTCCGGTGGGCGCGGTTCAAAAGTGCAATTGTTTCGACGTCTAGCCGATCCTCAAATAACTGCTCAAGCGTTCACCATTTGGCGTGTTTTTAGGCATATTGAACCGAAATGCGCAGCGTCTTCGAACGTTTTTTAGGCTCGACGCCTTGCAAAGGGCAGAACTTGGGCTTGACCACGCCATGATGAATGATCGGTGCCGAGATGGCGCATCTAATCGCCTCTTTTATCAGCCTTGATGCGGGAGCGCCGCGCATCAGCCAGGACGCGCGGCGCTCTATTCACTTGAAACCTGGCTGGGGCCCAAAATCGATGCTGATCTTCAGGGCTATAAGTCAGCCCGGCAGATGTGCCTCGCCGACAAGCTCGGCCTTGCGGCGTGCGGTCTCGAGACCCAGATCAATGAACTGTCGGGCATGCGTGGCGAGCGCGACATTATCGGTCCAGAGATTGCGCCAGATGGCGGTCTTGAGCGACAGATCCTTGTCTACGATCGTCGATGAGAAGGATTCGAAGGTCACGTAGTCGTCCCAGCCGATCGCGACCAAGGCGTCGAAGATGCCGGCGAAGTCGACGCTGCCGGTGCCGAGATAGCCGCGGTGACTTTCACCAATATGGACATAGCCGATCTTGTCTGCGGCATGACGGATCGCAAGACCCGCATCCGCTTCCTCTATGTTCATATGGAACGTGTCGAGATGGAGAAACACGTTCGAGGCGCCGGTGTCCCTGATATAGGACAATCCTTGAGCGGCAGTATTGAGCATGTTGCTCTCGAAGCGGTTGACGATCTCGAGATTCAGCGTCACGCCCGCCGCCTTCGCGCGATCGGCAACCTTCGCAAGTGTCGAGACGCTGGTGTCCCAGGCCGTCTTCGTCAGAGCCTGCTCCTGCTTGCCGTGAGCGGAGCTCAGGATACCGGCGAGCTTGGTGCCGCCGAGATCGCGGGTCAGTGCGACCGCCTTGTCGAGGATCTCCTCGCCGCGCGCGACCACGGATGCATCGCTGCTGGAGATATCGCCTTCGGGCGGAAGCCCCATGCTGATGGCCACGTCGAGGCCAAGCTCGCGAATACGGCCAGCCAGCCATCTGACGTCAACCTGCTTCGGGTCGAGATAAGAAAATTCGATCAGGTTGAAGCCAAGCTGATGCGTGTTGTTCAGAGCCTTTTCCAGCTCGTCCCTGGACGAGCCGGCGCTCCAGACGAAGGAGTGAACACCGATTTTGGACATGATCCGGACCGTTCCTGCTGTACTCATTGAAAAGGCCGGGCCCGAATACGAACGGGCCCGGCTTCGGGAAGGTTAGCGGGCTGCCGTCCAGCCCTTGTAGTCCTTCACATTGTCGGCCGTGATCAGCTTGGGATCGAGAAGAACGGTCGTCTCGGCAGGCTTCTTGCCGTTCAGAACATCGACGCCCATCTGCAGCGCCTGGCCGGCCATGACGTAAGGATCCTGCGAAGCGGAGGCCTTGATCATCGAATTGCCGCTGGCGAGCGCCTTTTCGATGTCGGGAGCGCCGTCGACGGCCGTGATGAAGAACTCGTTGCGGTTCAACTGCTTGGCGGCGAGTTCAGCGCCGATTCCCGTCGGATCGTTGATCGCGAAGACGGCATCGATCTTGTCGAAGCGGGTCAGCAGTCCCTGCATCACTGCAAGGCCGCCTTCACGCGAGCCCTGGCCGTTCTGGTCGTCGGAGAGGATCTTGATATCGGGGCTCTTGGAGAAGACCTCTTTGCAGCCCTGGACGCGGTCGAGGATAGACGAAGATGCCGGGCCGTTGATGATGACGACGTTGCCCTTGCCGTTCAGCTTGTCGACGATGTACTGGCAGGCTTCTGCGCCGGCCTTGATGTTGTTGGTCATGACAGTGACGTCGGCGCCTGGTGCGGAAACGTCGAAGGCAGCCACGACGACACCGGCAGCCTCAGCCTTCTTGACGGCCGGTGCGATCGCCTTCGCGTCGACGGCGTTCAGCATGATGATGTCGACGCCGGCGGCGATGAAGCTGTCGATCTGCGAGACCTGCTTGTTGAGATCATAGTCGGCGGAAACCGAGGTCACCTGAACGTTTGGATTGATTTCCTTCGCACGGTCCTCGATGCCCTTGATGGTCGCGACGAAGAACGGGTTGCCGAGCAGGCCGACGGAGATGCCGATCTTCTGGAGATCCTTTGCCGAAGCCGGCATAGCAATGGCTGCCGCGAGAGCGGTGCCAATCAGAAATTTCGAAATAATGCGCATGATTTCCTCCTTTGTGATGACGCTCCCGGCGCCCCTGTTTCCGGTTGTTCCGGTTCCATTAGCCGGACGTTACGTCCGGCTAAGCCCTTTGAGCCTGTAGCGGTCGAGCGCCACGGCGATGATGATGACAAGCCCCTTGATGATGTACTGCCAGATGTCGGAGACACCGACGAGGATGAGGCCGTTCGAGAGGACGGCGATGATCAGGGCACCGATGAGCGTGCCCCAGATCGAGCCGACGCCGCCGACAAAACTGGTGCCGCCGAGGATGACCGCGGCGATGGCGTCGAGTTCATAGGCCTGGCCGAGCTGAAGGCCATTGGCGGCATAGAGACGCGCAGCCGACATCACGCCGCCAAGGCCGGAAAGCAGGCCGGACATGCTGTAGACGAAGAGCAGCACCAAAGGCACCTTGATGCCGGTCAGGCGCGCCGCCTCGATGTTTCCACCGACCGCGTAGATCCAGGTTCCGAGCACTGTCCGCTTGAGGATGAACCAGGACACCAGGATCGTTGCAAGCGCGATGATGGCGAGCCAGGGAACCCCGAAAAAGGTACCGTTGCCGATGAAATCGAATGGCAGATCCGGGTTGAAAACCGTTGTGTCATTGCCGAGAAGCCGGGCGATGCCACGCATCGCCGTCAGCGATCCGAGCGTGACGATAAAGGGTGGCAGCTTCAGGAATGCGATGATACCGCCATTGACGAGGCCGCATGCAAGACCCACGGCAATAGCGGCTGGGATGCCGAGCATGCCCTGGTCCGGGATGAGCGAGACGATGACGCCGATCATCGCCGAGGCCGCCAGGATCGAACCGACGGAAAGGTCGATACCGCCGGTCAGGATGACGAATGTCATGCCCGCTGCAAGCACCGTATTGATCGAGGCCTGCTGCGTAACGATCGACAGGTTGTTGACCGTCAGGAAGCGCCCGCTCAGCAAGTGAAAACCGATCGCCAGAAGCACGAGCACCGGCAGCATGCCGAGCGCCGTCAGCGTCGAGCGCAGCTTGATCTTGTCCATCGTTGACTGTTCGGTCGATGTTGCGGTCATGGTTCCGTCTTTCTGCTGTTCGTTCTCGTCACGCGTGCTCTGCGGTGGAGCCGGTCGAAAGCGCCATGATGGCCTCCTGGCCGATCGGCTTCTCCGCAGATCCAGTCACTTCACCGGCGATGTGCCCTTCCCGCATGACGAGCACGCGATCGGCGATACCGATGATCTCCGGGAGATCGCTGGAGATGACGACGATGGCGATGCCGCTCTGGGCAAGGCCGTCGATGATGCGATAGATTTCCGACTTGGCGCCGACGTCGACGCCCCGGGTCGGCTCATCGAAGATGATGACGCGCGGCTTGGTCTCCAGCAGGCGAGCGATCAACGCCTTCTGCTGATTTCCTCCCGACAGCGCGCCGACATTGATGCTGGTGCTGCGCGTGCGGATGGAGAGCGAGGAGACAGCCTTGTCCGCACGTTTCTTTGCCTCGGCGAAGTTCAGAATGCCCGCCGAATAGGAATCCTCGCCGATCACACCGACATTGATGTTGTCGCTGATCGACATGTCGAGGAACAGGCCCAGGCTCTTGCGGTCTTCCGTCAGATAGGCGATGCCGGCGTCCAGCGCGTCGCGGGGGCCGGAGATCGAGAGCTCCCGCCCATCGAGTATCACGCTGCCCGTCGTTTTCGCATCGGCGCCGAAGATCAGACGGGCAAGTTCCGTGCGGCCCGAGCCGACCAGACCCGCAATCCCCAAAACCTCCCCGGCATGGGCCTCGAAGGAGCACCCGTGAACACGGCGGCCATCGCCGATGTCGTTCACTGAAAGCACGACCTTCATATCACCGTTCGAGGCGCGATGCTCTTTCTTGTAGAAGGAGGAGAGATCGCGGCCGACCATCATGGAAACCAGCTTTGCGGCGGAAAGCTCCTTGCGCTCCAACGTTCCGACATAGGCACTGTCGCGCAGCACGCTGACGCGGTCGGCGAGCTGATAGATCTCCTCCATGCGATGGCTGATATAGATGACGGCGATGCCCTGCGCCTTCAGGTTTGCGATGATCTCGAACAGGCGATCGGTCTCGCGGGTGGTCAGCGACGTCGTCGGCTCATCCATCACGATGATGCGGGCATTGGTCGTCAGCGCCCGGGCGATTTCCACCATCTGGCGCTCGCCGAGCGAAAGGGTCGAGACCTGTTGGCCGGGACCGAAGCTGGTGCCGAACTGCTGCAGGATTGGCGCCGCCCGCTTGCGCATTTCCGCCTTGTCCACGACCCCGAAGCGCGAAGGCTCGGCCCCCAGGAACATGTTCTGCGCCACACTCAGGTTGGGTGCCAGCGAGAGTTCCTGATAGATGACGGCGATGCCGCTTGCCTTCGCCTTGATGGGATCGCCGGTGACGAGATGATGCCCGTCGATCAGGATATCGCCGCCCGGATCGGCCTTGTATGCACCCGACAGCACTTTCATCAACGTCGATTTGCCGGCGCCGTTCTCACCCATCAGCGCATGCACTTCACCTGCATGGACGATAAGGGAGACGTCCGACAACGCCTTGGTGTTGCCGAACGTCTTGCTGATATGGCGCATTTCAAGCACTGGGACGCGGTCCGTGGCAATGGTTGCGGTTGCCGTCATGTTCGAACCTTCCTCGCTGCCTCGTCGGACGAGGCGTCCGTTGGGTGGCGACCGGCTTCCGCCATTTCCCGCCACACCGCGCGATAGTCCTGCAGGTCTGCGATCTCCAGGGGAGCGGCGGTCTCGCAATCATTCGAGAAGGGCTTCAAGCCAAGCCGCTCGAAGGCAAGTGCCGCCGCGCCGAATGCGCTTCCCTCGGCATTGGCGCTCGCCAGCACTTTCTGCCCCGGCCGAAGTGCCGCCAGCAGTCCTGCGAAGATGCCTGTCTTCACCAGGCCGCCATCGATGACGATCGAATTGGCCGACTGGATAAGATCCAGCGAAAGATCGGTCATCAGAGCGACATAAAGAAGAGCAGCCGCAGCGCGCTCTTCACCTTCCACATCCGGCCCGGCGAACCGGCCGCGCGAATTCGGAAACGGGCCACCCGCCGCAAAGGACGGCAAGGCGAATGTCCGTTTGCGGATGACCGATGCAACGGCTTCCGGTGAAATCGGCCTGTTCCAGCCGCCGCTCGCCACGTCATATTCGCGCCCGCCCATAAAGCGGATTGTCGCCGTCGGCTGGTGAGCGACCGAGACGTTGGCAAGCATGTCGCGCTCACGGTCGAGCGCCTGCAGCGGGCAGGCCGAATTGAAGATGATCACCCACGTGCCGGTCGACACTAGCGTGAAATCATCGAAACCCAGCGATCGGTAGTAGTAAAGCGATGCATTGCTGTCGTGGACGCCGTTATGGACGGTCACCATGACCGGCGCGCCATCGGGGCTTGTGGCTTCGTATGCGCCCAGTTCATCCCCGGCACGCGCAAAGTCGGGCATCTTGCCGCGCCAGCCCTGGCGCGTGACGAGGCTGCTGAAATCATCCGCGAGCGGCGCCCATAGATGGGAATGGCACCCGAGATAGGAAACTTCCGACACCTTCTTGCCCGAAAACTTCCAGGACCAGAATTGCGGATAGGCAAGGATGCTGTCGGCCCTGTCTAGAAGCGAGGGATCGCGGTCGTTCAGCCAGAGGATATGGCGCCCATAATTGAAGCCGAGAGGCAAATGCGGACAGAAGGTCTCCGCGAAGTCCGGGATCAGTACATCGATACGGCGAGCGACGTCGACCGGCGGTTCCTGTTCGTAATCAAGGATCGGATGGACAAGTCGATCGCCGTCAGTCAGGGCAAAAGTGCAGCCGTGGCCGGAGAAGATCACGCGATCGACGCGGTGGGTAGCGACTGCCTCACTGAGGCTGTGGCGCATCCATTGGAAGAGATGATCATCGTCGAGAACCCTGAGATCGCCCGACTGGCGCCAGACGGGTTTGGTACGGCTTTCACCAACGATTTCGCCATTTGCGGAGAAGACGAATAGCTTGGAATTCGTCTTGCCGAGGTCGAAGACGGCGATCGCGGGGGAAAGAGCTGTCATTTCGGACCTCCGACGGTGGCGATCATGATGGTGACCCCTGCGTCCTCAAGCATCCTCGCCCCTGCATCCGAGAGCCCGTCATCAATGACAATCGTGCCGATACGCGAAAGCGGCAGAACGACGTTGCGCGGCTGTATCGAGAGTTTGCGACTGTCAGCCAGGAGCACGATCTCGTCTGCGCAGGCGCTGAGTTCGCCGATCGCCTTCGTCAGCAGCGGGTGCGATTCAAGCAGGCCCTCGCTGCTGATGCCTTGCGTACCCAGGAAGAAGCGCGACGCGAAAAAGTTGGGCGGCCCCGCGGACGCATCGTGAATGATCTTTGGCTCTCGATAGAGCTCTCCGCCGGCGAGTGTGAGGTGGCAGGTGCCGTGCTCGCCGAGATAGGCCGCCAGCGGCATCGAATTGGTGTAGATCCGCACATTCCGGCGGGCGAGCTGAATGCCGAGCTGATAGCAGGTCGAACCCGCGTGAACGATGATGGAATCGCCATCGCGAACAAGACCGGCGGCCGTTTCGGCGATCGCGCGTTTTGCTTCGACGGCGATGTCGCGATTCTCGTCATAGGGACGCGCGGAAAGGCGGTTTGCGGCAGCACCGTCCGCTGCGGAAATGCCGCCGTAGACCTTACGGGCTTTGCCAATCTCGTGAAGCTTGTCGATATCGCGACGGATCGTGGCTGCCGAAACGCCCAGGCGCTCCTGCAGATCGCGCACGGAGGCGAATGGCCTCTCGCGCAACAGATCGGTGATGATCCTGTGACGATCCGAGTCGCTCACCAAATACCTCCTCCTCAACGCTCCTCATGCATTGGTGAGCAACTATAATCACAACGATCAAACATCCGCAAGCAGTAAGCATATCAGACTTCATTATTGACGATAGATGATCAAATTCCTACCATTGTCGGGAAAGTTCACTCACGGATGTGTGATCAAGGCATCGCGCAATGGTTGAACTGAAGTTTGGAGGAGAGCACATGTCTTCAGCAGGCAGCTTGCGACGCCCGGAGGGTTTCGGCGATTTCATCGATCTGTCGAAGAGGATCGGAAGCGATATCCTGAAGACTCAGGGCGCGGGAGGAAACACGTCGATCAAACACGCCGACACCATGTGGGTGAAGGCCTCCGGAACCTGGCTCGCCCATGCCGGAGAAAGCGACATCATGGTACCGGTCGCAGTATCGCCGCTGGTGCAGGCACTTCGCCAGGCAGACCCTCGCGCGGAGAAAGCGACGGATTTCGTCATCACGGATCTCAATGAGAGCGGACTGCGCCCATCGATCGAAACCAGCTTTCACGCCGCCCTGCTCAACCCTGTGGTCGCGCATTATCACTGCGTCAACACCATCGCCCTAGCCGTGCTCGAACGGCGACAAGAGCTCCTCGGAGAACGCCTGGCGAAGCTCACCGATCTTCGCTGGGTAACGATCCCGTATCGACGCCCCGGAACGCCGCTTGCCCGCGAAATCGATCTGGTCGCGAGCGAACGACCGGACGTTCTCGTCCTTTTCAACCACGGCATCATCGTCTGCGGCGAAACCACCGGAGAAGTCAGCAAAAGGATCGAGCGGGTGACGGCTGCGCTTACAGTGGCTGCACGCGAAATTCCCGATCCGGACATGGAGGCGCTAACTATGCTGGCGAGCGGCTCCGGCTATCGTCCGGCGACCGATCCTGCCAGCCACAAGACAGCGCTCTGCCCGATCGCCATGGAGATCGCGCTCGGCGGTTCGCTCTATCCTGACCATGTTATTTTCCTGGGCAGGAAATTGGGGCTGTTGGGCGAAGGACAAACCGTTCAAGAGTTGATCGCCGAATACCAGCAGCGCGGCGAAGAGCCGCCTAAAATGGTGATCGTTCCCGGTAAGGGTGTGCTTGTCTCTCAGACGCTGACGCCCGGCGGTGAAGCCATGGTGCGCTGCCTTGCCGAGGTGGTGACACGGATACCTGCAGGCGAGAAGATCGTCTATCTGAACGAAGCCCAGGAACTGGAACTCACCAACTGGGAGGCTGAGCAATATCGTCAGGCGCTCGATCGCAAAGTCGCGGGGCAAGCGTGATGAGTTCGAAGCAACCGGCCATAGCCATCGGAATCGACGTCGGCACATCGGGTGTACGGGCGGCCGCCCTCTCGGCAAGCGGAGACATGATCGCCTTTGCCGCCGCGCCATTCGCCAATTCTTTGGAAACGCGACAGCCCTCCGCATGGTGGCATGGCGTCTGCGAATGCCTGGCGCAATTGGCCGGGCAGACATCGCTTGCCTCGGTCGAGGGCATCGCCGTTGACGGCACGTCGGGTACGGTTCTTTCAGTCGACGCGGACGGCAAGGCTCTGGGCGGGGTCCTCATGTACAACGACCCCTGCCCTGATGAGGATATCGTCCAGAAAATCGCTGCCGTCGCTCCGGCCGACAGCCCGGCGCGCGGCGCCAATTCCGGCCTCGCCCGGGCCATCCACCTCGGACGCGATGCGAAGGCGGTGCATGTGGTCCACCAGGCCGACTGGATCCTCATGCAGCTCGGCCTCGAGACCCCGATCTCGGATGAGAACAATGCCTTGAAGTCCGGCTACGATCTCGAGCACGAAACATGGCCGGAATGGATCGCCAGCGCAGGAATGGATATCGAAAGGCTTCCGGTCGTGACGCGCGCGGGGGCGCGTCTTGCTCCAATGGGTGCAGCCGCCAGTCAATTCGGCCTCCCCTCCACCTGCCGATTCCATGCCGGCACGACGGATGGCTGCGCCTCGTTCCTTGCGACCGGCGCCTCTGACATCGGCGACGGTGTGACCGCACTCGGTTCGACCATCGTGCTGAAACTTGCCTCGGATCAGCCGATCAGCGCTCCGGAATATGGCATTTACGCCCATCGCGTTCTGGGTTTCTGGCTGGTCGGAGGTGCATCCAACAGCGGCGGCGCCGTCATCAAGGCGCTGATCGGCGACGAACGACTAGAGGAATTAACCGGGCGGCTCTACCTCGGCAAGCCGACCCGCCTCGATTACTATCCGCTGCTGAAGCCGGGCGAGCGCTTTCCGATCAACGATCCGGCCTATGCCCCGCGTCTCGAACCACGACCGGCGGATGACGCGATTTTCTTTCAGGCGATCCTCGAAGGCATGACCAACATTGAGCGGCTCGGTTACGAGCGCCTCGAGGCCCTGGGGGCGCCGAAACTGCGCAGCGTGAGGACCGTCGGCGGCGGGGCGCGCAACCCCGTCTGGTCCACGATGCGGCAGAAGGCGCTTGGCGTCGCTATGCCGGCGCCGCGCTCTGCCGAAGCCGCCGTCGGCGCCGCCTCGCTCGTGCTTTCCGCGGGGAGCCTGACGTCATGAGGATCATTCCGACAACGTCCCTCACCGATCTCATCGGTCGATACCAGGTCTTCTTCATCGACCAGTTCGGCGTGCTTCGCGACGACGCCGGCGCTTACGATGGCGCGGCCGCGGCCCTGCGGGCAATGAAAGCCGCAGGCAAAACCGTCGTCATCCTGTCCAACTCCGGCCGCAGCGGCGAATACAACGCCGAACGCTTGGGGCGTCTCGGTTTTGACCGCACGACTTTCGATCATTTCGTCACATCAGGCGATGTGGCCCTTGCTATTCTTTCCGGACCGGATTCTCCAATCCTGCGTGGCGCCCGCTGTTTCACGATCTCGAGCGAGGGCGACACCAATCTGGTGAATCGCCTCGGCCTCGTCGCAGTCGACAAGGCCGCGGACGCCGATGTGGTGATCATAGCGGGCAGCGAAGCCGAGACGGTATCGATGGACGATTATCGCGAAAGCCTGCGACCCGCAGCAGAGCTGGGACGACCCTGCTTCTGCATCAATCCGGACATTCATAAGCTTGCCAACGGTAGGACCGCGCCGGGTGCCGGAAGCATTGCGAAGCTCTATGAGGAACTTGGCGGCAAGGTGACATGGCTCGGCAAGCCCTTTGCGGACATCTATGAACACGCCTTGGCGGTTTCAGGACATCCTGACCGCCGCAATGTCGTCTGTATCGGAGACAGCATCGACCACGATATCCTCGGCGCCAAAAACGCCCGCCTGAACTCGGTTCTGGTCGGCACCGGTATTCTCGCTAAAAAGACGATGGCCGAACGCATGTCGCTGATGGCGGAGGCGACCGCCTGGCCGACCTTCTTCATGCCCCGATTCCGGTCATAAAAGAAAGCATCCCGGGGTCGTTTGCGCTAGGGGCAAAATCCTAGGCAAAGCGGGACGCCGATGGCGAGCCGGAGGCAGAACGAGGCGGGCTAGTCGCATAGCGGAGTATCCTCTCGGCAGCGGAGGGAACCTTGTCGGGCTATCATGCTATGAGAGGAAGCCGGGGTTTCAAACCTGCCGGACGATGCTGCCGATCATATTGACGAGAAGGCGCGCGGCGGTCAGGGACGACAGGCCGTCAATGTCGGCGGGAGGATAGAACTCGACCAGATCGAGTCCTGCGATCCTGGCCCGCCTGCCGAGGTCTGCAATCAGATCGATCACTTGCGTGTAGGTGAGGCCGCCGGGGGTACGCGCCGCCACGCCCGGCATGATACTGGGATCGATGCTGTCGCAGTCGAGGGTGACGACGACCCGCGCTCCTTCCGGAATATGCTGGAGAGCGGCTTCGACGCCATGGGCGTGAATCTCACGAGCGGTGACAAAGCGACTGCCATAGCGTCGCGCCGCTTCGATGTCGGCGATGCGCGCACTGCCGACGCTACGCAGACCGACTTGCACGATCCCGGCGACATGCGGCATCTCGCTCGCCCGGCGCATCGGGCTCGAATAGCCGTAGCGCTCGCCATGCACCTCGTCGCGCCAGTCGATATGGGCATCGATCTGCAGGATCCACACCGGCCCGTGATCGGCAAAGCCGGCGAGAAATGGAATGGTCACGGAACAATCGCCGCCGAGCAGGATCGGTACAGCCGGCAATGCCAGAACCTCGCGCGTCTTCGTCTCGATCCGGGCCCGGTTGCCGGCATTGTCATGCATGGTGGTCGGGAGGTCGCCGGCGTCGACGCAACAGACTGGCTTACCGTCGAACAGCGGGCCGCCGAGATCGAAATCCCAGTGCTCGACGAGTGCGGCATCGTCCTGGCTCGCAGTGCGGATGGCGTCGGCGGCCAAGACATAGCCGCCGCTGTCCTTGCCGGGATAGGTGCTGCCGTGACCGGCTCCGAAGATCACCGCACGGGGCATGCGGCCATCGGCGAGGCGATCGGGAAAGCCGAGAAAGAGAGGCGAGGCGGTCATTTCTTGATGGTCCTGATGATGGTTTAGCTGAAATTACGGTGTCGAGAGTGCAGGGCTCGCAAAAACAGCAAGAGTTGGCGGATCTTGCGTTGGTTTTAGGCCATCTGCCGCTCGCGTGTCAGCAGTGTTTCGGCATATTTGAGGGCACAGCGCTGATTTCCCGCTGAACAACGTTAAGCGAGATCAAAAGTGAGCACAAAAACGGATGATGTGTTGATTTTTAGTGGGTTGCGGATGCCAGTACCGCTATGCCCTACGCGCCAGTCACACTCATGAGCGAAGCTGACGGCACCACATCCATCGGTAGCGCAACGACGTCTGCACCTTCGGCCGCAATACCAATCAGCCGAAGCATCCAAAACGTTTTGGACTTGACTCCCAAAACGTTTTGGAGAATCCTTCTTTCGTCTTCGGGAGGAGGATATGTCCAATCTCAAGCAGCTGGCACAGTCGCTCGGCCTGTCGATAACCACGGTTTCCCGTGCGCTTGACGGTTATTCGGATGTTTCGCCCGCGACCCGCGAACGGGTCCGCGTGGCAGCCGAGGCGACCGGTTACAGACCCAATGCGTCAGCACGCAGGCTTCGAAAGCAGCGCGCCGAGCTTGTCGCCGTGACGTTGCCGAGCGCTCCCGGCCATATCGGTCCGCCCCATTTCCTCGACATGCTGTCCGGCTGCGCCGAACATCTGGCCAGCGCCGGCTTGAACCTCGTCATTGCACCCGTACCGAGAGGCGAAAGCGAACTTGAAATGTGCCGGCGTTTCGTCGACGGTAGGCGTGTCGACGCCATGCTCCTGGTCCGCACCAAACGTCACGACGAGCGTGTCGAGTTTCTACAGGCGCGCGGCGTTCCCTTCGTCACCAACGGCCGTACGGAATCGCCTGTGCCGCACGCCTATCTCGATGGCGACGGCTTCTCCGGCTTCCATGCGGCGACCATGCGGTTCGTCGCCGACGGACATCGCCTGATCGGCCACATAGCGGGTCCGCAGGATTATTATTTTGCCCATGTCCGCCGCAGAGGCTGGCAGAGTGCGCTGGAAGAAAGCGGACTTACCACTGAACTCTGCGTGGAAGGCGCCCCGACTGAACAGGGCGGCTATCTCGCCGCGCTCGAGCTTCTGCGCTGTCCGGTTCGCCCGACGGCACTCGTCTGTGCGACGGATGAAATGGCGATCGGCGCAATGCGCGCTCTACGCGAGATCGATGGCGGGCAGGCGATCAGCATCGTCGGCCACGACGATCTGCCGATCGGCGCCTTCACCAACCCGCCGCTCTCCACGATGCGGATGACTGGCGACAATCTGGGCAGGAGCTTCGCCTCGTTGCTGCTGCGTGCCATTGGCGGTGAAGCGCCGGAACAGCTTCAGGAATTGCATCCCATCGAATTCGTCGACCGCGAGAGCCACCGGCGCGCGGCCGATGCCTGAAATCCAGACAATCAAAAAGGAGGAGAACATGAAACATTTGCTGCCGCTCGGAATATTGGCCTCAACCTTCATCGCCGCCGCCACGCCCACGCTCGCGGACACAGTCTTCGTCTCCACACAGCTGCGCCCCATCGAAGAGGCGACGGTCGTGCGCGAAGAGCTGCTGAAAGACATGCCCGTCGAATATGTCGTCGAGGAGCCGCCTCAGTTTGCCGTCCGCATGGAAGCGGAGCGTCAGGCCGGCAAGCACACCGTCAGCCTGGTCGGTGCATTGCACGGCGAATTGTCGCCGCTTGCCGACAAGGGTTCGCTCGAGCCGCTGGACGATGTCGCAAAGACGCTGGCTTCGAAGGGCATGCCACAATCGCTGCTCGACCTCGGCAAGCTCGGCAAGACGAACCAGCAATATATTCCCTGGATGCAGGCGACCTACGTCATGGCAGCCAAGAAGGATGCGCTCCAATATCTGCCAGAGGGTGCGGATGTGAACAAGCTCACCTATGATCAGCTGATCGAATGGGGCAAGAAAATGCAGGAAGCGACCGGGCAGCCGCAGATCGGCTTTCCGGCGGGACCGAAAGGCCTGATGGCACGCTTCTTCCAGGGCTACTTCTATCCCTCCTTCACCGGCGGTGTTGTCCGTCCCTTCCAGAGCGCCGACGCGGCTGCCGGTTGGGAAAAGCTGAAGGAGCTCTGGGCCGTCGTCAATCCGAACTCGACGAATTATGACTTCATGCAGGAGCCTCTGCTTGCCGGCGAAGTCATGGTCGCCTGGGATCATGTGGCCCGCCTCAAGGAAGCAGTTTCGTCGGCTCCCGACGAATACGTGGTCTTCCCTGCACCCGCGGGCCCGAAGGGCCGCGGCTATATGCCTGTTGTCGCCGGTCTTGCGGTCCCCAAGGGAGCTCCTGACAAGGCAGGCGCGATTGCCGTCATCGAGCATCTGACCACGCCCGATACACAGTTGCTGACAGCTCAGAAGGTCGGCTTCTTTCCGACGCTCGACGCCAAGCTGCCGTCCGACATCGATCCCGGAGTCGGCCTGCTGGCGGCAGCCGTCAACGCGACGCAGACCGCGCCGGATGCACTCATCTCGCTGCTCCCCGTCGGCCTCGGCGACAAAGGTGGCGAGTTCAACAAGGTCTATATGGACAGCTTCCAGCGGATCGTCCTGCAGAACGAGCCGGTTGGCGATGTGCTGAAGGCGCAGGCGGCAACGCTCTCCAAGTTGATGAGCGATACGAAAGCCCCCTGCTGGGCTCCGGACGCAAAGAGCGACGGCGCCTGCCCAGTCGAATAAAGCGCTTCGGACCCGGGCGATCTGCGCCCGGGTCCGCTCCCGCAAAGCAATCGCGAAAGCGAAGCCGATGTCGAACAATCGCCCCTGGATCCCCTATCTGCTGATCTTGCCTTCGGTCGTCTTCCTGGCGCTGCTGTTCATCGTGCCGCTCCTGCAGACGATCTGGCTCTCGGTTTCCGACAATGGCGCCCCCTCGCTTGCCAACGTTCAACGCATGGCGAGCGACCTCAACTTCACACGTTCCGTGCGGAACACCTTTCTGCTGACGATTGCCGTCGTGCCGGTCCAGCTTGCAATCGCGCTGGCCATGGGAAGCATGGTCGCGAAGGTCGCGGCGGGGCGCGAAACTATTCTTTGGATCTGGACCATACCGCTTGGCATTTCGGATCTCGCAGCCGGTCTCGTCTGGCTGTCGATCCTGCAGAACAGCGGCTATCTCAACTCCTTGCTCTACGGCCTCGGCATCATCGAGAGGCAAGCGAGCTGGCTTTCCTACCAGACCCCATTCGCACTCTTCCTCGGCATTGCCGCCGCGGAAATCTGGCGCGGAACGGCGATCGTGATGGTCGTCATCGTCGCCGGCCTCAACCGGGTTCCCAAGGAATATGGCGAGGCGGCCGAGATTTTCGGCGCCGGGCCATGGACGCGCTTCTTCCGCATCACACTTCCGCTCATCCGTCCGGCGCTGCAATCGGCACTCATCCTGCGCACCGTGCTCGCTTTCGAGGTCTTCGCCGTCGTCTACGCGCTGGGCGGGCGCAATTTCCCGGTGCTCGTCGGCGAGGCCTATAGCTGGCAGAACCAGAACCAGAATTATGGTGTCGCCGCCGCCTACGCGGTTCTGATCATGCTGATCTCGCTTGCGGCAACTCTCTTTTATCTCAAGGCCATCAGGGTCGATCCGGAGCGACTGCCATGAAGAAGACTCCGACCGCAAGCTTCGTTTCCTCGCGTCGGATCCTACTGTGGAGCGGAATTGCCGTTCTTTGTGCGTGGGTTCTGGTTCCGATCTATCTGATAGCACTTGGCGCCTTCGGCGGAAGGACCGGCGTCTACCTTTGGCCGAAGACCGGCCTGCCGACCGGTCTCTCTTTCGAAGCCTTCATACTTTTCCTGAGGACTGAGGGCGTCCTTCGTTCCTTCCTGAACTCGCTCGGGGCGGCGGCGATCACCGTCGTCCTTTCCCTCCTGCTGGGAGCGCCAGCGGGCTACGCGCTCGCGCGCTACAATTTCCCCGGCAAGGACTCGTTCCGGCTACTGGTCCTGCTGACGCGTGCCTTTCCGCTGGCGATCCTCGCCTTGCCGTTGACGGTATCCTTCATCCGGCTCGGGCTCTACGACACGGTTACCGGGGTCGGCCTCGTGCACACCGTCCTTGCACTGCCGTTTGCGGCATTGGTGACCCAGGGCATTTTCCTGGGCGTTCCGAGGGAACTCGAGGAAGCCGCCTGGGTCTTCGGCTGCTCGCGCGTCCAGGCCTTCTTCCGTATCGTCGCGCCGCTCGCTCTGCCCGGCATTGCGGCCACCGCCGTCTTCGCCTTCGTCATATCCTGGAATGAGGTCTTTGCCGCATCGGTGCTGACCGTCAGGAACCGGACGCTTACCGCCTATCTGCTGACGGTTCTCGCCGAAAGTCCGATGCATTACCGCTTCGCAGGCGGCCTGCTCCTCATCCTTCCATCCGTGGTCTTCATCTTCGCGGTCAGGCGCTACCTCTTCGCGATCTGGGGCATTTCATCCAAGTAACGGGAACAGTTTCATGGCCAACATCGTCATCGACCGAATCCGAAAGAACTTCGGCGCTTTCCAGGCACTGAAGGAGGTCTCGCTGACTGTCGAGGACGGCGAGTTCGTTTCCCTGCTCGGACCGTCCGGCTGCGGGAAAACGACCCTGTTGCGCATCATCGCGGGCCTCGAAACAGCAAGCGGCGGCGATGTGCGGATCGGCGACCGCTCGGTGGTCGGACTTGCACCGAAGGACCGCGGCCTGGCAATGGTGTTTCAGAACTATGCCGTCTTCCCCCATATGACCGTTTTCGAAAACGTCGCCTTCGGCCTCAGGATGCAGAAGGCGGACGAGACGCGCATCAGGCAGCAGGTCGAAAAGGCATCCGCCCTGCTCCATATCGAGCCCTATCTCGACCGGTATCCGAACAAGCTCTCCGGAGGACAGCGCCAACGCGTCGCCGTCGCCCGGGCGCTCGCCGTCGAGCCGAAGGTGCTGCTGATGGACGAGCCTCTCTCTAATCTCGATGCGCTGCTCCGTCTTGAGATGCGCACGGAATTGAAGACTGTCCTGCAATCCGCCGGCACGACGACCATCTATGTGACGCATGACCAGACCGAGGCGATGGGACTTTCGGACCGGATCGCCGTCATGCATGACGGTCATGTCGAGCAGATCGGACGTCCGGTCGACATCTACAACCATCCCGCGACCCGCTTCGTCGGCGGCTTCATCGGCAATCCGCCGATGAACTTCATCCGCATGCCTGTCCGTGACGGCAAAGTGAACGCAGGCGCCGCACGGTTTACCGTGCCCAACGGAACCGGGCCTGAAATCATCCTCGGGCTGCGCGGTGAGGCCGTCGCGCTTGCGCCGCTGCCGGAAGGCCTTGAGATGCGCGTGCGTGTCGCAGAACCGATGGGCTCGCATCTTCTACTAACGGGAACGATCGAAAACCAGCCGGTCCGCGTCATCCTGCCGGCCGCCGAAAAAGTGGCGAGCGGTGATGTCATCGGCCTGAAACTCGATCCAACCCGCTTGAGCTGGCTCTCCCCCGATAGCGGCAAGGCATACCTTGCCGATGCTGCGTGACGAACACCGGAGTAATGACATGACGAAATATCTTGACGAGGCCAGGGCGATCCTGGCGGCGAACGACCGCGGCGGCTATACGGTACCAACAGACCGTCTTTATCCCTTCCAGTGGAACTGGGACTCCGCTTTTGTCGCCATGGGCTTTGCCGTCTATGATCTGGATCGCGCTTTTCGCGAACTGGAACGCCTGGCGGAGGGCCAATGGGCTGACGGCATGATTCCGCATATCGTCTTCCACCAGCCGAGCGACACCTATTTCCCCGGTCCGGCGGTCTGGCGCACGCGCAACGCCGTCCCGACATCCGGCATAACGCAACCGCCCGTCTTCGCGATGGCTCTTCGCAATGTCTACGATGCGGCGAAAGCTTCCGGATCTCCTGCCTCCGACAGTCGCACGCTCGCACTCTATGAAGCCGCGCTGAAATGGCACCGCTGGTGGTATCGGGCCCGCGATCCCGAGGGCACCGGTCTCGTTGCGCTGCTTCATCCATGGGAAAGCGGCAGTGACAATTCGCCCGCCTGGGACATCGCGCTCGCCCGCGTTCCGACCACCACTGACACACAAGTCGTCCGCAAGGACACGGGTCACGTCAACGCCGACATGCGACCGCGCGACGAAGACTACAGCCGCTTCATTCATCTCGTGGACAGCTATGCGGCCTGCAGCTGGGATCCCGTAAAACAATGGGAGAAAGCCGAGTTCAAGATCGCCGACGTGCAGACGACCGCAATCCTGCTCAAGGCCGGCGAGGATCTGCACTATCTGGCAGGCGTGCTCGGTCGGGCGGATGACGCGGACGAACTTGCAGGACTCAATGCGCGCACGCGCATTGCCCTTCTTGCACAGTGGCGCCCGCAATTCTCGCGCTTCGTATCGCGCGATCTGATTTCCGGCCTCGACGTGGAAGCTGCGACTCAGGCGGGTTTCGTGCCACTGCTGGCGCTCGACCTGGAGAGCTCGCTTGCTGCAGCAGCCGTTGCGGAAATGCGCGCATGGTCGAAGGATCTGAAGGTCGCCTTCCCGACAACGAAGCCGGGCGTGCCCGGTTTCGAGGCAAAGCGCTATTGGCGGGGGCCGGCCTGGGCCATCATCAACTGGCTGCTGATCGACGGACTTCAGCGCAACGGTCAGAAAGCCTTCGCCGAGGAATTGCGCCGCTCAACAATCAACGCGATCGAGGCGGACGGTTTCGCCGAATATTATGACCCCCAGACGGGTGAAGGCTGCGGCGGGCTTGGTTTTTCGTGGACGGCAGCTGCCTACATCGTCTTGAGTGGGAGAACAGCCAAGGGTTCGTGAACCGGGCGATCCTACTTCTTGCGCATCAGATTGACGATGAGCACACCAAGGATAGCCATGCCGCCACCGATGACGCCAATTGCCGTTGGCGTCTCGCCCAACCAGACAAAGCCGATCAGGGTCGCCGTCGGCGGTACGCCATAAAGAAAATTCGCGGCGCGACCGGCGGCCATGCGCTTGAGCGCAACCGCCCAGGTGAGATAGGCGATCACCGTCGAAAATATCACCAGATAGGCAACGCTCCACTTCACCTCGGCCGGCGAGACCACCAGGGCCTGGACCGTTGCAGGCACGGCCGGAAACAGCGGTATCGATCCGATAAGAAGGATCCAAGCAGTTACGGCCAGAGCCGGAAGGCGGCCAAGCAGAGGTTTCTGCAAGACGCTAGCGACCGCCGAGCACAAGGCTGCGCCGAGGATGAAGATGGCATTAGGATCCAGCTGAAAGCCACCATCGGCCGCAGCGGCAATCAGCGCGACGCCGCCGAAGGAGACGGCAGTGCCGATCCAGCCCCATATTCCGAAGCGCTCACCCAGGACGAAAGTCGCAATCAATGCGGTGAAGACCGGCATGGTGTTTATGATGAAGCTCGCCGGTCCGGCCGGCACGGTTTGTTCTCCGGTGTTCAGGAGAACGGCATAGGCCGCGATGAAGAGGACCGCGGCAATGGAGAGGCGGATGAAATCGCGCCTCGCGGGTATCGGCCGCATTGCGAGGAGATAGACGAGCGCAACGAGTCCCGCTGCCACATAGCGTGCGGTTGCCAGTTCGACCGGCGTCAATGACCGAAGGCAAACGCGGATCACCACGAAGGAAGACGCCCAGAAGATGATGGTGATCAGGATCGATGCGAAGGCCACCGGATCGAATACGCGCTTCTGTCTCGCAGTCGTCGTTGCCTCAGCCACCACACTCATCCTTGCCTCCCGGAAACCTCTCTGGCAGGTGAATAGGGTGTCGAAGCGTGCTTGAAAAGCACCGCAATCGATGATCATATGTGCCTATGGTTCACAGCTCGACAACGCTTCCGCCTCTCGACACGCTCGAGACATTTGCACGCGCAGCCCGGCTCGGGTCCTTTTCCGCCGCGGCGGAGGAAAGCGGGCTCACGCACGGCGCCGTATCGCGGCAGGTGTCACGGCTTGAACGCTGGATGGGTGTCCGCCTGTTCGAACGCGAGGCGCGCGGCGTCAGCTTGACGCCTGAAGGAATGCGCTTTTTTGCCCGCGCTGAGGAGGCGCTCGCCCTCCTCGGCGATTCAGGCGAGCGCTGGGCGCCTCGCCGCGGCAAAGCCGTCGTGCGGCTCTCGCTCATACCATCGGTTGCCTCTCTCTGGCTATTTTCGCGCCTGCCGCAGCTCGAAGGAACCGACATCCAGCTTGAACTTATCCTCGAGCATCGGCTGGCGGATTTGGGCGAAGGGACGGATCTCGCCATTCGTTGTGGCAAGGGCCCTTGGGCGGGCGTCCGTGGTATCCAGCTCTGGCAGGAAAAGGCGTTTCCGATTGCAGCACCTGCACTGGCAAAGCGGCTTCAGCAACGCTCGGACGCCCGTTCGCTGCTCGAACTGCCGATCCTGCATGATTCCAATATCGAAGGCTGGCGGCGCTGGCTCGCTCCGGAAGGGGTCGAGTATGTGCCACGAAGCCAGGATCGCCGCTTCGAGGACTACAACGTCGTCATCGACGCTTGCACTCAAGGGCTCGGGATTGCGCTCGCGCGACCGCCGTTGTCGTCGGCCGCGCTCGAAGCAGGCCGCCTTGTGCCCGTTTCAGAACGGACGATCGACTATCATGTGGCCTTTCACCTGATCCGACCTGATGGCGCGCTGCGTGGCCCCGCCGCCGAATTCGCAAAGCGCTTCCTGCGCGAGGCCGGCCACGACGACGCCGCTATCACGACCTTTGTGGCGCCGGGCCGGACGAAGGGATGAGCCTCCGGAAAAAATAACAGAATTCTTACTCTGCGATCCGACCTGATGCTGTCTTGGGATTCAGCGGGGGGACGTAGGCAATCAGCGGCGCGACGATCGAAGCGCAGCCGGAACGACGCTACAGCTTTGCTCGAACTCGTCGCGTGGAATGCCGTTACCTACGTCACCACGACCGAAGCCGTTATCCCCGCTGCCGGCAGCATCGACATATCAGCCCTAGCCCTTGCCGCCGGAACTCAAGGCAATCCTGAGATCGGAGCCCAGCTTAGGACCATCGAGCCACTTCCCGCATTAAACTAAATTATAACCTCCTAAGTTTTTGCCGGTGGCAATGACGAGGAAACGCCAGCGGATTGTCGGCTGCGACCATCGGCGATGACAACGATGATCAGCACGCCTCCGGACTTCGATGGTTCAGCTTTTCATGGAGACACTGAACCGCTCTATCTTTTTGTTTTTATGTAATTCCGGACGGAAAACCGCTTCACACTTTTCCTGGAATTGCTTTAGACGCGCACCCAGGGCGGGAGCCAGTCGCCGTGAGTGGCGCGCAAATCGTCCACCAGCGACCAGATCTGATCGAGGTCGAGCTCCGCTGCCGTATGCGGGTCCATCATCGCCGCATGGTAGATGTGCTCGGGATTTTCCGTCATCAGCGCCTGAACGGTCAGTTCCTGGACGTTCACGTTGGTACGGATCAGGGCCGTCAGCTGCGGCGGCAGGTCGCCGATGAAAGTCGGCTGAATACCCGAAGCATCAACCAGGCAGGGGACTTCCGCCGCGCAATTCGAGGGTAGCGACGTGATGCAGCCATTGTTGCGCACATTGCCGTAGATCACCGAAGGCTCACCTGTCCAGACCGAATTGATAATCGAAGAAGCGTATTCCTTCGATTGCGTGACTTCGATCCTGTCGGCTGAGCGGTAGGTTTCCGCCTGCCCTTTCCAGCGCTCGATCTGCTCGATGCAGCGCTTCGGATATTCGTCGAGGGGAATGCCGAACTTTTCGATCAGATCCTCGCGGCCGTCCTTTATGAAATAAGGCGTATATTCGGCGAAATGCTCGGAACTCTCGGTCACGAAATAGCCGAGCCGCGTCAGCATTTCGTAGCGCACCTTGTTCGGGCAGCGCGGATTCCAGCCGGGCTTCGGCGCCCGCCCCTCGCGATAGGCCCGGACGAGGTCCGGATAGAGATCGCGATAGGAGCCGTCCGGCTGACGATGCTCGAATTTCAGGTAGAAGGCCATGTGGTTGATACCGGCGGAGCGGTAGCGGATTTCCTCATAGGGGATGTCGAGATCGCGCGCCAACTCCATCGCCGTGCCCTGGACCGAATGGCAGAGGCCTACCTGCCTGATGGCAGGATATTTCTCGGCGATTGCCCAGGTATTGATCGCCATCGGGTTTACATATTGCAGCATGATCGCTTCCGGGCAGACGGCGAGCATGTCTTCGCAAATCTTCCACAGATGCGGCACAGTGCGCAGCCCGCGCATGATGCCTCCGACACCGAGCGTGTCGGCAATCGTCTGGCGCAGGCCGTATTTCTTTGGCACTTCG
This sequence comes from Sinorhizobium sp. CB7, assembly GCF_041357635.1. Lineage (NCBI taxonomy): Bacteria > Pseudomonadati > Pseudomonadota > Alphaproteobacteria > Hyphomicrobiales > Rhizobiaceae > Sinorhizobium > Sinorhizobium sp. CB7. Next base: position 221,780 of record NZ_JAULLL010000006.1, read on the forward strand.
AAATCGGTCACCGTGCAGGGCTCGTAGCCGCCGATCTGGAAGGCGACCACGACGAAATCAGCGCCTGCCAGCGCAGCACGCTGGTTCGAATAGGTCTCGGCCTTCGCTGTCACCCCAAGCGTCGATATGAGCTTGTTGACGACAATGGCGCTTTCCTCGAGCCGCTGCGGATTGATGTCCATCAGTGCGATCGTCGCGCCTGATAGCGCCGGGCGCTGCAGCACGTCGCCGACGATGTTCTTCATGAAGACGGTGGAGCCAGCTCCGATAAAAGCTATTTTTGGATTTCTTGCCATTAAAACCTCCGGCATACGGCAATCATGCGACCTCGAAAGCGGCCCTGACGAGCCGCTCCGTGTACGCGGTCTTGGGATGGGATAGAACTTCGTCGACAGGCCCCTGCTCCATGATCTTGCCGTGCTGCATGACGATGACGCGATGGCACAGGGCACGCACGACCTTGAGGTCGTGCGAGATGAACAGGTAACTGAGGCCGCGCTCGTTCTGCAGCTTGCGCAGCAGTTCGATGATCTGCGCCTGAACGGACAGATCGAGGGCCGAGGTCGGCTCGTCGAGAAGGATGAATTCCGGCTCGAGCGCTATGGCACGCGCGATCGCGATGCGCTGGCGCTGGCCGCCCGAAAATTCGTGCGGAAACCGTGAAAGGATATTGCCGGGCATGCCGGCTGCGACCAGGGCCTCCCTGACCCTGTCGATGCGCTCCGCCCTGGTGGCGCCGAGTTTGTTGACGATCAGTCCTTCCTCGATGATCTGGCCGATCGTCATGCGCGGGTTGAGCGAGGAGAAGGGATCCTGGAAGACGACCTGCATGCGCGAACGCAGAGGCCGCATTTCTGCGCGCGAACTCTCGTGGATCGGCTGTCGGTCGAAGTGGATTTCGCCGCCGTCGATCGCGTTCAACCGAAGCAGGGCCTGGCCGAAGGTCGTCTTGCCCGAACCGGACTCGCCGACGAGACCGAGGGTCTCGTGACGTCGAAGCGTCAGGTCGAGCCCATCGACGGCGACGAGCTCCTTGAGCTCAGGCTTCAGGAAGGTGCCGTGGCGGAGCATGAAGGAAACGCGCACGCCCTTCGCATCCAGGATGATGTCGGAACCTTCCGGCGGGGGGTTGGCCTGTCCTCGCGGCTCGGAGGCAAGCAGATGCTTCGTATAGGGATGCTGCGGGTTGGCGAAGAGCCTTTCCGTGATGTTGTGCTCCCTCATCTCGCCATGTTGCATGACGTAGACGTAATCGGAAAATTGCCGCACCACCGTCAGATCATGGGTGATGAGAATCACCGCCATGCGCAACTGCTTCTGAAGATTGCGGATAAGGTTCAGGATCTGTGCCTGCACCGTGACATCGAGCGCGGTCGTCGGTTCGTCGGCGATCAGCACATCCGGATCGTTGGCCAGCGCCATGGCGATCATGACGCGCTGGCGCTGGCCGCCCGAAAGTTGATGCGGATATTGCCTGAGCCGCGCCGCCGGATCGGGGATCTGGACCTGTTCCAGCAGCTCGCGGGCCCGCCTCTCCGCGTCCCGCCTGCTCACTCTCCGATGGACACGGATCGCTTCGACGATCTGGCTGCCGATCGTGTAGATCGGGTTCAGCGAGCTCATCGGCTCCTGGAAGATCATGGATATGCGGTCGCCGCGCAGCCTGCGGCGGGCACGCTCGGAGAATTTGAGAATATTCGTCCCGTCATAGGCCACGCTGGATCTCGGCGAGACGACGGCACGCTTGGACAATAGACCCATAACCGTGCGGGCCGTCACCGATTTGCCAGAACCGGACTCGCCGACAATCGCAATCGTCTCGCCGCGATAGAGTTGAAAGGAGACGTCCCTGACTGCCTCTACCATGCCGTCCTCGACCTTGAAATTCACGGCGATATTGCGAGCGTCGATGATCGGGCTTTCCGAGCGGCCGTCGTGGTCATGGCGGACAGGCGGTGCGAAAGAACTGACAAGAGCAAGAGCCATCTTCGTCACCTCAATAGGGATCAACTGCGTCGCGCAGGCCGTCGCCAAGCGCATTGAAGGCGAAGACGGTCACAAGCACGAAGCCGACGGGAGCAAGAATCCAGGGATAGGTGCCGATAACAGAGTAATTCGCCGTATCCTGCAGCATCAGCCCCCACGAAATCAGCGGCGGCTTCACGGCAAAACCCAGAAAGCCGAGAAAGGATTCGAGCAGCACGACGCTTGGAATATGCAGGGTCACGGACACGATGACGTGGCTCATCACATTCGGGAAAATGTGCTGGAAGATGATACGCCGGTCGGTCGCACCAACGGCCATCGCCGCGCGCACATAATCTATGCGGGCGAGCGCCAATGTCTTGCCGCGAACCTCCCGCGACATCTGCGCCCAGCCAAGCGCCGACATGACGATGATGACAAAGGCGAGGAAGACGTTCGTGGGAGCCGTGACCGGAATGAGCGATGTCAGCGCCAGGTAAAGCGGCAACTGCGGAAAGGCGAGCACGAGCTCGACGAAGCGTTGAACCCAGACATCGAAGGTTCCACCGAAATAGCCCGAGACCATGCCGACTGTCGTGCCGACGAGCGTGACAATGAAGACGACGGTGAGCGCGATCATCAACGAAATCCGGGAGCCGATGATAGCGCGCGAGAGGACGTCGCGGCCGAATTTGTCCGTGCCCAGCAAATGCACCGGCGCGCCGTCCGTCGAACCGAAGAAATGCCGGTTGGCGGGAATAAAGCCGAGAAGCTTGTATTCTGCCCCTTTCACGAAGAACCCGAGATAGCGCGGATTGTCGTAATCCGGGCCAACAACCGGTTGGAAGGTGACGGGATCCAGCTCCTCAGAATCGGCGAGCGCATAGACGCGCGGCCGGAAGACGAAATTGCCGTCCTTGTCGCGGAAGCTTATGACCTGCGGTGGCGCGAAGCCGACATCGGTTGCCTTGGGATCCATCGGCGCAAAGAAATCGGCGAAGATCGCCATGACTATCAAAAGCACAACGAGCACCAGGCCCATCATGCCGGTCCAAGATCGCTTCAGACGGCGCCAGACGAGAGCGATATAGCTCTCATTGCCGCGGGAGGGCTTCTTGACGGTCTCTTGGTGCGGCGACGATGGGGAGGAATCGAAGGCAAGCATCTCAGGCTCCTCCGAACTGGCGGACACGCGGGTCAAGCAGGGCGAGCAGCATGTCCGCGATGATGTTGCCGACGATAAGCGTCGCGGCAAGCACCATCATGAAGGTGGCTGTGACATAGACGTCCCCGACGGCCATCGAGCCGACGATTGCCGGTCCCACCGTCGGCAGCGCGAAGACGATTGCCGTCTCGATCTCGCCGGTCAACATGTAGGGAAGGACGACGCCCTGATACATGACCAGCGGATGCAGCGCATTCGGCACGGCATGGCGCATGACGACCGCCCCGCCGGTCAGGCCCTTAGCCTTGGCGGTCTCGACATATTGCGCATTCAGCGTATCGAGCAGATTGCCGCGCATGATGCGCATGTTGTAGGCGAGCCCACCGAAGGTCGCGATCGCGACGACCGGCCAGACGTGGCTGACGAGATCGACGAATTTCGCCCAGGACCACGGCGCTCCGCCATATTGCGGCGAGAAGAAGCTGCCGATCTCCGAAACATTGAACTGGAAGACGAGGAGATAGACGATGATCAGCGCCATCAGAAAGCGCGGCACCGTCATGCCGAGAAAGGAGACGGCCGACAGCACGCTGTCGACCCAGGAATATTGCCGCGTCGCCGCCCAGATACCGAAGCCGATACCGAGCACGGAGGCAAAGAGGTGGCAGACCAGAGCAAGAAGCAGCGTGCGCGGCAGGCGCTCGGCGACAACCTCGGCCACGGGTTTGTTGTAATAGAGGCTGTAACCGAAATCACCGCGGGTGAAGATACCGGCAATCCAGTTCAGATACTGGATGGCAATCGGTTTATCGAGGCCATGCTCGACACGATAGGCCTGCGCCTGCGCCTCGGCCTGAGCATAGGATGCACCGCCCTGGTTGATGAGCTGCGAGCGGATGTAGTCGGCGTAGTCACCGGGTGGCGCCTGAATGATTGCGAATGTCACCACGCTCAGGATCAAGAGCACCGGTATGGCGGAGGCTATGCGCACGAGCAGGAATCGTAACATCGGACGGTTCGCTTCTCCTTGCCGCCACCGCTCCAATCAGCGCGGCCGGTTTGTTGGTTATGTCCGGCCGCGCACCACGCGCGACCGGAAGCTCAGTTACATTTGGGAGGGAGCTCTAATTTGTCGGACCCTTTTCTCCCGGCTTTCCGGGAAGCGTTTCGGGGAAAAGTTCGTACTTGCCCTGCTTGTCGGCAGCCACCCACAAGCGCTCGCGGATGACAGAGTCTTCAGCCCAGTTGAACATGAAAATCGGTGTGCCTTGGGGAATGTTCGAGAAGCGCTTGTTGATGATCAACGCACCCGGATATTCCGTGAGGCCGACAGTGTAGACATGTTCCGTCGAGATCTTCTGGAACTGTTTCATCAGGTTGACGCGTTCATCGTTGTTCTGCGAGGCCGTGAACTTGCTGATGATATCCACCAGTTCCTTCTCAAAGGGCATCAGATCGACCTCGCCATTTTCCGGAGCACGATGGTTCCAGCTTGTCCGTGGACCAACGGGAGCCAATTGCTCGGTGTTTTGCACGACCGAGGAGAGTTCGGTGTCGTTGCGTCGCAACAGCCAGTCGAAGCGTCCGGAATAGTTGGCGGCATCACGCTGATTGCCGTTGAGCCCGTTGATGATGACGCGAAGCCCGAGCTTCTCCATCTGGCCGACAACACCTTCCGCAAGGCTCTTGTCGGTCGTGTAGTCGTTGTTGACGAGCATCACGATCTCGACATTCTTGCCGCCTGCCGTGCCGGCTGGGAAATTCACGAAGCCATCGCCATCCGTGTCCTTGAGGCCTGCCTTCGCAAGCTCAGCCTTGGCGCCTTCGAGATCAAAGGGATAATAGACGGTCGAGTTCCGGTCATAGAAGCTCGTGCCGGAGGAGATGCCGCCTGGATAAATTGCCGTGAACGGTCCCTTAACAAGCGAGTCCCCGATCGCCTTGCGATCGATCGCCATCGTCACAGCCTTGCGAAAATCCTCGTTGCGGTTGAGCTCACGGATTGCCTGCCCCCGTTCGTCCGGGTTACCCCAGCCGTTGGCGGAGAAGTTCATACGCAGGTTATAGCCGATCAGGCGGGGGCCGAAGGCGAGACGGGCCGGAGCAGTCTTCTCCGCAGCGCGCTTCAGCGAAGCAACGAAGTTTTCCGGCTGCTCGAGGTTGGAGATGTCGCCGGAACCGGCAACCGCCTGCACATCGCGGTCGGCCCAGGTCGATAGTTTATATTGCAGCTCATTGAGATAGGGGAGCTGATTGCCCTTCTCGTCGACCTTCCAGTAATAGGGATTTCGGCGCATGACGATGATGTCGTCCGGACGGTATTCGACCGGCACCCAGGCACCCATCACTGGCATATTCATGAATTCCGGTGGGAACGCGTTCTTGAACTGCTCGTATGTGTTCTTCGAATATTTCGGATGTTGCGGCTTCAGGATATGCGAAGGACCGGGGCAGAAGGTGCCGTAAGCCATCGCGTAAAGGTACTGTTTCGGGAAAGCTTCCTTGAAGGTCCATTCGACGGTGTAGTCGTCGATCTTCTTCAGTGTCGTACCCGCACCGAAGGTCTCCGGTGTCGCACCGTTCAGTGGAGAAACATTCGGATCGAGAACTTCGTCCTCCCAGTAGAACATCAGGTCGTCGGCGCCAAAAGGTGCGCCATCGGACCATTTCGCACCTTCGATCAGGTGCATCGTCAACTTGTGGCCATCCTCAGACCATTCCCAGCTTTTGGCGAGATTCGGAAGCGGCTCGGTATCCTTGGCCTCCACCTGAAAAAGCGGTCCGGTCCGCGTCAGGCATTCGGAAAGCCCGATATCGATACCGCCCCAGCCCTGGGTCTGGCCGGCGCCATAGTTCCAGCCTTCCGGGCGCCCGCCAATCACGTGACGCATCGTGTCGCCATAGACGCCAATGCCGTCGGGCATGTTCCCGGTTTTGTAGACGAGCGGCTCTTTCGGAAGCCGGTCCTTCAGAGGCGGCAGCTTGCCGGTCTTTTCGAATTTTTCCGTGACCCAGTCCGGCTGGTGGTATTCGGGCAGCGCCTTGAACTCCAGAATGGAATCCCGCTCCACATATTTGATCTTGCCTTCGGCGGGAAAGGCCGCCGGTTCCGGCGGGATGGTCGGCTCGGATGCATAGGCATTCAGAGCCGCGGCCGAGACGCTCAGCGCCAGCCCGGCAAGAATGCCAATGTTGCGGAAATTCGTCATCGTCTCTCCCTCCTCTTTGGAGCGCTCACGACGCTCCTTTTCTCCTCAAACGAAGCGAAAGCGGGCTCGCCTGCAGGGGATTTCCCTCCCGGAATTCCGCTGTTGCCCTCCTCCACGAGAATCAGCCGGTCTGTTTCAGCGCCGCCTTCTCGGCGCGCAGTTCCTCGATCGAACGGATATTGCGTCGCGCGGCACCTGCCCAGTCGCGGGTCTGCACCTTCGATTTCAAAAGCCGCTCCCTGGCCGCAGGAACCGCATCGGCATATTGCGGCAGCCAGCGGGCCTGGGCGACCACCATCTCGTCCACCATCTGCCAGACTTCTTCCGGCGTCGACACGGCGCCCACCAGCGGATCGTGCAGCACGGCAAGCTTCAGGAGGTCGATATCGCCGCTGATTGCCGCATGCACCGACATGCGCTGCACGTTAATCGACGAGATGCAGGTGGCCGCACAGGCTTCCGGCAGCGTGATGCCCGAAACCATGTTGATGCCGAAGCGATCGACGAAGCCCGGCGACTCGATGATAGCGTCGGATGGCAGGTTGGTGATGACGCCATTGTTCTTGACGTTGAAATGGCCGCGATAGACCCGGTTCGTTTCCAATGCTTCGAGAATATGGCTTGCATGCTCGTTGGAACGCCGCGAAGGATCGATCGGCCTAGAAGCGGATTCGAGAAATTGCGGGAATTCGGTTTCGAACCAGTTGCGCGTTTCCGTCGAGTGACGCAGATAACCGCCGGTCTCGCCATGGATCCAGTCGGACATGTCGATCCATTTGGTGATTTCGTCCGGCCGCTTGCGATACCAGGGCAGATATTCGGAAAGATGGCCATTGCTTTCGGTCGAGTAGACGCCAAAACGCTTCAGGACGTCGATGCGCAACTTCTCCTGCTGCGAATAGACAGGGTGTGCCTCGAAGGCGGAGACCAGCTCGTCCTTGCCGATCTTGCGGCCATTGAGGCGAAGATCGATGAACCAGGTCTGATGATTGATGCCTGAGCAAATATAGTCGAGCTCGCTAGCTGATTTGGCGCCAAGCACCTCGGCGATCTGCTCGGCGCCGTGCTGAACGCCGTGGCAAAGGCCGACAGTATCGACCTTTCCGTATTCGATGGCCGCCCAGGTGTTCATGGCCATCGGATTGGCATAGTTCAGGAATTTCGCCCCAGTCTCGGCGACCTCGCGGATATCCTTGCAGAAGTCGAGAATGACCGGGATGTTGCGCTGGCCATAGAGAATACCGCCGGCGCAGATCGTGTCGCCGACACATTGGTCGATGCCGTATTTCAAGGGAATGCGGATGTCGTCGGCATAGGCTTCGAGACCGCCGACCCTGACGCAGCTGATGACATAGCGCGCACCTTCGAGGGCCTTGCGACGATCGGTCGTCGCAGTCACCCTGGTCGGCAGATTGTTGGCTTCGACTATCCTGTCGAGGAGCGTCTTGATCATCCCGAGGTTATGTTCGCTAAGGTCGGTCAGCGCGAATTCGATGTCCTTGAGTTCGGGAACGCACAGGATGTCCGTGAAAAGCTTCTTGGTGAAGCCGACGCTGCCCGCACCGATGATAGCGATTTTGAAACTCATGACCTTCACCTCGATCAGACCGAATGCTAAATGGAAGAGCGTAAAGGAGGAGCGCGCCACATGCACGCGCATGCAGTTCGTAAATCCAGAATTTCTGCCTGTTTTCCTCCCGATCGGCTGGTCCGACCGTGGTCTCTTCCTCTTGTCGAAGGGGATTATGCCTAAATTCGAGATGGCGAACAGAGAAGGATTATGCTTTTGAGGGTAATTTTGTGCTGCAAGATTTGATCGCCAACGGGCAGGCGATGAAAACGATTTCGCTGCCGCACCGCCGCCAGCGTCTGCACGCAATGCCGACCAGCGCTGGCTACGAAGTCCGTCAAAACGAGACCTATGACTGGGATGGACGGCGGCGCGGCCAGACGCCGTTTACCGTGCTTCAGCACACGATCAGCGGTCTCGGGCGTCTGAGATACCAGAACCGCAATTATAAGCTTCGGGCCGGCGATACGTTTCTGGTGCTTGTCCCTCACAATCATCGCTATTGGCTCGAAAAAGGCGACCGCTGGGAATATTTCTGGATTTCCATGAACGGCGAAGAGACCTTGCGCATTCACAAGCTGGTGCTTGCGGCCACCGGTCCCGTGCTCCGGCTGCAACCTGCCACAATCGACCATCTGGCCGATTGCAGCCTGCGTCTTGTCAGAGGCGCGACATCGCCGGGTGCTGCCTCGGCAATCGCCTATGAGGCGGCGATGGCACTTTATGACGATGTCTTCGGCTCACAGGCACTCGCCGATAATCCGAGCGCCATGCAGCCGGTGATCGATCACATCAACGCCAATCTGGACAAACCCCTTCCGGTCGGAGAGCTGGCCGCGATCCTGGGTCTCAGCAGGGCGCACTTTTCCCGCAGCTTCGCCGAAAGCGAAGGCATACCGCCGGCCGAATTCGTGCTGCAGCAGCGCCTGCAGCGTGCGGTAAAACTGTTGACGAGGGCTGATTTTCTACCAGTGAAGGAAGTCGCAATCATGTGCGGCTTCGAGGATGCCAACTATTTCTCCAAAGTCTTCCGACGCATTTACGGCACCAACCCAACCGAGTTCCGCACGACCGGCATGTATGCCAGCCTTGAGAAGGCTCGCTAATCACCCAGTGGAACCGCGAGATGTGGATCGACGCGGAGCGTCCGCGCGTCGATCCAGCGAAACCATGGGATGAGATTCAAACATTCACGAACGTTTCTGGAGGACGCCGTAGACGATGTTTCGATTCTCGCCGAACCACACGCTGGCCTCGACGTCAGCCCCGTCGATGCTCGCATTGGCAATATTCCACATGTCAGTCTCCGAGCGCAGCAGCAGCGCCCAGTTCATGAACGTCTCCATGTAGCCATCGACACCGATCTCGCGGGCGAAATTGGCGAAAAGGAAGACACCGTTGGGCTTCAACATCTGCAGACATCTCTGGGTGAGCTTCACGGCGACATTGTCGGGAAGGTAATCATAAAGACCCGCCGCATAGACGAAGTCGAATTGCCCGAGTTTATGTGCTCTGGTCAGGATACCCCGGACGGAACCGTCGATCGCCTCGACGCAGGTCCCCCTGAAGTCGCGCGTGATCGACCCGACACTGAGTGGATCCTGATCGAGCGCGACCCATCGCTTGATCCGCCGCTCCTGCAACGCAATCGAGCGGTTGGCTTCACGCAGATGGCCTGAGGCGATCGTAAGGATTTCCGTCTCGGGTCCTCGCGTCGCGGCGATCTCGTCGACATGCCGCGTCAGAATATCACGTCTTTCCCGCACGGCGACCGACGACGAAGCGTCCTTCGTGTAGTCGTAGAGCGCTCGTCCAACCGGCGTGGCCTTTGCGACCACCTCAGCGACGCTTTCGTGACCATAGATGAAGTCGAGCAATTGAGCATCGCCCGAATAGCCTCTGGGCTTTTCGAAAGACCAACGGGTGAAGGGGTCCTGGAGAAAGAACTGCGATACCGGATGGCTCTGTGCGATCGGTATCAGCTCTTGCCAGACGCTGGGATGGAACTTGGCACGGGTGTCATGAAGCGCCCCGGCGAGGCGGTCAATTATCTTTGCCGGTTCCACGCCTTGATCGAACTGTTGTTGTGCGATGTGCAAGATCAGGACAAGTTCTGCTTTTCCGGTCTCAAGCTGCTCATGAAAGAGGTTGGTTTTTAACGAAGTAAATTCGGCTGCTATTGCTTCAGGGGTAATAAGACTTTCGCCATCAAACGCAATCTGAAGTTGGCTCACGCAGGACCCTTTCGTAATTGTCTTGTTAACAAAACATTAACTATAGGTAGTGGATGCGTGTCGCACGACTCGATTTGTACAATTTGATGTAATAGAGATAAAATTCCCGTCATGCGTTTCTTTTTGGCTACACTTTTCGGCTCGGCCGCCGACTGGCCCATTTTAACGAGAACTTCATGAGTGCTTTCTACTATGCCGTAAAGTGCTGCATGTCATTGTTGTCGTGCCTGACGTAATGGAGGGCGGGTTTGGAGTCTCCAGCGTTCAGCGATGCAAGAGCGACACCGGATTTTCGTTGACCGCAACCCGCGATGGATCAGTGCATGAAGCACCTGTTGGCCGATGTAGCCGAGATAGATCTGCATGAGCATTCCCAGCGGCCGCAGCCCGCCGAGCTTCACATTCTCTATCGAAAGGAAGGGGAGGCCGCGCGAAGGACGGCCACGCGGCAGGGACTGTGGATCGCAGTCGTGGTCTATCTCTTGTTCTCAATCCCCGACATATTGCTGACTCCGGACGTCGCCCCCTACACTATTGCGGCGCGCTTTGCCGTCGGTGCGATCGCAATCGTCGTCTTCGAAACACTATTCCATACGAACGCCAGGACGGACTGGCTCGACTGGACCTGTGCGGCGGCGCTTGTTTGCGGATATGCCGGCTGGCTGTATCCGACGACCTTCAGCGAGCAAACCCAAAGCGTCTCTTACTACATGATCTTTGGAGCCATCTTCATGATGGGCGCCAATCTGTTCTTCAGCTTTCAGTTTCGCCTTTCGGTGATAACGTCCAGTATCGTTCTCGCCATCTTCGCTGTTGCGCTATTTTCCTTTCCGGAAAACGTTCCCTATCGGCTCGCCTTCGGGACTTTCTACGTCTCATGCTTCGTGTTCACCTCCTATGTAAATTGGAAGCTGAACAGGGAGCGTTACAACGTCTTCCTGAATGCCCTCGAGGCAAAAATTCAGCATAACGAGGCGTCGGAACGCGGAAAGGCGCTGCTGAGGCTCTCGAACACCGATCCTCTGACTGGCCTCGACAATCGCCGCGCGGTTGACGAGAAGCTGCGGGAATACTGGAACGACTGGCAAAAACTTGGCAGGCGTTTTGCGGCGATCCTCATCGATGTCGACTTCTTCAAGAAATACAATGACTGTTATGGTCATCAGGGCGGTGACCACTGCCTCGTTCTTGTCGCCAATTCTCTCAAGGATTCAATTGTCCGGTTCAACGGCTCAATCGGGCGCTATGGCGGCGAAGAATTCATCGTCATCGCCCCCGTAGAGACCAGGGAACAGTTGGCGGAGTTAGCAGAATCCATTTGTCGCACGGTGAAGGACCTTGCTCTGGTGCACGAACAGCGACGGGACGGTGTATCGATTGTGACGGTCAGTGTCGGTGCGGCCTTCACGAGGGATCAAACCGGTTCAAAGCTCGAGAAGATCATTCATGAAGCCGACCGCGCGCTCTATGCGGCGAAGGCAAATGGCCGCAACTGTGCCCGGCTTTTCGATCCAGACGATCCACTGAGCAGCGATGAGAGCGAGAATATCGCGGCTCTTCTGAAAATCGCGATCGACCAAAATCTCGTATCGCTTGTTTATCAGCCCATCCAGAGTGTCGCATCAGGTCGTGTCGAGGCCGTCGAGGCGCTGATGCGCCTCAAGATGCTGGATGGCACGCCCGTATCTCCGGGCCTTTTCATTCCCGTCGCAGAGCGAACCGGCGCCATTCTGAACCTCGGACGCTGGGCGATACGAGCGGTGTGCCGTGAACTCCTGGCTGACAATCATGTCCCCGTCGTTAGCGTCAACGTCTCGCCAATTCAGCTGAAGGCGCCCGGTTTCGCATCTTCCGTGGCGGCCATTCTGGGAGAGACCGGCGTGAGCGGCGACAGGTTGGCGCTCGAAATCACCGAAGGGCTTGAGATGGAGATGCATTCGGACATCCTCCGCTGCATCAGCGATCTGAAGACCTTGGGGATCAGGATATGGCTTGACGACTTCGGGACCGGCTTTGCAGGTCTGTCATGGCTTCGTCTGATCGAATTCGACACGGTGAAGATCGATCGATCATTCCTTCACGACTGCGCCATTCCGAAGGGCCGGGCCATGCTTCAAGACATCATCGCCCTCATCCGAAATCGTGGCCATAAGATTCTGGTGGAAGGCGTCGAAACCGACGAGCAGCTGGCGCTGATGCGCGAATTTCGCATAGACCAGGTCCAGGGCTTCCATGTCGGCCGTCCGGCGCCAGCGGAGAATTTCCGGGCGATCCCGCCCAGTGGCACCCTCCGAACGTATCTACTGCGACCGGCATAAGCTCCGTGTCCATGGGAGCACCTCTTGCCGCGTGTGCAAATTGCGTCGGCAAGCGAAATTGCATTCACGGCAAGATCAACGAAGGCTATAGCTTCCATCGCCGATCAACCCGCATTGGACTCGAGCCCATGACCGACACCGTTACCGATCGCTTCCTCCGTTATGTCGTCATCGACACGCAATCCGATCCGAACTCACCGACACAGCCCTCCACTGACAAGCAGAGAAACCTTGGCCGTGTGCTGGTCGAAGACCTCTTGAGGATCGGCCTGTCCGATGCGCATATCGACGAGCACGGCTACGTTTACGCAACAGTTCCATCAAATGTCGACAAGCCAGTACCGGTCATCTGCTTCTGTTCGCACATGGATACCGCACCTGACTTCACCGGAACAAACGTGAAGCCGCAAATCGTGCGCAACTACAGCGGCGGCGACATACGCCTTGTTGGCGATCCACAACAGGTCATTCGCGTCAGCGACAATCCAGCCCTTCGGGACCAGATCGGCAACGATATCATCACGACCGACGGCACGACGCTTCTTGGCGCCGACGACAAGGCCGGTCTCGCCGAAATCATCACCGCGGCGCAAGTCCTGATCGACAATCCGGATATTAGGCACGGGACAATCAAACTCCTCTTCACGCCGGATGAGGAGATAGGGCGTGGCGTGGACAAGGTCGATCTCGCAAAGCTTGGAGCGCAATTCGCCTACACCGTCGATGGTGAAACCCCCGGCTATGTCGAGGATGAGACGTTCTCGGCCGATCGCGTCGACATCGCCGTCCAGGGAGTCGCGATCCATCCCGGTTTTGCCAAGGGAAAAATGGAGAACGCGATCAAGATCGCGGGCGCGATCATCAATCGGCTGCCGAAGGAGACGGCTCCGGAGACAACGTCCGACAGAGAAGGCTTCGTTCATCCGACGGGTGTGGCCGGCTCCATGGAAAAGGCGATCCTCAGCTTCATTATCCGCGACTTCGAAGAGAATGGCCTCGCCGCCAAGGAAACAATGCTTGAGGCGCTGGCAAAGGAGGTCATGGCGGATTATCCGGGCTCCTCCTACACATTCAAGGTCACGCAGCAGTACCGCAATATGAAACCTATCCTGGACCGTCACCCCGAGATCGTCGATCACGCCATCGAGGCGATCCGACGTGCCGGGATGGTGCCGGTGCGTGGCAGCATTCGCGGCGGCACCGATGGCTCCCGGCTGTCCTTCATGGGGCTGCCCTGCGCCAATCTCTTTGCCGGCGGCCATGCCTTTCACTCACCGCTGGAATGGATCAGCCGGCAGGACATGGAGAGGGCCGTAAAGACCCTGGTCGAACTGGCGAAAATCTGGGAAGAGCGGACTTAAGCACCCTGATGAATCTTGCGTGAAGGAGCGTAAAGCAGTCTATTGGTTCGAATACCTTAAGAAGCAGGCCGGCGGTCTCGCGCAACGCGATGAATGACACGATATCTCCCGAAACCCATGCACCCGCCGACACCGCTGACGTCGTCATCGTCGGCGCAGGCGCGGCGGGAATTGCCGCGGCAAGGCATCTCTTGGGAAAACGGCCGGATCTGAACGTCGTAGTCCTCGAGGCCTCCTCACGCGTCGGCGGCCGGGCGCTGAGCATCAGGCCCGAGGCGCTGGCCGGCCAGGCCATCGACCTTGGATGCGGCTGGTTCCACGGTTCCCACGGCAACGAGTGGCTGCGCATCGCGCGCGATATGGGCTTTACGATAGACGAAACTCCGGCGCCCTGGAACGATCCCGACAGAAGATATGTCGTCGGCGATGCCACAGCGGAATCTTTGGCAAGGCAAGCCATCAATTCCTTTTTCTTGCAGCTCCACCAATATGACACGGCATCGTCCGATGCCGCATGGAGCGATGCGGTTCCTGCAGGCAGCCGCTGGACTTCGCGCTTCGAAATGATCGCAAGCATGATGAACGGCAGCGATATGGCCCATTCATCAATCGCCGATTTTCAGAATTACGAACCTGGCGAGGGCCCCGATATCCGAACAGTGGATGGCTACGGAACCGTCGTTGCCGCCTACAGCGCACCTTTGAACATCCATCTCGAAACCGCCGTGTCAACGATTGACCACAACGGCGCCAAGTGCATCGCAATCACGACAAACCGCGGTGTCTTCAAAGCGACCGCAGTGATCGTGACCGTCTCGACGATGATGCTGTCCAGAGAAACTGTCCGCTTTGATCCACCCTTGGCCTCCAAGATCGAAGCGGCATCGAACCTGCCGCTCGGGAAAGTGAACAAGTTGTTCCTGGCGGGTGCGCCCGCAGATCTACCCCGCGACAAGAATCTCCTCGGAACGCATGGACGCACAGGCGCAGTCACCTATCAAATCAGGCCCTTCGGCATCGGAGCGATAGAGGCCTATATCGGGGGACAGCTCGCGGAGGATCTCGAGCGGGCCGGCGAGCAGGCGGCGGCCGCGTTTGCGATCGACGAACTCGTGGCTTATTTCGGCAGTGATCTGCGGCAAAAGCTGTCTTTTGCCGCAATGTCCGGCTGGTGCGGCAATCCCTGGATCGGAGGGGCGTATTCATATGCTTTGCCCGGTCAGGCATTGCAACGCGACGTTCTCTCGGAACCCGTTGACGGACGTCTGTTTTTTGCCGGCGAAGCCTGCCCGCCGGGGAAGTTTTCGACAGCGCATGGCGCTTACGAGTCCGGGGTCGAGGCGGCCGAGGCCGCTATGATACGTTTTTCTCGATAACAGCCATTAGCCGACTTCCTGTTCGGCGTTCCGACGAGTGTCGGCGATAACCGCCGTATCACCCAGCCGCCTGCGTCAAGACGGACAGGAAGGGGCTTGATGTAATCGCCCGGGAAAGATGTCATGATCGATTGAGGGAGGAATTCGAGTCATGACGCCATCTGCTACGGAGTTAGTGGACCATTTACTGGCGATATCACGCGCATTCGCCGGACATATCGATCCCGGCGCGGCATTTCGCGCAACTGCAGTCGAGATCGGGACGCTTCTGCCGCACGACCATATGGATATCGCGGTGTTATTGCACGATGGCCGCAGCCACATCTGCTACGAGGCTGGCTGCTATACGAGCTGGAGCGCTTTGGCTCAGCACCCGCTTCCCGTCGACATCAGTCCCGTGCGCGCCGTACTGCGCGGCGAGCTGCCCTACTTGCTGACGGATGACGCGTTGAAGGATCCGCGTTTCCATTTCGCCGGAGCGCTCGACGGACCGATCTTCACGGCCGAACTGCGCAGCCGCATCATCGTGCCATTGCGAGCGCGCGGCAATATCGTCGGTGCGCTCAACATCAGTCGCCATGAGCCGGCTCGCTATACGCTTTCCGACCTGGAGATCGCCCAGCACTGCGCCGAGTTCATCGCGCCTTATATTTTCGCGCTGATCCAGAGCGAAGAAGCACGCCGCGCCATGCTGGCCGAGAGCGAGGCGCGAAACCGGGAGGAACTCCTGCGGGTCGGTGCGTCGCGTTTGACGGAGGGCATGGAACGCGAGCGGCGGCGTATCGCGATGGATCTGCACGACCAGACACTCGCTGATCTCGCCAGGGTCGCGCGGCAGGTATCGGCGCTCAATCGGCAAGGTGTGGCGGGTGCCGCCCAGCTTGCCGAGCTGGAGCGCGAGATCGTCAACTGCCTCACCGAACTGCGCCACATCGTCGACGATATGCGGCCGAGCGTGCTCGAACTTTTCGGCCTGCGCGACGCCATCGAAGCGCATCTGAACCGCAGCGTCAGCCGTGCCACACCGTCGATCGCCGTTCGCATCCACGACATCAGCGATGGCGCGGCGGATATGCTTCCGGAGCGGACGTTGACGGCGATCTACCGGATTGCGCAGGAGGCCATCAACAATGCCGTTCGCCATGGCGCCCCACGTCGCATCGAGGTCCGCATAGAGGCCACTCCAGCGGTGCTGCGCGTGGTTATCACTGACGATGGTACCGGTTGCGGGAACGTCGATCCGCAGGCCAGCGGCGGAATTGGTCACATGCACACGCGCGCCGCCCTGATCGACGCCAGGCTCCGTGTCGGCAGGGCGAACCGAAGGGGCGGCACTCGAGTGGCGATCGAGGTTGCCCGCGAGTACTGTCCTCCTGCGTCTCTGCCTTCGGACGTGCCGGCGGAAGCTATGGAGAGCCTGTAGATGCTGGTCATGGTCGCGGAGGATGATGGTCTGCATCGTGCGTTCGTGCGCAGCACGATCGAGCATCTATGGTCCGACGGCGTCGAGATTATCGAGGCCAGCAGCGGCGATGTCGCCATCGATATCGCACGACGGCGCGAGCCGCCCTATGTGGTGCTCGATCTGCAATTGCCCAAGGCGACTGGCATCGAGGTCGCCCGCTCGATCTGGAGCAGGCGGGCGGATACCCACATCCTGTTCTGGTCGAACTTCGCCGACGAATCCTATGTACGCGGCGTCGCGCGCATCGTACCCCCGGGTACAGTCTACGGTTATGTGCTGAAGTCGACATCGGAAGAAGGGATGCGCTCGGCATTGCGGGGGGTCTTTGCCGAAGGCCACTGCATCATCGACCGTGAAGTGCGCGGCATTCAGCATCGCGTCCAGGATCGCCTGGAGGGCATCACCGACAGCGAATATGAAAGCCTTCTGGATGTGGCGCTCGGCTTGACCGATAAGGCGATCGCCGCGCGCCGCGGGCTTTCGACGCGCGGCGCCCAGGCTCGCATCCGGCACCTCTACGAAAAGCTGGGTGTCGCCATGCCAGAGGAAGGAGCCGCCGAAAGCAGCTCGGTTTTCAATAGCCGAACGAGGGCGATCTATCTCGCGCTTGCCCGCGGCCTCATCAATGTCGATGCCTTGAGGCGGGAACAAGAAAATCTCGACAAATGGCTGGACCACGCGCCGCCGTCGGCACGAGACCCATAGAGCAATTCTTCCGCAGGCGATCAGCCGCTCGCGCGGCCGATCCAGGAAGATCCATGCGGTCTGCGACGGTCGCGGATGCGCCGCCGCTGCAAGCTATGCCGCGCGCGACACCTTTCGGCCAAGTTCTCTCTGTGTGCCCATCTGGAACCGGGCCAGCAGTTCGGAAAGACGGCCGCTTTCTTCGGCGAGACCTTGTCCGGCGGCATTCATCTCTTCAACCATCGCGGCATTCTGCTGCGTGACCTGATCCATATGGTTCACGGATGTATTGATTTCCGAAAGACCGGATGCCTGCTCCTTGGCCGCAATCGCGATCGCTTCCATATGCTGGTTTATCGCCACGACCAGTTGCGCGATTTCCTTCAAACCGTCACCGGTATTGTTCACCAGGGTAACACCCTGATTGACCGCAGCCTCTGAGTTGCCAATCAGCGTTTTGATTTCCTTCGCTGCCTGAGCCGAGCGCTGGGCAAGCTCACGAACTTCCTGAGCGACAACCGCAAAGCCCTTGCCGGCTTCACCCGCACGGGCTGCCTCGACGCCCGCGTTCAATGCGAGAAGGTTTGTTTGGAACGCGATTTCATCGATAACACCGATGATGTTGCTGATCTGACTGGATGCAGTTTCGATCTTCTGCATGGCATCGACGGCATTCGATACCACTTCCCTGGAGGTTTCGGCGCGAGCGCTCGCATGACGGACCATCTCGCGCGCCTCGCTGGCGCGTTCCGATGTCTGTTTGACATTGGTCGTGACCTGCTCCAGCGCGGCGGCCGTTTCTTCGAGTGATGCAGCCTGCTGTTCCGTGCGCTTGGAAAGCTGATCCGACGCGGTCGAGATTTCGCCACTGCCGCTGCGAACGCTGCGCGCTGTCTGGCTTACGCTTTCAAGAGCGGTGCGCAGTTGGTGCACCGAATTGTTGAAGTCGTGGCGAAGGGATTCAAACTGTTCGCTGAAGACCTCGTCGATCTCGCACATCATATCGCCGGAAGCGAGACGCTTGAGACCATTGGCGAGCCCCGATGTCGCCTGCGTCAGGCGCTCTTCTGCCTCCCGCTCCGCCTTTTGCTGGATAGCGATACGCTCGATCTCGGACGCTTGACGCGAACGCTCCGCCTCTTCTTCCAGATCCTTGTTGTGAAGCGCAGCTTGCTTGAACACTTCGACCGCACGGGCCATCTCGCCGATTTCATCGGATCTGTTGGCGCCGGAGATGACGACCGACAGATCACCGCTCGCCAGCTTGCGCATAACGGCCGTCAGCATGCTGATGGGATTGGCGATGCGGAAAATCACCATCATGATTCCTGCGATCGACAGAGCAAATATAAGGACCGTGGCAACGCTATAAATAATGATCGATCTCGTAGCAGCCGAAACATTTTCGGCCGTTGTGTTTGTCATCTCTGTCAGCGCCGCCGATGCGATGTCTGCGAGCGAAGCCTGCGCCGGGCCTGCAGGTTTGCGCCAGTCGTCGACAGCCATGTTCATCGGCTGACCGGCCTGGAATGACTTGAGCGCTGTTACCCGCTGATCCGCATATGGTCCGGCAAAATAGGTCGTCTGTGCGATATCATACAACTTCACAAGTTTATCTGGCGTCGCAGGGCTACGCACGATCTGAGTGATGACACTCCACGCAAAATTTACCTTCGCATCCAGGAGAGCGATGTCGGCGAGCTTGCCGGCAGGCAGAGGTTCCTTGGCGATAATTGCGCCCACCAATGTTGAGTTTGCCGATCCGGCATAGGTGCGGGTCGACCATGCAAGCGCGCGAAGCTGCGTGAACATCATCATTCCGGGCTCGCGTGCATTGATGGTAGCCTCGACTTCATTGGCGGCCTTTTCGAGGTCGGCCAGCATCTTGTCCGCAAGCGCCAGAGCCTGTGGGGCCAAGGCCGGGTCACGATTGGCGACAGGTAGTTTGAGAGCCGCATCAATCTGCTGCCGGGACGAAACCCATTGATTGTAATCCTCTAGAATTGGGGAAACCGCTGTCCGCAGCGTGGTCAAATCGATGTCGCCAATCAGGTCCTTGGCCGCCGCGAGCGCGGGATCGACGCTCTTTCGCCCGGTCTCGAGATTGACGAGGCTGGATTGCGTTTCAGAAGGTTCGAGTTTGATGGCCGAGGAAATAGCGCCGCGCTCACCGCGCAATCCGAGCAGCGCATCGAACAGCCTTGCGTCGAGCTGGGCCAGTTGCGAAAGCTGTGTGGAATTCTGATAAACGCTAATTTCCTGCTGCAGCATTCTGCCGACAAGACCAATGACTGCGACGCTTAACCCCACAAAGGCAAAGACCAAAGTGTGCTTGATCGAAATTTTCACTTTATTACCCCCATAAAAGCAATCACTGCCTGAATTATGCGTCCGCAAAGCCCATCAAAATGCTTCTCGCAGCAACAGCGATAGCCATAACGACCCCCGGCGTTCAAAGATGCTGTAAGCTTGGGGGAAAACGATAAAAATTGAATTAAACGCTAGCTAAGTTATCATACAAGTTGCCGGCAACTCGCAGTTTCCTCGTGACACGACCCTTGATCGGACCGCCGCCATCTTGGGTCGGGGGCGTGATCGTCAGTGTGCGAATGCACACTCGGCTCTGCGTCTTGCACCCTTTCGGCTATCAAAGATGCATGTCTAACTGAGGACCATAAGCTATAAGAACATGAGGGAGACCGCCCGATGCCCTTCGTCAATATCCAGATTCTCAAAGGTCATTCCCAGGAGCGCAAGAACGAGATTGCGCGCCGTGTCACCGAAGCCGTCAGCGAGGTGGCCGAGCTGCCCAGGGAAGCGATCTGGGTCGTGTTCGAGGATGTCGCGGCATCCGATTGGTATGTCGCCGGCAGGACGGCCGAAAAGTCGGCGAGCTGATCATGGCGACGAGCAGCCGCAATCCGGGATTCGTCGATGTGGTGGGCGATGCCGCACTGGAAACAGTGAAAAGCGGCATGGGCTTTACCGAAGGTCCGGTCTGGCACCCTTACGAAAAATGGCTGGTCTTCAGCGACATGCCAGAAAATCGCTTGTATATCCGCCGCCCGTCCGGCGAAATCGAGGAATTTCGCAGGCCGAGCAACAAGGCGAACGGCAATACGCTCGATCGCGAGGGTCGGCTTCTCACCTGCGAGCACGCGACGAGCCGTGTCACGCGTCTCGAGCCGGATGGATCGACCACCGTGCTTGCCACCCATTACCAGGACAGGGAACTGAACAGCCCGAACGACATCGTGGTGGCGACAGGGGGCGCGATCTATTTCACCGACCCGACCTTCGGTCGCATGGAATATTACGGGATGCCGCGGCCGCAGGACCTGTCGTTTCAGGGCGTCTATCGTGTCAACCCCGATGGGTCGGGATTGACCCTTCTCGTCTCCGATTTCGCTCAGCCGAACGGCCTCTGCTTCTCTCTTGATGAATCGCGGCTCTTCATCAACGATACCGAGCGTCAGCATATTCGTGTCTTCAACATCACATCGCGGGGGGAAGTTACGGGCGGCGCGGTCTGGGCAGAAACCACGGGCAAGGAACCTGGTGCACCCGACGGCATGAAAATCGACAGCTGTGGCAATGTCTATTGCTGCGGACCGGGCGGCATCCATGTCTTCGATCCGTCCGGCGATCATCTCGGTACTATCCGTACGCCCGAACCGACTGCCAATTTCACCTTCGGTGACGATGATTTGAAGAGCCTGTATATTACCGCCTCGAGCTCGCTGCACAGGCTGCGCGTGCGGGTGCCAGGACTGCGATTGTTCTGAACATCCGGGGCCGGTGTTCAGAAATGGCTGTCGATCGGAGGATCGGCGACTTTGAATGAGACGCCGTGAGAGGAACGGCGTCATAGGGGAGAGCCTGTTAATCAGGGTCAACAACTTAGGGAGGATTGAAATGCGCAAAATGTTCGTTCTTGCCGGCCTTGCCGCGATGCTCGCGTCAGGCACGGCGCTTGCCGATACGAGCGGCAAGAAAATTGCCTTCTCCAACAATTACGCCGGCAATTCCTGGCGCCAGGCGATGTTGAAGAGCTATGACATCGTGACCAAGAAAGCGGTCGCCGACAAGATCGTCGCCGCCGCAGACGTGTTTACGACGGCCGATCAGGAAGTGCCTACCCAGGCCGCCCAGATCCAGAATCTCATCCTGCAGGGATATGACGCGATCGTCATCAATGCTGCATCGCCGGATGCACTCAACGGCGCTGTCAAGCAAGCCTGCGATGCTGGCATCGTCGTCGTCTCATTCGACGGGATCGTCACCGAGCCATGCGCTTACCGCGTCGTCGTCGACTTCGAAGACATGGGCAAGCAGGAAATCGAGCAGATGAAGACGTTCCATCCAGAGGGTGGCAACCTGCTCGAGATTCGCGGTCTTGCCGGCACGTCGATCGACGATTCCATCCACAAAGGTCTGACGGAAGCCGTAGCCGCAAATCCCCAGTTCAAGATCGTGAACTCCGTGACCGGCAACTGGGACCAGACCACGGCTCAAAAGGCGGTAGCAACGGTCCTCCCCTCCCTGCCGGATATCGTCGGCGTGGTCACCCAGGGCGGCGACGGTTATGGCGCGGCGCAGGCCTTCGCTGCTGCGGGCAAGCCGCGTCCGACCATCATCATGGGCAACCGTCAGGACGAGTTGCAATGGTGGAAGGAGCAGAAGGAAAAGGACGGCTATAAGACCTGGTCGGCTTCCATCGCGCCGGGTGTGTCGACCCTTGCATTCTGGGTAGCCCAACAGGTGCTCGATGGTCGGAAAGACATCCCGCACGACATGCTGGTCCCGTACTTGGCCTTCACGCAGGACGATTTCGAAACGGCACTGCCGAACATTCCGGCCGGGAGCGTTGCCAGCAAGGAATATTCGCAGGCCGATGCCCTGGAGGCTATCAAGGCCAACATAAAGTGATCGACACAACAGTGCCTGCTGCAACTCACAGGACCATTGTTTTCCTCAGCGGCGCCGAAAAGCATTTCGGCGCCGTCCGGGCGCTCAATGGTGTCGATTTCGACGTTCGCCACGGCGAGTGCGTCGGGCTTGTCGGCCATAACGGCGCCGGCAAGTCCACGCTGATGCATATGCTGGCGGGCACGCTGGCGCTCGACCGCGGCCGGATGACGGTTGGCGACGAGGTCGAGACCAACTACTCCGTCATCCGGGCACAGAGGCTCGGCATACGCTGTGTATTCCAGGAATTGTCCCTGTGCCCGAATCTCTCGGTCGCCGAGAATACGCGGATCAATCACCCTTCGCTCAGAGGCATCGGCTGGCGCAAGAGAGCGGCTGATCTCATTACGGCGAAGCTTAACGAGATCTTCCCCAACCACGGCATCGACCCATCCGACATCGTTGCTGACCTTTCCATCGGACGACGGCAGATGGTGGAGGTGGCGCGCGCCTTCACGGTGACGCAGGATCCCCTCAACCTCGTCATTCTCGATGAGCCCACGTCCTCGCTCGATGCTCATACCGCCGGCCAGCTTCTTGCCTTCGTCAGGCGCTTCGTCACGGGCGGCGGCAGTTGCGTCCTGATTTCGCACGTTCTCGGCGAGGTGCTTCAGAACGCCGACCGCATCGTCGTGATGCGCGACGGCAAGGTCGTCTCCGCCGATGCGGCGAAGGCCTATGATCGAGAGAGACTGGTCGCAACCATGGGCGGCACGCATC
Organism: Sinorhizobium sp. CB7; assembly: GCF_041357635.1. Classification (NCBI taxonomy): domain Bacteria; kingdom Pseudomonadati; phylum Pseudomonadota; class Alphaproteobacteria; order Hyphomicrobiales; family Rhizobiaceae; genus Sinorhizobium; species Sinorhizobium sp. CB7. The sequence continues at coordinate 244,815 of NZ_JAULLL010000006.1, forward strand.
GCGAAAAGGCTCCTGGCGAAAGTCCATCCGGCAAGCATCCGTCCTCCGCAGAACTGCGGGTTCGCGCCCGCCCGGCACGCCAGACCTACGGTGCGGAGCTCGTTGCCCATGCCGGTTCGATCGTCGGGCTCGCCGGCCTCGCAGGGCACGGGCAGACCGATCTTCTGCTCGCGGTCTTCAACGCAGCCCGTCGCCGCAAGGCCGGTATCGAGGTGACCGCGCCGGTGGCGCTGGTCGCCGGCGACCGGCAGTCGGATGGGATATTCCCGCAGTGGTCGATTGCCGAGAACATCGGCATCCGTTCGCTTGCGCAGTTGCGCAAGCACCTGCTGATCTCATCGAAACGCGAAGCCGAGTTCGCCCAATCCTGGCAGCAGAAAATCGGCATCCGCACGCCGGATATAAGCAATAACATCCTGTCGCTCTCCGGCGGCAATCAGCAAAAGGCACTGTTTGCCCGGGCGCTCGGATCGGACGCCGAAATCATCCTGATGGACGATCCGATGCGCGGCGTTGACATCGGCACCAAGCTGGAAGTCTACGACATTATCCGCCAGGAGGCACAGAACGGGCGAACCTTCATCTGGTATACGACGGAGACGGAAGAGCTCGACAATTGCCATCACGTCTATGTCTTCAAGAACGGCCGTATCGTCGCCGACCTGCGCCGCGATGAACTGACGGACGAGAAGATCATACAATCCTCTTTCGCGGAGGCATCATAGGATGTCGGTCATTTCCCTGCAGAACGCCATCGGCAGGCCGGCGCGCAGTGCGGCCGGACGAGCGCGTGCCTTGCGTGCGCTTCTGCCGGCGCTCTCCCTGGCACTGGTTCTGATTGCTATCGCCTGGCTCAACCCGCGCGCCATCTCCTATTTCGGCTTCAGCCTGATGCTGAACCTTGCGATACCGATCGCGCTTGCCACCATCGCTCAGATGTTCGTGATTGCCGGCAACGAGCTGGACCTCTCGATCGGCACGTTCGTGGGCTTCGTCGGCTGCGTCACCGCGACATGGCTGCGTGATGACCCGCTCGTAGGCGCAGCAATCCTTCTCGGATCGATCGGGATTTATGCGCTGCTCGGCGCGCTCATCCACATCCGCAACCTGCCATCCATCGTCGTGACCCTCGGCATGAGTTTCGTCTGGCAGGGACTGGCGATCATGGTTCTCCCCAAGCCGGGCGGCAAAGCACCGGACTGGCTGCAGGCGATCGTCTCCTTCAAACCGCCCTTTATCCCGTTTCCGATCCTGGCTGCGATCGTCATTGCGGCCGTCGTGCACTTCGGCCTGATGCGGACGTCCTACGGCGCCATATTGCGCGGTTCCGGCGGCAATGCGGCTGCCCTTCGCCGCGCCGGCTGGTCGCTGCTCAGGATCAAGGTCACGCTATTTGCGCTCGCCGGGCTTTTCGGCGTCCTCTCCGGCATGACGCTCATCGGCATCACATCATCCGGCGACGCCAATATCGGCAATGGCTACACGCTTCTGGCAATTGCCGGCGTCATCCTCGGCGGCGGCGAGTTCGTGGGAGGACGGGTCTCACCGATCGGCGCCGTCATCGGTGCGCTGACACTGGCGCTTGCCGCCTCGTCCTTGCTCACCTTCATGCACATCCCGCCGGACTGGCAGGTCGCCGCGAACGGCATAATCCTGATCATCGTCCTCGCCGCGCGGGCGTTGATCAGCCGAAGGGAGGCATAGCGATGCTGCAGCTGAAGGTACTGGCCGCAAGGCCCTGGATATGGTCCTTCATCGGCGCCTTTGTGGCGTGGCTGGCAACCGTCATCTTCACCGGCGGCTATGGCGCCGGCGGCATGATTACCGCAGCACTTTCGCTTGCCGTTTTCATGGTCATTGTCGGCATCGGCCAGATGTTCGTCATCACGCTCGGCCCAGGCAACGTCGACCTGTCGCTACCGGCAAACATCGGCCTTGCAAGCGCCGTCGCCATGAAAACCATGAATGGTCAGGACAGCTTGATCGTTCTGGGGCTCCTTGCGGCGCTCGCAAGCGGTGCCGCGGTCGGCATCGCCAACTACCTGCTGATCTGGGCGTTGCGGATTCCGCCGATCATCGCCACGCTGTCGGCAAGCTTCATCATCCAGTCGATCGACATCAGCTATGGCCGCGGACTGCAGATCAAGCCGCCACCCGGCTTTGCCGCCTTCACCAACGTGCAGATCCTCGGCATCCCCGTCCTGGCAATCCTGACGATCCTCTTCACCATCGGCGCCGGCATCGCTCTGCATCGCATGATCTATGGCCGTTCGGTCCTTGCAATCGGTCAGAACATTCGCGCCGCATGGCTTGCCGGCGTCAATGTAGGCCGCATCCGTTTCCTAACTTATACGCTGTCGGGGACGCTCGGCGGTCTGAACGGCGCACTGCTCGCCGGCTATTTTCGCGGCGCCAATGTCGACATCGGCAACGAATACCTGCTCTCTTCCATCGCCGTCGTCGTCATCGGCGGCACGTCCGTGGCGGGCGGAAAGGCCAATGTTCCAGGCATATGGGGAGCAGCCCTATTCCTGGTGCTGCTCCTGACCATGCTCAACACCTTCGGCGTCAGCGCCGGCGTCCGGCTGCTCCTGACGGGTCTCATCATCGTCGGCGTCATTACCGCGGCGGGCGGTGAGAAGCCATTGCGCTGACCGGCAGACGGAAGCACACGATGAATTAATCGGATCTTGCCCTGGTGAGGATCGAGGTTGCTTCCGTGACGGAGGGGAATGCAGAGCGCGTTCCCCTTCTCGATACCGTCAGGGCCGCCGCCTCCGCAGCATCCTGCAGCGCTCGGCGATCGAGCGCGCATCCGCGTCTGATCGCCGAGGCGAGAGCCACACCGGTGAATGTGTCTCCTGCCCCCGTCGTATCGACAACGGCGACTTGCATAGCACCGACTGCAACTTCTCTGCCGCCTTCAATGAGAACAGCACCGCCGGCGCCGAGCGTGAGCACCACCTGCTTTACCCCCTTTGCCAGCAGAGCCGCCGCCGCCTCTCTGCCGGTCAACCCCGTCAACGCTGCCGCTTCGCCCTCGTTCATGAAGACGAGATCGACCAACGGCCAGAGCTCGCTGAAATAGGGACGAACGGGTGAGGGATTGAGGACCGTCTGCAGGCCGGCGGCGCGCGCGAATTCGAGGATCTGACGAGTGGCGGACGCTGAGAGGTTTCCCTGAAGAAGGAGCAGATCTCCCTCGGCGCCGGAACTCAGGGCCTCTGTCACGGCTGCGCCGCTCAGGTTGTCGGCCGAATCCGTCGTCGTGATAATCGCGTTGTTCCCGTCGGGCAAAACCAGGATGATCGAAACGTCGCTCGTGCGCTGCGCCAATTCGATCAATCGGGCGTCAAGCGGCTCGCCTGACAGAAGATCACGGATCGCACGCCCGCGGCTACCGCTGCCGATCGCGGCGATCAGCGTGGTTTGCACACCGCAACGCGCGAGGACGACAGCCTGGTTGGCGCCCTTTCCCCCGAGATCGAGACCTGCAGCACTTCCCAGAATGGAGGCTCCGGGTGATGGAAACTCACCGACGCTGATAGTCTCGTCGATAGTGATATTGCCGGCAACAAAAGCGCGCATCAGCGATCACCAGTCTGCAATCGATCCCGTCGCGCCGTCATTTTAGAGATAGGGAGCATTGTGGAACTCGATCTCAAGCGTCATCGCGCGTGCGAATATGCGGCTGAGCCTAGCGCACTCCTCCGGAGGCATATGTTCGCCCGCAACATCGAGCTCGCGTTTCAGCCATCTGGCCTGTGCCTCGAAGCCCTCATGCACATGCAGGTCTACCCATTCCTTCAGCAGCGGATCACTGATCGCCCGACGTGACGCCTCCTTCGACCAGGTCCAGTACATCCATTCGGCTGCAAACATAGCAGCGACGGTGTCGAGGAAACCTCCATCCCTCGCAATGCCAAACATGCCGGCTCGGAAAGCCTCGACCTCGGGGACCGAGGTATCGAAGCTGGCAGGATCGATGCCCCGTTCGGCAAAGGTCTTCTCGAAATAGGCGATCTGCTCGTTTGCGAGCGCATCCAGGACTTTGATCAGCCATCGCTTCTGTTCGATGGATTTTGCCGTCGCTGCCGCATAGGCGAAGATCGAGATCGCCGTATCGACGAAGGCGCCCTCGTAGACAAGATAACGCTCGAATTCGGCCCTGCCGAGCGTATCGTTCTTGACGTCGGTGACGAAGCGATGCGCCAGCATGGCCTGCAGCACGTCCCGGTTCTCGCGCAGGATCTGTTCGGAAAGTGTTTCGCTCACCATTTCACGGCTCCAGCCCAGCTTCGGCGGCCGCCCGGAAGGCGCGGACGCGTTCCGGATCGACCGGGTTCCACCACACGCCTCCCTGTTTGAGGGAGGACGCCACGATGACGCCGTTGGTGCGCTTCAGGATCTCGACAATATTGTCCTTGTTGACGCCTGAGCCGACCAGAAGCGGCAGGTGCGTTGCCGAACCGATCTCCTCTATCTCCTCGATCGTGGCGCTGTTTCCGGTCCGCTGACCGGTGGCGATCACGCCGTCCGCATCGAAGAAGGCAAGATCACGCGTCAATTCCTCGATCGAGCGATCGGCGACGATGGCGTGGCTGCCATGTTTCACATGGCTATCGGCGAAGACCTTGATGTGCTCAGCGCGCAGCATGGAACGATAGCGCATGGCCTCCGCCGCACGGCCTTCCATGAAACCCTCATTGGCGACATAGGCATTGGCCCATTGATTGACGCGGATGAATTTCGCGCCACCCGCCATCGCGATTGCAAAGGCAGGAATTGGAGCATTTGCCAGCACGTTTATCCCCAGCGGTACGCCGATTGCCCTCGCGATACGATCCGTGACGACCGACATGAAGCCCGTCGTTTCCGGACCGATGTCTTCCGGCTTCGAGAAGGGAATATCGCCGTGGTTTTCGATGATGAGCCCATGCAGCCCGCCCTCGATACAGGCTTCGGCATCGCGCATGCAGGCGTCATAGATCGAATCCATGACAGCGCCGCGATAACGCGGGGAACCCGGGAAAGGCGGACAATGGATCATGCCGATCAGAACCTTGTTGGTGCCGAAAATGTCCAGGATCGCGTTCGAAGTCCTGTCGGATATCTGTTGCATCGAATTCTCTTTCGTTTCCGGGCGCTAGGCGTTGCGCCTCACGCATAATCAGCTCTTGGACGTCTCGGTCAGCCAGCCGAGGATATTTTTCCAGAGCCGGCCATAGCCCTGCCACTCGCAGAATGCCGGCGAGAGCCAGTGCGGACCGATATCGGACGTCCAGGCGGCAGAACGACCGGCTCCGTGCCGGCCGAGCACCAGCAGGGGATGGCCGCCCTGCTCGTCGGGGAGGCGCGCCACCACTTCGATATCCGCGCGTTCGCGAACCTCCACCTCGTTGACGCCGAGAAGCAGCGGCCACTCGCCGGCAAGACCCTTCATCGTCGGATGCTCCGGCAGGAGAATTTCCGCGGTCGAGCCTTCCGGCATCTCGACGCGGTCGTCATAGGGAAGGCATGTCACCGGCAGGACGTCCTCGACCGCGGTGCGGCGCCAGCGCGCCTTGCCGTCAATGCCCTGGAAGGAGAAATAGCCGCCCACCATCAGCAGGCCGCCGCCCTTTTCAACCCAGGCCTTTATCAGCTTCAGCCGGTTCGGAACGGTCTTCGAATGCAGCCATACCGCCGGTGGCAGCAGCAGCGAGTTGGCGCCGATATCCGAAAGGATCACGGCGTCGTAGGCGTCGAGCCCCTTCATCTCGAAGGGAAATTTCTCGACCGCTTCATGCGCGGGCATGTAGGTCAGCTCGAATTCGCTGCCCTCGAGTGCCTTCACCAGCGGTTCGGCGCCGAGATGGAACGTCACACTGCCAAATTGGTCGAAGCCCTTATAGTGCGTGGCCGAACTGACCCAGCTCTCGCCGACCAGAAGAACCTTTTTTGTCATCTTGCTGTTCTTTCCAAGGTTGAATTCAGTTGCCGTCAGATGGTCGCATCGAAGACCGACCGTGGATTGGTGCGGATCAGCCGATCCAGAGCAGCGTCATCGAGACCGTGCCTTCGAAGCCGCGGCAGGAAATGGCGCAGAACATAGGCATAGCCGTTCCCGCCATATCGCGTGAGCATCATCTTCAGGAAGACATCGTGCGAGATGAGAACGCGGTCGAGGCAACCAGCTTCGTGCAGTTTCACGATGGCGCGGGCCGCTTCCTCGTCGCTCGGGCACTGCACCTGCTGATCGGCGTAGAAGAAATCCATGCCGATCATGTCGTATTCGATGAAGGCGCCCCTTGCCGCGAGTTCCGTCTGATAGGTGATATCCCCGTGCGACGGGTTCATGTGGCACAGAACCGTATGGCGAAGGTCCGCCCCCTCCTCCGCGACGATATCGAGAACCCTGTGCCCGAGACGGAACCAGCCGGGCAGGTGCACCATCAGCGGCAGGCCGGTCTGCACCTGGGCGCGCGCAGCACCTCTCAGCGACTTTTCCTCCGCCGCCGTGAAATCGGAGGAAACTCCGATCTCGCCGATAAGGCCGATGCGGACATCCGTTCCGTCGACACCGTCCACGGCCTCGCGGACGATCTCGCGGGCAATATCATCGACACTCATCTCGGCAACCTCCGCCGGATGGGACGAACCGAGATAATAGCCGGCGCCCATGACGATGTTCAGCCCGGTTTGCTCGGCGATGCGCCGCAAGGCAAGCGGATTGCGGCCGATGCCCTTGCATGTCGGCTCGACGACGGTGCTTCCGCCGGCCTCGACGAATGCCCTCAGCTCTTCGATGGCGAGCGGTTCGTCATCGAGCGTGATGTTGTGCTTGTTGACGAAGGGATCCTGCCGCAGCTCGCCCAGTATCTCCATGCAGACGAAGCTGCTGGCGAGATAGGCGCGCTCCGGCGTCTTCGGTGCATGCCACCAGCAACGGCAGTCGTTGAGGATGTGCTCATGCATCAGGGTTAGGCCGAGGCGATCCGAAGGGATCGCTCCGGTGACCGTCATTACCTTCCCCGAACGGACATGCGCTTCCGATTGCATCCTGTCCATCGCTCACCCCCTCCTGCCCAATCTGAGACGGAAGTTCGTCGTGAAGATGCGCGTGTTCAGCCAGATCGCGATCAGGATGATCGCGCCCGTCACGATCTGCGTGAAGAACGGCGAAATATGCATCAGAATCAGGCCGTTGCCGATGACGGCGATCGTGAGCGTGCCAAGGACCGTACCGATGATCGTACCGCGCCCGCCCATCAGCGAGGTGCCGCCGAGAACGACGCCGGCAATGACCTGCAGTTCGAAGCCGACGGCTGCATTGGAAGATCCAGACCCAAGGCGCGCGGCAATCAACAGGCCGGCGACGGTGCAGGCGACACCGGAGATGACATAGACCGAAGCGATGATCCATCTTGCGGGCATGCCCACCCGGCGCGCCGCTTCCATGTTCGATCCGACGGCGACCACTTGGCGGCCATACTTCGTCGACGTGATGACGACATAGCCGATAATAGCGATCGCAATGGCGATGATCGCCGGCACCGGTATTCCCAACAATTCGCCGCGGCCCAGCCAGAAGAAGCCCGGCGCATTCTTGATGGGAATGGAATAGCCCTGCGTCAGGTAAAGGGCATAGCCGCGCAGGATGGAAAGACCCGCGAGCGTCACAATGAATGCCGGGATTCCCTGATAAGCGACGAACCATCCTTGAACGAGGCCCATGAAGGCGCCGAGAACGATCATCGCCACGACGACCGATGGCCAGGAATAGCCCGTCGACATGACGATCGCCGCGAGCGCATTGATCAGCGCAACCTGCGAGCCGACGGAAAGATCGATGCCGCCGGTGACGATGACGAACGTCATCGCGACCGCAACGACCAGAACCGGCGCCGCCTGGCGGATGATGTTCAGCATGTTGCCCAAGGTCAGAAAGGTTTCGCTCGAAAGCGAAAAGAAGATCATGCAGATGATGAAGAAAAATGTGATCGAGAGAACCTGGGCGTGCTCCGCGAAGAAATCCGCGAAGGAAGAGCCCTGGCCGCGTTCCGTATAGACCGTCATTGCCTTGCTCCTTCGCCAACGATCAGCTTGACGAGATCTTCGAGGTTGGTCTTGCCGATCTGACGTTCCGCCACCTTCGTTCCCTCATACATGACCGCGATCCGGTCGCAGACCCGGAAGAGATCCTGAAGCCGGTGGGTGATCAGGATGACCGATACGCCGTTTGCCTTGACGCGATTGATCAAGGCGAGCACGGCTTCCACCTCGGCGACCGCAAGCGCCGATGTCGGCTCGTCCATGATGAGCACCTTCGGCTTGAAGGATGCCGCCCGCGCAATTGCGATTGCCTGACGCTGGCCACCGGAAAGCTGGGCAACCTTGCTGGTCAGTTTCGGAATCCGGATTTCGAGCGCATCGAGCATCTTGCGGGCTTCGGCAAGCATAGTGCTGCGATCAAGGAAGAGACCCTTGCTGATTTCCCGTCCGAGAAAGAGATTGCCCACGACATCGATGTGATCGCACAAACTGAGATCCTGAAAGACCATCTCGATGTTCCGGCCGCGCGCTTCGGCCGGACCGGCAAAACGGACCTCCTCTCCTTCCATCGTGATCGTGCCGGCATCCGGAATGTAGGTTCCGGATATGACCTTGGTAAGTGTCGACTTACCGGCAGCGTTGTCACCGACGAGACCAAGGCATTCACCCGGAAAGATGTCGAGATCGACGCCGCGAAGTGCCTGCAGGGAGCCGAAACTCTTGCGAATGCCGCGCAGCGAGATACGCGGACGGATGTGGCCGCCGGTTGAACCGGTTCCGGATGGGGATACCCCTCCGGAACCGCCGATGGCGGCAGCTTGCTGGCCGCTTTCGATCATTTGAAGACGGCCCGGTAAGGCTCGACGTTGTCCTTGGTGACGATCGTCACAGGAACGGCGATGCTCTTCTCGACAGTTTGACCGGCACTGGCCTTCGTCAGCGCATCGACGGCGGCAGCCCCCATCGCCGACGGATCCTGCTGGATCACGGCGACCACGAAGCCCTCATCGAGCCCTGCAATTGCCTCGGCTGTCAGGTCCCAGCCGAAGATCTTGATGGAATCCTGCTTGCCCTGGCTCTGGACGGCAGCAATCGCGCCCATCAGCGCCGGCTCACCCGTGGCATAGATCGCCGTCATATCGGGATTGCCGGTGATCAGGTTTTCAGCTGCCGCAAGCGCGTTGTCCTGGATGTTCTGTCCATCGACGACGCCGGCAACCTGAACTCCGTCCGTGCCCTTGATGGTGTCTTCGAAGCCCTTCTGCCTAATGTTCTGGATGTAGGAGTTCAAAGCGCCGACGATCCCGATCTTCGCCTTGCCGTCGGCATTGGCCTTGATGTAGTCGAGGAAGAATTTGCCCATATCGGCGCCCGCCTTGCCGTTATCGACGCCGATCTGTGCCTTTTGCGGACCTTCCGGAAGAATGGCATCGATGGCTACGACCGGGATGCCGGCATCGGCTGCTTCCTTTACCGCCGGCATGATGCCGTTCACGTCGATAGCGACGACGGCAAGTCCGGCAACCTTCTGCTCGATATAGGTCTCGATCGCGCTATTTTGCGCCGGCGCCTCATTGTTGGCGTTGAAGATCACCAGTTTGACGCCTGCGGCATCGGCAGCCTTCTGTGCGCCTTCGTTCATCTGATTGAAAAAGAGGGCCTGCTGATTGATCTGTACGAGAGCAATGGTCTTCGGCTCCTGGGCAAAGGCGGCGCCTGCGCCTATCCAGGTAAGAGCGGTGAATCCGGCAGCGGCGACGAAGAGTCGTCTTGTCAGGTTTGGTGTCATGTTCTTGTCCTCTGTTGGTTGGCCATTGCGCTTTTTTGTTTCGCGGGCGGCGCAACGGAATTCCGCACCACGATTTCAACGGACAGGAGCTCTTCCGTCTCTGACGGCTTCCACTCCTGCCAATTGGTTTCAAGCAGCACCTCAAGCGACCTCTGGCCCATCCTGCGCACAGGCTGGCGGATCGCGGTCAAGGGCGGGTCGAACAGATGCAAGGGGCTTATGTCGTCAAAACCGACGACGGAAACATCGTCCGGTATCGACACGCCCCGGTCTTTGAAAACCTCGATGAGTCCGATGGCGATCTCGTCCGAGCTTGCGAATATCGCCGTGGCGGAACGGTCGCCCTCAAGATATTCCAGCGCTGCCTGCTGGCCGTATCCGCGCGTGTACTCGCCAGAGTAACGGTCGACACGGATTTCGCCGTGATTTTCACCCAGTCCGGCAAGCAGGCCGTCGAAACGACGCCGCGCGCTGATCATCCGTTCATCGCCCCCGATGAAGGCGACGTGCCGATGCCCGAATTCGGCAAGATGACGGCCGGCGAGATAGCCGCCCTGCCGGTTGTCGCCGAAAAGCTTCGGCACCTTGGAGCCCGGTATGTCCTCGTCGACGACCACGACCTTCCCGGTCCTGTTGATGAGCGCCGCGAGCGTTCCGTCGTCAGGATGGTTGGTAACGAAGATCAGCCCGTCGTAGTGGTTGCGTTCGATGAGCTGCAGATATTCGATTTCGCGCCCTGCCCGGTTGAGGGTGGCGTGAAGGGAAACCGCGAGCTTCCTTTCGTCGGCAGCCTGCTCGACCTCGGCAACAAGTGTCGCGAAGAACGGGTTTGCGATATCGGGCACCACGAGCCCGATCGTGTCGGAGCGCCCCCTACTCAGACGCCTCGCATGGGGATTCGGCCGGTAATTGAGACTGCGGATCGCATCCTCTATCCGCTTCTTCGTCTCGTAGGGCAAATCGAGACTTCCGTTTACCAGCCTGGAGACGGTCGTCACGGATACTCCGGCGGCGGCAGCCACATCCTTGAGACTGGGTGTCGGAGCATTCTTCATCGCGTCATCCCACGAGGCAAGTAAATCGCTTTACTAAACCGCTTTAGTAAAGCGATTTACAAAATGAACCACGCATGCCGCCCTTGGTCAAGCACGTTTTCGGATTTTAGGAATATCCCCGCAGGAAGAAGCGCGGTTGGCGATTGGAAAAACGACCCCTTGCCCCAGAGAGCAAGGCGTCCGACAATTACAAAGGTCCTGGCTGTTTCAGACTGTCAGGTGCGCAGCGCCCTTTCGAAGACGCGCGCCAGCCGCGCCGCAAATGCACGCGGATCGGAGGGCTTGTCACCGTCGAGCACGCGAGCCTGATCAAGCAGCAGCAGCGTCGCATCCTCCCGGAACGCAATGTCGCCCTGCTCGCTCGCGATCGCCTTGACCATCGGATGTTCGGGATTGATCTCCAGGACAGGCTTTGCCGCAGATTGAAGTCGTCCCGCGCCCTGCAGGATCTTTTCCAGCTGACGATCGTAACCCTGTTCGGATGCGACGAGGCAGACGGCGCTTTCCGTCAGTCGATCGGAGGTCCGCACATCGGAAACCTGCTCGGCAAGCTTGTCCTTGGCGAAGGCAATGAATTCTTCGATGTCGGGCGAAGTTTCGCCTGCCGGGGTGCTTGCCCCGTCGACTTTCGAGAACTGGCTGAGGTCGGCGGAACCCTGGGTGATCGACTTGAATGACTTACCCTCGAATTCCGGCGCATTCGTCACCCAGAAGCTGTCGACGGAATCGGTCAGCAGCAGTACCTCGATGCCGCGGGCCCGGAAACCTTCCAGTTGCGGCGACGCCTTCAGCTGTTCCAGGCTGCTGCCGGTCAGATAATAGATGGCATTCTGACCATCCCTTGCATCCCTGACATAGTCGGCAAGCGAACGGAAGCCTTCTCCCGAGGCAGTGGTGCGGAAGCGGGAGAGCGCAATCAGCTGGGAACGCCGCTCGAAATCCTCATAGATGCCTTCCTTGATGACGCTGCCGAAGGATTCCCAGAGCTTGAGGAAGGCATCGCCGTCGCTTTCGGCAAGCTTTTCGATCGCGGTAAGGACGCGGCTGGTCACACCCTTGCGGATGGCCAAAAGGATCGGGCTCTCCTGGATCGTCTCGCGCGAGACGTTGAGCGGCAGATCGGCGGTGTCCACGAGACCACGCACGAAACGGAGATAACGCGGCAGAAGCTCGGCATCGTCTGTGATGAACACGCGCCTCACATACAGCTTCATGCGGCCCTTGCGGTCGGGATCGAAGAGGTCGAAGGGTGGCGAGCCGGGGACGAATGCAAGTGCGGTATATTCATGACGGCCTTCCGCGCGGAAATGCACGGTTACGGTCGGCTCGTCATACTGGCCGGAAACACCGCGATAGAAGTCGGTATATTCCTCGTTGGTGATCTCATTCTTCGATCTGGTCCAGAGCGCCGTGCCGTCGGTCACCGGCGTTGGTTCGCTGCCGGCCTTTTCGACGAGCCTGATCGGGACCGGCACGTGGCCGGACTGCTCCTTGACGATGCGCTCCACCGTCCAGCGCGACGTATAATTCTTTGCATCTTCCATCAGGTGGAGGGTGATGCGGGTCCCGCGCGCCGGCGCTTCACCCGCCTCAACCGGCCCGACACTGTAGCTCCCCTTGCCGTCCGAGGACCAGATCCAGGCTTCGTCGGAGCCGGCATGTCGAGAGACAACGTCGACGCGGTCGGCAACCATGAAACAGGAATAAAAGCCGACCCCGAACTGGCCGATCAGCTGCGCCCCCTCGCCGGCCTTGTTCGCTTCGATCCGCTCCATGAAGGCGCGCGTCCCGGAACGCGCAATCGTGCCGAGCGCCTCGACCATCTCGTTCCGGCTCATGCCGATACCATTGTCCTCGACGACGAGCTGGCGCTTGTCCTCGTCCAATGAAAGGGTGATCCGACTCTCGGGATCGTTTGTGAGCAATCCCGGCGCCGCGATCGCTTCATAGCGCAGCTTCTCGCAGGCATCGGCCGCATTCGAGATCAGCTCGCGCAGGAAAACATCTTTATCGGAATAGACCGAGTGAACCATCAGGTGCAGAAGGCGGGCAACGTCGGCCTCAAAGACGTGGCTCTCAGCAGGCTTCTCCGCGGTGGTTGTCGTCATGTGTCGTCATTCTCCTCGAGGACGTGAAAACTATGATCATGAGGTGGCAAAACAGTTGAAGAAATTCAAGTCGGCAATCGGCTGGAGATGGATAGATTGCCGGCCGACGCGTGCCCCAACCGCCACACATGAACCTACATGCCTTTGAGCGCAAGGCTTCGCAATGAGGCGTAGGTTTGAACACCAGATCGTGGAAAAGAGTTGCCGGGGCGCGGAACCCACGATTCTTCCGATTGCTCGAGCGCGAAATATTGAAGTTGGCAACATCACGGTCGTAGCTGATACAGCCTGCCCCAGTTGGTTGTCGCACCAGCTAGTTCCAGATATGGAGACAGGCCTTCCACGATCGGTCGTCCTGGTAACGGAAGATCGTCACAATGGTACCTTCATAATGTTGCATCCGGCCATCCTCGCCTGGTGCCTTGGCCGACCACTTGCCGATTGAGTAGGCAATGTCGCCAGCAGCCTCGGCCCCCAACATTTCAACGGCGTGATCCCTCACTCCGGCCGAGAGTAATCCCATCCAGAAGTCCTTGATCGCGCTCAGCCCCTTGAGAAAGGCGTGGCTGGACGGCAACACTATCGCATCAGTTGTATATAGAGCGGTGACTGCATCGGCATCGCCGCGATTAAAGGCGGAGTTCCAACTATCATATGCTCTCCGAAGATCCTCGCGTATGTCGTCAGATGGTCTTGCCATGGCGTTTCCCTCCTCCTGGTCTCACAGCTAACAGGTCGTCAACAGCTTCGGCTGCTATTAAGAGCCGATCCGCTGCTTTCAACTCAGGCAACGACAGCTCTTCGGGGAACCCGGAGCGGATCACCGCGAGCTGCTCGCGAACGCCAGCGGCTGCGTGCGCGTCCTGCGCGAGCTGCAATGCGGCGCGCAACTCCCACAAACGTCCGCCTTGCACACGGGCAACGGTCAACGCCTGCGTGAAGTGGACTTTTGAAAGCGCGGCACTCTCCTCATCGCGCTGCAAGAGCACCTCACCCTTCAGACGCCATACCTCGGCTTCAAACCAGCGTTCGTTGGTCCGTTCGATCGCTGCCTGCGCCTCCTCGAGCAAACGGTAGGCAGCACTGTAGTCGCCGCCCCTAATTTCGATCTGGGCTTCAAGGGCTTTGAAATAGGGGATCATGAATGCCGCGCCTGTCGCCCGCCACCCATCAACACCTCGCAGGAGCTCGCTGCGACCAAGCTCAATCTCGCCCGTCTCGGCGATCGTCCAAGCCCTCAATATCGTGGCGCCAGCAAGCCAAAAGCGAAAACCCGCTTCACTGGCAATTTCCGTCAGTTCACTGCAGCGGTCCTGGACACCTTCACGATCGCCGAGTATCTGCCGGATGACGCCCCCGAAAAACAGCGGCAATGCGATGCTGTTGCGATGCCCCACCCTATACGCTTCCGCGATCGCTTCGCCGTTTGTTGCCAGAGCCTGATCTGGGAAGCCGAGCGCAAGCAATGTCCGTGCAAGATAATCCAGGCATACCACCCGCGGATCGAAGGCGTACACAAAAGATGGTGACCTGTGTTCCGAAGGGTCATAGAGAGCCAGCGCCTGCTCCAGATGCTCGCGAGCGCGCGAGAATTCTCCCGTGGGGAACGTGCTGACTCCGGCAGCCCTGTGCGCGAAAAACGAGAGCCCGCGGTCGTCATTCGCCTCTGCCAGCTCCAGCAGGCGGTCAGTCGCCTGCCGCGCCTCCGTCAATTCGGCAGCATAGAGATGATAAAGACAGAGCCCGTAAAGGACTGGAAAAAGCTCCCGCGTTTCGCCGAGCTCAGCACAAAGATCGCGCGCTCGAATATAAGCTGCGGCGGTCGACGGTGCCGCGAAACCATGTGCCGCGACGTGCGTGCTGCCGAGTGCCAACTGTATGGCCAATTCCCGCCGCGAACGCCAGATGGATGGCGGTAAGGCGGAAAGCGCACTTAGCGCATTGCCGAACCGTGCAAGCGCTTCTGCGAGTATCGAGCGTGAAAGCGCCCGTCGGCCGGCGAGTTCGTTGTATTCGACCGCCTTTTCGACCAAACCTGCGTGACTAAAATGGTGAGCGAGGAGTTCGGGCTCGGTTGCAATCACCTCGGGGCGTTCTTCGAGAATGGCGGCGATGCGAGCATGGAGGTGCTGGCGACGGCTGTGCAGGAGGGTGCTATAGGCGGCATCCTGGACGAGCGCATGTTTGAAGGCATAGCTTGCTTGATTGCCGCCACCGCGACGAAAAACAAGGCCGGCCGCAACAAGCCGCTCGGTAGCGCGGTCAAGCTCGGATTCCGACAGACCGGTGGCCGCGGCAAGCAGCTCATGGGTGAATTCGCGGCCGACTACCGCCCCTACCTGTGCGACCTCCCTGACCGAAGCCAGCCGATCGAGCCGCGCCATCAGGGAATCATGCAACGTGGCAGGCACTGCGAGAGGTGGCAGCGGGCCTGCCAGAACGAGTTCGCCGTCGCGTTCTAGAACGAGGCCCGATTCGAGTACGACTTTGGTCAATTCCTCCACGAAGAGCGGTACGCCTTCTGTTTTCGAAAGAATCTGGTCCAGCACTACCTCGGGCAACTGCTTGCCCCCGGTCATTGACACGACGATGGAAGTTGTCTGGGCCCGGCTGAGCGGGTTGAGGGGCAAAATGGTCGCGTGAGGGAGACCGTTCCAACGGACCGTGCCATCCGGACGCGAAGTTGCGACCAGCATAATAGGCAACCGCTGGATTAGGCTTGCGATCTGGTCGAAAAGCTCAGCGGATGTCGGATCGAGATGATGCGCGTCCTCTAGCAGCATCAGCACCGGCTTTTGCCGAGCGAGCGCCTTCAGCTGCTCGATCAAGACCTCAAATGTGCGCATCTTCTGTTTCTGCGGCACAAGGTCAAGTGAGGGATAACGGCTGTCGCATGGGATCGACAACAGTGCCGCGATCAGTGGGAGGGCCTCTTCTGGATCTGCGGTTGAATCAGAGAGCAACCGCTCCAGGCAGTCGAGCTGCAGTTCGGGCGGATCGGTTCGCTTGATATGCCCGGCTCTGAGTAGCTGATCTGTGACGGGGAAAAGCGCCGTTTCCGCATGATAGGGCGAGCAATAATACCGCAGTCGCGTATGTGCCTCGTCCCGCAACCGCTCTCTTAGCTCTTGGATAAGGCGCGATTTGCCGATGCCGGCTTCACCGAACAGCTCGACCACTTGCCCTTCCCCGGAGACGGCCAGCCGCCAGCGGTCGATTAATAAGGCGATCTCATGTTCGCGCCCGGCAAGTGGTTTGGCATCGCCTGTATGCAGCGCTTCGAATCGACTTTCCACACGGCTCTCTCCGATCACCCTGAACGCGTAGACTGGAGAATCAAAGCCGTGCAGCTGCTGCGGCGGAATTCCGGTTACTTCGAACAGGTTCCCGATGAGACGGTACGTGAGCTCGGAGATCACTGCGGTTCCCGGTTCAGCGACAGCCTGAAGTCGAGCGGCGAGGTTTGGCGTTTCGCCGACGACCGCATTCTCTTGAGCAGTGCCAATGCCAATTAAGTCGCCGACGACAACGGTCCCCGTGGCGATGCCAATACGCGCTGAGAGCTGTCGACCTACCTTTGCCGGCAGGGCTTTTATGGCGTCAAGGACAGCGAGCGCGGTTCTGACAGCCCGCTCCGCCTCGTCTTCATGCGCTCGGGGCCAACCGAAATACACCAAAACGCCATCGCCCATAAGCTTCGCGATGTGCCCTTTAAAGCGAAGCACTTCGCCAGCGACAGTATTCTGGAACTCTCTCAGGAGCTCGCGCACCTCCTCGGGATCGAGTCGCGTCGCGAGCGCGGTTGACCCAACGAGATCCACAAACATTACCGTCAGCTGACGTCGCTCGGCACCTGTCGTGGGAGCTGCCACAGGTTGCGTTGATGGCGTGGGCTCTCTGAGATTTTCGAGAGACTTTGAAGAGGATAAATCCCGCAACTCAGCGATTGCATCCAGAAGCTTGCGGCGGTGTCCGACGGACCTCACCCCAATTTCCTTGAGGTCCTCCGCCGTCAGCCGCGCGAGTACCTCAGCCTCGATGTCGTTGTCACGAAAGGCCGTGATGTATTGCTGCAGTTCTAGGCTACGCAGCCACTGCTCAACGTTCATGTCCCCCCTCCGCGGCGGAGACTACGAGATGACTCCATCTAGCCTTTTAGGTCCCCAATCACCCGCTGCAGGGCAACAGCGCATTCTACGATCGGCGACACTCGAGAATCCAGCCAGTAGGCCGTCGCCTATGAGCTCGAAGCGGCGAGCCTGCCATCGATGGCACCCCCAAAAAAAACCAGCCGTTATTTTGCAATTCACTAAATTAGCATAACAAAATATTACAGTCAGCAGGATTGAGGTGGTCGCGCTGAACCCACCGCCATCGCTTCGATCGCACAAGACCAGGTCGACTTCCTTTCCGAAAAGCTCGCTCCGGCATTAGAAGTCCGGCTCATGCCGATGCCGTTGTCCTCTACGACGAGCTAGCTCTTGGGATCTTCAAGTCGGCAATCAGCCGGAGATTCTACGCCTTCACATAGGCTCAGCCCGCACCCAGCTGCTGCCGCACAAGAGCCGCCCAATAATCGATGCCGTAGGCGATGGCGTCGTCGTTGAAGTCATAGGCCGGATTGTGCAGGTCGGCGCTGTCGCCGTTGCCGAGCCAGATGATGGCGCCGGGCCGCTTCTCGAGCATATAGGAAAAATCCTCCGATCCCATCGTCATCGGCCAGTTGCCGTTGACGCGCTCGGCACCGACAACGCTTTCGGCGGCAGCGATCGCAACTGACGTTTTCTCGATGTCATTGACGGTTACCGGATATCCCGGCCGCCAGTCGATCACGGCCTCCGCCTCGTTGAGCTTTGCGGTTCCCGTAACCACCTCACGGAAGCGTTGCTCGACGGCACGGCGCGTCGCCGGTTGCATGGTCCGGATCGTGCCGCCGACCTTGACGGAGGGAGGAATGACGTTCAGCGCCTTCGGATCCCCGCCGCTGATGTAGGTCACGGAAAGGACGACCGGATCGAATGGATCCGTAAAGCGGGATATGATCGCCTGGAGCGCAACGACAATCTGCGAGGTCACGAGCACGGGATCGCGAGCAAGGTGCGGCGCTGCCGCATGGCCGCCGCGTCCGTTGATGGTGATGACGAAGCGATCGCCTGCGGCCATCATCGGACCGCTGCGAATGGCGAATGAACCAATGGCAAGCCCGGGTTCATTGTGCATGCCATAGACCTCGACGATGCCGAAGCGCTCCAATAGCCCCTCCTCCAGCATCACGCGCCCTCCACCGCCGCCTTCTTCGGCCGGCTGGAAGACGAGAACGATCTTGCCGGAGAAATCGCGCTCCGCGGTGAAACGCTTGGCGGCGCCAAGAAGAATGGCGGTATGCCCGTCATGGCCGCAGGCATGCATCATGTTCGGCACTTTCGATGCATAGGGCAGGTTTGTCTGCTCCGACATAGGCAAGGCATCCATGTCGCAGCGAAGCGCGATCGTCTTGCCGGCGCCACGGTTGCCGGAGATCGTCGCAACGACTCCGCTCTTGGCCATGCCCGTCACCACCTCGTCACATCCGAACGCCCTCAGCTTCTCGGCGACCATCGCAGAGGTGCGCGGCAGATCGAACAGAAGCTCCGGATATTGATGGATCTCACGGCGCCAGGCCTTGGCCTCGTCTGCGATGATGCGTGATGTTTCGGACGGAACCATATCGTCTCCCTTGCTTCGTTTTCGCACTGTGCGCAGGTCACCGCAGCGGACGGCAAGCCGTCTCGCATGATGCTGAGAGAGATGCGCTCGTCGTCTGCCGCTTGTCGAGCTCTGCGGTGATCGGCCCTGCTCTACCAACTTACCTCAAGAGATGACAGCCGATAGTCACTTATGAACTGACGGCTCCGATCAAGTCATGGCGGTGATATCGCGCGTATACCGCTCTTTCTGGTCGCTGTACCCGAAGCGGTATCAACCCTGCCAAGGATCGACGACAACCACGCCAGTACCCTCGAAGTCCCTGACATTGCGTGTCACCACAGTCATGCCGTGAACCAGAGCGGTTGCTGCAATCAGAGCATCCACCTCGTTGCGCCGATCAGGAATATGCAGATGCGCACAGCGTGTGGCGATCGGATCGTCTATCGGTAGAATACGGCCTGCGAATTCCGGGCGTATATGACTGTCGAGCCATGAACGCAAGCGAGCGCCCTGTGCCGTGTCCCGACGCTGCACACTGAGTACACCCCGTTCAAGTTCAAGGATGGTGATCGTCGAAATGTAGAAGCTGACGGCGTCCTCCGCTTCAAGCCACGTTACCACCTTGGCGTCCGCCTTGCCGTCACCGATCTTTCGCAGCTCGGAGACGACATTGGTATCCAGCAGATACGTCAAGACAGATCGACTCCGCGCGGCGTGATCTTAACGCGCGGCGGATCGAACTCGATTTCCGACAGACCGGGCATGGCGAGGGCCTCAACCAAGCTGCGGCGCTTGCCGGTCAGACGCTCGAACTCATCGTAGGTCATCAAGACATGAGAAGGCTTGCCCCGATCTGTAATAATGACCGGACCTTTCTTGGCAGCCTTCTTGGCGCGGCTGACGTCGTGGTTCAACTCGCGGCTGGAAAGGGTCGTGATGCTCATGGCAGCCCCATGTAGGTATTTACCTACATATAGCAAAATTGAGGATGGGAAGACAAGTCGAGGCCGGGCGCCAGCGACAATTTCTGTTTGTGAAAGATTTGGTTGCGGGGCACGCAACACCCAATTCCTGCGATTAGTCGAGCGGCAGATACCGAGGCTAACAGCGTAATGCTTTCGCGCGAGCAACTACTGGCCTTGCGTGGAATAGAACCGCGCAGGCGGCCGTGCTTTTTAGCGTGCAACCTCCCCCATCAAAGGCCGCGCGTTTTCGTATCGAAGATGGCGATGTCAAAATTGACATCAAGTGTGCCGGCGATGAACCGATAAAGATCTGCGCCGACCTTCTCTTACAAACCCTGGACAGACTGGAAGGGTCGTCACCATCTCGAAATGATGATTACCAGTAAGGCATATTCAGTCTCCCAGTGGCATCGGGGCCATCGATGTCCACCAGGTGAGTACCTCGAACAAGCCTTAAGCGCGCAGGTTGCGACGGCATCGAAGCTTATGGTTGCTGCGCCTTTTCTGCCGTGCCATAGAGAACGTCTCCGATTTTCCCGCCATTTGGTCTCCATGCCTCGCCCCCAAATTTACGCGCTCCTGCCCTTTCTGCTCCTGCTGTTCGTCGGAACCGTTTGCGGCGCGATGATCGTGCCATTCATGGGTTTTTTCATCGTCGAGGGTTTGGGGCACGCCCCATGGACGATCAGCATCTACGCCGGGGCGCTCTCGTGTCTCGCGATCGTTATCAATCGCCGGTTTGCCCGGCTTATTGATCGTGGAGAAAGCGCCTTTCCGCTGATCGGGATCGCTTTGGGTGGGTATCTGGTGGCCAGCTTCGCGTTGTCGATCCTTCCGGCTTTCTGGACGGTGCTGACGTTCGGCGTGATCGGGTTCGGGCTGAGTGCAAGCGCTGTGTCAACGATGTTCAGCCTTGGAGGCAGCCTGGCCGAGCAGCACCAGATCGAGCGAAGCCGGTTTAACGCCTTTATGCGCGCCACCACATCCACAGCCTGGATGGTCGGGCCGGCGGTGTCCTTTCTCGTTGCAGATCAACTTGGAAAGTTTGCGGTCTTCAGGGTCGGTGCCGCGCTCGCCCTTGTCTGGCTGGCACTTTGGTGGTGGATCGCACCGCGAGATGCAACGGCCAACTCCAAAGATAAAGCCGTAAAAGACGGATGCGAGGATCACGCAAATCCCGGTCTTTGGTTTGCCGCAGCGTTTGTGTTCTGCCTGTCGTCCGCTCACTCCTTGACGTTTTCGGCCCTGCCTCTTTTCTACGTGCAGGAAGTCGGACTGCCGGGCTATGCACCCGGGGTAGCCTTCAGCGTCAAGACCTTTGTCGAAGTGTTGGCCATTTTCTCAACCCCACGTCTGATCGCCCGGTTTGGGATTCGGGCGCCGTTGATCGCCACAGCGTTGTTTGCGGTCGTTACCATCCATATCCTCGCTTTGGTCCAGACCTATCCGCAGATGTTGGTCGGTGCGGCAATGGAGGGGCTGTACTACGGGCTTTATGCCAGCCTTGGTATCAGCTTCGTCCAATCCCACGCCGAAGCTCGCCCGGCGCATGCGACGGCAATTTATTGGAACACGATGATGATCAGCGGCGTGTTGGCCGGCCCCGCCGTGGGGCTAATCGCACAGGCCTACGAATTTCGAACCGTAATCCAGATTGCTTCCTTGGTCGCACTCTTCGCCGCCGCTGTCCTGTTGTTCAGTCCGCGCCGGTTCAAAATGTCTACCTCGTCCCCACCTTGAGAGGCGCATCTTTGTGCGTCGCTCCCAACGGTCCAGTCGTCGCACCATCACAACGACAGCTGTTCAGGCCTTGAAGCGGTCGAATGCGGTGAGCCGCTTGATCGTGGATCTGCTTCATCCCAGCGATAGTTTTCCGAGCGCCTCGGGCGAAATAAACAGATCGAACTGCTGCGTCATTCGCTATCTCGGGTTCATTCTGAAGGGCGGCGGCCAACTGCTTCTCGACGCCGATACCGATTGGGGCAAGGTCCGGATCGTCTGGCGCCGCGGGCCGCTGGGATCCGGCTCAAGCCTGAACCGGCCAAACGGTTGATCGAGATGAGCTTGCCAACGCTCTTCGGGGCTCGCCTCTTTACAGTGGTGACGGCATGAAATTGGTTTATGCGCGCCCTTGCACACGCGGCGGGCCCGCGCCTGACAAAATGCTCCTCGATCAATCCTGCCGATCTTCTCTTGCTTCACCGGGTTGATCTTCGGAGTGCCAGCGGCGAAGAGCGGACGCATACCGCGGCATGACATGAGGCATGAACGTTTCTCCTTTCGACGGGCGCTTGGCTCCGAAAACATAGCCCGGGAAATCGAGGCGCTGCTGCACTTCCCAAATCTCATCATGCGCCGAAGGTGGTCTGATGATTGCCGGATCACCGACCGCAATCCAGCCCAAGGGGACGACTGTATCGTCCTCAAGTCTGGTGCGCAGGTGAACTATCCCGTTGACCTGCACCTCACAGCGAGCACCAAGTCGAGCGGCATTGAAGATTGTCGCGTTTGTCGCCACGAAGACGTCATCGGCCAAAGTGCATCCAACCAGGCTCGCATGTGGCCCGACGAGGCAATGGTTGCCTACCGTCAGCGGATCTTTCGCCGTCCCCCGCAGTATGGCGCCGTCCATGATCACGCAATGGCTGCCAATATGAATTGGCCCGCTTTCTGCAACGACGACAGCGTTAAATCCGATGGAGCACCCAGCACCAATGATCACGTCGCCCACGATAGCAGCGTTAGGCGCTATCCGTGCGTCGTCAGCAATTCGAGGCGTCACTCCTTGGTGTGTAAGTATCGACATAAGCGCTCCCTTCGCTTGCTCCGGCAGTTAAGTGGCCAGCAAATATTTGGGGCACCGTCGAAACAATGGGAGTAGGCCCATTGCCTGGGCGTTGCTTTCGTCCTGGCGCCATACTCACCGGATCAGCGGGACATCAATCCCAGTCAAAATATATCTGAGTAGCACAATCCCGCCGCCCAGCGACCGATTCTCGACCGCCTTGAGGTCAACCCTCACGCCCTCGGGGAATAGCTTGATGCCGCGACCGAGCACGACCGGATAAACCATCAGGACGAACTCGTCGATCAGACCGACGGAGATTAAAGCGTGGCAGATCGAGGCGCTGCCGTAAATCAGAATGTTGCCCTCGATGGAGTCCTTGAGACCTTTCACCGACCCGACCAGATCGTCACTAAGCAAAGAGGTGTTGCTCCACTCCGGCTTGCCGATGGTGCGCGAAGCAAGGTATTTGGGCAGTGTGTTCATGCGATCCGCCATGGCTGATTTCACCGTCGGCCATACCGCCGCGAAACCATCATAGGTACGCCGGCCGAGCAACACGGCCGCGGCGGCGCGCAATTCGTCGTCTTTGAACTTGTCGCCTTCCGGACCGCGGGCGAACGGACCAGTCCAGTCGCCGAGACCTGAGTTTTCCATCCCCACCGGGTCTTCAATGACGCCGTCGAGAGAGATGTATTGGGTGGCGATGATCTTGCTCATAGTTTCCCTCCAATTATCCTTGCTTCATATTCAGAAGACGAATGACCGATGCTGCTCACGACATTGGAGCGAGAATTTTCTCAATTCGAGCTGTTTGCGGAGATGATCGGTTGCCGGGCCGACGGCACGGGGCCAGGGAGAAAACACCGGGGAGACCCTGCCCCATGCACAAGTCGGCACATGGAAGGGGAAAAGAGAAGATAGATACTTTTCCTCGGAAATGAAAAAACCGCCCGGTGGAAAGTCGAACGGCCTTTAATTTCACCACGATTGTTCAGAATCGGAACCGGAAGTCCTCCTGCCAGTTCTTGTATCGCAAGATAGGAGAACGACATGGCCAATGACGAATTGAATGCGGGCTTTACCGGTACCCCCGCCGAACAGCCGGAGGGCGTCCAGAAGCTAGCAAAGACTGCGACCGATGCAGTGAAGCGTGAGACGCGCGCTTTGGCTGTGGGAGCTGCGGGGCATCCGCACACCGCAGGCACACTGATTGTGGGTATCGGAGCGCTAGCCTTTAGCATTGGCTATCTTCTCGGCCGATCGTCCGCCACCACCAGCTCTCGGTATTGGAGATAATGAGCCTGGCAAGCGACCGGGACGACCACCGGGAGGAAGTCGATGAAAATGGAGGGCGACCTAATCCGATGCCGGAAGAGGACGTGCGGAAAGGCTCATGCCATTTGGGAGCGCGAAGGCCGACCTAATGGTCGTCATGAAGATCACTGGAACGAGGCAAAGCGCGAGATCGAACGCGAGTTTGGTGAAGACCAAGGAAACGACCCTCCGAGTGTGGATGACCTGAGGGCAGCCGCGCGCGAGCTTACCGACGTGTTCCTCGTTGCAACTGACCTCGAAGATGCCGATCAGCGCGAAGCATCACCTGGCACCCGAGAGCAGTCCTGAGCACAGAGGAAGGAAAAGGATCATGAAGACAGTGACAACAATAGCGGCCGCGTGCTGTATCCTGATTTCAGTCTCCGCCTGCGCCAATACCATCCGGGGGATTGGTCGAGACACTGCCAACACGGTCAACGCCACGCAGAATGCAGGCAATCGCGTCGGTCACGCAGTAGCGCGCTAGGTGAAGCAAGCGCAGCCATCCAGGATGGCGACCACGATTGTAATTGCGGCCATGATGGCCGTGGCGCTTCTTGATGTGCAAAATCCGAGGATCCATCAATGAAACCCCTCCTTTCCATTGCAGCCGTGATCGTTGCATTGTCTGCCGACGCAAGCTTCGCGCAGCAGCCCACCCAGGGCCCGCCTCCGCCGCCAGACAATACAACTGCCGCGCCTCCAACGCCGCCCGAGCGGCAGGCAACCCCCTCAGATGAGAGTCGCCCCCGCTATGATTGGCGCAGGGGGCGGATGCGTGGTCATCCGCCGCTACCTCCCCCATCAAAGGCCGCGCATTTTCGTATCGAAAATGGCGATGTCAAAATTGACATCAAGTGTGCCGACGACGAACCGACAAAGGTCTGCGCCGACCTTCTCTTACAAACCCTGGACAGACTGGAAGGGTCGTCACCATCCCGAGATGATGATTACCAGTAAAACATGTTCAGTCTGCCGGTGGCATTGGCCATCGATCGTTCCTGTCTCGCGCAAAGCTGCTGCGGTGGAGGAAGTCGGCTGAACGGTTACCTGGAGTTGGTGGCAACCGTGCCGGTCGAAAGTGCCTTTTAGCCGGCAACAGCATCGCCGGCCAGGCACGCAACGCGCGGCACTACCGATTTAACCGACTTACTTCCTCGGAGGGGTGTCGGCCCCGACCATGTGCTCCTCCTCCTTCGGAAGACGCGCTCCGGCAATTTTCACGCTCGCAACATCGCTGTTGATCTCTTTGAGTTCGTCCGCCGTGAACGCCACCGATGCGGCGCCGACGTTCTGTTCCATGTGAGCGATCTTTGTCGTGCCGGGGATAGGAACGATCCAGGGCTTCTGCGCGAGCAACCAAGCAAGCGCGATCTGCGCAGGCGCAGCCTCTTTGCGTTGCGCCCATTTCAAGACAACGGCGTAAAGGGCCATGTTGGCTTTCAGGTTTTCCGGTGCGAAGCGCGGCACAAGCGCACGGAAATCGAAAGGACCAGCGCCGGCCTGGAGGTCAAAGGTAGCGCTGCCTCCAAACCGGGTATCGGCATTCATCTTGCCCGAAAGGAAGCCCATTCCGAGAGGGCTCCAGCACACGAAGCCGATCCCCAGCTCCTCGCAGAGCGGAAGCACCTCCGCCTCCGGTCCGCGCCAGAGCATGGAATATTCGTTCTGGATGGCGGCCAGGGGCTGCTCGGCATGGGCGCGGCGGATGGTTTGAATTCCCGGCTCGGAAAGGCCCCAGTTGAGAACTTTGCCTTCCGCCATCAAATCCTTGACCACACCGGCGACGTCTTCGATGGGGACGGTGGGATCGACGCGGTGCTGGTATAGGAGATCGATGCGATCCGTCCGCAAGCGCTTCAGGCAGCCTTCGACCGCCCTGCGGACATGTTCCGGTCGGCTATCCATGCCACGGCTTCCCATCTTGCCGGTCTCGGGATCGATGTCGCCGCCGAATTTCGTCTCGACGGCCACGTGGTCACGCATACCCCGGAGCGCTTCGCCGACAATATCCTCGGAAATGAACGGCCCATACATCTCAGCCGTATCGATCAGCGTCACCCCTCGATCCACCGCGCTGCGAATGACGCGGATCGCTTCGCCGCGGTCGAGCGTGCTGGTGTAAAAATCGGTAACGACTCCCTCTTTTGGCCCAGGCAACCATTGGCAGCCAAGTCCGACCGGCGAGACTTCGAGGGAACCCAGCCTTCTGCGGCCGCTCGCCGAGGCCGCGTTCGACGGCGCACTGGCGACGGACGCCGCGGCCGCTGCGGGAAGCCCGGGAATCAATGAGATCCCTCCCAGCACCGCGCCCGACCGAAGGAGATCGCGGCGACCCATATGAGGAAATTTTGATGTGGCCGGTTGGCGATCGTTGGCGTCAGAGATTGTGGAAGCTCCCATGCAAATCGAGTTGAAATCAAAAATGGCGTTCAGCGGCATCGGCCCGCGCTATGCACGGGTCGGCGAATTTGGCAGCACCGGATGCTTCTGTTCGGTCCCGCAATGGCGCCGGTCATCCTCCGGCTTCACGGCCCCTTAGCCGTTGGTCAGTTCCAGCAGTGTCTCCGGCAACCGCGCGCCGCGTATGTCGATGCGCGCCAGAGCGGCCTCGATTTCGTGGAGGTCGCCGGTGGTGAGCAGCACCTGCGCCGCACCGATATTCTCCCGGATGCGCTCCAGCTTCCGGGTGCCGGGGATCGGCACGATGAACGGCTTGCGTGAGAGCAGCCATGCCAGCGCGATCTGGGCGGGCGTGGCGCCCTTTGCATGCGCCGCGCGCAGAAGCAGATCGACTAGCGCCTGGTTCGCCGCACGGGCCTCCGGCGTGTATCTTGGCTGAACGATGCGGAAATCGTTCACATCGATCTTCGTGTTGGCGTCGATGGTGCCGGTGAGGAAGCCCTGGCCAAGCGGGCTCCAGGGGACGAAACCGATGCCGAGCTCCTCGCACAAGGGCAGCACCTCGGGCTCCGGATCACGCGTCCACAGCGAATACTCGCTCTGGATGACAGAGACGCTTTGGACGGCATGCGCGCGACGGATGGTGGCCGCGCCGGCTTCCGACAATCCGAAATGCCCGACCTTGCCGGCCTCGATCAGGTCCTTCACGGTGCCGGCGACTTCCTCGATCGGCACGTTCGGATCGACGCGATGCTGATAAAGGAGGTCAATATGGCCGGTGCCGAGCCGCTTCAGCATCGCGTCGACGACGCGCCTGATGTGATCGGGCCGGCTGTTGGGGGCAGGTTCGAGCTTGCCCGCATCGGGATCGATGTCGAAGCCGAACTTCGTCGCAATCACGACCTGATCGCGGATCGGCGCCAGCGCCTCGCCGACCAACTCCTCGTTTGTCCAGGGGCCGTAGGCCTCCGCCGTATCGAACAGGGTCACGCCCATATCGTGCGCGCTGCGAATGATGCGAATGGCCTCAGCCTTGTCTGGCGACTGTCCATAGATCGACGTGAAGCTCATCGTCCCGAAGCCGACTTCCGATACGGCGAGCGCGCCAAGCATGCGGGTCTTCATTTTTACAATTCTCCCTGCGGTGTGCCGTGTCTGGCGGTTGCTCGGGATTATTTAGCATCTCGACGTTCTAGCGATTAGATGCTTAATTATGCTTGATCCTATAAGCTGAGGTGATAAATGCAGCGGAATGATCTCGGCGACCTGAACGTCTTTCTCGCGGTCGCGGAGGAGCGCAGTTTTACACGAGCCGCCGCGCGGTTGGGCCAGTCACAGTCTTCATTGAGCCAGACGGTCCGCCGGCTCGAGGAGCGCCTGGGAATGCGTTTGCTGACCCGTACGACGCGCAGCGTGGCGCCGACGCAGGCGGGTACGCAGCTTATCGAAACCTTGAAGCCGGCGATCGCCGATATCGAGGCACGGCTGGCCATATTGAGCGAACTTCGGCCCGAGCCGGCCGGAACCATCCGACTGACGGCCGAGTTGCATGCGGCGGAGACGGTGCTATGGCCCGCAATCTCCCGGCTGTCCCATAGGTACCCGGACATCAAGGTCGAGATTTTGATAGACGCGGCACTGACCGATATCGTTTCCGACCAGTTCGACGCCGGTGTTCGATTGGGCGAGCGCGTCGCCAAGGACATGATCGCGATCCGCGTCGGGCCTGATCTATGCGCGGCGGTTGTCGGCGCTCCGTCCTATTTCGCGGAACACGGTATTCCGCAGAAACCCCATGACCTGATGCGCCATAGGTGCATCAATATGCGTCTACCCACGGCCGGCGGCCTCTATGCGTGGGAGTTCGAGAAAGACGAGCGCGAACTCAACGTCCGCGTCGACGGGCCGCTCATCATCAACGACGAGCGGCTGGCTATCAGGGCCGCGATGGATGGCCACGGGCTGGCGATGGTGATGGAGGACCTGGTTGAAAACGCCATCGCCAACGGATCGCTGATAAGGGTGCTGCACGACTGGTGCGGGCCTTTCCAGGGATACCATCTGTATTACCCGGATCGCCGCCATCCGTCGCCGGCATTCGCGGCCCTGCTCAGTGAGCTGCGGTACGCAAAATAAGAATGCATAGCGCCTTGCGGGGAATTGAACATCGACCCGGCGATCACGTCAGCTAACATAACTGCTTGGCCATTTCGTTTGCTGCGCAGTCGCGAAACGGCCCCAACTGACAGTAGACTTTCAGCCTCATCATTGCAGGTCGGCTAAACATGACGCCCACTGATAGAGCATCTTCACTTATCGAGAACATCGCGCACGCGTGCGGCGAGATCTTCAACGGAGAACGCATCAGGCGTCAGTCATCAATACTAACCGCTAATTGATGCCTCTGCAGTCGTTATCACTTTCTCACGCAGTCGACTCTATGGAGAAGAACATGAGCGATACTTTGACAGACCGTAAAGCCGCGACCGATACCGCAACGGCCTCAAACGTCGACTTGAAGCTGGAAGTCGTCATCATCCCCGTTTCGGATGTCGACCGCGCCAAGCACTTTTACGGCGGCCTCGGCTGGAGGCTCGATGCCGACTTCGTCAAGGGCGACTCGTTCCGGGTCGTCCAGTTCACGTCCCCTGGCTCGCCCACCTCGATCCATTTCGGCAGGGGCTGACCTCGGCTGCGCCAGGGTCGGCGCAGCGACTCTATCTTAGCGTGACCGACATCGAGGCGGCGCGTGCCCAGCTGATTTCTCGCGGCGCAGATGTCAGCGAAGCGTTCCATCGGACGGCCATCGGCGGGCCGACAGCCCCAGGCGTTGATCCGGAGCGGCGCAGCTACAACAAGTTTGCCACATTCAGCGATCCGGACAGCAATAGCTGGTTGCTTCAGGAAATCACCGCGCGACTGCCCGGACGCATCGACGCGGGTGGCACGACATACACATCGGTAACCGAGCTTCAGGCTGCGCTCAAACGCGCAGCCACCGCGCATGGCGAGCACGAAAAGCGCAATAGCGGTCAGCGCGACGAGAATTGGCCGATATCGTACGCTGAATACATGGTCCCGAGGCGACCGGGAAGCCGCTGCCCCAATGAGCGGCCGCTGGCCATCGGCAAGGATCCGCCGCCGATTGCGAGAATACGCCGCGCTTGTCACAACGTGTGGAGGTCAATATGCCCGCTTACCTGATTGTAGAACATCTGATTACCGATCCTGACAAATTCCAGGAGTACAGCGGCAAAGTCCGGCAGATGATTGCCAGCTACGGCGGCCGAATCCTGACAAAAGGCGGCACCCACAAAGTGTTGGAGACCGACCATTTTTTGCCAGACCTTGTGGCAGTCTTCGAGTTCCCTGACATGACCACGCTGAACAGCTGGTACAATTCGCCGGAATACAAGCCGCTCCTCGTGCTAAGGCAATCGGCGACGGACATGAGCAAGGACGTGATGATCGCCATTGACGGTGCCTGAGAACCACGAGTTTATGGCGATCGACCGGAGCGAAGATGGATGTTTCAGACCCTGCTCGGGTTCGCGCACGACTCAGGCGCCACTCGGGATCAGGTTTGACGAACGACATGTTTCGAGAGGGTGGCGCCGCGCGTTACCGGGAGGAACGCGAAGCAGACCCTCCTTTGTGCATGCGATTCTACGCTAGAGCCATCCCGCGCATCACAATGAGCCGCAGCTTGCCTTTTCGCTTTGATCGAACCCCGATCGCGGCAATATAACAAAGAGCTTGAGCTGGCGGCGTGACATGCTCGATGCCTTCAGAGACAAGCTGGCGAGGATTTGAGGATGACGTGTTTTATCTGCATGACATGCGGCACGCAGTTCAGCGAGAGCCCCGAACCACCGCCAGCCTGCCCCATCTGTGAAGACGATCGTCAATTCGTGCCCCAATCAGGTCAAAGGTGGACGGACATGGCGGCGCTCAGCCAGACGCACAGCGTAATCTGGAATGAGGAAGCGGAAGGCATTCACAGCCTACAGATCGCGCCGGACTTCGGAATTGGTCAGCGCGCCTTTTTCATCGAAGGTCCAGACGGCAACATTCTCTGGGACTGCCTCAGCCTCATCGACGAAGCCAGCAAAGCCCGAATTGCTGCCTTGGGCGGCCTGAGTGCGATCGCGATCTCCCACCCCCATTTCTATTCGTCGATGATCGAATGGAGCACAGCCTGCGGCGGCGTGCCGCTCCATATCCACGCCGATGACGGCGAATGGGTGCAAAGATCCTGTGTGGGTCTACGCCGATGGACGGGTGAGGCGCTGCAGGTAGGCCAGGCGACCATGATCCGGTGTGGTGGCCATTTCGCAGGCAGCTCTGTCCTTCATTGTCCCTGGCTCGAAGACGGCCGAGGCGCTCTGTTCGTCGGCGACACAATGCAAGTGACCATGGATCGCAAATACGTCAGCTTCATGCGCAGCTATCCGAACCTCATTCCGCTCAACGCGCGTACGGTGAAGGGAATCTCGCAGGCGGTGCGGCCATATCGATTTGAGGCGATTTATGGTGCGTTTCCCGGCAGAACTATCGAAAGCGACGGCAACCGTGCCGTGGAGCGGTCCATGGAAAGATATTTAACGGCCATTGAAAGCTAGGGTGGGCCGGTCACTGCATCCCGACAGCGATATAGGATTCCTTAGGCGACAGAACCCGCCCTCCTACCTCTGAGCAAACAGGCTATATCAACGCTGGGCGGCAGGTGGGTTGTCTTCGGCGCACGCAGACCTGCAGCCTGGGCGACACGCCTTTAATGAGCGGCCGGTTCCCCGGTTATCGGGTTCTGACTAATCGCGTTCCATCGTGGAGAGGAGAGCCGTTGCCATCCGTTTCGCCTGACGGGCAGGCTCCGCTGAGCGAACCATTTGGGCGACGGCCGTTGCTCCTTCATGGAGAAGATTGATTTCGTCCGCCACGCGCTCCGGGTTGCGGAACCGTGCAGCATGAGCGAGCTCTTCGAAGTAGGCGAGTGCCAAGCGCTTGTGCATCCCGGCGGCCCGAAACACGGGATTGGCGATGTCCTTGTGTTCTCCGGCAGCAGCCATAAAGCTGCAGCCTCTAAAGTCCTTGTCCTTGAACCAGAGTTCCAGAAAGTCGAATGTTGACCGAATGCGCTCGATCGGATCGCTCGCGCGCTTTTCGACAAACTCGCGCATCTCACGGCGATCCTCCTCGTCGCGCCGCTCGAGCGCTGCGAGGATCAGGTCCTCCTTAGTCTGGAAGTGTCGGTATAAGGTCGTTTTCGCGACGCCACTTTCGGCGATTATCAAGTCTACGCCAGTTGCATGATAGCCATGCTCGTTGAATAGGCGCTGGGCTGTTTCAAGCAGATGGTCCTTGATCTCTGATCGCCGCATAGCCGTACCCTAAAAGAAACCGATCTGTAGCGATATTTAATCGATCGTAGCGCTCGTTGCAATGGCTGTGGCTTCTAATGGTGGATCGAAGAAAAAACTGCTTGCATCGCCTCAAAGCCGCGCGCTCGCGCTCATGTGAAATCCGGATCGCGATTTCGTGAATTGAAAACGATACCGATCGGTAGTATTTGGTTAATTCAACGATACAGATCGGTATCGTTTTGAGCCCAACGGGTCGAAAGCCCGCCAAGTCCTATCATCAATCGGAGAAGGAAATGACCCAAATCGTCGATCATATCGGCGCACAGCCGAAATCGAAACGCATGGAAAGTATCCTGCATCTGGCAGAGACGTATGGTCGCGCGGCAACAACCGCTGGCCTATATCTATCAATCATCGTGATTTACGCCTGGTTTGGCGGTATGAAGTTTACAGCCTACGAAGCTGAGGGGCTGGTCGACCTCGTCAGTAACAACCCTCTTGTAAGCTGGATGTACTCGATCTTGAGTGTACGAGGCTTTTCGAGCTTTCTGGGCGTCCTCGAACTTAGTATCGGCGCGCTTATCGCCGCGAGATCTTTGAACCCGGCTTATTCGCTGGTGGGAGGCATCCTGTCGTCGGGATTGTTCGTCACCACCATCAGCTTCATGATTACGACGCCGGGCGTGATTGTTCCTGAACTCGGGTTCCCGGCCATCTCCGTCGCCTCGGGACAGTTCCTGCTCAAGGACCTGGGCCTTCTAGCGCTATCGCTCTGGATTGCGATGGATTCCCTGGCCGCAATCCGGTTCGCGAGAAGCTAAAACCCGCAAGTCTGTCACATTAGCCCTTAAAGCGAACACCTCGACCAAGCTTGGATCGGCGTGTTCGCCATTCCCTAAGCGCCAAACTCGTGCCAATGTGGGAAGTGCGATCTTCTTCACTGAACGTATGAAGGATTGTGCCGTGAACGCGTTATCCCACGGTATTGGGGCGGCAGGCTTCGAGACGTGGGCGGTTTTTGGTTTGATCGGTGCGCTGGGCTTCGTCCTCGGCTTCGCGATGAACCACGGATCGATCTGCACCTTCATCGCTACGACAGAGTTGGTTTCCCAACGAAGGCCTGCACGATTTCTCGCTCTGGCCGAATGCGCATTGTGGGCCGCGATCGCCTATATCACCCTCGATAGGTTGCCTACGATGCCCGGTGGATGGTCTCCCTTGGTTCACATGACCGGTGCAGCCATTCTCTTTGGCGTCGGCGTATACGTGAACGGTGCCTGCATCTTTGGATCAGTTGGACACTTGGGTAACGGAGAGATGGATTTCGGCTTCACGTTCCTCGGGATTTTTATGATCCTGTCCCTCGATTCCGTGTTTAATCTGCGCGAAGAACCAATGCCGATCAGCGCTTCACCGCCGCTTGGCCTAGAAGCCCTTGTGGTGGTTTTGTCCGCGTTCCTACTCCTCAGACTCGGCATCTCTATCAAATCGGAGACAAACTTCCGTCGGCTGACGTTGGCGATGGGTACTATTGGCATAACGTCGGCCACCTTATCGGCGTTCGCTCCTCGCTTCTCAATCACGACCTCAGTCGGATCGATGCTTTCGATTCCGGTGACAAGTTCACTCATCTTTGTCTGTATGTTTGGCGGCAGTCTCGTTTCGGCGAGGATTCGTCGACATCGGTTTTCGCTGAGGTGGCCGACCTGGGGAAGTCTATCGCGAAGAGTGCTTGGCGGCATGCTGATGGGTTTTGGGGCGCTTCTTATCCCTGGTGGAAATGACACGCTGCTGCTTGTCGGTTTCCCGATGGGAGCATGGCAGGCGGGGGTGGCTTATCTGCTCATGGTGGCGGCGCTTGCAGCACTGATCGCTAGATTTGGCTCAAACGCGAGATCGTGGTCTTAGTTCTACCGATACCCCGGAAGTCTGTATCCGGTCTCGACTACCCTCCGGCTTGGATGGCATCACGGTAAACGGTCGTTACAGCGCGCCATAATAGGAGGCTTCCCTAGCCATTGACAGTCAGTGCCACGTTCCAGACCATGCTCACAAGGCCACCCGAAAAATAAGATTCTCTGATCGCGCTCAGTCCTTCGCTGGTTCATGCGCGAATGAGTCGTGCTGATCGCTGTTCCCGAAAACGCAAAACCGCCCCCGGAGTTTGTCACACGGAGGCGGTTGTTGCTTCATGCCTGATTGGTCGCGGGGGGGGTGGAGAAGTTCAAATCTTGCGTTGTCTCTGGCTCTTCGATCTCCATAGCGCCGCTTGCTGTGCAGCCCACCCGAAGTCAATCACATATGGGCCGCTTCATCCGAGAGCAGAAAATGCCTGCCCCCCTGCCGTATCCTGCCAGTCCGATACGCATGTTCGCCACCAGCCAACCCGATCGCCTACTTCTTCCAGTACTTGTCGACGTACTTCTGGATTTCGGTCCTCATGAACCGTCCGGAGGCGTCGGCCCGGTCTTCCCACCCGAAGACGCATGCGGTCACGATCCCATCGAAGCCGACTTCGGCAAGCGACGAGAAGAAGACATCCCAGTCGATCTCGCCCTGGTGCATATCCATGTGCTGATGGATCGTCACCTTTGCGCCCGGCGGGTTGATGATGTATCGGAGCCCTGACGACGCCTTGTGATTATATGTGTCGGCGACATGGACATGGGCGATCAGCGAGCCGGCGTCGCGGATCATCTTCGCCATGTCGTCGCCGAAGTAGAAGGTATGGGGCGCGCAGTAGAGGAATTTGACGTTCTTCGAGCCGATCGTCTTCAGCATGTCGATGGCAGGATGAAGCGTCTCGCACCAGTCCTCGGGATGCGGCTCCATGTTGAGGTTGACGCCTTCCTTTTCGAAGACCGGCACCAGTTCCTCGATGGAGCGCCACCATGCAGCTTCGCTATGTTCGTGCGTGAAGTGACCGCCGCAGCAGTTGGAACGGTGGCCACGGTCGGGAGAAGGTCCACGGCCGAACTCCGAGTTCATGGTGTCGACGCCGAGTTCCACGGCCAGCCGGATCGCCTCCTTCCAATAGGATACGGCCGCCTGTCGCTCGTCCTCGTGCGGGCTCGCCCAACGATACATGGGCAGCAGCGAAGCCACCTGCACGCCATGATCCTTGAGCGCCTTCTTGAACTCGGCGATGCGCTCCTTGTGCGCGCGCGGTCGAACCCACCAGGGAAGAAGGTCGTCGCGCGGCGACACTTCGATGTATTCGTATCCTAGCTCTGCAGCCTTTCGGCAAAGCTCGTTGAGCGGCAGGTGCCGGTGCATGTGGGGATCGAGTGCAATCTTCATTGGCGTTCCTCCTCTGCCAGTTCGTTAAGCCGCGGGCTTCAGCGCGGCCGGCGCATAGAACGAGGGCCGTTCGTCGATCTTGATCGGCACGATCCGTCCCGTGTGCTTAGCTTCTACGCATGCGTCGGCGGTGACGGAGGCGAAATAGCCGTCCCACGCCGTCGGACCGCGAACCACACCAGCCCTGACGGAGTCGATCCATTCCTGCAGCTCCACGTCGTAGCTATCGATGAAGCGCAGCTTCCAATCCTGCAGAATCTCGTGACTAAGCTTGGCGTCCTTTCGAAGGAGAACGCTCATGGGTTCCGGCAGATAGCCAATCCCGTCTTCGCCGACGACCTGGCATTGGATGTCGTAGCCGTACGGGCAGTTTACGAAGACCTCGACGTCGATCCTGATCCCTTTCGTCGTCTCCAGGAGGATCATGTGAGGATCATCGAGGTCCTTGCGGGTGTGCTTCGTCTTCCGCGGCAGGATTACCTGGGCGGAGACGTAGTCGTCTTCCAGAAGCCAGCGAAGCACGTCGATCTCGTGAACGAACGAATCGGTGATCGCCATATCGCCGGCGTAAACGTCCGGCACCGACGGATTGCGATGGGCGCAATGGACCATGAGCGGCTCGCCAAGATTGCCGCTGGTGATCTGCTGTTTCAGCAGGCGATAGCCCCTGTCGTAGCGCCGCATGAAGCCCACCTGGACGAGATGCCGTCCGCTGGCTACCTCTGCTTTGACGATGTTCAGGCAAGCCTTTGCCGTCGTCGCAAGTGGCTTTTCGCAGAACACCGGCTTCCCGGCCGCGATAGACGCAAGGACGAACTCTTCGTGCGACGGCCCCCATGAGGTCACGACCACTGCGTCGACACCGGGGTCCAACACCAGTTCCTGACCGGTGTCGAAGACACGCGCTGCTGGCGTGAGCCGCTTGGCGACGGATTCGGCCTGCGCCTTGCTGATGTCGTTCACGGCGACAACGATCGAGCCGACAAGGCGATTGTGAAGGCGCTCGATATGCTCCTGGCCAATCGCGCCGGTTCCGATAACACCAATTTTGAGGGTCATTTGGGTTGTCCTGTTGAGCGAATGTCAATTGAAGTCGCGCGGCAGCGCGAGCTTGAGAGTGGTGAGCGATTTCTTAACGCCGATGAGCGGCTCCATGCCCGCGTCTTCCATTTCGAGGCTGACGGGGCCGTCGTAGCCAACCATCTTGGCGACCGCGAAAAACTCCTTCCACCACTGCACGTCGTGTCCGTGGCCGAGGGCCACGTAGTTCCAGGAGCGCTTGGCGATGTCGTTGATCCAGTACGTGTCGACGAGACCGTTTGCCTCTGCCAGCGTGCGCTCGAGACGGACGTCCTTGGCGTGCATGTAGTGGATCGCGTCGCCGAGCAGCCTGACGGCGGCGATCGGATCGCCGCCCATCCACATGTGATGGCTGGGGTCGAAGTTCATGCCGATGACGGGATCGACATGCTCGCGAAGGCGGAGCATGTTGGCAGGATTGTGGATCATCGTGGCGCCGAGGTTCTCGATCGCGACGCGAATGCCGCAATCCTTGGCGAGAACGGCCGCCTTCTGAAAATAAGGGATTAGAACCTGGTTCCACTGGTAGTCGAGCGCCTCGACATGCTCCGGGAGAATGACGTGGGTGATCCAGTTAGGAAGCTCGTCCTTCGGGGTGCCTCCTGGGCATCCGGACATCATGACGACAGTCTTGACGCCCAGCTTCTCGGCGAGCCTGAACGTCTTTTCAACGACGGCGCGGTGCTCCTCTCCACTCGGTCCCGGATGAAGCTGGTTGCCCGAGCAATTGAGCGCGGAGATCGACAGGCCGCGGCGTTCGAGAGCGTCGCGAAAATCCTTTCGCGCCTGCTCGCTCGACAGAAGGTGATCGAGACGAAGGTGCGGAGCCTTCGACCAGTTCCCGCAACCCAGTTCGACGGACTCGAATCCGAGGTTCGACACCGTATCGAGCATTTCCTCGAATGGGAGGTAGCCGAGAATGTCGGTTACCAGGCTTAGACGCATCATTTCAGTGGCTCCGAAATATGTCATTGCATTTGGATGTGCGTGCCGGGGCATTCCGCCCCGACACGCGGCTCGGGAGGAATTACTTCTTCATGTATTGGCCGACATTGTCCTTGGTGATGGACTCGAACGGCACGAGCATCTCGGCCGGCGGCGTCTCGCCCTTCTTGATGCCTTCCACCACTTCGAAGGCCGCCTTGGCCTGGCCGCCGGCGTTCTGAAAGATGGTCTGGGACATCTCGCCGGCCTTGATGGCGGTCAGCGCATCCGGAACGCCGTCGACGCCGGAGATCATTACTCCCTTCAGGCGGTCAGCGCCCTGCAGGGCTTCGCGCGCGCCAAGTGCCATCTGGTCGTTGGCAGCGATGATCGCGTCGAACTTCGGGAAGCTCTGAATCCAGTCTTCCGTGACCTTCATGCCTTCGGCACGGTCATAGTTGCCCGAGAGGGTTGCGAGGATCTTCACGTCGGGGCGGCCAAGATTATCCTGGAAACCCTTGAGACGCTCTTGGGAGTGGTAGAGGCCAGGCGTGCCTTGCAGGTAAAGGATTTGCGCATCCTTCGGCAGGTGCTCCTTCATATACTCGGCCTGCATCTTCCCGGCGTCTATGTTCTTTGAGCCGACGAAGGTGTACTTGCCGCCAGCCGACTGAATGCCGAGCGCGACAACCGGAATGCCAGCCTCGTTCGCCTTCTCGACGCCTGGGACAATGCCTTCGTAGTCGACCGGCACGACGACAATCACGTTGACCTTCTGGGCAATCAGGTTGTCGATCTGGTCGAGCTGCTTGCTGGCGTCGTTGTTGGCGTCGGTGAACTTGATCTCGACGTCAGGATCGGACTTCGCAGCTTCGATGAACGCGTTCTTGCGGGCCATGACGAACACGTCGGTGTCGGCCATGTTGGCGTATCCGACGACGAACTTGTCGGCGGCGAACGCGGCAGAGGCGGAAAGTGCCACCGCGGATACGGCGCAGGCGAGTGCAAGCTTGGCGATAAGTTTCATTGGGGTCTCCTCCCTTTGATGGTGCACAGTTGAGTTTCAGGCGCATGACGCCGACACACAGTTGGTCCTTCGCGCGGACGCGTTCGCACCGCGTGTGACTTCTTCGATCAGGCCTTCTTTTTGGTTCGGGCCGATTTCGTCCAAACATCAAGGATGACGGCGACCGCGATGATCAGTCCCTTGATGATCTGCTGCCAGTACGAGCTGACGTTCATGAGATTGAGGATGTTGTTGATGACGCCGATGATCATCGCACCGATGATGGTGCCGGTGATCGTTCCGGTCCCGCCCATCAGGCTGGTGCCACCGACGACGACGGCGGTAATCGCATCGAATTCGTAGCCGACGCCGCCGGCCGGCTGTCCGGAATTGATGCGGGACATGAGGACGATGCCAGCGACCGCGCAAAGGATTCCGTTGAAGATGAACGCCTTGACGACGATGCTGTCGGGATTGATGCCAGAGGCACGCGCCGCCCGTTCGTTGCCGCCGACAGCATAGACGTATCGTCCGAACTTGGTCTTGTTCAGCAGAACCCAGGAGATGACGACGAAGACCGCTAGGATGAGAACGGAGATCGGCACTGGTCCGAGCGATCCCTGTCCAATGACCCTGAAGTCACCAAGACCGGTCACCGGCGAGCCACCCGTATAGAGAAGCACGGCGCCACGCGCGACCGTCGTCATCGCCAAAGTCATGATGAATGATGGAATCCGGAAGAAGGTGATGACGAACCCGTTGATTGTTCCGGTGACGATCCCGACCGCCACGCCTGCGACCACCGCCAGGATGATGCTGCCCGTCATCGACATCACGCTTGCTGCAATGACGCCGCAGAGTGCGAGCACAGATCCCAGCGAGACGTCGATGTGACCGAGGATGATGATGAAGGTCACGCCGCACGCGAGCAGGCTGACCACGACGACCTGGCGCAGCACGTTGGTCAGATTAGCTTCCGTAAGGAATGTCGGGCTGAGAACTGACGCCAATATGCAGATGCCGAAAAAGATCAGGATCGTCCCGTACTTCCGGTAGACCAGCGCGAAATCGATACCGCCGGCCTTTGCGGCAAGCTTCGGCGCGGCGCCTTTGGCCGTTGCTGTCATGGGTTCGGTATTCATCAGTGTCCTCCCGTCGCAAGGCGCATGATGCTTTCCTGATTGGCCTCGCTTCTTGTCAGTTCGCCCGCGACCCGGCCCTCGCTCATGACGACGACACGGTCACTCATGCCGAGAATCTCCGGCAGCTCGGACGAGATCATGATGATCGCCAGGCCCTGACGGGCGAACTCAGTCATCAAGCGGTGAATTTCGGATTTCGATCCGACGTCGATGCCCCGCGTCGGTTCATCGAGAATGAGAAGTTTGAGATCTCCCAGCAGCCACTTCGCCAGAACGATCTTCTGCTGGTTTCCGCCGCTGAGATTCTCCACGATCATCGCCGTATCTGGCGTCTTGATCTGCAGCATCTTGATCATTCGCTGCGCGGCGGTTTCTTCCTGCCGTTCGCTGACGAACAGACCGGCCGTGAACTTCTTCAGATTTGCCAGTGAAATGTTCTCGCCGACCGAACGGCACAGCACGAGACCCTCGGCCTTCCTGTCCTCGGAGACCATGGCGATACCGCTCTTGATGGCGTCCGAAGGGGACTTCAGCTTCAGCGGCTGCCCGTTGAGGTGTATGGATCCGCTGGTTGCGGCATCGAGGCCGAAGATCACCCGAGCGACCTCGGTGCGGCCGGCGCCAATCAGGCCGGAAAGTCCGACGATCTCTCCCGCACGAACATTGAAGCTGACGTCTTCGAAAACGCCCTCACGCCCTAGCCCCTCGACAGACAGCACCACGTCGCCGATCGGAACCTCCTCCTTCGGAAAAATGCTCGAGATCGTGCGGCCGACCATCTGGGAGATGAGCTTGGTCTCCTCGTAGTCGCTTGCAGGCGCTGCAGCGATGAACTGGCCGTCGCGCATGACCGTAATGTCGTCGGCGATCTGGAAGATTTCGTCCATCTTGTGGGTGATATAGATGATGGCGACACCGTTCGCCTTGAGATCGGCGATCTGACGAAACAGCATAGCCACTTCCGTATCGCTGATCGCCGAGGTCGGCTCGTCCATGATGACCAGGGACGCCTGCCGTGAGATCGCCTTCACGATCTCGATGAGCTGCATCGCCGCGATCGACAGGTCGCGCATCTTGGCTTCGGGGCTGTACTTCAGACCCAGTCTGTCGAGAAGTGCCTGAGTTTCGGAATTCATCTTGCTGAAGTCGATGAAGCGCGACAGGACACCGGTTTGCGCCAGGGTTGGTTCCCTGCCAAGAAAGATGTTCTCGGCGATCGTCATGTCCAGGACAGGGCTCAGCTCCTGATGGATCATGGATATACCGCGTTCCAGAGCTGCGGACGTGTCCTGCCCGCCAAGGACTTCCCCCTTGAACAGGATCTCGCCGCCGTCGATGGAGTAGGTGCCACTCAGGATCTTCATCAACGTCGATTTGCCGGCGCCGTTCTCGCCGACGAGGACATGAACCGTCCCAGCGCGAACCTTGAGGTTCATCCCGTCCAGGGCGAGGACGCCCGGAAACGCCTTGGTGATGTTCCGCATCTCGAGTACGAGCGCGGAGCCCTCTTTCTGGTGGGCGTTGTCGCGCTCCAACAGGCGCGCCGTGTCGTTGGCCGCAGGCATCTCGCCTCTCCTCCCAAGTGTGTCGCTTTCGACGATTTTTTCTGTGTAGCTGTTTCCTCCAGCGACATGGAAACGACCACATTTCTCCCGTGTCTGTCAATTTAACGCTGGACGTTTCTCCCAAAATCTCCCACACTACCTCTCAATTTCTGGGAGACAATGATGAGCAGACCAACGATCGCCGATCTTGCAAAGGCCGCAAATGTGGGGATTTCGACCGTGGACCGGGTGCTGAACGGACGCGACCCCGTACGCCCACAGACGGCCGAGCGCGTTCTCGAGGCAGCCGAGCGGATCGGCTTCCACGGCGTCACCGCCATCAAGCGGCGGCTTGAGACCGAGAAGCCTGTGATCAAGTTCGGCTTCCTTCTGAAGCAGTCTCATCGCAAGCTCTACCAGATGTGGGCGGAGGTTCTTACGAAGTCAGTCGAGAGCTTCCCAGACGCACATGGTCGAGCCATCGTCAGGTTTGTCGACGAACTCGCGCCGGAGAACACCGCCGACGCCCTGCTTGCAATGAGCAGAGACGCCGACGCAATCGGTATCATCACGTCGGATCACCCGCAGATCAACCACGCTGTCGACGGGCTTGAGGTCGAGGGCATTCCCGTCTTCACGATGATCTCCGACCTGACCGCTCCTGGAAGGGCGGGCTATGTCGGAAACGACTGCGTCAAGAAGGGGCGAACCGCTGCCTGGTTCATCGACAACGTCAATCCCGCACCAGGCAAGGTCGCCGTCTTCGTCGGCAGTCACCGGTACCTGTCGCAGGAACTGTGCGAGATGGGGTTCCGTTCTTACTTCCGCGAAAGCGAGCGGGACTTTCAGATGATGGAGACGCTCGGCACCCAGGAAGAGCCGGAGATCGCCTATGAGCTCACTCGGAGCCTGTTGAAGAAGGAAGACAACTGGGTGGGCCTCTATGTGGCTGGCGGCGGGGTGACAGGCGTGATGCGCGCACTTCGCGAGGACGGCGGCCCTGCAGCGAAGCGTCTCATGGTCGTCGCCCATGAACTGACCAACGAAACGCGCGCGGGCCTCGCGGAGGGCATCATCAAAGTCGTTCTATCGCACCCTGCCCGGCTTCTCGCGGACACGCTTGTGAAGGCGATGGCTGAAGCGCTGGGCACCAATCGAACGCCGATCGTTTCGCAGCATACGCTGCCGTTCGAAATCTACACGGCGGCGAATATCTGAGAAATGGGAAGGCGCTTGGCAGCGATCTCCGCCTCCAAACGACGCCACTTCACCGGCGCAAGAACCGCTCTAACCTTTTGTTTCACGCAATTCCGGACGGAGAACCGCTTCGCAGTTTTCCTAGAATTGCTCTAATCCGCGGCAAGGCTCATCCGTCCGCTGCCTGATTCCGGCCGAACTGCCGGAGCAGGAAATCGAGAAAGACACGGATTTTCGGCGCGACATGCTGGCGCGACGGATAGACGGCGTAATGCGTGGTTTCCGCCGTCGTCCAGTCATCCAGTGCCGATTGCAGGCGCCCGTCCTGCAAGTCTTTCTCTACGTAAGGAAGAGGGATCAGGCTGACGCCGAAACCACCGCGTAGCGCGTCGCGCACGGCAAGGCTTGATGTGACGGAGTAGCGCGCCTCGACCGTGATCCGCTCGGTGTGTTCGTCTTTTCTGAATTCCCAGACATCTGCATTTCCGCCAAAAGGAAAACGAATGTGGTTCAGCGTCTGCAGATCGGAAGGCACTTGCGGTTTTCCATGCGCTTCGAAATAGGATGGAGCCCCGCAGAGCACATGCGGCATCACCGCCAGCTTTCTTGCAATCAGGCTTGAATCCTCAAGATTGCTGCTGCCGCGAATAGCAAGATCGAACCCCTCCCGGACGATATCGACCCGCCGATCATCAAGGTGCAGGTCGAGCTTCAGCTCGGGGTAGAGCGACAGGAATTCAGGGATCGCTTCGGAAAAGCGTGTCAGCGCGACCGTCATTGGCGCACTCACGCGCAGTGTGCCGGTCGGTGACGTCTTCGCGGAAGAGAGTGCCATTTCGGCTTCGATCAACGCGTCGAGGCCGCGTGTGACGTGTTCAAGATAGGTCCTGCCCTCCTCGGTCAGCGCCATGCGCCGCGTCGTCCGGTTGATCAGACGCACCCCTAGATGTGCCTCCAGTTCCGCGACATTCTTGCTGATGGCGGGAGGAGATAGACCAAGTTTCCGCCCAGCCTCGGCAAAGCTGCCCATTTCCGCCACATGCCGAAACACCTGGAGTGCCGTGAAGCGGTCCATCTCATTATTCTCCATTAGAAAACAATTTCTTCGTTATTTCGCACATTATCACCCGATGGTGAATGCCTTATCTCTGCTGCAACGAATTTCAGACGGGATTTACTGAAATGGCCCATCCCACGATCGCCCTTATCAAACGACGCGTTTCCGCCAACCTGTTCGACGCGTCTCACACTCTGGCGGACGCCGAGATTGAAGACCTCGTTCGTCTCGCGACACGCGCGCCGACAGCCTACAATCTTCAGAACTGGCGATTCATCGCGGTGCGGGAGCCGGACGCGAAAGCGAGATTGCGTGAGCTCGCCTACGGTCAGGTCAAGGTTTCCAACGCCGCCGTAACCTTCATCGTTTGCGGGCAGTTGCCTGATCACACGGCGCTTCCCGAACGGCTGCGACCGTTTGTCGAATCCGGACACATGCAACAGGCCACGGCATCAGGGTGGCAGAAGAACGCAAGCGCGCAATATGCAGATCCCCGCGCGGCACGCGACGAGGCCGTACGCTCTGCCACCCTCGGCGCAACGACGCTCATCTATGCCGCCGAAGCGATGGATCTCGCATCCTGTCCAATGGTCGGCTTCGATGCCGACGCTGTGGCCCGCGAATTTGGCCTCGCTCAGGACGAGGTGCCAGCGATGCTTCTCCCGGTCGGCCGCGCAGCACCAGGAAACTGGCCGCAAAAGCCGCGCCGTCCGCTTTCCGAGGTTCTTCAAATATCATGAAAACAAGTGTTTGGGATCTACCGCTGACAGCTTTCGCACCCGTCGTCTGGGGCAGCACCTATCTCGTGACGACAGAGTTCTTGTCGGGCTTTTCGCCCATGACTGTCGCCATGCTACGTGCACTCCCAGCAGGGTTGCTCCTGATGGCGATCGTGCGCCAGATGCCGACCGGAATCTGGTGGCTGCGCTCCTTCATACTCGGAGCTCTTAATATCTCGATTTTCTTGAGCATGCTGTTCGTCG
This sequence comes from Sinorhizobium sp. CB7, assembly GCF_041357635.1. Lineage (NCBI taxonomy): Bacteria > Pseudomonadati > Pseudomonadota > Alphaproteobacteria > Hyphomicrobiales > Rhizobiaceae > Sinorhizobium > Sinorhizobium sp. CB7. The sequence continues at coordinate 288,555 of NZ_JAULLL010000006.1, forward strand.
CCGCCTACAGGCTTCCCGGCGGAGTCGCAGGCACAGTGCTCTCGGCACAGCCCTTGATCGTTGTCTTTCTTGCCTCGTTTCTGCTAGCCAGCCCAGTGCGTCCACTGGCGATCATTGGTGCATTGGTCGGTATGGGCGGCGTTGCCTTGTTGGTTTTGACCCCGAGCGCCGCACTCGACGTGATAGGCATAGCCGCCGGTCTGGCTGGAGCGACCTCCATGGCGTTGGGAGGCATATTGGCGCGAAAATGGCGACCACCCGTGTCGCCTCTTGCGTTCACGGCTTGGCAGTTGACCGCAGGCGGTTTGCTTCTGGTTCCCGTAGTTCTGCTCTTCGAGCCTTCCCTTCCTGTTCCGACGGCCTCCAACCTGGTGGGGCTCGCATGGCTCGGCCTAGTCGGGGCGGCCTTGACCTATGCCCTCTGGTTCCGGGGTATAGGGCGGCTGGACTCCTCGGTCGTGTCGTCGCTGTTGTTTCTTAGCCCGTTGACCGCTGTGCTGCTTGGGTGGGGCCTTCTAGGGCAGACACTGACCGCGCTTCAGATTGCTGGCATCGCTCTGGTCATCGGCAGCATCTGGCTCAGCCAGCGCGCGAACAGCTAGCTTATTCCGCCTGGTCGACCAGTATAGCTGCGTCACAGGAAGAAAAAATGTCGCGAACGCCATCCGCAAAAGTCGGCGTTTTGTGAGGGATTGATGCGACAGAGCAGAGGCCGCTCTTGGCCGGGGAGCGGCCGAATTCATTTCTGTCGCAAAACTTCGCATTTTGCGACCGACTTTTGCGGCAGATTCAGATCTGCTTTGAAGGCAATAAGTTGAAGCCAAGACGATCCGCCGCCTGGGCGATATTGCGCATTTATCCGAAGGTCGGCGGCCGATGGCGCTCATCGCAGTCATCCAAAATCAGAGTTTACCCTTCCAGGGGACGAGGCGGTGTTCAAGAAAGCGCATTCCCATCGTGAAGACGAATGCGAAGATCGCGATGACGATAAGGCCGACAAAGACCACATCCGTCGCGAGGAAGTTGGCGGCCGACATGATCATGTAGCCGACGCCGGATTGCGCGGCGATCAGTTCGGCGGCGACAAGGGTCGAGAGCGTCGCGCCGATCGCAATTCGTACACCGGTCAACACCTCCGGCAGCGCCGAGGGCAGTACGATCGTGGTGAACACCTGCAGCGCGCTTGCGCCCAGCGAGAGGGCGGCGTTTATCCGCTCCCGCGGAACGGAACCGACGCCGGCTTGAGCGGCATAGCATATTGGCGCAAACGCCGAGAGGCTGAGAAGCAAGATCTTCGACGACTCGCCGATGCCGAGCCAGATGATCAGGAGCGGAAGATAGGCGAGCGGCGGAAGGCCCCAATAAATGTCGATTGGAACACTGAGGATGCCCTTGGCCCAGCGGTTGAGACCCATAATGAGACCGACCGGGACGCCGAGGCCGATTCCGAACGCCAAAGCCAAACTGATGCGGCCGAGGCTGGCGAAGACATGTTCAAGAAGGGTCCCGTTTGCATAGCCGTCGGATGCCACCGCAACGGCCTGGGTCGCGACGTCGAGCGGCGACGGCAGGAAAAGCGTGGAGGCAAGATGATACTTCGTTGCAATGACCCAAAAGGCCAGTAACCCAGCCAAAGTGGCGGCGCTGATAGCGAAAGTTCCGCGGGTTTTACCGCGCGAGCGGACTTCGGAAGGCTTTTTGTTTTCTTCCGCGATCGCGACCGCGGAATCGGTGGCTGCGCTCATGTCGTAATCCTCACATCTCTATGATCATATTCGCCCTGCTTAAAAGTCATGCAGCGCGAACCGCGTGCTGCTCTGGCTTGTGGATCAGGGAGCGGATTTCTTCGCGGAGACGGACGAATTCCGGATCGGCAAGGACCGGACCAATGTCGCCAGTGGCTGCAAACTCGCGAACGAAATCAGCCTGATAACGTGCGATCACCCGCCCCGGTCTTGGCGACATTACCAGGATATGCGTGCCGAGCGTCAGCGCCTCCTCAATCGAATGCGTGATGAAGAAGACTTGCTTCTTTGTCTTCGCCCAGATGGACGCCAGGAGCTGCTGCATATTCTCGCGGGTAAGGCTGTCGAGCGCTCCAAACGGTTCATCCATGAGGAGGATCTTGGGGTCGGTGGCGAGCGCCCGCGCGATGCCGACGCGCTGTCGCATTCCGCCCGAGAGCTCGTAAGGTGGCTTCCGTTCGAAATCGGCGAGGCCCACCAGGTTGAGCAGTTCGCGGGCCTGTCGATGGCGCTGTACCTTCGGAACCCCTCGATAGCGCAGGCCGAGCGCGACATTGTCGAGGACATTTGCCCAGGGCAACAGCGTATCCTTCTGGAAAACGACGCCGCGGTCGCCGCCGGGACCAATCACCGTTTCCCCATCGATTAGAATCTGGCCCTCCGTCAGAGGCCGGAACCCGGCGATGATGTTCAGCAGCGTCGATTTCCCGCAGCCGGAGGCTCCAAGCGCGACGACAATGGAATCCGGCGGAATGTCGAAGGAGACATTGTCGAGGGCGTGAACCTCGGTTCCGTCGGCAGCGTCAAATTTTACCGTGGCGTTTCGTATCGAGAGCATGGTCGCATCCTGATGGGAATGCGGCGGCCTTCTGGTGAGGCCGCCGTTCGGCAAACGGGGTGTCGTTAGTTCGAAGCGAGCGCCGCCTTGGCGAACTGCGGATCGACAAAGTCCGCGTAGCCTTCCTTCACCGCCGTGATCTTCTTCTGCTCCTTCAAGAACTGGGCTGTGTCCTTCAGTGTCTTGGAAACATTGCCCTTGTCGCCCCCGCCGAGCCAGGCGTCGGTGACCTGCTCCTGAAGCGGAACAACGACGGTCGTCTTCAGCCAACCGGCGTTTTCTTCAGGTGTGCCGCCCTGCAGCTTGGCGATCAGTTTGATGTTTTCGGAGCCGGCACCCCAGGCCTCGGCGTGCTTTGCAAAGTCGACATAGTACTTGTCGATGAGGCTAACGTATTTCGTGAGGAATTCAGGGTTCTTTTTGGCGAATTCGCCAGTCACGACCAGTGCACTAAACACGGGAGCCCCTCGCTTCGAAACTTCGCCAGAGGTAATCAGGATCCTGCCTTCCTTCTTCAGTTCGGTGAGAGCAGGGTCCCAAACAAACGCGCCATCGATATCGCCCCGCTTCCAGGCGGCGACGATCTGGGGCTGCGGCATGGCGATGACCTGAGCGTCCTTCTCCGTGAGCCCCTCCTGCTTCAAATAGGCCAGAAGTTGGTAATGGTCGGTCGAGACCGGCGCAGCCGAGAACTTCTTACCCTTGAGATCGGCTGCCGACTTGATATCTGGCCGCACCACCAAGGCTTCGCTGTCGCCAGCGCCAGCCGTGATGTAGATCCCCTTGACGTCCAGGTCCTTGCTGACCGATGCCGCATAAGGGCTGGAACCGACGTCGCCAAGCTGGACGTCGCCGGATGCAATCGCCGCAAAGATGTCCGCGCCGGAGTTGAAACGGCGGAACTCGATATTCCATCCGGTTTCCCTGGCGAGGTCTCCATTCGCAATGCCGACCAGGTATGGAACCGCACCGGTCTGATAGGCGATGACGACCTTCTTGGCCTCTTCCGCATGAGCGGATGTAAGTAGCGAGGCAATCACGCCGAAAGCCCAAATGAATCTAGAAATGCGCATAGTTTACCCTCTCAAATTCGTCCGTCAGCCGATGTGGTGAGGAGTAGGCAAGAGGCTTCCATAATGTCTATTGTTTTTATAGATTAACTTTTCTAAGATTCAGGCGCCTTGCGGAACATAAATGCTAAGTGCGGCGCAGGCCTTAGGCGTATCAGTCCATCCTTGGTTTCGTGGCGGCGGGCGTTGGCATTGCCATCATTCCGGATATTTATGAGCACATCGGCGTGTCCGGAATAATATCGCGGAAGCTGTCGGCCTCTGATACCACGAGTTACGTCGTTCTAGCTCATCGCAAGAGCCGATACACCAATCTAGTCGAACAATTCGAAAAGATTGCATTCGATGAACGAAATCATACGGGATAGAAAATCGACACTTCCCGCCGAACATGGCTGACGTTCAGAAGGTCGTTGGTTGGGGGGCAAACAATAATTCCTTTGCGATAGTCAGCGAAAGCAGGGGGTCCTCGATCACCTCTCTCACAGCTAAATCATCATCTACAATAGCTACGCATGGCTCACGGGCATCACATCCCGCCGGCAAACTGTCCGTCCTTTTGGAGACACGGAAGGCGCGAAGGGAACCATACGGAAGTTTAGGATGATCTAACTCTCAGTCTGGAATGACAGGGCGTCGAATACGGTACAATGTTCCTCACGACGAAGGGAACATTGGAAACCGGTGGTGACACATCCACTTAACCCGCCGCACCTCGTGTTCTCAAAGCCATGAATGTGAAGCTCGTCATAGTCCATGAGGCCCGCACAGGATCGTCTTTCGCTCGGGCCTAAAGTTCGCTCTTGAGGCAGAAAACGCCCCTTGGCTCGCAGGCTGTTCCGACACTTGCGGCAGTTCACGACAGGAGCCATCGATTAATGCAGAGACATTCTGTGAGTTCCCCAACAATCATCTGCGAGAAGAAAGGGCGCCGCCTTTTCTAAAGCTCAACCGTCGAGCTGTCTTGGCCGTATGAAAATCGACTGACTGTTGTCTGGTGCGCACCTGCGGACCGGTCCGGGTCTTCCTTTGCCCTTCCATGACGCTCTCATAGAGCAACAGAACAATGCGAGGAGAAACTTATGTCTGATTCAGAATATCTACCTGCTCGTATGACTGCACCGATCGGTCTCGACGTCGCAGGCGAGCGCGAAGAATTCGATAGCATGGGGCGCGTCTCCGTGCCCGCCGATCGCTACTGGGGCGCCCAGACGCAGCGCTCGCTCCAGCATTTCTCGATCGGCGGCGATCTCATGCCTAAGGAGGTCTACCACGCCTATGGTGTCGTCAAGAAAGCCTGTGCACTGGTCAACAACGCGGCCGGACGTCTGCCGGACTGGAAGAAGGATGCGATCGTCCGCGCTGCCGACGAGGCGATCGAAGGCAAGCTCGACGAGCACTTCCCGCTTTTTGTCTGGCAGACCGGATCCGGCACACAGAGCAACATGAACGTCAACGAGGTGATCTCGAACCGCGCGATCCAGCTGCTCGGCGGCACGCTGGGTTCTCAGCGTCCCGTAGGTCCGAATGACGACGTCAACATGGGCCAGTCGTCGAACGACACCTTCCCGACCGCAATGCACATCGCGGCCGTCGAGGCGATTGACGCAAAGCTGCTGCCACAGGTGGCGAAACTCGCCGACACGATAGAGCGCAAGGCTTCCGGCTGGATGGACGTGGTCAAGATCGGCCGCACACACCTGGAGGATGCGGTGCCACTAACGGTTGGTCAGGAATGGTACGGATGGTCCGGCCAGATCCGCGACGCCATTGCGCAGATTAAGGCAAGCAGGTCGGGCCTCTACCAGTTGGCCGTCGGTGGAACTGCGGTCGGAACCGGTCTCAATGCGCCGAAGGGTTTTTCAGCCGGCGTCGCGGCCAAGATTGCCGAGATGACGGGCAAGCCCTTTGTCACGGCTCCCAACAAGTTCGCCGCCCAGGGCTCCCTTGATGCGATGGTGCGCGCCCACGCCGCGCTTCGGAGCCTTGCGGTTGCGCTGATGAAGATCGCCAACGACATGCGCTGGCTTGCCTCCGGTCCGCGATGCGGATTTGCCGAACTGCTGCTTCCGGCTAACGAACCCGGCTCATCGATCATGCCCGGCAAGGTTAACCCGACCCAGTGCGAGGCGATGGTCATGATCGCCATCCAGGTGATGGGCAACGATACCGCTGTCGCCTTTGCCGGCAGCCAGGGGAATTTCGAGCTGAACGCCATGCGCCCGGTGATCATCAGCAACTTCCTGCATTCCGCTCGTATCCTGGCGGATGGCTGCGAAAAGTTCCGCCTCTTCTCCGTCGAAGGTACTGAGCTGAACCGGGACAAGATCCAGCAATATGTCGACGGCAGTGTCATGCTGGTCACGGCGCTTTCGCCGGTCATCGGCTATCAGAACGCCGCTCATATCGCCGAGAAGGCCATCGCAGAGGGCCTCACCCTGAAGGCGGCTGCTATCGCGTCCGGCAAGGTGACCGAGGAGCAGTTCGACCGCGTCGTCAAACCGCTCGACATGATCGGCAACGGTCTGGCGGGCGCCTGATGCCGAGCGATCGCCCATCGGCTGGCGACGTGGCGCATGCCACGTTGCGGCTGGGCCGGCTCATGCTGGTCAATGGCGCCGACGCTGGGTATGTCCAGCAAACTGCAACCGCGTTCGCTGCACGGCGGGGCTATGACGCGCATCTTCTGGTCTGGTCCGAGGGCTTGCTTCTCACGCTGGAAAACGATCAGGGCTTCCGCACCAAGCTGGGTTCCGCGATCTCCGGCATGGTTGTCAACATGGGCGCCCTTGCCAAACTGGCTGACATTCTCAGGCAGGACATTGGCCCCGATCTCAATCTCGCCGCGGTCGATAGCCAGCTGGACGCAGTGGAGCTTACCGGAAATCGCTACCCGCACTGGCTCGTCATCCTCGGCATGGGCATAACTGCGGCGTCGCTCGCACGCCTGTTTGGCGCGGCGTGGCCGGTTGTCGGCGTCTCTTTCCTTGTCGGTCTCGTAACCCAATGCCTTCGCCAATCCTTCGGGGCATTCGCGGTGAATCCGATCGCAGGCGCAGGACTCGCCGCCTTTGGCGGCGGTCTTGTCGGCGCCCTGCTCATGAGGGCCTTTCCGGGCGTCTCGCCCGCTCTCTGTCTTGTGGCAGCAGGTATGATCCTGGTTCCCGGCGTCCCATTGCTCAACGGCGTGCGCGATACAGTTGGCAGCCATGTCGGAACTGGCATGTCGCGTCTTCTCCTGGGTACAGTGACCGTGCTGTCGATTTCGCTCGGTCTGCTGCTGGCCGCAGACCTCGCCGGAACAACACTTCCAATTGGAGGCGCTGTCCCGCTTCTTCCAGTCGGCGAGGATTTTCTCTTCTCGGGACTTGCGGGTGTGGGCTTTGCACTGCTCTTCAATGTCCCGGCACGTGCGGCTTGGACCTGCGTCTTGTGCGCCATAATAGGTCATGGATTGCGCACCGCTTTCGAACATCTCGGATTAGACCTTGCAGTCGGCTCCCTTGCCGGCGCCTTCTGTGCCGCGCTCGTCGCACGTCTCCTGGCGCGCCGCTTCCGCGTTCCGCCGGTCACCTTTGCTTTTCCCGGTGTCGTCGCGATGATTCCAGGCTCCTATGCCTTCCGCGCAGGCATCGGCGGTCTCGCGATCGTGCAAGGCGGCACAGACGCGGCGCCAGCCCTCATCGGCAATACAATCAGCCTCGCCATTACCTCCATTCTTGTGACCGCCGCAATTGCCATAGGTCTATGCCTGGCCCTTTCGGCGCCACTTGAACATCTCCATTCAAGCTCATCAAAAAGCAAAGGAATCTTGCAATGATCCGCTGTGTACGCATGTGGACAGGCGACGACGGTAACTCCTTGTTTGAAGAAGGGGCGATCGACCTCGCAGAGGGCACGCGGGGCGACTCGGCCAGCGCGCCTGTCACGGCCATGGAGCTGTCCTTTCAGGAGACGCGTTCAGGCGGATCCTATGAATGGCACCAGGACCCCATTCCGCGCTTCGTGCTCACGCTTGCTGGAACGCTCGAGTTCGAGACCAAATCGGGAGCGACCTTCACGATCCGCCCCGGCGATGTTCTTCTCGCGCAGGACAACAGCGGCACCGGTCATAAATGGAAACTGATCGGAGAGGAACCGTGGCGGCGGGCCTACGTCGTCTACAAAGACGGAGCCGAGCTCCGATTCAAGCCCACCAGGAAGGAGCAATGAGCATGACAAACGTTGTATCCGAAACGGCAGATGTCGCGCTTATCGGCGCGGGCATCATGAGCGCCACACTTGGCACGCTGCTTAAGGAACTCGAGCCCTCGCTCAAGGTGGTCATGTTCGAAACGCTGGCCGATTGCGGCCAGGAGAGCTCGGCTGCCTGGAACAATGCCGGTACCGGTCATGCTGCCAATTGCGAACTGAACTATACTCCGCAGCGGCCGGACGGCAGCGTCGACATTTCCAAGGCGCTGGAGGTGAATACCGAATTCGACCTTTCCCGCCAGCTCTGGAGCTATCTCGTCAACAAGGGCGCGATCAGCGATCCCGGCGCCTTCATCCATGGCTGTCCGCATATGAGCTTCGTGTGGGGCAAGGACAATGTCGCGTTCCTCCGACGGCGCTTCGAGGAAATGTCCGCCCATCATTGCTACCACGGCATGGAATATAATGAGGACCCGACCGAGATCGCCAAATGGACGCCGCTCGTCATTGAGGGTCGCAAACAGGGAGAGCCGATTGCCGCGACACGCATCGTCACGGGAGCTGACGTCGACTATGGTTCGCTCACCCACCTTCTGGTCGCGCAGCTAGCGAGACAGCCGGGCTTTTCCGTCCATTACAAGCACCGTGTCCGCGACCTGACCCGCGACGAGCGTGGCCATTGGCGGATTGAGGTGGAGAACACCGAGACCTCCGAGATAGAGACCACGACAGCGAAATTCGTGTTCATCGGCGCCGGCGGCGGGGCGATCACGCTGCTCCAGAAATCCGGCATACCGGAGGGCTATGGATATGGCGGCTTCCCGGTCAGCGGCATATGGCTACGCTGTGATGTCGACGCAGTCAGCGAGCGCCACCATGCGAAGGTCTATGGCAAGGCTGCCCATGGCTCGCCGCCCATGTCCGTGCCCCACCTCGATACCCGCATCATCGGCGGCAAGCGCTCGCTGCTCTTCGGTCCCTATGCGGGTTTTTCCAGCAAGTTCCTGAAGCATGGTTCGCTTGCCGACCTTTTCATGTCGATCCGCCCGGGCAACATCGCACCGCTTCTGGCAGTCGCCCGAGACGACTGGCAGCTAAGCGAATACCTGATCGGCCAAGTGCTGCAGACCTCCAGTCATATGTTCGAAACGCTCCGGCAGTTCTTCCCGACCGCCAAGCGGCACGACTGGACGGAGGCCGTGGCCGGCCAGCGTGTGCAGATCATCAAGCCCGACAAGGACAGGGGCGGCGTGCTCGAATTCGGTACCGAGCTCGTGGCGGCAGAAGACAAGTCGCTGGTCGCCCTCCTCGGCGCCTCCCCGGGAGCGTCGACCGCGGCCTTCATTGCCCTGGAAGTGCTGGAGAAATGCTTCGCCGGCGAGCTCGGCAATGACGCGTGGCTGCCGAAGCTGAAGGAGATCATTCCCACCTACGGGATCGATCTCAAGATGGATGCAGATGCATGCCGAAATATTCGTGCAGCGACGGCCTCCGTGCTCAAGTTGGAAAACATCTGACGACCATCGGCGGCGCTTGATGTCGCCAACGCGTCTTTCGGGGGCGCTTCATTTGGCTATTGCCTGCCCTCGAAAGTGCCAGCTCGTTGACGCTACCAGGACATGTGAAGGAGATCGGCCATTCCGATCGCTGCTCCGAAGACACTTCCAAGGGTCACAGTCAGCACAAGTATGAATAGCAGCTTTGGATCCATCATCAGCCTCGTTGCGATCCATCGATGGGATTTCCGGTTTATCTGGCGGCCGGCTTCGAAGACGGCCAATATTGACGCTGTTGCGACGAGAAGCGCCCCCCATCTTGGAAAAGGCCGCCTCATTGCGCACTGTAGCGCCTACACTGCCCTGACATTGTCCGCTGCAGTCTTTCCAGTGATGGGATTCTGCGCAACCTGGAACGTTAGCTGCATGCCTTCGATCACCGCATCGATGCCGCCACGGTGCGCGGCGGTAATATGCAAGAATACGTCGGAGCTTCCGTCATCTGGTGCAATAAATCCGAAGCCCTTCTCCTGATTGAACCACTTAACTTTACCCGTCGCCAATTTTCACCTCACATTGCTCAATTAGTTGAGTTGAAGAAAACGCCGTACTTGCCGGCAACTATTGGATCCCTGCCGGAACCTGGGGCAGAGAAATCCGAAACGTCGCTCCGCGACGCTCGTTGTTGAAGGCTTCGATCTTGCCGTCGTGCGCCTCAACAATTGATCGACAGATGGACAAGCCCATCCCCATGCCGTGGCTCTTCGTCGTGAAAAAAGCATCGAACAGCCGTTCTCGCAGGCCGGGTTCTATGCCCGGGCCCGCGTCGGTCACCTCCAGCGCAACACTGTCCGCTCGATTGCGTGATCGAATGGTTATTTGCCGATTCTCGCCCGGCGTCACCGCCATTGCGTCAAAGCCGTTCATTACGAAATTGACGACGACCTGCTGCAATTGGATTTCGTCTCCTTTCACAGTTGGCAAATCCGGATCGAGATCGGTCAGGCACGTGATTCCGCGCTCAATGGCTTCTCCATGCAGGAGCTCGATAACGTCCTTTGCAATCTTATTGAGATCGAGCGGGCTCGCTGCGAGCTCGCCTTTTTTCGCCATGTTGCGCAGTTTTGAGATCAAAGCATCGGCGCGTTGCGCGTTGTCGACGACCCGGTTCAGGCTCGCGTCAATTCTCTCCAAGTCCGGCGGCTCGCGATGAAGCCAGCGCAGACCTGCCTGTGCGCTAAGCTTCATGGCGCCCAGGGGCTGGTTGACCTCGTGCGTGATGGAGGCAACCAGCTCGCCCATCGTGGTAAGTCTTGCGGCATGAGCCAGCTCTGCCTGCGCCTTTCTGAGCGATTCGCTCAGGCGCTTGCTTTCCGAGACATCCATCATAGCGGCCGACACCCGAATTCGGCCATCCTGTTGTCGCACCGCCTTGCCGTATATCCTCAGATGCTTGGTGCATCCGCTCGGCGTTACGATCCGGTGCTCGAGTTCGATGGCATCGCTGGGCTCTGCGAGATTATAAAATGTGCGTCTTGCACGGACTATATCGTCGGGGTGAACGCGATCGAGCATCCATTGCATTGCAGGCAAGGTTTCAGACCCAAAGCCAAAAATTCTGTAGATCTCAGCCGACCAGAAAACATCTCCTTCGAGAGCGACAAAGCTGACGCTGCCCGTTCGACTGAGCGTCTGGGCATCAGCAAGAAACCCCTCGCTTCTCTTCAGCTTCTCTTGCCCCCGTCGCTGCGCAGAGCCGAGCAGCCAGAGAAGCAGGATAGACTCGGAATAGAGTAAAAACCTTCTGAACCCCTCGTCCGCCAGAAGACGTGGATCGATCGTGTAACGGGGCTCCACAAAAAAGAACCTGATGCAGAAAATCGCAAGCAAAGCAGCCAGGAGGCCCGGTCCGACTCCGAATCTCCAGACGGCGAACATGATGGTGAGCAACATGATGGCAAATGCCGTCGGAATACCATCGTGATCCAGGATGATCGCTATCGGCAGGGTGATCGCCACCGCGAGAACCGCTAGCCCATATTTTGCACCGTTCATCTCCGGTATCGAGATTACGTCCGTCTCTCGTGAATTCAAAAACATCGAAGTCTCCGGATTCTGAGGAATGTCAGCCTGCGCTTGAGCCTCAACATACCATGGCATCGCCCAAGTGGGCGGATGGGAAGCAACTGGCGCGCCGCGAACGGAGTGATGAAGAGCAATAGTGTATCGGCAACGGTGTGATCGTGTTCGAAAGTTGACAATAACTTTTACTGCTTTGTCGCTCTCGAGAATATTCCCCAGGATGGGAGGGAATTGCGCGCCACCGAGCGGGGTGATCTCCACGATTTCCCGGTCTTCGATATGACTGCGCTGAATGTCGACGCCACGGTCGCTTTTGCTTCACCGGTAAAACAGGTTCTCGATAAGAATTTCGAGAATTGCTCACGCCGAAACACGATCCGTTCCCACAGGCGGAAAGTCCAAACACAGGCCTGGAAGACATTCACCCGCAAGTTTCGCAGCTTCGCAGGTAATCTTCGAGACAGGTCATCGTCCGCTTCGACTGAAGGCTAACACTGTGGGAATTATCCTTCTCACACACGCCGCCTTAAATCTTTGTAATTCTTAGTTTCGTGAATTGATCGTGATTCTTCGGCTTCTTATCGTTTCTTCAACATCATACGCAATGTGTACTGCGGCGAAGCATCAGCATCACGCAACAGGCCCCGCCGCAGATCGGGTAAGACTTATGAGTTATCGAAGTAAACGAAGGTGGCATGAACTTGATCTGCTGTGCCGTGCTGGTGCGGGGCTTGGGCCGATTGCGCCCGCGGTGTGTGGGATACTGCGTGAACTGTTGAATGCAGAAGGCATTCTGTTGTTCTGGCTGGACGACCAGGGCATGCCCGCGGGCCTCTTCCACGAGAGCACGCCGGATTGTGCGGCCGAGCTGTTCGGCCATGACTATGAGCGTTTTTTTGCCAATCCTTTTGACGGCGGTGCGGCACTCTCAATGGGAAATAACCGGCCCGCCGGGGTTTTGATGAACCCGCGACGGGATTATTTTTGCGCCAAAACCTTCAGCCTGCTGGTGAAGGCAGGCGAACGCCTGCATACCCTGGATCTGAAGATCGATATCGAGGATCGCCCACGGGCGGTGGTCGTCTTATTTCGCAAATTGCGTAAGTCGTTCAAGGGCGGAGATGCCTCCTATCTAAGGCAGGCCGAGCCACATCTCAGGCGCGCGATCGAGTCGCAGTTGGCTGACGGGCGATGGGAGAGATCAAATCTCCCCGGTCACATGCTTGTCGACCCCACGGGCAGGAGTTTGGTAGCCATGTGTGGGGAAGCGCCCCGGCTCCTGGAGGCCTGTGCAATTGTTGGTCAGGACGTGCGCCGCTCTGGATCGACCCTCTTGCCGCCGCGCTTTGCGCAAGATCTCTGTCGGCGTCTGGAGACTTCGAAGGTAGCTGAAGATGTGCTTGATATTCCTTGGGGTCGGCTGCGGTTAGTCGCCACGCCAATGAACGGATCCTCTGCCGTCACGACGAACCAGGTTCTTATCTCACTTGAGATGGAACTCCCCAGACGCCTGAAGATAATCCAGGATATGCTCAATCTTCCCCTTTCGCCTTTGCAACGCTCTATCGCACTTATTGCCGCAGAGGGCGGCTCACGCACCGATTGTCTGGACACTACAGGGACCAGCAAAGAGGCGTTGAAAAAACATCTGACTGCAGTCTACCGGGCCGTAGGCGTCAATTCCTGGGAAGAGCTGGTCAAGGTTCTGCAGTAGGTGGAATGCCGTCAGTCGTTGCACCATGATGAGCGATCGCTCGCGCTCGCCACGACGGTGTCGGAAACGTTGGTCTGGGGAAAACGGCCGAACATGAGGGCGTCCCTTAAAAAATCAAGCCTCTTCGGCGGCAAGTTCCTTGCAGCCCGTTGCAAGCAGATGGCCGAGATGCGGCGCGAAGCTGTTCCAGATATCCATGCGGAAGCGGTCCTCGGCATCGCGCCAGAGAACGACTGTCGCACCGTCGAAGACCGTCCTGCGACCTTCGCCCACTCGGATCGTCTCGATGTCGCGTGGGCAGCCGAGTGTCAGCAGCTCCGCGGCCATCGGTCCTTCGATCAGCAGCGTAACTTCGCGCCCGGAAATATCGACCAGGCTATGCGGATGGCTCTTGTAGACCGCGGTACATGCCGCAATCAGCCTGGCCACCCGTTCCGCGGAGGACACGATGGTCCATTCGTCAGGACCAAGCCGAATGGCCTCAATTTCGGCCGCCGTGGCCCGCCGGCCGATGAGGTTCGGCAGAGTCAAGCCGAGGGCCGCGTTCAACGCTTTGAGGTCACCACGGGCACGTAGCGACAGTCGCCCCTGTCCGGGCAGGACGCTGACCCGTGCGGCTTTGGTCTCGACCAGAATGCCGGGAATGGGGGCAGAAATGTTCATGTTCATGTTCATCTCCGGCTCAGATTTTCAGGCGGATGTTTTCGGGATCGACAAAGACGGTCCCCGTGATTTTCGCGGCAATGGTTCGCTCGGGCATCGGGATATAGACGGTCTCGCCCAGCCGGTCATGCCCACCCGCTACCAACGCCAGCGCGATCGGTTGCCCCACCGCGTCCGAATGATAGGACGAGGTCACATGCCCCACCATCGTCATAGGAACCGGCTGTTTTGGATCGAAGACGATCTGGGCGCCCTCTTCCAGTTTCGAGCGATCCTCGGTCAGAAGGCCGACAAGCTGCTTGCGGCCTCCGGCCACCAAATCGGGGCGGGCAAGGCCGCGCTTGCCGACGAAATCGGGCTTGTTCCTGCCAACGGCCCAGCCCATGCCTGCGTCATAGGGCGTCACAGTGCCGTCGGTGTCCTGACCGACGATGATGTAGCCCTTCTCGGCTCGCAGCACATGCATGGTTTCGGTGCCATAAGGCGTGATGCCGTATTGCTGCCCGGCATCCCACAGGATCTCCCAAAGCTTGCGGCCAAGGGGAGCGGGAACGTTCACTTCGAAGCCGACCTCGCCGGTGAAGCTGATGCGGAACAGGCGTGCGGGAATGTCCGCGACGGTGCATTCCGCGCAGGACATATGCGGGAACGCGGTATCCGTGAGTTCCAAGCCTTCGACCAGGGGTGCCAGCAGCTTGGCGGCATTGGGGCCGTTCAGTGCGATGGTCGACCATTGTTCTGTTGTCGAGGTCAGCCAGACATTCAGATCGGGCCATTCGGTCTGGAGGTAATCCTCCATCATGTTCAGCACCCGTGCCGCGCCGCCGGTGGTGGTGGTGACGTGGAAACGGTCCTCGGTGATGCGGCCGATGACGCCATCGTCGCGGATGTAGCCGTCATCACCCAAAAGCAGGCCATAGCGGCAACGTCCCGGCGCAAGCTTGGTCCAGGGGTTGGTATACATGCGGTTCATGAATTCGGCCGCATCGGGGCCGACGACTTCGATCTTGCCGAGCGTTGAAGCGTCGAAGATACCCAGGCTTGCACGCACCGCGCGGCATTCGCGGCTGACGGCGGCGTCCATATCCTCGCCCCGCTTGGGGAAATACCAGGCACGGCGCCACTGTCCGACGGGTTCGTAGACCGCCCCATGCGCCTCGGCCCAGGCATCGATCTGCGTCTTGCGGGTAACCTCGAAATGATCGCCACGGTGATAGCCCGCGAAGGCCCCGAAGGTCGTTGGTGTATAGGGCGGTCGGAAGGTGGTCAGACCGACCTCGGGCTGGCGTTTGCCAAGCGCGTCGGCGGCGATGTTGAGACCGTTGATGTTGGACATCTTGCCCTGGTCGGTCGCCATGCCATTGGTGGTGTAGCGCTTCACGTGCTCGATCGACCGCATGCCCTCACGCACGGCGAGGCGCAGGTCCTTGGCTGTGACATCGTTTTGATAGTCGACAAAAGCCCTGGCCTTGCCGGGATTGCGGTCAGTTGGCAGCTCGTTGTGCGAGACGCCGCTGCCTGTTCGATCATCGGTCACCGCGTAGGTAGCAGGAATGCCTGTCTTACCAAGAGCGGCAGCAATCTCGCGGCCACGTTCAGCGCCATCCTTCAACGCCGCCTCGACACCCCACAGCCCCCGTCCGGCCCCTGCAATCACGCAATCCTCGCGCGTTACCGCCGGCAGGAAAGTCGTACGGTCGTCGTCCCAGGCAATCTTGCCCTGCGTATGCGAAAAGAGATGCAACGATGGCGTCCAGCCACCCGACATCAGCACGGCGTCGCATTTGATCTCCTGGCCCGCGCCGACTGAACCACCGTTGACCGCGTTGACCCGGATCGAGCTGACGCGCAGACGCCCCGATGTGGCGGTCACTGTATGAGACAATCTGACAGGAATCCCGAGGGCGCGCGCCTCGTTCACCAGATCCTCGCGCACAATGGCGCGGGTATCGACGATCGCCCGAACGCGCGCACCGGCATCGTGAAGATCGAAAGCGGCATACCAGGCGCTGTCGTGGCTTGTCACGACGACCGGCGTATTGCCCACCTTGACACCATAGCGGTTCAGATAGGTCTGTGCCGCTCCCGCCAGCATCACACCCGGGCGGTCGTTGCCGTCGAAGACCAGCGGCTTCTCCAGCGCGCCCTGCGCCAACACGACCTGACGCGCCCGTACCCGCCACAGACGTTCGCGCGGCGTGTCCTTAGGCAGCGTTTCCAGGTGATCGGTCAGGCGCTCACACAGGCCGATCATGTTCTGATGGTAATAGGCGATGGCCGTGGTCCGCGTCATGATCCTGACGCCCAGATCCTTCAACGCCTTCAGTTCCGCGGACAGCCAGTCCCATGCGGGGCGTCCGCCGATCTGCACCTGAGGTTCGGACAGAAGTGTGCCGCCCGCTTCCGCGTTTTCGTCGACGACGACGACCTTCAGCCCATCGACTGCAGCCGCGCGCGCCGCCGCCAGGCCCGCGGGGCCTGCACCAACAACCAGCACGTCGCAATGCATATTGCGCGAGGCGTAAGTGTCAGGATCTTCCTCAGTCGGAGATACACCCAGACCGGCCGCTGCGCGAATGAAGGGCTCATAGACCTTGTTCCAGAAGCTCTTCGGCCACATGAAAGTCTTGTAGTAGAAGCCTGCCGAGAACAGCATATAGGCTGCATCATTGATTGCGCCCACGTCGAATTTCAAACTGGGATACTTGTTCTGCGAATTGGTTTCGAGCCCGTTCCATATCTCCTGCACGGTCGCGCGGGTGTTGGGCTCAAACCGGCCAGGTCCGCGGCGAGTGCCGATCAGCGCGTTGGGCTCCTCGGATCCTGCAGCCACTGCGCCACGCGGGCGATGATATTTGAATGACCGGCCCATCAGATGGACGCCATTCGCCAGGAGCGCGGACGCCACCGTGTCGCCTTTCAGGCCCCGATAGGTCTTGCCGTCGAAGGTGAAGGTGACAGGGCGTCCGGAGTCCACGCGGCCACGGCCGAAAACACGATACTGGTTCATTTCAGCACCTCGATACCGGCTGGCACACCGGGTAGTGAAGCAAGGTCAGGGCGAGGTTCGCCCGCCGGATAGGTTGTCAGAAACCGGTCGGTCACCGTGTCGCGCACCGCGTTGAAGTATCGGCCGCAACCATGCAGGTGCCGCCACCGTTCGTAATGCGGCCCTTTCACGTTGGTGCGGATGAAAAGATATTCCTTCCACTGATCATCAGTCTGGGACGAGGGATCCGGGGCGCGCACGATATGCGCCTCGCCGGCATAGGTGAATTCCGCCTCGGGCAAGGTTTCATTGCAGTAGGGGCAACGGATCAAAAGCATAGGTCAGGTCCCTCAGTGCGCCACAGCGGCAGCGGCAGCCTCGTCAATCAGGCGACCGCTACGGAAGCGTTCCAGCGTGAAAGGCGCGTTGATCGGATGAGGCTCGTTCTTGGCGATGGTCCAGGCAAAGGTATGCGCCGCACCTGGCGTGGCTTTGAACCCGCCCGTCCCCCAACCGCAATTGACATAGAGACCCTCGACCGGCGTCTTGCCCAGAATGGCCGAACGGTCCGGCGTCACATCGACGATGCCGCCCCATTTGCGCAGCATCCGCATCCGGTTGAAGATCGGAAAGATTTCGACGATCGCGGCGATTGTGTGCTCGATCAAAGGCAATCCGCCGCGCTGCGAATAGGACGTGTACTGGTCCGTCCCCGAGCCGATCACAAGCTCGCCCTTGTCGGACTGGCTGATGTAGGCGTGGACCGCGTTCGACATCACGACACAGGGGAAGATCGGCTTGACCGGTTCCGAAACCAATGCCTGAAGCGGGAAGCTTTCCAGCGGCAAACGGACGCCGGCAGTTTCCATGACGACCGAAGTGTGACCCGCCGCCGAAACGGCAACCTTCTTCGCCCTGATAAAACCCTTGGCGGTTTCTACGCCCGCGACGGACCCGTCAGCATTGCGCCTGATAGCGGTCACAGGGCAGTTCTGTATGATATCGACACCGCGAGCGGCAGCGCCGCGCGCATAGCCCCAGGCAACCGCATCGTGTCGTGCCGTGCCCGCGCGCTCCTGCAAGGCTCCACCCATCACCGGATAACGCGCATTGGGCGACAGGCTCAGGGGCGGGCAGAACTCCTTGCACTCTTCCGTGCTAAGCCAACGGTTATCGACGCCATTGAGGCGGTTCGCATGGATGTGGCGCTTGAAGCTTTGCACGTCATGCACCGTATGAGCCAGCATGAGGCAGCCTCGGCGCGAATACATGACGTTGTAATTAAGCTCCTGGCTCAGCCCCTCCCAAAGATCAACGGCGTGATCGAAGAGGCGAGCGCTTTCGTCATAGAGATAGTTGGAGCGAATGATCGTCGTGTTGCGGCCGGTGTTGCCGCCGCCCAGCCAACCCTTGTCGATCACCGCAACATTGGTGATGCCGTGCTGCTTTGCCAGATAGTATGCAGCCCCAAGACCATGGCCGCCCGCACCGACGATGACCACGTCATACTCGGCCTTCGGCTGGCTGTCGGGCCATTGCTCGGTCCAATGTTTGTGCCCTGTCAGGGCGTTCCTGAGAAGAGAAAATGCGCTAAAACGCGTCATGTCGCTGGTCGCCGCTCCCGAAGAATACACTGGACAGCGAGTATACTGACCTGCGTAACGGCTTCCGGGATTTTCGCGCCAGTTGACTTGAAGGAATGCGCCATGCGGACTGTCGCTTGGCGACCGTAAGACGACTGACGGCCGCAGGCCGGCTTGCCGACCGCTTCACCGTGCGCGTTATTTCATGAAGCGTAGTATTGTAACCAATCTTCGCTGTTCGACGAGCGTTGCCACCGATGCGGTAGCCGAATGGAAAGCCGCACTATGGCGGCACATAATAATGGGCTTACGCGTATGCCGGTCCGCGCGGCTCATCTTGCAGATCTTCGCCAACCTTCTGCGCTCTGCGGATCTCAAGCGGCGTGCAATTGAAGTGACGACGAAACATGCGGCTGAGGTGGGAGGAGTCGCAGAAGCCGCATTCGACTGCGATGGCTGCTACTGATTTTTGCGTGGTTTCGATCAGACGGCGAGCCAGCGAAAGTCGGACTCCGAGAAAAACGGTCTGGGGGGAATTGCCAAGTGCCGCTCGAAAATGTCTCTCCAACTGGCGTTTGCTGTTACCCATGCGGCGCGCGATATCGCCGATCGAAAGAGGACTATCGATATTCTGCTGCATGATCAGCAATGCGCGCTTCACCATCGGATCTTGCGTCTTCAGATCAATTGGAATGCCGGGCTGAGGTTTCTCCGGATGCAAAGCGTCGTCTATGATCATGATGTGCAAGCTCTTGCTCGCCTGTGCACGTCCAACATGTTTTTCGACGAGATAGGCGGCAAGATGCGCTGAACTTACGCCGCCTGAACACGTTAGGCGATTTCTGTCGATGACAAAAATCTGGTCGGAGACCGGCGTCAATCCGTCAAACTGCTCCAGAAAATCGGTGTGGTGAAACCAGCTTACGCAACACTTGTATCCGTCCATCAGGCCAGCACGGTGAAGAATGAACGCTCCCGTACATATGCCGACAAGTGGAACCCCGCTGGCGGCCGCTTTCTGCAGATATTGAATATAGCTTGCGCTGATGTTGGGTATTTCGTCGATCAATCCCCCGACAACGACGATATAATCGAACTTGGTAGGGTCACCCAGCCTTTCATTCGGTTGAACGGAAACGCCACAACTCGATTGAACCGCACTCATCGTGTCCGAGAGAATTGTCCACTCGCACATTATCGGCCGGCTTCGGTCACCTTCATCGGCTGCGAGCCTTAATACGTCAACGAAGTTGGCGAAGGCACACAATGTAAACCGTTTGGCCAAGACAAATCCCACAGAAAGGCGTGGCCCCTCGCCTCGCGCTCTGAGCGCTCTTGAAGCGACTGCGTAGGGTCGAGCCTCCTCTATCATTTCTAAGTTGCCCCTTTTGTTCTTTTGAAATGTCGTAGCGATAATCCTCGTTTGACGCAAACGTTCTGTGCCGCCACGACATTTGTCGCAATATTCCAGCCAAGTCCGTGAGGAGGTGCCTCACAAACCGTCAGAATGGCGCTTCGCATAGTCGTGAGTTCTGACTGTCAGGCTGAGATGGGGTCGGCGCGCCGGCCAGCCCCTGCGGCGGTATCCGGTTGCAAGGGCCTGAGGAGAGGCTTTGCCTGGAAGGCGAAACCGGGGAGAGGAATAGGCTGCGGTTCATGTCCCACTTTGTCGATAACGACATGCAGCCGGCGCTGTGGGACCAGAGGCGGCATCGACGAATATGGTGAGTTCGAATGTATCGTCTGCATACGCGGTCAGCTCTCGCTCATTCCCGAGCGTGCAGATGGCCGTGCCTCCGTCATGTCGCCAGATTCAGATGAACTAGAAACGGGAGAGAGAATGAAAGTCCTGATGCCAGTGAAGCGAGTGGTCCGGCATGAAGGATTCCAAGGTTATCGTCGCCATCAACAAGGACGAGAAGGCGCCGATCTTTCAGGCCGCAGACTACGGCATCGCCGGCGATCTCTTCGAGATCCTGCCGCAGCTCGCGCTATAGCATTTCATCTTTCCTGTTTGGCCAACCAGCGCGAACCATCCGAGAATAACTGATGACGACAATGATACTCAACATCGCCTGCAAATCGACACGGGGGATCGTAGCTGCAGTCTCCGGTTTTCTGGCTCAAAACGGCTGTAACATCACCGACAGTTCCCAATTCAATGATCTGGACACCGGTAAGTTCTTCATGCGGGTGTCGTTCATTTCCGAAGAGGGGGTCAGGCACGATGCTCTGACGGAGAACTTTGCTCCAGTGGCGCAGAGCTTCGGCATGGAATGGGGCATCGTCGACGCTGCAGAGCGGATGAAAGTAATGCTGATGGTCTCGCGCTTCGGCCATTGCCTGAACGATCTGCTCTATCGCTGGAAGATCGGCGCCCTACCGATCGACATCGTCGGCATCGTTTCCAACCATTTCGATTACCAAAAATTGGTCGTCAACAACGACATTCCCTTCCACCACATCAAGGTGACGCAGGAGAACAAGCCGCAGGCGGAAGCCAGGTTGCTGGATCTCGTCACGCAGACCAGGGCCGAACTCATCGTGCTCGCCCGGTACATGCAGGTCCTTTCCGATGAGCTCTGTGCAAAGATGTCGGGCAGGATCATCAACATCCATCATTCCTTCCTGCCGAGCTTCAAGGGCGCCAACCCTTACAAGCAGGCCTATGAGCGCGGCGTGAAGCTGATCCGTGCGACGGCTCACTACGTGACGGCCGATCTCGACGAAGGGCCGATCATCGAGCAGGACACGGTGCGCATCACCCACGCGCAGTCGCCCGAAGACTACGTGTCGCTCGGCCGGGACGTCGAAAGCCAGGTGCTGGCCCGCGCCATCCATGCGCATATTCATCGCCGCACTTTCATCAACGGCAATCGCACCGTGGTTTTTCCACCAAGCCCCGGCTCCTATGCTTCCGAACGGATGGGCTGACCATGATGAAGAGTGCTGAAATAATCGATGGGTCGGCTGGCCTTGCGGTGCTTCTCGTACGAGGCTACCACAACTTTCGTAGGCAGCTCCGATGGATCAAGGAACGTATTCGCAAGAGTCACCGGATATCGAGATGTATGGCAAGAACTGGATCCATATCGAATGCACTTAAGGTCCAGCCAGCTACGCTCAATTTCAATCTCGTTATAAGCAAAGAGGGGTAAAAAATGTCAGCGTTTCCCGAAAAAGCGAGGGTAGTCATCGTCGGGCTCGGAGGTATCGTCGGCGCGTCGATCGCTCACCATCTGATCGAACGCGGTTGGGACGACATCGTTGGCATCGATAAATCGGGTATCCCCACCGATATCGGATCCACGGCGCACGCCTCGGACTTTTGCTACACCACAAGTCACGACTATCTCTCGGTCTGGACCACCCAGTATTCGATCGATTTTTTTGAAAAGATGGGGCACTACGCTCGCATCGGCGGTCTGGAAGTCGCGCGCACCGGCGACGACGTCTGGATGGAAGAGATCAAGCGCAAGGTGACTTCGGCCAAAGCCTTCGGCACGCGCGCGCATCTCGTGACGCCCTCCGAAATCAAGAAGATGTTCCCGCTGATCGAAGAAGACCAGGTCATGGGAGGCATGTTCGATCCGGATGCCGGCCTCGTCATTCCGCGCTCCCAGACGGTCGCCGGCAAACTGGTCGATGCGGCTGAAAAGTCCGGCAAGTTGAAGGCCTTCGCCAATACGCCGGCCAAGTCGCTGCTTGTCGAGAACGGTCGTATCAAGGGTGTTGTCACCCACCGCGGCACGATCATGGCCGACCATGTCGTCGTCTGCGCCGGCATCTGGGGCCGCCTGATCGCCGAAATGGTCGGCGAGGATCTGCCGGTGATGCCGGTCGACCACCCGCTCACCTTCTTCGGCCCGTTCAACGAATTCGAAGGCACCGGCAAGGAGATCGGCTATCCGCTGCTGCGCGACCAGGGCAACTCTGCCTATATGCGCGACACTGGCGACCCGAAGACTACCGAAGGTGGCCAGATCGAGTGGGGCTATTACGAGGCAACCAACCCGCGCCTCTGCCATCCGCGTGATATTCTCGAAAAGCACGAAGCACGTCTTTCGCCCTCTCAGCGCGATCTGGAAATGGAGCAGATTCTCGAGCCGTTGGAACGCGCCATGGAACTGACGCCGATCCTCGGCGAACTCGGTTATAACGAAAGCCACTCCTTCAACGGCCTCCTGCAGGTGTCCGCCGCCGGCGGTCCCTCCTGCGGCGAGAGCCAGAAGGTGCGCGGCCTCTGGTACTGCGTGGCCATCTGGGTCAAGGATGGTCCCGGCTACGGCAAGCTGATTGCCGACTGGATGACCGACGGCCGCACTGAGATCGACCACGCCTCGATCGACTATTCCCGCTTCTATTCGCACCAGCTAGAAGAGAAATTCATCGAGGGCCGCTGTTTCGAGGCCGCCCAGAAGATCTACTTCCCGGCGATCCACCCGCGCGAACCTTATGCCACCGGTCGCAACGTCAAGCGCTCGCCCTTCTACGAGCGCGAGAAGGAGCTCGGCGGCTATTTCATGGAGCTTGGCGGTTGGGAGCGTGCCCACGGCTATGCCGCCAACGAGCACCTGCTTGAGAAATACGGCAATCAGGTCCCCGTTCGCGAAAATGAGTGGGACAACCGCCATTTCTGGCGCGTTTCCAATGCCGAACATCTGGCGATGAGCGAGGATTGCGGCATCGTCAACCTGTCGCATTTCTACATGTTCGATGTCGAAGGCCCGGACCATGTCGAACTGATGGAATGGGTCTGCGCCGCCAGGATCGGCGGTGATGCAAACATAGGCAAGGGCATCTACACCCACTTCCTTGACGACGAGGGCATGGTACGCGCCGACCTTACCGTCATCCGCATGACCGACTGCTGCCGCGTCATCGACGGAGCAGACGCCGGCCCGCGCGACTTCCACTACATCAAACGCATCGCCGAGGACAAAGGCTTCAATGTCACTGTCACCGACGTCTCGCAGAAGTATGTGACCATCGGCATCTGGGGCCCGAACGCGCGTGACAAGCTGAAGAAGGTCGTCGCCGATCCGGTGGGACTCGATCCGGAAAACTTTCCCTTCGCCGCGATTAAGCCGATCGAGATTGCCGGCAAGACGGTCACCGCCTTCCGCATCTCATATGTCGGCGAACAGGGCTGGGAACTGCACATGAGGTACGAGAACGGCCTCGCCGTCTGGGATGCGCTGCGCGCCACCGGCGTCATGGCCTTCGGCGTCGAGACCTATGCAAACTCGCGCCGCATGGAAAAGAGCCTGCGCCTTCAAAATGCGGATCTTCTCACCCAGTACAATCTCATCGAATGCGACCTCGCCCGCCCGAAGGTCAAGGAAGCCGACTTCCGCGGAAAGGCGAAACACCTTGAGTACAAGGCGCGCGACCATCAGCCGGCCATGCTCTGTACCCTCGTCATGACTGACAACACCGACAGCCAAGGTGTGAAACGCTACCCGGTCGGTAACCTGCCGGTGATGGACCCGGAAACCGGGAAGGTGCTGGTCGACGAACTCGGCCGCCGCTCCTATACGACGTCGATCGCCTATGGCCCGACGATCGGAAGGAACATCGCACTCGCCTACCTGCCTTGGGCCTATTGCCAGGAGGGCCGCAAGCTGAATGTCGAGTACTTTGCCGAGACCTACCCGGTCGAGGTTGTCGGCATCGGTTACAAACCGCTCTATGACCCTGAAAACCTGAAGCCAAGAAGCTAGTTCCGCCACAGAGCGGCCAGGTCTCGTCAGCGTCTTTGACGAAGGCGTGACCGGTTGCTCTCGCCTGTCAGTGCCTCGAAGTTCCGCCAGATTGTCGCGAACGTCCTATGTGAATCCAATGTACAGCAATACGAGTGACATGAGCGATGATCCACATTCGTTAATTTGCGAACGGTACTAACGCCAGCGGTGCGCACTTTGCGCACCGCTTCTTACTCGCCGACAAAACCAAAAAGAC
Organism: Sinorhizobium sp. CB7; assembly: GCF_041357635.1. Classification (NCBI taxonomy): domain Bacteria; kingdom Pseudomonadati; phylum Pseudomonadota; class Alphaproteobacteria; order Hyphomicrobiales; family Rhizobiaceae; genus Sinorhizobium; species Sinorhizobium sp. CB7. Next base: position 312,890 of record NZ_JAULLL010000006.1, read on the forward strand.
TTCCCACGGCTTCTTTGCAAAAAAAGGGGAACCGAATGGAATGGTTTTATAAATTCCCTCACATGAACGACGATACCTTGCGCAACCTGAAGAAGGGGATCGACGACGGCTTTCGGGCCTTTACCCGGGCATACGGCGATGTGATCGAAGGTCTTTTTTCGCCGTTGCAACATTTTCTGATCACTGCCGAACGCTTTATGACGCAGACGCCGTGGCCGATCATTATCCTCATTATCCTCGCAGTCGCATGGCTCGCGAGCCGTAGCGTGAAGATCGTCATAGGCTGCCTCGTGACGCTGCTGCTTATCGGCTACTTCGATATGTGGGACGATACGATGCGGACCGTCTCGATGATCTTCGTCTGTACAGTACTTTCCATCGCCATCGGCATTCCAATCGGCATTCTGATGTCGCGCTCCAATCATGTGCAGCGGATCGTCAATCCAATCCTCGACGTCATGCAGACCATGCCGAGTTTCGTCTATCTCATCCCAGTTGTCATGCTGCTCGGGATCGGCAAGGTCCCGGGACTCATTGCCGTCGTCATCTACGCAATCCCGCCTATGATCCGGCTGACCGACCTCGGCATCCGTCTCGTCGACAGAGATGTGCTGGAGGCAGCCGACGCCTTCGGAACATCGGATTGGCAAAAGCTGTTCAAGGTTCAGCTCCCGCTTGCCCTGCCTACCATTATGGCCGGCATCAACCAGACCATCATGATGGCGCTCGCAATGGTCGTCATCGCTTCGATGATAGGCGTCCAGGGCCTTGGTCAACCCGTACTGAAGGCAATCGCCAATCAATATTTTACGCTGGGCATTTTCAACGGCCTCGCCATCGTCGGCATTGCCATCATCTTCGACAGAGTGAGCCAGGCATACGGCAAAAGACTCCAGAAACATCGGGAGACCGTCCATGGCTGACCATCATTTTGGCGGCATCAAGATCCGCCACCTCTACAAGATCTTCGGCCCCAATCCCGCCGCTCACATCGAGGCGGTCCAGGACGGACTGACGAAGGCCGATCTCAATGAAAAGCACGGCCACGTGCTGGGCCTGAGGGATATCAATGTCGAGATCCCTTCTGGCCGTATCCAGGTCATCATGGGTCTTTCGGGTTCTGGAAAGTCAACGCTCATCCGGCATGTCAACCGGCTGATCGATCCGACCGCCGGTGAAGTGCTGGTCGATGGTGTTGATGTCGTCAAAATGAAGCAGATCGAACTTCGTGAGTTTCGTCGGCACCAGACTGCAATGGTATTTCAGAAGTTTGCGCTTCTTCCGCATCGCAACGTCCTCGACAACACCGTCTTCGGGCTGGAGGTACAAGGCATCGAGCGTTCAGAGGCTGTCGACGTCGCGATGCGTTGGCTGGAGCGCGTTGGGCTGAAGGGTTACGAGCAGAAATATCCCAATCAGCTCTCGGGCGGCATGCAGCAACGCGTCGGACTCGCGCGCGCCCTTTCGAATGATGCGCCTGTTCTTTTGATGGACGAGGCCTATTCCGCGCTCGATCCGTTGATCCGAATGGATATGCAGACCGTGCTTCTCGACATCCAGAAGGAAATAAAGAAAACGATCGTCTTCATCACACATGATCTGGACGAAGCGCTACGCCTGGGCGACCAGATTGCGATCCTGCGCGATGGCGAAGTCATCCAGCAAGGGACCAGTCAGGACATCGTCCTGCGTCCCGCAGACGATTACGTCGCCAACTTCGTCAAAGAGGTCAACAGGGGCCGTGTCATCCATGTTGATGCAGTGATGATGCCGTTGCCGCCGGCAGCGGTGCAGGGTGCGCGTACAATCAAGGCCGGAACAACCGTTGAAGAAGCGGTGCGGATGCTGTCCTCATCACAGGACGGTGAGGTCTATGTCGTCGCGCCAACAGGCAAACCGCTTGGAGTCGTGACTTTCGGCCACTTGGCAACGGCGATGGTCAGTGCGCGATAGCCCTCGGAGCATTTCTGGCTTCATGGACCAAGTCTGGGTCACCCGTGCAACCATTATCCGCGCATATGCCCTGCGATGAAGTGGAAAGATGCGTGAGATGATGGATCTTCCGGAACGGAAGAGGGTGGAATTCGACATTTTGATTGTAAGTGCGTGCCCCGCGGGTCTTCCGGAGGGGCAGGTATATCCGAATATATGACGCGAGAATTTGCACGGAATCTCCATGGATTCCGTGCCGCCATTGCCGCTCGCTCGAAGTGATGATTGTGCAGCTCGAATCAAAAGGTCCTGCCGGAGATCGCGCTTGCGGAGATCAATCCTGAGGTCCGCCGCATCGGCTGCCACGTGTGCGACCATTGCACGTGGTCGCAAATTGACAAAATTGCGGCCTTTTACCGGAAATTCCAGAAAGTGTAACCATTGTACGGTGAGTCTAAACATATGGCGCTGAAAATTATGGATAAATTTTTATACGTCATTTTCATCGATGCAAATTGACTGTCGTCAAAATCCAGAAGGCATGTCGTTTTTTGGAAAGTCATCCGTAAATTTATGCGGTTAGATAAAGACACTCAAGGTGCCGCTCTTAAGGAGGATCGGTATTGAGAAGCCCGGATAAGATCCGGCACTGCTCTCGCCACGGTGCTAGAGCAATTCCAGGAAAAGTGCGAAGCGGTTTTCCGGTTCGGAATTGCGTGAAACAAAGGGTTAGAGCGGTTCCTCTACTCCATGAAGCTGAACCGCTCTAGAGCAAGACACAGCAGTCTGGACGTAAGGTCTGGGAAGGTGCCGCGACAGGCCGGCGGCACATTCGTCAGCCCTGAAACCATCCTGGAGAAATGATCATCACTGGCTTCGGTGAGCGGCCGGAGAGTGTGCAATCTAGCGCGGTTTCGCGGGTTGTATGGTCTCCCGCACGCTTCCATAAAACTTGGATATCTGAGGAACTGGCATGGATATTCGCAGCGACGTGCTCCGCAAGCTCAAGAACCGGCGCGATGGTTACAGCCTCGAGCAGGCCTTCTACATCGATCCTGATTATTACAAGCTTGACCTGGAGACGATCTGGTATCGCGACTGGCTGTTCATCGGCCACGACTGCGAGATCCCCAAGTCTGGAAACTACTTCACCGTGCAGGTCGGCGACTATCCTGTCGTCGTCACCCGCGACCGCTCCGGCACCGTCCGCGCGCTGCACAATTCCTGCCGCCACCGCGGGTCGCGCGTATGCGCGCAGCATAAAGGCTCATCGGCAAAGCTTGTTTGCCCCTATCACCAGTGGACTTACGAACTTGACGGCAGCCTGCTCTTCGCCCGCCACATGGCCGAGGATTTCGACAAGAGCCAGCACGGCTTGAAGCCGATTCACTGCGAGACAATCGGCGGATACATTTTCATCTGTCTGGCAGACCAGGCGCCGGATTTCGCGCCATTCCTCACGACCGTTGAACCCTATCTTGCCCGCCACCGCCTCGGCGAGACCAAGGTTGCCTTCGAAAGCACCATCATCGAGAAGGGCAACTGGAAGCTTGTCTGGGAAAATAACCGCGAGTGCTACCACTGTGCTGCCAATCATCCGGAGCTCTGCCGCACCTATCCGGAAGCGCCGAGCGCGACCGGCGTGCAAGGCGCCAAGGACGACCCGGTGATTGCCGAGCACTGGGCTAAGTGCGAGGCCGCGGGACTGCCAAGCGAGTTCCGCATCTCGCCGACCGGCCAGTTCCGCGCCGCACGCATGCCGCTCATCCAGGAGGCCGAGAGCTACACCATGTCGGGTGCTCGCGCCGTCAAGCGTCCACTTTCTAACGAAGTGCAGCAAACCCAAATTGGCACGCTGTTGCTCTTTCACTATCCGACGACATGGAATCACGTGCTCGCTGACCACGCGATCACTTTCCGGGTATTGCCGCTCGGACCGGAGTTGACGCAGGTCACCACCAAATGGCTGGTCAATAAGGATGCGGTCGAGGGCATCGACTACCGTCTCGATGAACTCACGCACGTCTGGACCGAGACAAACGACCAGGACCGCCAAATCGTTGAGGAGAACGCCTTCGGCATCCGCTCGCCCGCTTATCAGCCTGGCCCCTATTCGCCGGAAGACGAGAACGGTGTCATGCAATTCGTCGAATGGTATTCCAACTTCATGATCGAGCGGCTCGACGGTTCGAAGCAGCCGCTCTCGCGGGTGGCCTGACATGACGACTGTCGGCACGTTTCGCCACTTCGACGAACTCCACCCTTGGAACGACCGCCAGCACCTGCTGGAATGCATTGCAGCCACGGTGGAGACGACGGACGTGATGACCTTCACGTTCCGCTCGGATCGCGACAACTGGTTCCGGTATTTGCCGGGCCAGTTCGTCACGCTCGAACTGCCGGTTTCAGAAGACGAGCCGGTGATGCGCACCTATACGCTCTCCTCGACGCCTTCGCGGCCCTTCTCCGTCTCCGTGACGGTGAAGGCGCAGGCGACGAGCATCGGCACGCGCTGGATGTTCGACAACCTGAAGCCGGGCATGAAACTGAAAGCCTTCGGCCCGCTCGGCGACTTCTCCTTCGTACGCCATGCGGGCGACAAGTATCTCTTCATCTCGGGCGGCTCCGGCATTACGCCGATGATGTCGATGACGCGCTGGATGGCAGACTGCGCGCCGCAGACGGACGTGACCTTCATCTCGTGCGCCCGCACGCCGGACGACCTGCTCTTCAAGTCGGAACTCGAATGTCTTGCGGCGCAGATGCCGAATCTCTCGCTCGGCTTTGTCGTTGCAAGCCACAATCCGCGTGACGGCTGGCACGGTCTGCGTGGCCGCATCGATGCCGCACGGCTTTCGCTGCTCTCCCCGGACTTCCGCGATCGGACTGTGTTCTGCTGCGGCCCGGAGCCGTTCATGCGCGGCGTGCGCGACATGCTGAAAGTCTGCGGTTTCAACATGGATCGCTACCACGAGGAAAGTTTCCAACCCGCGGCAGCGCCCGCTGCCGAAGAGCTTGCCGTGCGCGCGGGGCATAACGAGGCCGATGCCGACGCGATTTCGACCGTCACCTTCACCATGGCCGGTAAGGAGGCTGAGTGCCCGCCGGGCCGGACAATCTTGCAGACAGCGCGCGCCGCCGGCGTGCGCATCGGTGCGGCCTGCGAGAGCGGTCTTTGTGGCACCTGTCGCGTCATGAAGATCTCTGGCGAAGTCGAAATGCGCCACAACGGCGGCATCCTCGACGATGAGGTCGAGGAGGGTTACATCCTCGCCTGCTGCTCCCGGCCGATCGGCAATGTGTCAATCGAAGCTTGATGTTATGGAATTCCAAGAGACTCCGGGTAAGCCGCTGAACGTAGCCTAGAGCAATTCCAGGAAAAGTGCGAAGCGGTTTTCCGTTCGGAATTGCGTAAAAACAAAGGGTTAGAGCGGTTCCGCGATTCCATAATAAGCTGAACCGCTCTAGCCAAAGCGCGCTGGTCTCCGGCCTCAATAGGTCAGGATCTGTCAATCTGCACCGCGAGAAGGTCGCCGGCCAATTCCCTCGCCTTTGCTTTTGTCCCTGCGAGTTGGAGCAAAGGGTCTAATCGAAACGGAGCGGCGGTTGCGTCGTGATGTTTCCTATATGCCGACCAGCACCGCGCCTCCGGTCAATCCCGCACCCGCCGCCGCCAGCAATAGCCTTTCTCCGGACAAAAAGGGCGTGGTCCTATGCGCAAGCGAAAGCGACAGCGGGATCGTCGCTGCCGACGAGTTACCGTGATCTTCGATGGTCCGCACCGTCCGTATCGGGTCGATGCCGAGATTGCCGCATACGGCGTCGAAGATCCTGATATTCGCCTGATGCGGTACAAAGCGGCTCACGTCTGACGGATCGAGACCGGCGTCGGTCAGCACGCGGGCTGCGCAGGCCGTCATCATGTCCACGGCCCGAACGAACACCTCCCGTCCGTCGCGCATCGTCATCAAAACATCCTCCGCCGCCATGCCCGGCGCGAAGGGCCGGCTGCTGCCGCCGCCAGGGATCGTGATCAGATCATAGCCGCTTCCGTCCGACGCCAGGTCGACGCCGAGCAAACCTTTCTCGGGATCATCTGACGGCGCAACGACGACGGCGCCGGCTGCATCGGCAAAGAGCACCGCGCTCGCCCTTTCGGCCGGGTTGATCCGGCGGCTCAGGATATTTGCGGCAACAACCAGAACCGGCTTTGCCTGCGTGCGGACGAAACCGTCGGCGAGTGTCAGCGCGTAAAGGAAGCCCGAACAGGCACCGGCAAGGTCGATTGCGCCGGAATTGGCAAGCCCGAGACGGTGCGCAAGCAGCGGTGCTGAGGGCGGCAGCAGATGATCGGGCGTCGAGGTTGCGAGCAGCGTCAAGGCGATCTCGCTCCGAGGAAGACCCGCATCATCGAGCGCGGCTTCCCCAGCCTTGGCTGCAAGGCCCGTCAGCGTATCGGCCTCCCCGACCCAGCGCCGCGCCCGAATGCCTGTCCGCCGTTCGATCCATCCCGTCTCGAGGCCGAGTTTCGTTTCGATTTCGGCGTTCTCGACGCGGCGCGCCGGCACAAAGTGACCGAAGCCGGTAAGGCGTGATGACCGGACAACCCTCATAGCCGTCCCGTTGCAAAGGCAGACGCCGCCTCATCGATCGCGCCGTATGCCCGGTTGAGGTCGGCGTCGGTGACGCAATAAGGCGGCATCAGGTAGATGACATCGCCGAGCGGGCGTATGAGTAGCTTGCGCTCGCGGAAGAAGGCCCTCAGCCGAGGGCCGACATCGGAGAGGTAGCCGCCGGCTGGCACGTTGAGATCGAGTGCGGTGATTGTGCCCGCCTGGCGGACGTTGCTGAAGCGCGGGTCGGCGTTGAAGCGCTCCAACTGTCGCTGCTGCTTCGCCACAAGCGCCTCGATACGCACGCCGACCGGTTCCGCCTTCCAGATGCGGAGATTGGCGACTGCTGCCGCGCAGGCGATCGGATTGGCCGAATAGGAGCTGGAATGAAAGAATGTCTTGCGGCGGTCGGCCGACAGATGCGCTGCGAAAATTTCCCCTGAGCAAAGGGTTGCCGCAAGCGGCAGCGCGCCGCCGGTCAGGCCCTTCGATGTGCAAAGGATATCGGGTGCGATTCCCGCCTGTTCGCACGCGAAGAGACTGCCCGTTCGACCCCAGCCGCTCATTACCTCGTCGGCGATCAGCAGGCTCCCATGTCGTGCGGCGATCCGCTTCAATTCGGCGAGAACGGAAGCTGGGTACATCTTCATGCCACCGGCACCGAGCACCAGCGGTTCGATGAGCAGTGCTGCCACCTCGCCCGAAGCGCAAAAGGCCTCGCAGGCGTCGAGCGTTTCCTGTTCGCGGCCGGCCTCCGGAAAAGGCAGGCGGTCGACCGCGAAGAGAAGCGGCTCGTAGGCCGCGTTGAAGACGCCGCGTTCGCCGGCCGACATCGTGCCGATGGTGTCACCATGGTAGCCATGTTCGACGACGCAGATGCGGTTGCGCGGCGCCCCTGCGTTGTGGAAAAAACCAAGTGCCATTTTCAACGCCACTTCCACCGCGGTCGAACCGCTGTCGGAATAGAACACATGCTCCAGCCCTGCCGGCGCAATCTTGATCAGGCCCTTTGCAAGCTCCTCCGCCGGCTCGTGCGTATACTCGGCAAAGATGATCTGGTCATAGGTCTCAGAGGCGCACCGGATCGCCTCCATGATTGCCGGGTGCCGGTGGCCGTGGGTGATCACCCACCAGGACGAGATCGCGTCAAGAATTCGCGAACCGTCCTCATCGACGAGATAGGCGCCTTCGGTATGGACGATGCGTTTCATCATCGGTTCCAGCGCGTGCTGGGTGAAGGGATGCCAGACGGGGGACGTTCTCATGGGCGCGCCTCGCGGAAATCGTCCACTTCGAAATGTTCGGGGAAAGCTTGCCGGAGACTGTCCGGGGTCAACGGATCGAGCCGTGGCAGACGTCCTAGGACTCGGACATGACCCAGGGCGGCAATGATGTTTTGCGTGTCCGCCTGTTCGTCGCCGATGAAGGCGACACCAAGAACCGGGATCGACCGGCTGCGTAGCGCCTCGAGGGAAAGCAGCGTGTGATTGATCGTGCCGAGCCCGGTGCGAGCGCAGAGGATAACGGGAATCTGCCAGCGCGCAAAGACATCGGCAAAGACGGTTCGTTCCGTCAGCGGCACCAGCAACCCTCCCGCCCCTTCGATGACGAGCGGCCCGTCGACGGAAGGCGGCGAAAGGCTTTCGGGCTGGATTGTCACGCCGTCGATCCTGGCAGAAAGATGCGGCGAGGCAGGTGTCTTGAGCCTGTAGGCTTCCGCCAGGATGCGATCGTGCGCTAATCGGCCAAGTCGCCCGACGGTTTCGCTGTCCGTCTCGCCGTCGAGACCAGACTGCACCGGCTTCCAGTATAAGCCCGCAAGTGCATCGGTGAGCGCCGCGGCAAAAACGGTCTTGCCGATGCCGGTATCCGTGCCGGCAATCACAAAGCGAGGCGTCATGGCCGCTCCTCCGCGACCGCGATCTTCAGGCTTTCGAGCATCTGCAGGATCGCCGGCTTGTTGACGTTCAGCGTGATGGCGATCCTGAGCCGTGCCGTGCTTTCGGGAACCGTCGGCGGACGGATTGCGCGGATATCGAAACCTTCCGAGCGCAGGCGCGCCGCGATTCGCACGACGCGAGCGTTGTCGCCGATCATCACCGGCAGAATCTGCGACCCGCTGCCGTCGACGCCGAGCGTTGCGGCGAGCGTCTGATTGGCGAAGCTTGTGAGCTCATCGAAATCCGCCAACCGCTGTGGCTCGTCGGCGACAATCTTCAACGCCTCGCGGACGGCGGCGGCGATCAGCGGCGATGGCGCAGTCGAATAGATGAAGCCCCGGGCGCGATTGACGAGATAGTCGCAAAGGATGCCGCTTGCGCCGAGCAATGCGCCCGAAACCCCGAGCGCCTTGCCGCAGGTGTGCAGCACGATGACATTTTCACGGCCCTTGAGCGCCGTCGACAGACCGCGGCCTCCGGGGCCGAAAACACCGGTCGCATGCGCCTCGTCGATCACCAGAAAACCATCGTGCCGGTCTGCGAGCTCGGCGAGCTCCGCCAGAGGTGCCCGGTCGCCATCCATCGAATAAAGGCTTTCAACAGCAATCCACGGATGTCCCGTTCCACCGGCGCTGCGCCATCGACGGATCGCATCGGCAAAAGCGTCCACGTCATTGTGCCGCACGGCAACAGACTGTGCCTTGCTGCCCGATATGCCCTCATGGACGCTCGCATGGATCAGCGCGTCATGGACGATGATGTCGTCGCGCTGCGGCAAGGTCGCAAAGAGCGCGGCATTGGCCGTATAGCCGCTGCCGAAAAAAAGCGCCCGATCCGCACCGAAGAATACTGCCGCTTCCGCCTCCAGCGCTTCATGCTCCGGATGGTTGCCGCGCAGCAGCCGCGATCCGCCGGCGCCGACCGGCACGCCGCGGTCAAGTGCTGCCGTGATCTCCGCCTTCAGCCGCGGCGATTGGGCGAGCGCCAGATAGTCGTTCGACGTGAAGTCGACGCCGCTTGAGGCAACGAGCGCCCGGTGCCGTCCCTTGCGCTCGAGCCCCGCCAACGTTCTCTCGTAACGCAGGACACCGCGCGAGGTCACTCGGCCGGCTCCTTCTCCACCGGTTCCAACTCCATCGGCCTTAGCCCAAGGCGGCGGAACAGCGCAGCATCGTGGTCCTCGCCGGGATTATCGGCGGTCAATAACGTCTCACCGACAAAGATCGAATTGGCACCAGCGAAGAAACAGAGCGCTTGCATCTCGTCGCTCATGTCCGTGCGGCCGGCCGAGAGGCGCACATGCGATTTCGGCATCAGGATCCGGGCAAGTGCGATCGTGCGGACGAAATCAATCGGATCGACCGGCGGCGCGTCGGCGAGCTTTGATCCGGGAATGGGGATTAGCATGTTGATCGGCACGCTTTCCGGGGCCGAGGGAAGATTGGCGAGCGTGACCAGCATTGAAATACGATCATCAACCGTCTCGCCCATACCCAGGATACCGCCGGCGCAAACCTTGATGCCGGCTTCACGGACATTGGCAAGCGTCTCCAGCCGGTCGGAAAAGTCTCGCGTGGTGATGATCTCGCCGTAGAAGCGTTCGGAGGTATCGATATTGTGGTTGTAGTAATCGAGCCCGGCGCCGGCGAGCCGCTCCGACTGGGCAGGCGTCAGCATGCCGAGTGTCATGCAGGTTTCCATGCCAAGCGCCTTCACGCCGCCAACCATGGCGACGATCGCCTCCATGTCGCGCTCCTTCGGGCTGCGCCAGGCAGCCCCCATGCAATAGCGTGTGGCGCCGCCTTCCTTAGCCTTGCGGGCCTCTGCGATAACGCGTTCGACCTCCATCAATTTTGATGCCTTGAGCCCCGTCGGGTAATGTGCCGACTGGCTGCAATAGCCACAATCTTCCGCGCATCCCCCGGTCTTGATCGACAGGAGCCGGCTCATTTGCACCGCATTCGGGTCGAAATGCATGCGGTGGACCGACTGGGCACGGAAGAGGAGATCGTTGAACGGCAAATTATAGATTTTTCTTGCGCCGACGAGATTCCACCGCTCGCCACCGTCAGCGGAATTGCCCGGAGTTCCCTCATTCATTAGGCCCGCATTTAGCATTTCCGATCGCTCTCCTCTGCGTGAATAGATAGAATCGGAATTTATCTATAGTTTCGACGGAAAATGCGCAATGCCATAGTGGCATGGCCGCGTGACGTGGCCGACGCTTTAGTGTTCAGGGACAACCAGAGCGGTTCAGCTTTTGACGGAAACGTGGACCCGCTCTGACCCTTTGTTTAAACGCAATTCCGGACGGAAAACCGCGTTCCGCACTTTTGCTGGAATTGCTCTAGCGGCAGATTCATATGGCGGACTCGCTGACAAGTATGTCCGCCTTGAAGGCATCGCGCTACGGATCACAGGTACGGCAGGTCGTACGGCACGCCCATATTAGCCCATCGGCAAAGTCCACATAGCCGCCAGTAGCCGTAATCAAGCCTTCGAGCGCTGCTATATCTCCAGCTATATTGCTCAAAAGGAAAGCTGCACCTTCATTGATTTTGTTCTGTCGGCTGCGGTCTCAAAGGCCTTGAGGACGTCTTCAAGGGGGAAGGTATCGGTAAGCAGCGGCCTGAGATCGACCCGGCGATGATTGATCAGGTCGACAGCAAGATCGAACTCTTCGTGGAAGCGGAATGTGCCCTTCATCTCGATTTCCTTGGCCACAACCATATTCTGCGGAATTGAGACATCGCCGCCGAGCCCGAGCTGGACGAGAACGCCACGCGGTTTCAGCACCTCGAGGCCGGAACGCACGGCCCGTTCGTTGCCGGAAGCCTCGAACTGCACGTCGAAGTATCCCTTGTCGGCAGAATAGTCCGAAAGCCGCTCCGGACTGCCGGCGACATTGATAACCCGGTCGGCGCCCACTTCGAGAGCCTTCTTGAGAACCGCATCCATGACATCGGTCGCGACGATCTCACGGGCGCCATGGGCGCGAGCCGCGATGATCGCAAGCGCGCCGATCGGCCCGCAGCCGGTGACCAGCACGCGCTTCCCGGTCAGGGCGCCGGCGCGATTGACCGCGTGCAACGTCACCGCAAAAGGCTCGGCCATGGCGGCTTCGTTGATCGATACACCGTCGGCAATCCTGTGGCACTGCCACTGTTCGGCGACGAGACGCTGGCGGAACGCTCCCTGGATATGCGGCATCGGCATGGCGGAGCCGTAGAAGCGCATGTTGAGGCAATGGTTCTGGTGGCCCTTCAGGCAATAGTCGCAAGCATTGCAAGGCCGGCTCGGCGAGACGGCCACCCGATCGCCGACGGCAAGGCTTGAGACCCCTTCCCCTAGCGCCTTCACGGTGCCGGCCACCTCGTGCCCGAGGATCATCGGCTCGCGGAGGCGCACAGTGCCGAAGCCGCCGTGATTGTAATAATGCAGGTCGGAGCCGCAGATACCGCCGGCTTCGATGGCTACCTCCACCTGTCCGGCCCCGAGCGATTCATTGTCTCTTTCCTCGATGCGCAGATCCTTGGCTGCGTGAATGACGACGGCTTTCATCGGTGTTGTCCTCAGATAACGGGGGTCGGCATGGCGGCGCCTGCAAAGTGCGCTGAGAGATTGTCACGCACAAGCTTGCCCATCGCCCTGCGGGTTTCGATTGTACCCGACGCGTGATGCGGCTGCACCAGCACGTTGTCCAGCTTCAGAAAGCGTGGATTGAGCTTCGGCTCGCCTTCGAACACGTCGAGTGCGGCCGACCCCAAAGTCCGGCTTTCCAATGCTTCGAGCAGAGCCTCCTCATCGATGTTGGAAGCCCGTGAAATGTTGATCAGCATGCCTTCCGGACCGAGCGCGGCGATCACCTCTTTCGAGACGATGTGACGCGTTGCGGCCGAGGCCGCCAATGTGACGAACAGGAAGTCCGAATGCCGGGCGAGTTCAACGGGATCTGCAATGAAGGTCATGCCGTCGGCATAGGGCTTTTCGGCAACATCGCTATAGGCGATGTGCATGTCGAAGCCCTTGAGCCGCTTGGCCACCTCGAAGCCGATGCGGCCAAGCCCGAGCACCCCTGCCTTACGGCCCCAGACCCGACCCTTCAGCGGATAGAGTCCGTCCCTCGCCCAGCTGCCGTCCTTTACCCAGCGCTCGGCGCCGATCATGCCGCGCGACTGACACAGCATCATCGCAATGCCGAGATCTGCAACGTCGTTGGTCAGCACATCGGGCGTATTCGTCACCCGGATGCCCCTCCCCCGGCAGGCCGCAAGATCGACGGCATCGTAACCGACGCCATAGACCGAGACGATTTCGAGGTTAGGCAGCTGATCAATCAGGGCCGCCGGGGCGCCGAGCTCGCCGCGCGTGGCGATCGCCCGGATATTAAGCGCATATTTTTGGACAAACGCATCGCGGTCTTCTGCCTCGTAGAGCTTTCGGAGCTCGTATTGCGCCTCCAGCTCAACTAGGTCCCACTCTGGATAGGGACCGATCAGCAGGATCTCGGGCTTGCTCATTGTTTCCTCCATTCGATTCTTTGTTCACCGTGGCAAGCCGCTGTGGACGCGATCCGTGCGATCGCCATTGAGACGATCCGCTCGAGCGGCTGGTCGATCTCGATCGCCACCACGTCGCGCTCACTGGTCGGCAACTCGAGCGTGGCCAGCTGGCTGTCCAGCAGCGAAAGCGGCATATAATGACCCTTGCGGCCGCTCATCCGCGCTGCCAGCATCGTCCGCGTTCCCTGCAGGAACACGAAGGTGATTGTCCGGCCCGCTTCGTTCCTCAGAAGGTCGCGATACGATCGCTTCAAGGCGGAACAGGAGATGACTGTCTCTCCACCAGCCGCGAGCTCTGCTCCGAGCGTTTCCAGCCAAGGCCATCGGTCATCATCGGTCAGCGGGATGCCCTTGCGCATCTTCTCGACATTCGCAGCCGAATGGCGACTGTCGCCCTCGATGAAGGTGTAACCGAGACTGGACGCCAGCAGCTTGCCGACTGATGTCTTGCCGCAGCCGGAGACCCCCATCACGACCAGTGGGCCAATCGGACCGGATACCTTAGAGAGAGGTCGTGATGCCGCCATCGACATAGAGCGTGTGTCCGTTGACGAAGGAGGAAGCCTTGCTCGAGAGGAACACGGCCGCGCCGACCAATTCCTCTACATTGCCCCAGCGGGCAGCCGGCGTGCGCTTCTCCAGCCAGGACGAGAATTCGGCACTGTCGACCAATGCCTGGTTCAGCGGTGTCTTGAAGTAGCCGGGAGCGATTGCGTTGATCTGCAGGCCATGCTTGGCCCAGTCCGCGCACATGCCGCGCGTCAGGTTCTTCACTGCGCCCTTGGTCGCCGTATAGGGCGCTATGCCGGGGCGCGCCAGTTCGCTTTGGACCGAAGCGACGTTGATGATCTTCCCCCGCCCGCGGCCGATCATGTGCCGGGCGACCGCCTGTCCCACATAAAAGACACTGGAGATATTCGTCTTCAGCAACTGCTCCCAGCGATCGGCGGGAAAGTCCTCGAGCGGCGTGCGGAACTGCATGCCGGCATTGTTGATCAGGATATCGATCGGCCCGATCTCCCGCTCGATGGCGCCGACGCCACGATGCACGGCTTCCATATCCGTCACGTCGAAGTCGGACACCGAAACCGACGCGCATCCTTCCGCCTCAAGTGCCCGTGCCGCCTCCGCGAGCTTGGCCTTGTCGCGCCCGTTCAGCACCAATGATGCGCCATGCTGTGCAAGCCCCCGGGCCAAAGCAAGACCAATGCCCTGCGATGAGCCCGTTACCAAAGCGCGCGAGCCAGACAAGTCAAATAATGGATAGGTCACTGGACCTCCTTCCGAAAACGGAGACAATTTTCGCGGAGCTATCGCACCAGGTTTCAAATATCGACGACAAGGCCTTTGGCCTTCAACACCGGCTCGAGCTTGCTGACTTCGATCACCGACTTGCCCTGCCTGTAAGCCTCGATGTAGCCGGCTTCAGCATCTTCGCGGGCCTGCGACAGTCGGGCGGCTTCCTGTGCTTCGGCGCGGCGCACAACGACCAGACCATCAGCATCGCCTACGATGATATCGCCAGGGTTGATGATCTCGCCACCAACGATGATCGGGTCGTTGACCGCGGCAATCGTCTCCTTGACGGTGCCCTTGATACAAACGCTGAGCGAGAAGACCGGGAATCCCAGTTCCCTGAGCTGCAGCGTGTCACGCACGCCGGTATCTGTGACAAGCCCGCCAATGCCCTTGGCAAGGCAGGCGTTGGCGAGAACGTCGCCGAAGGAGCCGGCTTCTTCATATTCGCCCGCGGACACGACGATGATATCGCCCCGCTTGGCGTAGTTGATGGCGAGTTGCAGCATGATGTTGTCGCGCGGTGCGCATTTTACGGTAAAGGCCGGACCGCACAGCTTCATGCGGTAGTCGACGGGCTTCAGGCGGGAGGAAAGAGCGCCCTTGCGTCCCTGGGCCTCATGGATAGTCGCTGGCGAGAATTTGGAAAGCGCCTCTATATCGGCCTTGCTCGGCCGTTCGGCGATGTCTTTGATGTGAATCATGGAACCTCCCACGGTTAAGCTGACGGCGGAGACATCCCGCCGTCTGCAGTCTTCAATGATTTGAGAATGAGTTTCGGCAGACCGAGCGGAAGCTGTGCCTTATGGGATTGGGTCGAACTTCAGCTCGGAGAGCGGTACGACCTTGTCGGTACGCGTCATCTTGTATTCGGTGTTCGGGCCAAGCCATTTGTCCCAGATCTTGTTGAGCTCGCCGGAATTATCGAGCTTGTGGAGCACTTCGTTAATCTTGGCGGTCAGGGCCGGATTGTCCTTGGCCATGCCGATGCCGATCGGCTGGAACAACATCGGTTCCTCGATCATCCGCATTTCCTTGCCCTTGCTTTTCGATTCGTTGACGAACTTGGTCATGGTCATGGTGTTCGCCACCATGCCGCGGGCCTTGCCCTGCTGGACGGCGAGATAGGCGGATGCGGTATCCTGGAAGGTCAATGGCTCGGACTTGTTGAGCTTGATCGACATCTCGGAGGTCGACCCCTTGGTCGAGGCAATGCGCTTGCCCTCGTAGTCGGACTTCTTCTTCCCCGGATCGTCGACGGGCACGATCAGCATTTCCTTGGCGAGATAGTAGGGATCGCTGAACTGGATCTGTTCGGCGCGGCTTAGCGTATAGGCAAGATTGGCGACGGTGATGTCGACGCGGCCAAGCTTGACTTCCGGAACGCGGGCTTCGACTGATACCGGCTTGACCTCGGCCTTGACGCCGAGTTCCTTGGCGATGGCCTTGCAGAGGTCGACGTCGAAACCGGCCATTTCGCGGGTCTTCGGATCGGGCGCGGCGAATGGTGGAACATCGGCAAAAGTCGCGCAACGCAGCGTCTTGTTCGCCATGATCGTGTCTAGCTGATCCGCCTTTGCAGGCGTGGCAGCGGCGGCGCCCGCAAGCGCAACCGTGAGCATGAGGCACTTCCAGTTCATTGCTGTTCTCCTTATATTTTCGTGGTGGGTATCAGTGGCGCAGATCGGCGAGGAACCGCTGCGCGCGCGGATGGCGGGGATTCTTGAAGAAGTCTTCTGGTGACGCTATTTCGAGGATCTGGCCGGCATCGATGAACCAGATGCGATCCGCCACTTCGCGGGCAAAGCCCATTTCGTGGGTGACGCAGAGCATGGTCATGCCTTCTGCCGCCAGGCCTTTCATAACGGCGAGCACTTCGCCGACCATTTCCGGATCGAGCGCGCTGGTCGGCTCGTCGAACAGCATGACTGGCGGCTCCATGGCTAGCGCGCGGGCAATCGCCACGCGCTGCTGCTGCCCGCCGGACAACTGACCAGGATAGGCGCCAGCTTTGTCGGCGAGGCCGACGCGATCAAGCAGCTTGAGCGCCTTTTCATGGGCAACGTTTGGCGCAACGCCCTTCACCCGGATCGGGGAGATCGTCACATTTTCGACGACCGAGAGATGCGGAAAAAGGTTGAAGCTCTGAAACACGAAGCCGATGCGGCTGCGCAGAAGGTTGAGATCCCTGGTCCGCATCGCGGCATGAATGTCCTGTCCGTCCAGGGTGATCGATCCGCTGTTAATTTCTTCGAGGCGATTGACCGTGCGAATAAGGGTAGACTTGCCGGAGCCGGAGGGGCCGCAGATCACTACGACCTCGCCCCGCGCAACCTCGGCATCGATATTCTTCAGAACCGGATAGTGGCCGTAGCTCTTGCAGACGTTGGAAAGACGGATCGTCTGCTGCTCGCGCGATGATGCCGACGTGGTCATGGCTGCTCCGTTATGATTTTCGCCTGCGCCAGCGACGCGGGGGACGGACGGTTCACCTGGCCGGCACGCTTGCGGGAGATGCGCCGCTCGATGACGTTTGCGAGATACGTGAGGCTCCAGCAGATGGCGTAGTAGACGACCGCAAGAATGAGAAACACCTGGAACGGCTGCGTCAGAAGCTGGTTGTTCACCTGGCTTGCCGCGAAGGTGAGGTCGGGCACGTTGATAACATATCCGAGCGTGGTGTCCTTGATCGTGGCGACGAAGGTCGAGATCATGCTCGGGATCATGTTGTAAAGCGCCTGGGGCAGGATGATGAAGCGCATCGCCCCCAGATAGCTGTGCCCGAGCGCACGGGCGGCATCCATCTGACCTGGACCGAGCGCGACGATGCCCGCACGAACGACTTCACTGAGAAAGGCACTCTGATAAACAACCAGCGTCGTGAGCATCGTGAAGAAGCTCGGGACATCGACACCGGTCAGAAGCGGCACGAGGAAATAGCTCCACAGGATGAGCATGAGCAGCGGCACGCCGCGCGTAAAATAGACAAGCGCGGTCACCGGCCAGCGCAGCAGCCGCCATTTGGACAGGCGCGCCAGCGCGAAGAGAATGCTCACCGGGAAGGCAAGCGCGATGCTGAGCGCTGAGAGGATCAGCGTGTTTGCAAGTCCTCCGAGCGGACCGTTCGGATACTGGCCGATCAACAGCAACAGCCAGTAGTCCTTGATGATGTTGATGATGTCGCCGATCATGCGCGTGCCCTCTGGGCGGGATCGGCGCGCATCGACAGATAGGCGCCGGCACCCATGATAAGCAGCGAGAAGAAGAGATAGAGCACTGTGCCGATCAGGTAGATTTCGAAGGTGCGGAAACTGAGGTTCTCGATTTCCTTCACCGCATGCGTCAGCTCAGGAGCTCCGATGACGATCGCAATGCTGCTGTTCTTGAAGAGAGAGACGCTGTGATTGATAAGCGGCGGCAGCGCATTGCGCACACCCTGCGGCATGATGATGAAGCGCATCGCGGAGAGATAGCTGTGTCCCAGCGCCTTGGCCGCTTCCATCTGACCGGGGCTGACGGAGCGCAGGCCGGAGCGAAGGTCCTCGCTGAAATAGGCTGCCTGACACAGCCCGAGACCAATCACCGCGAAAATCGTCTCGGCATTGTGGGCGGTGAGCCAATCGGCCAGCCCCGAGGGCAGCAACGTGAATATGCCGAAATACCACAACATCAGCTGCACGAGGGTCGGCACATTGCGGTGGTAGGAGACATAGGCTGCAACGACGCGATCGCCGAAACGCGAAGGCGAAAATCGAATGCAGAGCAGGATAAGGGCAAGCGTCATCGCCAGCAGCCACGATCCGATATAGATGACGAAGGTCATCTCGACGCCGTGCAACAGCATCGCGACATATTCCTGATTTCTCAGGATTGCCGACAGGTCGAACCCATTCACGGCTTCGGCTCCTTCGATGTACCGGCGTCTGCTGAAGCCTGTGGCTTGGCCGTCTGCAAGCCGCCCATCACCTGTAATGTCGGTGTGATCTCCATGTGGCCGATGTTGACCGCGACCGGCGCGGCAATCGCGAAGGCGATCGCATCAGCGATATCGGCGGCCTGCGGCAATTCGAACCCGTCGATGAAGCGTTCGCGCACACTTGGATCGTCGCCGTGGACGTGGTTGAAGATATCCGTCGCAACCCGTCCGGGGCAGATTTCTGTGACGCGGACGCGCCTGCCGAATGCGTCGAGCCGCAGCTGGTTCGACAGCATGGCAACGCCGGCCTTGACGGCATGATACGTGGAGTTGCCGCCGAAATTGTAGTTTCCGGCAATTGAGGAGATGTTGATGACATGCCCGCGGTCGCGCTCCACCATCCCGGGCACGATCAGACGGCAGATATGCAAGACAGCGCGAAGGTTGACGTCCACCAGGAGATCGATGTCCTCTTCATCCGCCTGGAGGAATTTTTTCGGCCGGTCGACGCCGGCATTGTTGATCAGAATGTCGAACTGCACGCGGTTCGCGAGATCGGCGATCGCCGCGCGATCCGTAACGTCGATGACATGGGCGATGCAGCCCGTACGCTCGGCCAGTTCCTTCAGGGCGCCGGCGCTGCGAGCGATCGCATGCACTTCGATATTCTCGCGGCGAAGCCGCTCCACTACTGCAGCGCCGATCCCGGAGGAAGCGCCGGTGACCAATGCGGTGTTGTAATCGGAGAATGGCATTCTGATCCCCTTGTTGTTGCCGTGGACATTAGCGGAGCTTTAATTGCTTGCCTAAGACCGATTATTTTTGGAGTAATAAGCAACTTTTATGGAGACTGGCGGGCAGCGGACAAACCGCTACAAAGCGCAGGCCGCCCGCCTTTTGCAGAGGCTTGCATGGCTTTCGACCGGGGTCGCTTTGCAAAACAGGGTCGCGTCTGTAAACATGGCCTTACGGAGATCAAACAGCACCAATACCCATGGATATTAGACGCCTCAAATCCTTCATCGTCATCGTGGACAGCGGCAGCATTACGCGCGCGGCAGATATCCTGCATCTCGCCCAGCCGGCATTGAGCCAGCAACTGGCCGCACTGGAGGAACATTTCGGCCAGAAACTGCTGATCCGAAGCCAGCAGGGCGTCACCATGACCGATGCAGGGCATGCGGTCTACCGGCATGCCCAGATCATCCTGCGCCAGATGGAACAGGCGCAGGCGGACGCCGCGGCCGCCGGCAATTCGCTTGCGGGACGCGTCTCCGTGGGCCTGGTGCCGTTCAGCAGCGCCGCGACGCTTTCGGTCGACCTTCTGGCGGAAACGAGAAAGCGGCACCCCGGGATTTTGCTTCATCTGACGGAAAGCGTCGGTCAGACCTATAGCCAGATGATCATGAACGGCCGGCTCGAAATGGCGCTGATCCATGGCGTCGGGCCGATCAAGGGCGTCCGATTCGAACCTATCCTCAGCGAGGAATTCTTTTTCGTCGCGCACCGCAATTTCGCGATTGAAGCAGATTCGAAACCAGTGCCCGTCGGTGCGTTGGATGGGATGCCAATGCTGCTGCCGCCGGCCTACAATTTCGTGCGCCGCGCCGTCGATACCGCGTTCGCGCGCAGCCGGATCAATCTCAAGGTCGTGGCGGAAGTCGAAATCGTGCGGACGCTCGCCCGCGCGGTGGGCGGCGGCCTCGGCGCGACCATCATGCCCAAGGCCATTGCTGACCGCATCGTATCGGAATCGAGCGAGCCTCTCGTTTGCCGGCTCGTCTCCCCTAGAATCGAGGAAACCCTGTCGCTTTGCACCTCCGATCAGAATTCGCTGTCGGAGCCGGCATTCGCCGTCAAGGACATTCTCGTCGAACTGACCGAGCGGCTGAAGGTCTGAGGTCTTGGCGCCTCCGACCTGGAAATCCGGCCGGAGGCTGTAGTTCATCGGTCAGCGCATGTCCCTGCAAAACTGGGCGATGCGTGCACAGCCCTCGTTCAACATTTCCATGCTTGTCGCATAGGAGATGCGGAAATAGGGGCTCATGCCATAGGCGGCACCCTGTACCGTCGCAACGTGGTGCTCATCCACGAGCGCCATGACGAAATCGACGTCGGTCTCGATCTTCCGTCCGCCCTTCGTGGTCTTGCAGATCAGGCCGGAAATATTGGGATAGATGTAGAAGGCGCCTTCAGGCTTGTGGCAGCGCAGTCCTTCGATCTTCGACAACTGGCCGAGGACGAAATCGCGTCTTTCCCTGTAGATTGCCGCCCGCTCCTTAAGGAGATCCTGCGGACCATCCAGCGCCGCGATGGCCGCGGCCTGCGTGACGGTGGTGATGCCGCCGCCGTTCTGGCCGTTGACGTTGCTGACTGCGGCGATCAGTTTTTTCGAACCGCTGGCGCAATATCCCAGCCGCCACCCCGTCATGGCGTAGGCCTTGGAGACGCCGTTCATCGTCAGGACGCGATCATAGAGCTTGGGTTCGGCATCGGCGATGGTGCAGAATTCGAACCCGTCATAGACCAGGTGCTCGTAGATATCGTCGGTCAGGATCCAGACATGCGGGTGGCGCAGCATGACTTCGGCGATCGCCGCCATTTCCGCACGCGAGCAGGCTGCCCCCGTCGGATTGTTCGGGAAATTCAGGATGAGCCATTTAGTGCGCGGCGTGATCGCGGCTTCGAGATCCTCGGGGCGCAGCTTGAACCCAGCCTGCTCGAAGCAGGGCACGGCCACCGGAACGCCGCCGGCAAACTTGACGATATCGGCGTAGCTGACCCAGGACGGCGTGGGAATGACGACCTCGTCGCCCGGATTGCAGGTGGCGAGCATCGCGTTGAAGATCACCTGCTTGCCGCCGCCGGAAACGACGATCTGGCTGGCGTCGTAATCGAGGTTGTTGTCCCGCTTGAACTTCCTGCTGATCGCAGCCTTCAGCGCCGGTGTACCATCCATGGGCGGATATTTCGTATCCCCGCCGAGTGCTGCCGCATGGGACGCTTCGATCGCGTGGGCGGGCGTCGGAAAGTCCGGTTCCCCGGAGGAGAGACTTACGACCTTGATGCCCATGGCGGCCAGTTCCCTGGCGCGCTGGGTCATGGCGGCGGAAGCTGAGATGGAGACGTTTTTCAGACGGTCGGCTATGGAAGACATCGACATGATCTTTCGGTGAGATGGAAATGGGACGATCAGCGTCCCATTCAGGACGCAAGTTCGGCCGCAGGCGCGAGTGTTGCGCCGGAAGCCTCGATTTCGCTGCGGACAATGCGGGCAAGCTCCAGCGAGCCGGGCGTATCGCTATGGACGAGGATCGACCGGGCCGGCATTTCAATGACAGTGCCGTCGATGGCTTCGACGGTCCCGTCGGTCAGGAAGCGGCGCACCCGTGCCCGCACCGAGGCTTCGTCCTTGACCAGCGCACCCGGCAGACCGCGCGTTACCAGTTTGCCGCCGGCATCATAGGCACGGTCGGCCAGAAACAGCGCCAGTGTCTTGAGCCCGGCGCGTTTCGCCGCCTTTTCGATTTCGCTCCCGGGGGTCACGAACACCACAAGGCGCGGGTCCACGGTGGAAATGGAATCCATCATCAGGTCGGCGAGCACGGGGTCGCGATTGACCATGTTGCCCATGGCCGCATGAAAGCTGAAATGGCCGACGGTCATGCCCTCGTTTCTGGCGATCGCGATCAGCGCACCGAGCTGGTAGAGCATCTGCTGCCGCAATTCATCCGGCTGAAACGGCATCTCGCGCCGGCCGAAACCGGACCGATCCGGCAAGCCCGGATGAGCGCCGACGCCGACGCCGTTCGCTTTGGCCAGACGCACCATGCGCGCCATTGTGTCGGGATCCCCGCCGTGGAAGCCGCAGGCGATGTTGGCGGACGATACGATTTTCATCATCGCTTCGTCGTCGCACAGCCGATAAGGACCGAAGCCCTCGCCCATGTCGGAATTCAGATCGATCTTCACCGCTTCCTCCTTTTAACCCGTTCAATCAAGTCAGGCCATTGCCTTGAGCGCGCGCTTGACCATTTGCGACGTCCGCCTAACGTCCTCGACATAGCCAGCAACGGCCTGCTCGACCGCGCGTGCCTCGGCATGGGTCGAACGCACGAACCTCAGCCGGCTGCCGATGCGCGCCTGTCCGAGCCGCCACAGATCGCATTCGATAACCCCGGCAATCTTCGGATAGCCGCCCGCCGTGTTGGCGTCGCTCATCTGAATGATCGGCTCCCCTCCAGGCGGCACTTGGATCACGCCCGGCACGACGCCATGGGAGCGCATCTCAATTGTCGCCGTCGGCTTGATAGGCTCGCCAGACAGGCGATATCCTGTGCGGTCACTGCGGGACGAAATACGCCAGATCTGGTTCCAAAAGGCCTGGCCGTCGGAGGCGAACAGCTCATGCTCGCCGGCTGCTATCGCACGGATTGGCAGCGCGCCGTCGATTGGGTGGGGAAAGACATCGCGCAGCGCGACTGACGGCTCAAGGGCGGCAATGCCGCTTGCCGGCAGCGGGAGCGCATCAGCAGACGTGCCGACTTCAATCCTGTCGCCATTGGCGAGAGGCCGGCCGGCATTGCCACCAAAACCGCCGCGCAGCGAGGTGCTTCGCGAACCCATGAGGACTGGTACATCAAGTCCCCCGCCGAGCACGACATAAGCGCGTGCCAGCGTCGGCGGTTGCCTCAGTTCCAGGACCTGGCCTGCTTCGGCGACATGGGTGCACCACGCAAGCAGTTCCCTGCCATCCAGCACGGGATGGCTGTCCGCGCCGGTGACGGCAAAGACTGCACGGGCCTCGAAACGCAGTTTGAACGGAAAGGTCTGAACCTCTATCGTAGCTGTTTCTTCATCATTGCCGACAAGAACGTTGCCGATCCTGACAGCGAGCGGATCCATGGCGCCGCTGGCAGATACGCCGATATCGCGATAACCGGGGCGGCCGAGGTCCTGCACCGTGTTGAATGGACCGGTTTCGATGATCTCGATCATAGCTCGATCCTTGCTGGCACGAAGCGCACCGTATCGCCTGGCGCCATCAGGGCCGGTGTCGGAGAGGTCGGATCAAACATCTGCAGTTCTGCGTAGCCAAGGGAATTCCACCCGTTCGGGCCGGTCAGCATCGCGACGCCCGTCTGCATTCCGCCGATCGTCACACAGCCCTTCTCCATCCTCAGCGAAGGAACGGTCTTCCTGGGCATGTATATGCGGGGATCGAGGCCGTGCAGGTAACCGAAGCCGGGGGCGCTTCCCAAGGCAAAGACGCGGTAGGTCGCCTCGTGGTGAATGCGCACCACCTCGCGGTCGCTCAGTCCGGAAAAGTCGCAAATGGCGGGAAGATCGATCGCATGTTTCCCGCCGTAGTGGACCGGGATTTCAATCGTCTTGCCCGCAAGATCGAGGCTCCGGGCGTTGTTCCATGCCTCAAGCAGCCGGCCAACGATGGTTTCGGGGTCCTCGGGCGTCTCCTTGAAGATCGCCAGAAGATTGGTCATGCCGGGGATCACTTCCGCGATATCCGCCCAGCCCCTCACCGTTTGCGACAAGGCCCAGATCCACCGCTGCGCGGGAAGATCGAATTCGCCTGGCGCTTCGAGCAGGAAGGATCGGGCGCCGATAAAGGAGATCCGCGCCTGGCCCTTGGCGGCGGGGACGATTTCGCGAAGCGGCGCAAGGATGTTCGACTTGGCAATCATGATTGTGGCTCGATTTCGAACAGGGGATCACCGAAACCGACCAGGGCATCGGGCTCAGCCAGTTGTCGGGTCAGCAAACCGGACCGTCCGGCGGGGATGGGAAGCAGGACGGAACCAATGCGGATGAAACCGATCACGTCCTTGTCACAAACCACACGCGGCAGACGCTCGGCTTCGGCCGGCGCCGACGGGTGCGAGGCGCAGAACCGGCCCGCCATCGGCGCCTTGACGACCGCAGCCGGTGCTGCTGCCAAACCCGGCTGCGCGTCTCCTGTCAGGCTGACCTGCGCGCCCCGTCTCTTCGAAACGACGATGCGCAGATGTCCGCCGGGCTTGGAGATTTCCAAGCCTTCCACGCCGGCTGCCGTCAGCGCGTCGGTCAGGATTGCGATGGTCGCCGGATCGGCGAAGTCGATCGAGCTCATGCCGCCCTCCGCTGCTTGAGCCATTGCTCGAGGTAGTGGATATCCGTCTCGCCGACGGCAAAGGCCTCATCCTCGAACAATGCGCGCAAGAACGGCAGATTGGTGGAAATCCCCTCCACCCGCGTGGCGGCAAGCGCCCCCCGCATTTTCGCCATCGCCTCCGCCCGGGTCGGCGCATGGACGATCAGCTTGGCGATCAGCGAGTCGTAATAGGGCGAAACCCGGTAGCCTGCATGGATATGGGTATCGACGCGGACACCCGGCCCCTCGGGCAAGGCGAGATCGGTGATGATGCCTGCCGAAGGCAGGAAGCTGTCGGGGTCTTCGGCATTGATGCGGCATTCGAAGGAATAGCCCTCGCACGTCACGTCATCCTGGCGAAATTCCAGGGGAATACCTTGGGCAGCCTTAATCTGTGCGTGGACGATATCGATCCCGCTGGTCATCTCGGTAACAGGATGCTCGACCTGCAGGCGCGTGTTCATTTCGATGAAGTAGAACGCGCCATTCTCGTAAAGGAATTCGAAGGTTCCGACACCGCGATAGCCGATCTGCCGACAGGCCTCCACGCAAGCCAATCCGACAGGCTGGATCACGTCAGGCGATATCCCAGACGCCGGTGCCTCTTCCACCACTTTCTGGTGACGCCGCTGCATCGAACAATCGCGGTGCCCGAGCCAGACGGCATTGCCATGGGCGTCGCAGAGCACCTGTATCTCGATGTGCCGGGGATGCTGGAGAAACTTCTCCATGTAGAGCGCCGGAGAGCCGAAGGCCTGACGGGCCTCCTCCCGGGTGAGTGCGATCGCCTCATGGAGTGAGCTTGCATCCGGCACAACGCGCATGCCTCTGCCGCCGCCACCGCCGGCAGCCTTGATGATCACGGGATAGCCGATTTCCTCTGCAATACGTTCGACGGCCGCCGGATCGTCCGGAAGAGAGGTGTCCGGACCGGGCACGCATGGCACGCCCGCGGCGATCATCGCCCGCTTTGCCGATATCTTGTCGCCCATGGTTGCAATCGATGACGCTCTCGGCCCGATGAAAACAAGGCCTGCCTCTTCAATGGCTTTGGAGAACGTGGCGTTTTCCGATAGGAAGCCGTAACCCGGATGGATCGCGCCGGCCCCGGTCAGGTGCGCCGCAAGGAGGATGGCATCCTGGTTGAGATAGCTCTTGGCTGCATTCGAAGGACCGATGCACAAGAAGCTATCGGCTGTCTTGCCGTAAGGCGCCTGCCTGTCTGCTTCGGAGCAGATCGCCACGGTCTTCAGGCCGAGTTCGCGGCACGCGCGCTGTATCCGCGCGGCTATTTCACCCCGATTGGCGATCAGAACCGTATCGAAACGTCGCCCCGCCAAGCTCGTGTTGTCGAAAGACTCCGCCATCACGCGATCTCCGCCAACAAATCGCCCATTTCGACTTCACCGCCGTCCACTTCGGTTAAGCACGTAATGCGACCGGCACGCGGCGCGGCAATCTTGTTGAAGACCTTCATCGCTTCGATGATGAAAAGGGTCTGGCCTTCCTCCACCATGTCGCCGACCTTGACGAATGGCTCTAGCCCGGACCCCGGCGCCCGATACAGCACGCCGAAGATAGGCGCCTTCACCGGGAAAGCCGATGTCTTGGCAGTTGCCGAAGTCGTATCGAGAGCAGACTCGGGCAAACCACCTGCTGCTTCCTTTGGAGTTTGCGCCGGAGCGATGGTTGCTTTGATATCAGGCGTCCGGAAGATGCGAACCGTGACGTCCTTTTCCGTTACCCTGAGCTCGGCAATGTTCGATCGTCCGACAAAATCGATCAGTGTCTTTATCTTCGACAGGTCCATGAGCGCACTCGGTACTTCGGAACGCCTCTTCACGGTCGCGACAGTTCGGACCGCGTTCGGCTGACTTCCTCCGTAACACGATGGCCCGTACGATGGGGTCAGAAGAACTTTTAATGACCGTCGACAGCGCGCAAAAAGGAGTGCTCGAAAGGACCATCTTTTTGCGATTGGTCGAGCGGCAGATACCAAAGCTGGCAGCGTAGCACTTCTTCGCAGTCAGTGACTTCCTGCCCTAAAGCCTTTGGATCCTTGAAGTTTTCGACACGCTTGTGATCTCAGCACCGTCGAAAGACCGACATACGCAGCATGTTGGACTGTTTCCGGATCACGCCTGAGTGCGCCGCAACTCCGTGGGTAATTGACCGTATATCCTCCGAAAGAGCCTTGCGAAATGGGACGGGCTGTCGAAGCCGACCTCAAGTGCGATATCGATGAGCGGCGCTTGTGTTTGGACGACCAGCTGTTTCGCCCGTTCCATTCGCACGCGCTTATAGACAGCCCCGGGCGAAGTCTTCATCTCTTCCATGAAAAGACGCTCAAGTTGACGTCTGGACAATCCCACGGAGGCGGCAAGTTCCTCCATCGGAATGATAGTTTCTATATGTCTCTCCATAGTGATGAGGACAGCCCGAAGTCGAGGATCTTCGCATTCGATCGAAAGCGGTCTGCGTGGCTGGATATCCAATCCAGAACGTGCTCGCTCGATTTGCAGGACTTCGAGAGCGTTCCTTTCGGCGTCTCTACTGATATGCCGGCGGACAATGAAGGCCGCCATATCTGCCGCACTGCTTCCGCCGGCGCATGATCCGCGGGTCCGATCGAGGTTGAACAAGCGATCGGAGCGGACCGGGTGATCAGGAAACCTCTCCCGATAAGCTTGGTAATGCAGCCAGCTGACACAGGTCTGATGAGCTTTCATCAGTCCCAAGTGCGCCAGAATGAATGTACCGGTACAGACTCCGATCAACGGCACCTTCCGACCAGCCGCCTTTTTCAGAAATTCGGCTGTCTCGCGATCGATCGGGGCATCAGAGTTCAGAAGTCCACCGACCACAACGATGTAATGAAATCCCTTCGGATCACCGAAATCGGACGTTGGTGCAACCTGGACCCCGCAGCTCGATGTAATCAGATGTCGAGTGCTACCCAAAACCTGCCAATCGGCGAGTACCCTCCCCGATTTGTCAGTCTCGTCGCTGGCCAGCCTCAACGTGTCGACGAACAACGCGAACGCGGAAAGGGTGAAAGATCGTGCGAGAACAAAGCCGATTTTTAGGCGGCCGTCTCTTGGGTCCTCTTTGTCGAACTTCATTGGTCGCCTCACCAATCTATCTGTCGGACAGCCCTGAACCTTTCGAAACGCTGCCTCCAATCCGAGACCGGACTGCGGCGTCGCACCGTTCTCCCGCATTGTAACGATGTCGACCATGGCGCCCCTACTTGATTTGGAAGCCATGCGCCAAGGGATCGCGGTCGTCCACGAAGATCGTGTTGTGGCCGATGACCCGCGCCCACCCTGCCACGCTCGGCTTGACGCCTTTGAAGGGGCCGATCTCGGTTTCCGCTTCGACACGCCCCTCGAACACGGTTCCGATCAGGCTTTCCTGGCGGAACGTTTCTCCGACCTTCAGCCGTCCCTTGCCGAAGAGCTGCGCCATGCGTGCCGAGGTTCCCGTGCCACCCGGCGAGCGGTCAATCGCCTTGTCGCCGTAGAACACCGCACCTCGACCGTCCGCCTTGCTGCCGGTGGGTTTGTCGCACCACAATGCATGATGCATGCCGCGGATCCGCTCGTCGCCCGGATGAACCGGATCGCAGATCGGCTCGAGCGCATCGCGAAGCCTGCGGCTCAGCTCCACGATATCGCTCGCGGACATCCCGTCCAGGCCCGGCCACGTCTGCTGCGGTTCGACCACGGCGTAGTAATTGCCGCCATAGGAGATATCTACGATCAGCTTGCCGAGACCCGGAACGTCGACGTCGACGTCCGCGGCATGCAGGTAACTTGCTACGTTGAACATCCGGACGGATTCCACGAACTCGCCTGGTTTGTCGTACTGGATGTCGACTTTTCCGGCGGGTGTCTCGATCGAGAGCCTACCTGGAACGCGCGGTGTCACCAGTCCTTCCTCGATCGCGGCCGTCACGAGGCCGATCGTTCCGGCACCGCACATAGGCAGGCATCCGCTGACTTCGATGAAGATGACGGCGAAGTCGCAATCCTGGCGATATGCGGGATAGATGATCGCCCCGGACATGATGTCATGTCCACGTGGTTCGAACATTAGGGCCTGGCGAACCCAGTCGTGGTCTCGGACGAAGAGTTCACGGCGTTCGGCGATCGGAAGATGAGGCAACATGGGACCACCACCGGCGACAAGCCGCACCGGGTTCCCGCAGGTATGGGCGTCGATACAGAAGAAACTGCGGCGCATTGGATAGCCTTTCGGGTTACGCGGCTTTCTCTGACGGCAAAGCCCGGCGGCCCTGCAACGCGCCCCTGGACAATCTATCGAGAAGAATGGCGATGGCGACGATTGCCAGTCCGGCCCGAAGCCCGAGGCCCATTTCCATGCGCGTCAGCCCGCGCGTCACCTCGGCTCCCAAACCGCCGGCTCCGACAAGGCCAGCAAGGACGACCATGGCCAGTGACAGGAGAATACATTGGTTGAGCCCCACGAGAAGCGTTGGCGTCGCCGAGGGAATCTCGATCTTAAACAGGATCGAGCGTGGCGAGGCACCTATGGCCTGACCGAGTTCCATGAGATCTTTCGGTACCTGGTTGAATGCCAGCGTCGTCAGACGCAACATCGGCGGCACGCCATAAACGATCGTCGCAATGATCGCCGGCACCCGGCCAAGACTGAAGATCATGACGGCCGGGATGAGATAAACCCATGGCGGCACGGTCTGCATAATGTCGAGCACGGGCCGGATGGCAGCCTCGAAGATCCTGTAGCGCGATGCCAGGATGCCGAGCGGGAAGGCGATCGACACCGAAATGGCGACCGCTACTGTCACAAGAGCCAAGGTCTGCATCGACTCGATCCAGAGCCCGGCGAAAAAGCAGAATGCCAAGGCGATGGCCGTGACCACCGAGACCCTGATGTTGATGACGACAGCCGCGAAAAGGACCGCCACGACGATCACACCATAGGGAGGCGGATAAAGCAGCGCGGCCTCGATGCCGCCGAGCACCGCCTCGATCAGCCTGGTGATGGCATCGAAGAACGGGTGGAAGTTGGTGTTCAGCCAGTCGACGGCGGGAGCGAGATAGGCGCCCGGCGAGAACCGGAACAGATCGAAGTTCATCTTGCACCTGCCTTGACCCAACGGGCCGCATTCTGCGTCAGTCTGTCGAGCACCATGGTCAGGATGACGATGGCAATCGCGGCGTTGATCGACGTGGCGATGTCCAGCGTACGCACCGCGCCATAGATGGTCTCGCCAAGGCCGCCGGAGCCGACGATTCCCGCGATCACCACCATGCCGAAGGCCATCATCAGGCTCTGGTTGATGCCGGCCATGATACTTGGGATGGCGAAAGGCAGCCTTATCTTGGTGAACATCTGCCATGGTGTCAGTCCGCTGGCATGGCCCAGCTCGATGAACTCACGGGGTGTGATTCTTATGCCGAGCGCGGTCAAGCGGATGGCGGGCGGCATGGCAACAATGACGGTTGCGACAAGTGCGGTCGCGGGGCCGTAGCCCAGGAGCGCGATCGCAGGCAGGAGGTAGATATAGGGCGGCAGGGTCTGGATCAGGTCGAGTACGGGCTCGAGCGCGCCGTTGAACGTCCTGACAAAGCCCGCGACGATGCCGATCGGTATTCCGATAGCGAGCGCGAGGATTGTGGCCGTGGCGACCAGCGCCAATGTGCTCATCGTTTCCGCCCACAGCCCCATAACCGCGCAGAACACGAGCGCCACTCCGGCGAGGATTCCGGATACAAGGTTGATCGATCGCCAGCCCAGAACCGCTACAATGATTGCGATGAGGTAGAAGGGCGTGAGCTGAAGGAGCCAGAGGATGCCGTCATAGGTGCCCTCGAGTACCGATCGCAGGAATTCGAACAGCCATTCGCCATTATCGCTGATCCAGCCGAGTGCGTCGTCCGTCCAGCTGTCGAATGTGTCGGTTATAACCGAAGTATCCATGTCCCTACCTCCTCTTACGCCGCGACCAGCTCTCTGGCGGGCGTCCCGGCCACGCCGCGGAGCAGACTGCGGGTGGTGACGATGCCGATAACCGCGCCGTTTTCGACGACGGCAACCGCATCACGGTCGGATTGAATGGTGAGGTCGATCAGTTCGCCGATGTCGGCTTCCGGGGAAGCCTTCAGAAGCGCCTCGACATCGCAGTTGGGCTGCGAGGTCTTGAATTCTGCGACAGGGCGCATCACCGAATGCGCCTTGACGAGATGGATCCTGGAAATGCCTGCCACGAAGTCGGCGACATAATCGTCCGCCGGCTTGGTCACGATCTGCTCGGCGGTTCCCACTTGGACGATCACGCCGTCCTTCATGATGGCAATCCGGTCGCCGATCCTGATTGCCTCTTCCAGGTCGTGGGTAATAAATACTGCGGACTTCCCGAGCGATTTGGTCAATTGCCGGAACTCATCCTGAAGCTGACGGCGGATGAGCGGGTCGAGCGCGCTGAACGGCTCATCCATCAAAATGATTTCCGGGTCCGCGGCGAGCGCACGGGCAAGACCGACCCGCTGCTGCATGCCGCCGGAGAGTTCGGAAGGATATCGCGAGGTCCAGTCGGAAAGGCCGACCTTGTCCAGGGCAGCGCGAGCCTTGTTGTTGCGCGCGTCTTTGGGAACGCCGCGGACCTCAAGACCGAAGGCGGCATTTTCCAGAACCGTGCGGTACGGAAGAAGCGCCACGCTTTGAAAGACCATGCCGATATTGAGTGCACGCATCTCCCGGAGCTCCGCCGCATTCAGCCTCGCAATTTCCTTGCCCTTCACCGTGATCTTGCCAAGGCTCGGCTCGATCAGGCGGTTGAGAAGGCGGACCAGTGTCGACTTGCCGCTGCCCGACAGACCCATGATGCAGAAGATTTCCCCGCGGCGAACCTGGAGGCTGGCGTCGGAGACGCCGACGACACAATCGAAATCCTGAAGCACCTGCTTTTTGGACAGGCCGCGCTCGGAGACGGCCTTCACGGCCGCCGGCGCACGGGCTCCGAAAATCTTCCAGACGTTCTGGCAGTCAACCAATACTTCGTTGGCGTCATTCATCGCAGTGTTCATCGCGTTCCCCGCGGGCCGGTCTGATGCCGGCCTGTTTGTCGTCCGTGTAAGGATGCGGGTCGCCGCACATGGCGACCCGCGGCTGGCGTCACTCGCTCTTGATGTTTTCCCAGCGCTTTACGAGGTCGGCATGGCTTTCAATCCATGCGGCGACTGCATCGTCCATCGTCTTGCCGTCGTTGACGGCGCTGTTGATAGCCGTGATGTCTGCCAGCGGCACATAAACGCTGGCTATGACTTCACGGGCGTGCGGATATTCGGCCGAGAAGCCCTTCCTGCCGATCCAATAGTAGCTCTGCGGCGGCGGGAAGACGCCCTTGGGGTCCTTGAGGAATTTGACGTCGTATTTCTGCATCATCCACGACGGTTCCCAGATGGTGACGGCAATCCACTCCTTGCGGTCGACTGCCGACTTGAGGGCGGCGGTCATGGCGGCGGTGCTGCCTTCGACAAGCTGGAGCTTCAAATCGTAGGCCTTGACGGAGTTGGCCGTGTCACGCATCAGGCCTGAACCCGGCTCGATACCGACGATCTTGCCGCCAAACTTGTCGGCGTTGTCGTTGAGCTGGTCCATCGAGTCGATCGTCACGTATTTCGGCACGGCGACGCCCTGGAACAGACCGTGCGACACCGGCGAGATTTTCTCGAGGCGCTTCTTGTTCTTGTCCCAGTAGTCCTGTGCGACGTAGTCCGTCTGCGAGGCAAGGATTTGGACGTCCCCCTTCGTAAGAGCGGCATAGGCGATGCCCCATTCGGAGAACGGCACGACCTTGACGGTGTAGCCTGTATCTTCCAGCACCTTCTTGGTGATGCCCGTAATCGGTGTCAGGTCCTCCCAGGACATCGTGCCCATGGTGATAGTCTTCTCTTCCGCGTGAGCGGAGAACATGGTCATCCCGACCATCGCGGCCGCGCAAAGCGCTTTCCACAAAGCCTTCATTTTACTCACTCCTAGTTTTCGTTCCCATTTTCGTTGAAGACCTGCGGTCGGCTCGATCTTCATATTGCACGGCGAGGGATCATCCCTCGCGGCCTGCGCGCAATTCCTGCAGACGGATCACCGAATTGATGCCGAGCCACGCAAGCGGCTCCGGGGGGAGCCGGGACGGCTCCGGGTGATCCATGTATTCCTCGAGATGCCGGGACCTGGTCCCGGTTGCCAGCTCGGCCGCCATCATGCCGGCCAGAGTGCTCTTCACGGTGCCGAGCCCGTTTTCGCAGCAGGCGGAGAAAAGCCCTTCCGCGATCTCGCCGAAGGCGGGCACGTGGTTCAGGCTGAGACAAAGACGCCCGGCCCAGCTATGTTCGAACGGTATTCCCTTGAGGCCCGGGAAGCGCGCATCGAGCGAATTCCTGTGCTCCTCGGCCATCCTGGCCATGCGTCGTTCTGTTACGGTGATCGTCGTTTCGTAGGTGTACTTGGTCCGGATCGCGATGCGTGACTGGCCGCCGGACGTGATCTTGCGCACCGTCGCCCCCATGGCGTCGGCGGGGAGCAAGGCCCAACGATCGCGTCCGGAAACCCGGTGACCGAACTCGTCCGCCGAAAACGGTGCGGTCATCGACGCATAGGCGAAGATGTGCATCAGGTGCCCGCGAAAATGGCCGAAGTCGTCGATGTGGCCGTTGACACCCAGGATCACTTTCGGCGCCGTCACCGTGCCCCGCTGAGAGACGGCCGTCCAGGTGCCGTTCTCACGCTTAAGGGACATAACGGGCGAACGCTCGAAGATGCCTACCTTGCGCGAGAGCCCGGCGGCAAAGTCCCGGATATAGTCGGCAGGCTGAATCAGAACCGCACCGGGCGTATAGACCCCACCGAGATAGTAATCTGATCCGGTTATCTCCCGCATTTCGGACGCGTCAAGGAAGGTGTGCTTCTCACCTGCACTCTTCAGCGATCGGCCAAAGCTCTGGTTCAGCTTCATGCCGCGCGGGGTCGCCGCTGCATTGATCTTGCCTGCGGGATCGAACGTCTCGCGCGACATCCCGTATTCTTCCGCCGCCTGCCTGGCGAAATCGATGGCAGAGCGGTTTTGCGCCATCTCCAACCGGGTAGCGTCCAGGCCTCCGCTCGAATATTCGCTGGAAGAGAGATTGTGCGGGACATCGATCATGAACCCAGAGTTCCGGCCGGATGTCCCTTTGCCCACCTCGCTCGCTTCGAGCACGACGATCCTGTCGTCCGGGCACAGTTCGAGAAGACGGCGCGCGGCCGAAAGTCCGGCGAAGCCCGCACCAATGATCAGCCACTCCGCGGTCACGTTGCCTTCCAGGCTCCGGACCGGGAACGAACGCTGACTGATCGCCTCCCAGCCCGAGACGCCGTTTTCAGCCGGCAGACGTTTGACGGATTTCGTGATCATCGGATGGTCTCGTCCACCGAGCGGTCCGAGACGTCGATCCAGATCGTCTTCAGTTCGCAGTAATTGTCATGCGCGAAGATCGACTTGTCGCGTCCGCCGAAACCGGACTCCTTGTAGCCGCCGAACGGCGTGGTCGCGTCGCCTTCACCGAAGCAGTTAACGGTCACGACGCCCGCCCGGATTTCGCGCGAAAGCCTGATCGCCTTCTTCAGGCTTCCGGTATAGACCGAGGCCGTGAGGCCGTAGTTCGTGTCGTTGGCAAGCGCGATCGCCTCGGTGAGGTTCTCGAAAGTCGTCACCGACAGGATCGGCCCGAATATTTCCTCCTTGAACAGACGGCTCGACGGCGTGACACCGTCGACGACCGTCGGCTCGATATAGATGCCGCCCTGGGTTTCACCGCCATGGGCGACCGAGAGCTTTTCGCTCTTCACGTCGTCGAGGAAGGATTTTACCTTGTCGAAGTGGGTCTTGCTGACCAGAGCGCCGATACGGTTGTCCGGGTCGAGCGGGTCACCCGTCTTCCATTCGCGCATGTAGGCACCGATGCGCTTGAGGAGTTCATCCTTGATGCTCGATTGCACGATCAGACGCGAGGTCGCCGAGCAATTCTCGCCCATGTTCCAGAACGCCCCGTTGACGACCTGCTCCGCGACGAGGTCGAGATCCTCGGCGTCCTCGAGGACGACGGCAGGGTTCTTGCCGCCGCATTCCAGAACCACACGCTTGAGATTTGAGTCCGCGGCATAGCGCAGGAAACGGCGGCCGGTCGGCGTCGATCCGGTAAAGGCCACCATGTCGACATCCATGTGCAGGCCGATCGGTTCGCCGACCTCCTTGCCGCCGCCCGTGACGACATTGAAGACACCCGCGGGAATGCCCGCCTCGCAAGCGAGTTCGGCGACACGCAGCGTGGTGAGCGTCGTTTCCTGAGCGGGCTTGACGATGACCGAGCAACCGGCTGCAAGCGCCGGCCCGATTTTCCAGGCCAGCATCAGAAGCGGGAAATTCCACGGCAGGACGCAACCGACGACGCCGACGGGTTCGCGCACGACCATGGTCAGCGCGTTGGAGCCGACGGGGGCCGTATTGTCATAGAGCTTGTCGATCAGCTCGGCGTGCCAGCGGATGGTGTGGATCGTGTCTGGGACATCGACCGTCTGGCATTCGCGGATCGGCTTGCCACTGTCGAGGCTTTCCATGACGGCGAGCTCATGGCGGTTCTCCTCCAAGAGCTTCGCGAACCTGAGGAGCGTTGCCTTGCGGTCACCGGGCGACTGCTGGCGCCACCGGCCGTCCCCGAATGCTTCCCGCGCCTTTTTCACCGCGTAATCCACGTCGCTCGCGTCGCAGGCCGCGATCTCGGCCAGCGCGTCACCCGTCGCGGGATTGGTCGTCGTGAAGGTCTTTCCCCATTTGGCCGGGCGGAAGGAGCCGTCGATGAAAGCGTTTGTGGGCAGCTGAAGATCTGCGGCAATCGCCTTGTATTCGGCTGCGGTTAAGGGTTCATGCATAGTTGGCTCCCGACGTGATCTGGGCGACCGTGCGCTTCAGGGTAGCGACGACAGTCTGAAGGGTTCTTTTCTCATCGGTGGTCAGTCCGCGGAGCGGTGCGCGCACGGGGCCTGCCTTGAGGCCGATGATCTCGCAGCCATGCTTGATCGACTGGACAAACTTGCCCGTCTCGAGGAAATCCATAAGCGGCAGCATCGCGGTCATGATCGCGCGGCCCTTGTCGAAGTTCTTTTCAAGCACGCAGGCTTCGTAGAGAGCGACATGTTCACGCGGCAGGAAGTTGGAGCCGGCGCAAACCCAGCTCTTCGCGCCCCAGGCGAAGAATTCGAGCGCCTGGTCGTCCCAGCCGCATGACAGGGAGATGTGGGGAAACTTGCGGGCCAGCAGATGGAGGTTCGCCGTCTCGCCGGAACTTTCCTTGATCGCCTTGACGTTCCTGGACTTGCCGACGCGGGAGAAATATTCATCCCCCATCATCACGCCCATTCGGGCGGGATAGTTGTACAGCATGATCGGCAGGTTTGCCGCGCGGTCGATCGTCAAGGCGTGGACCGCGTTTTCCTTCTCGGTCGGCAGCGCGTAAGGCGGCGAGGTCACGAGGATCGCGTCCGCGCCAATCTCTTTCGTCGACGCCGCATAGGCCACCGAGTCTTCGGTTCGGGTCGCGCCTGTGCCGATGATGAGCGGCATCCGGTTCCCGATCACTTGCTTGGCGTAGGCGGCGAGATCGAACCGCTCCTGCATGGATTGGGCGTAGTATTCGCCCGTCGAGCCGCCGATGATGACGCCATGCACCTTCGCGTCGATGAGGGATTCCAGGACCGCGGCGAACGCGGCCTTGTCTATTTGACCATCCGGTCCGTGCGGCGTGATCGCCGGGGTGTAGATGCCTTCGAATTTCAAGACTATTTCTCCATGGAGGTGGCGGGCACTTCCACGAGCGCGTCCGCCTTCATTCCCTGCGGCGCGATGAACATCTCCATGTTCTCGCGTGAAAGTTCCCAGTGTTCGAATACGAGGTCGACGACGGTATCCTCGTCATGTGCGTCGATCGCGGCGATGAAGCCGTCATGGTGCTCCACGGCGAGCTGCAGGCGTTCGCGCATGTCGTCGTTTCTGGGTCGGAAGAAGGTGTGGCCGATCCGCGCATGGTCGATCAGCAGTCGGCCAAGGCTCGGCTGCAGATAAACGTTGGCGGACATCTCGCCGATGATCTCGTGGAAACGGTTGTTTTCGAGCACCATCGCAAGTGCGTCGCCGGACATGCTCGCGGAGCGAAACCGTTCCTGGGTGTCCCTCAGATCGACAAGCTGCTTGGGCTTGAAGTTCTGGACGGCGAGGCGGCCGATCGCGGCATAGATCATCGGGGCGACCAGAAAGAAGTGCCTCAGCGTCTGGTGGTTCATCGGAACGACGCGCGCGCCACGGTTTGCGCGGATGTCGATATAGCCTTCGCCTTCAAGCCGGCGGAAGATCTCCCGCACCGGCGTGCGGGAGAGTCCGTATTGCTCGCTGAGGCTGACCTCGTCCAAATCCTCGTCGGGGTCCAGTTCCATCGTGAGAATCTGGCGCTTGAGATCCTCGTACAGGCCGTTCTTTCCGCTCTTCACCGAAACCTCCTGCATGGATTTTGCTGCGCTCATCCAACCGCGCGAGCACTAGATTTGCACACCCGATCACGTGAGTCAAATAATTGTATAATTTGCGTACACATTTTTTATGCAGAAGAAATACATTCTGCGCTATCTTCGGCTCTTCCGTTGCACCTGAGGTGCGAGCCCCTAGCCTCCAGCCAAGCAAGTGCTGATTTTCTGGGATGATGAAGGCTCAGACTTGAGCCCATAGTTGTCTGATGAGAGCGAGAAAGAGAGTGCGCCTCTGCCTTTTGTTTTTACGCAATTCCGGACGGAAAGCCGCTTCGCACTTTTTCTGAAATTGCTCTGGCGCTGCGCTGAGACTGATCTGCGCACAATCCCACAAGGGCAGCGGCAACTGCCCGTCATCGTTCCAGTCAGATGTCCAGGAAATGCTGGACCGCCACGTGGCGGCAAGGTTCAGCTATAGCGTCGCTCAACCGTGCAGTGCGGTGGTGAGCCACGTTGCGGCCCGCTCAGTCGCTATCGCTCGGCGCGCCTTCAGTGGAAGGAGAATATTGTAGCGCCCCTCTGCCGCAAGTTCCGTTTCATCAAGCGCCACAAGGGTCCCATCGTCCAGGAATGTCCGGACCAGGAGGCCCCAACCAAGTGCTACGCCTTGTCCTGAGCGGGCCGCGGAGATTGTCTCGGTGTAGTGATTGAAGCGAAGCGAAGGCTTGATCTCGAATCCTGAGCCACTTTGTCGAAGCCACTGCGACCAGGAAAGCCAGGAGCGGTCTGCGACGTCGGTCTCTATAAATTCGTCGGATTGCGACAATGCACCGTCCAGGCGGCGTCTCAAATAATCCGGCGAGCAGACAGGCATGATGACGTCGCCCTGTGAAGCAATGACGGTTCCGTCAGCGAAGGGCGGCAGACCATATCGGATCGCGATATCGATTTCACCGCTGTCGAGTTCGAGACGGGTGTCTTGTGAGACGACCCGCACCTGTAGCCCGGGATTGAGCCGGCGGAATTCAGCCAATCGCGGAAGCAGCCAGAATGACGAAAACGCCACCGTCGCGCCGATGGTGACGACCTCCTGGGCGGACGATCTGATCGCCTCGATACTGTCGGCGATATTTGCGAAGCTTTGAGCCAGCGAGGAGCCCAATGTAAGACAGGCGGCCGTTGGTTCGATGGCACGATGCTTGCGCAGGAATAGCGGTTGGCCAAGCTCCTCTTCCAGCGCCGCGATCTGCCTGCTTACAGCCGCCTGCGTGACACCGAGCTCGCCTGCAGCCGCGGTGAAGCTTCTTCTTCGCAGAACGGCTTCCAGCGTAAGCAGCGCCGTCATTGATGGGAGACGTCTCCGGAAGTGCATGCGTGAGGTTCTCGTCGCATTACATAAAGTTATACCAGCAAAATATTTAATGCCGTTGAAGAGGCGCCGTAGCAAGGGCAATCTGAAAGTACCCAAGCATAAGAGGCACGCATGCTAAACAGGCTTCCTTCTTCCATTTCAGCACTGCTGGACGCCCGCGCAGACGGGCACTCGCTGCCGGCTGGCCTTTATACGCGCGAAGACGTCTTCGAGGCGGATTTGGACGTCTTCTTTCACAACCACTGGATCTGTGTCGGCGTCGAATGCGACGTTCCAGAGCCGGGTGACGCAGCCGTCATCGACATCGGCAAGACAAGTCTGATCCTCCTGCGCGATGACGAAGGCGAAATCCGGGTCCTGCACAATGTCTGTCGTCATCGCGGCGCCCGTCTGCTCGATCCCGGAAGAACGATCGTCTCGAAGCTCGTCTGCCCCTATCACACCTGGACCTATGAACTGACGGGAGAGCTCAGCTATGCCCCTCATATGGGCATGGATTTCGACAAGGACTGTCACGGCCTGAAGCCCGTCACGTTCAAATCGATCGGCGGTCTCATCTATGTCTGCCTTTCCGACAATCCGCCCGAAGACATCGTTCTTCTGGAAGAAACGATGACCGAGCGGCTTGCTCTCTACGAGATCCAAAACGCCAAGATCGCTCACCAGACGGACGTCATCGAGGATGGCAACTGGAAGCTCACGATGGAGAACAATCGTGAATGCTACCATTGCTCCGCAAACCACCCCGAACTCTGCGTGTCCTTCGTCGATCTCGATTTCGGCTTCGATCCCGAAACTCTGAGCGCCGAGGATCGCGCACAGGCGGAGGAGCACTTCAGGCTCTACGACGAACGGACCAGGATATGGGAGGCTGACGGCTATCCTTCGGTTGCTGTCGAGCAGCTCGTCGACTGCGCCACGAATTTCAGAACACAGCGCCTGATCATCGCCGGAGCAGGCGAATCTCAGACCCACGACGCCACGGCCGCATCCTCGAAGCTGTTGGGGCACATGACTCGAAAGGATCTCGGTGACACGCATCTCTGGGGTCACAATAGCTGGAACCACTTCATGGCCGATCATGCCGTGGTGGCGATCGTCATCCCGCTCTCCGCCGGCAGGACGTTGGTCAGAACGAAGTGGCTGGTACACAAGGACGCCGTCGAAGGCGTTGATTACGATCTCAACAAGCTTACGGACGTCTGGATCGCGACCACGGACCAGGACGCCGATCTGGTTGCACGCTCCCATGCAGGAGCTCTCGACCCGGCATATCGGCCGGGGCCTTATTCGCGCTTCTCCGAGAAAAACCTCGACAAGTTCGCGACCTGGTACATCGACCGGATGCGTGCCCATGGTTATTGATGTCATGCCACCCGCTCAGGAAGCAAGCGGTCGCGCCGAGCTCTGGAACTCCGACGTGGACGACACGCTGATCTGCGTGGACATCCACCAGGAGACCCATGATGTGAAGACATTCACATTTGCCTCGCCGTCAGAAAAGCATTTCGCCTTCGAGGCGGGCCAATACTTCCTGTTCGACTTCGAGTTCGGGAGTGACATGGAGAGCCGTTGCTACAGCATCTCCTCTTCCCCCAAAAGAACCAATGCATTCTCCGTCACCGTGAAGCGGGTTCCAGGCGGCAGGATCTCGAACTGGCTGCACGACAATCTTTCACGCGGCGCGCCGGTGAAAGCAAATGGACCGCTGGGGCGCTTCGTTCGCGCCCGCGGGGAAGGCAAGAAGTTCCTGCTGCTGTCCGGCGGCTCCGGTATCACCCCGGTTATGTCGATGGCGAGAGAGCTGGCGGACACGTGCGACGAGGCGGATGTGATATTCATGCATGCGGCCCGCACTCCCAAGGATCTGATTTTCCGAGATGAGCTCTCCTGTCTGGCGAACAGACTGAGGAATTTTAGACTGCATTTCCTTCCCGAAGCAGTGACGGGAGAGCCGTCATGGTCTGGTCTATCCGGGCGGATCTCTCCGGAATACATGAAGCTGGCCGTTCCGGACCTGGCTGACCGGATCGTCATGTGTTGCGGTCCCGCTCCGTTCATGGCGGCAGCTCGCAGGATCACCTTCGACGTCGGTGTCCCACCGGCCAACTATGTCGAGGAGAGCTTCGATGCTGCCGTCATCGAGGACACCCCTGCGCCGGCTCAGGAGGTGGCGTCGACCAGGTCGTTCCAGGTGGAATTCTCAAAACAGGGCCGCAAGATTGACGTCTCGGGAGAGCAGACCATTCTTTCCTGTGCGAAGAAGATGGGCGTTCGAATTCCATCCTCCTGTGCGAACGGTGTATGTGGCACATGTAAATCGAAGCTGCTCTCCGGTTCCGTCGACATGAATCACAACGGTGGCATCAGGCAACGGGAGGTCGACGCCGGCTTCTTCCTGCCATGCTGCTCAAAGCCACTTAGCGACTTGGTTATTGAGCGTTAGCGAAAGGCTGGGCCGCCCGCCATTCATCGCACATTCCCGTCCCATGTAGGGCCAGAGTGTAGCGTCAGATCAGGGCCGCTTGGAGCGTGTTCTTCAGCCATGGATTGCCCTCCGCAAGCATGGGGGCGGCGAAGATGAACGCGGCGCTAAGACCAGACATCGTCGTCATTGTGGCACATCAGTACCATCCACCACGCCGGGCTAGGATCAACAGTGCCATTTGTCTGCCGAAGGACCCATTTGACCCGAGATAACGCCTCGAGCGATGCAACAAGACGTTGAGTTCGTCATTTACTTGCAGTGGATTTGCGAATGAGGCGACCGGACGCCAAGAGCATCCGGTCGCCTTCAGCTATTTCTTGATCGGGAAGGTCAGTTCTTTCTCACTGGTATCGACGACGAAGACCGCCAGCAGCTTCGCCGGTTCGGTTTCGCTGGCATTCTCGCTGACACCGTGGCGGTCCCCCGGCATTTCAGAGAAGCTTTCACCCGCCTTGTAGACCTTGACGGGACCGCCGTTGACCTGGCTGCGGATCGCCCCTTCCAGCACCGTCGCATAAATGAAGGCCGACTTCGGATGCGTGTGGGCTGAGGAGAAGCCGCCGGGACTGTATTCGACAAGAACGCCTTTCATGCTCTTGCCCGGAACATTCGGCAATTCGTGCTCGTAAACCAGCGTGACCTTGGCATCCTTATCGCCGGCGTCATGAGCAGCGGCGGCAGCGGACAAGAGAGCCGTCATGGCAAAGGCGGCAAAGATTGACTTGATCATGTCGAAACTCCTTTTCGTGAGGTCGGAAGGTGCGCCGCCTCATGCGACGCACCGGTGCTCGGTCATTTCCGCGCTGCGGTTGCGAACCACTGCTCGAAGGTGATGCGGCCGATGCGGGGATTGTTGTCGGAGACGAGCGAGCCATCTTCCAGTTTGGCGCCGAAGTAGCGAGCCTCCGGATCTGCCTCGACCTTGCGGGCATCGCCCATTGCTTTCAGATAGCGGGCAACAAGCTCGTTCAGCCGGACACGCTCCGGACCGGAGATTTCGACGATGCCGTTGATTGGGGCGGCGGTCGCAACAGCGGTCATGTTGTCCGCGACATCGTCGGAGGCGATCGGCTGCACATAGGCCGGCGACAGATGCACCATGTCTCCGACCGTGCCGGACTGGGCGATGCCGCTGAGGAATTCCATGAATTGCGTCGAGTGGACGATCGTATAGGGAATGCCGGATTCCCGGATGATCTTTTCCTGGGCGACCTTGGCGCGCATGTAGCCGCTGTCGGGCAGGCGATCGACGCCGACGATGGAAAGCGCGATGTGATGCTTTACGCCGACGGCCTTTTCCGCCGCCATCAGGTTGCGGCCCGATGTCTGAAAGAATTCGAGCACGGCTTTGTCCTCGAAGGAGGGCGAGTTTGCGAGATCGATGACGACAGAGGCGCCGGCGAGCGCCTCGGCGAGACCTTCGCCGGTGATCGTATTGACGCCGGTATTCGGAGCGGCGGCAATGACTTCGTGGCCTTGCTTGCGAAGACGGTCG
The DNA here is from genome assembly GCF_041357635.1 of Sinorhizobium sp. CB7. Taxonomy (NCBI): domain Bacteria; kingdom Pseudomonadati; phylum Pseudomonadota; class Alphaproteobacteria; order Hyphomicrobiales; family Rhizobiaceae; genus Sinorhizobium; species Sinorhizobium sp. CB7. The sequence continues at coordinate 355,192 of NZ_JAULLL010000006.1, forward strand.
GCTGTCTTTGAACCTATCAGGCCGGTTCCGCCAATGATGACAATTTTCATAAGTTTCTCCATTCGCGGCCGCTGAGCGCGCCGCCTTGTCCATTCGTTTTCAGAAGATGGTTGCGGTTTTTTAGTTCAGGCCGGGCCTATCGAGGCCGTCAATCTTGTCGGCCGAGCCGGCGCGGCTTTGAAGGCTACGCGACCTGGCTCGGCCTTAACCCGACAAGCGGTCAGTAGTCCCAGAAGACCGGCACCCAACGAAAGGCGTCGCCGTCGACCGCGACATGGCCAACGGAGGGGAAAGGCATATGCGTGGCCACCAGCAGTTCGCCGGTCGCTGCCAGCTCCCGCAAAAGTCGGACCCGAACGCGGGCTGCCTCCTCAGGGTCGTGTTCGAAACCGTTGTGCCAATCGGGGTGGTCGAACCCGACCGCGAACACGGCGTCGCCGGCGAACATCAGCCGGTCGCTGCCGGACGCCACGCGGACCACGCTGTGTCCGGGGGTGTGGCCGCCGGTGCGAGAGACAACCACGCCCGGGGCCACCTCATATTCATCCTCGAACAGCCGCAGTTGGCTCTGGTATTCTTTCGCGAACCGCTTGGCGGCCGCCCGAAGCGCGTCCGGGAACCCTGCCGGCATGGAGACGTGGGAGAAATCGGGCGACTCCCAGAATTTGACCTCGGCAGCCGCCACGTGGATCCGCAGGTCCGGATTCAGCCGCTCCTTCACCCCGTCGACGAGCAGCCCGCCGACGTGGTCCATGTGCATGTGGGTCAACACCACGTCGGTCACGGATGCAAGATCGATGCCGGCGGCCTCCAGTCGCCTGACCAACTGCCCGGCCCGCGGCAAGTTCAAGTCGGGGTCCAATCCCAGACCAGCGTCGATGAGTATGGTCTGCCCGCCGCTACGCACCACGACCACGTTCAGCGCCCAGTCGAAAGCGTCCTGCGGCAGGAACATGTCGCCCAGCCAGGCCGCCCGGGCGGCCGGGTCGGCGTTGTGTCCCAACATCGCGGTTGGAAGCGGCAGCACCCCATCGCTGATAATCAGCACGTCAATTTCGCCGATCCGCACCGCGTAGCGTGACGGAACCAACTCTTCGGGTCCCGGCTTAGCGGAGTGTGAGGTGTTGTCCAAGCTCATGTTTGTCTCCTGTTGTGTGTTGCGGATCACGTGATTCATCTTTGAAAACTCCTATGTTCGATGTTGGCGCTCAATTCTGGGCCGGCCGCGCTTCCCGCGTGGGAAGCGCGCGGTCAATGATGGTGAGGTATTCAGAGATCGGTGACACGGTCATTGCTGGTGTGCCACGGTAATGATTTATCGAACTTGACCTGGGACTGCCCCAGAGCGATTGCCGTCGCTATAGAGCAATTGCTGCTAACGCATGCGCCTCCGCAAAATCGCTCGGCGTTTCGCCGGTCAGCTTCCGGAACGCGGCTGCGAAGGCAGTCTGGGACGGGTAGTCAAGCGCCGCGGCGATTGAGACGACCAGGTCGTCGGTTTCGCACAGCATCGTCATGGCCTGCTTCAGCCTGTGCTGGCGCAGGCAGACATGTGGCGAGAATCTTGCAGCCGGGACAGCGGTATCGGCGGCGTGCCAGACATCAAGGCAAGTTTGGCTGACGATGTCCTCCACCTCTCTTCCGTCGTGGACATGCCGATCGATGAAATCGAAGGCCTTGGCGCGATAACGTAGATAGAGAGTGCGCATGGCAGCGGCATCGCGCCCGGCAATGCGTTTGATGAGGTCGTCGTCAGAGACGAGGACTTGGCTGCAGGCGCGTGACACTCGACCGCAGCGATGATGGGCAGCGGGCCTTCGTGATGTGGCTGGGTCTTTTAGCTGGACGGAACCCGTTTCCGGCGTGGGGTACTTGGAAATCGCTCATGGAGTGTCGCCGGAACATACCTTCGTCTCCGCTTCTTTGGCGTGAGCACAGCGATTATTTAGCGGAGCCGATGGCTGACTGCCCAGAGCGATTGGCGTGATTGAAGAGCAATTGCTGCTAACGCGATCGCTGTCGCCATTGGGTCGGGGACTCGCCGGTCAACTGCCTGAACGCCGCAGCGAAGGCGGTTTGCGAGGCATAGCCGAGCGCCGCGGCGACCGATGCGACCGACATATCGGGGTCACGGAGCATTGTCATGGCCTGATCGAGCCGGTATTGGCGCAGCCAGGCATGCGGCGAAAGCCCGGTGCTTTCCTTGAAGGAACGGCAGAAATGGAAGCGCGACAAGCCGGCATCCGAAGCGAGAGCAGCGAGAGAGACGTCCGCATCGCTATCCGAGCGTAAGCGTTCGATGGCGCGGCGCAGCACAGTCGGCGACAGCCCGCCGACCACTGGGTTGAGGGAGGTTGGCGAGCCGACGTGCGCAACCAGGAGGCGTGTAGCGAGGAGCTCTGTCAGCTGTTGCCTGAACAGTGCATCCAGGGGCCCATTGCCGTCCAGGACATCGACCGCGCCCAAGAGCAATCGGGATGTAACGGGGTCGGGATGCGCCGTCCGGTCCAGGAGATTGGTCTGTGTGGCGGTCTCGGCTTCGTCGGCAACGCGCTTCAGCATTGCGGGAGGAAGATAGAGCTGAACGACATCAACAGGTTTCGGAATATCCCAACGCGAGCTTGATCCGGCCGGAATGATGACCACAACCCCACGGCGAAACGTTCCAGGTGAAACCGATCTTCCTGATCGCCGCTCCATGCGCTGTACAATGCCGTTGTAAGCCATGATGACGTGATCGCTCATGGGCTCGACGACATCGTGCAATGGCTCATGTTTCCAGTGTGCGATCCCGCCACCGGAGGGATCTAATGCCATGCGAAACGGAGTGGTTCCGAGCGCGCGGGCCATCTCCGCATCAGCGGGACGCCCCTTGAGATTCGATGCGTTGCTCTTTTGCGCCGCGCCCGACAGATCTCCCGAATGATCATGCAAGTTGGGCTTGCTCATGGCTGGTGTTTGCCTGGGCTCGTGATTGCTGGAGACGCAGAGTAGCCGCGAGCATGACGACAGACATCGCCCCTGTCAACGTCGGTGTAAAAGTCGGCCATTGACCGGCGTAAAACGGGGGCCAGGTCTGGCAATTTTTCCTACGGGTTTTGGTGGGCCTGTCTGGCGCGACTTTGAGCCTTGGCTATAGCTCCTAGACCGCCTTCGCTGCGGATTTCGAACGGTTGACCAGCGAGACCTCGACCATTGGGCGACGGCGAACACGTTAGCAGCAATTGCTCTTCAATCGCGTCAATCGCTCTGGCGCAGCCGCAGACCTGCCTCGCTAAACCGTCGTTGTGTCCACGCCAATGGCCTAGGGAGCGAAAGAATAATCTGGAACAACTCCATCAGGTTGCTTGCGACGCGATCGCGACTAGGCGTTCTCGCAAGAGCACTCCTGTACGCGATTTCAGCAACCTTTCGGCTTTCCGGCCTCGCCGCTCATCAAGAGCGGCAACGATGACGCGCGACCTTTTGCAACTAAAACCCATGGAGTAAATAACATGAGACTTGTTATTGTAGGCGCCGGCTTCGCCGGTATGTACGCAGCGCTTTCCGCAGCCCGCCTGCGCGACATCGAAGGCGTTTCGCCCGAAGAACTCGAGATCGCGCTCGTAGCTCCTCAGCCGACGTTGGTAATCCGCCCTCGGCTTTATGAGCCGAAGCCAGAGACCTTGACCGCGCCTCTGACAGAGGTGCTTGACGCCGTCAACGTGGTCTACGTGCAAGGCAGCGTCGAAGCCGTCGACACCAAGGCCCGCACCGTGGACGTCGTCAATGCCAAGGGGGAGCGTAAGTCCCTTTCCTATCATCGTCTGGTGATCGCAACCGGTAGCCGGCTGTTCCGCCCAAATATTCCCGGCCTCGCAGAACACGGCTTCAGCGTCGACAACATTGATGACGCAATCGCCCTCGACCGCCACCTGCACACGCTCGTGACTATGCCCCCCTCAAAGGCACGCGACACCGTTGTTGTTGCAGGCGCCGGCTTTACAGGAATCGAGGCGGCAACGGAGATGCCTTCACGCCTGCGGACCATCTTCGACAAGAACGCCAAGCCGCGCGTCATTATCGTCGATCGCAGCCCTGTAGTCGCCCCTGACATGGGTGAAGATGCTCGCCCTATCATTGAAGACGCACTGCGCAAGGTTGGCGTTGAGACGCGGCTCAATGCCGGTGTGACATCGCTCGACAAATCCGGCGCCACGCTGAGCACCGGCGAGCGCATCGAAGCCGCGACCGTGATCTGGGCGGCGGGCTTTCGGGCCAATCCGCTGACAACGAAGATTCCCGCCGCGCGTGACAGTTTTGACCGGCTGCTCGTGGACAAGTGCTTGCGCGTGCAGTCCGTGCCAGGCGTCTTCGCCACTGGCGATGCGGCGCGCGCCGCTTGCGATGACATTGGCAACTATGCGCTGATGTCGTGCCAGCACGCCACCCGCATGGGCGCCTTCGCAGGCAACAACGCAGCCGCCGAACTGCTGGGTGTGCCGATCCGATGCTATCACCAAAACGCCTACGTCACCTGCCTCGACCTCGGCGAAGCCGGCGCAATCTTCACCCGCGGCTGGGACCGCAAGGTGGAAATGGTCGGCGAGGGCGCTAAGAAGACCAAGCGTGAGATCAACACGGTATGGATATATCCGCCGCAGGCCGAGCGTGCCGCGGCGCTGGCCTCAGCTGATCCGGAGCGTGTGACGGATCTGTAAGCGCCTGACGCGATAAGAGCTGCGCCTGCGCAGTGGCGCAGCTCACTACTCGCGTTTCAATCTACAGCGCAAACGATGCGACTGTCTGCAGACAGCTTTCTACATAGCCCCGCACCGGACTGGAGGAAAATTGCTTGATATCTTAGTTGCGAACCACGTCGACATGGCAGAGTTTGAGATGCATGAGGTCGATTGCAGCATGCCCACCCATTCGCTGCCGAGTTGGTGGGCATAAGTCGAGGCTTGGAGCACCCGAGCGTATTCTTAGTCTAGCCCTCGATAAATGTGACGGTTTCATTGAGTGGCGCCCGGCCCGTACGGATATAAGGCACCGTGACGTCCTCGTATCCGACTGACATACCACAGAAAAGAGTGAGCCCTTCGGGCGGCGATAGGATTTCCGCGACCGTCTTGCGGTACACCGACCAAGCCATCTGGGGGCAGCTGTGTAACCCTTCGCCGCGCAGCAGTAGCATGATGGTTTGCAGATACATGCCGACATCGGCCCATTGGGGGGCGCCGAGATCATGATCAATATAGCAGAATAGGGCGGCGGGCGCCCCGAAACAATCCCAGTTTGCGGAAGCGGCCCTCTGACTCGCTTCCCAGTCGTCGCGACCAATGCCGAGTGCGCTGTAGCGTTCACGGCCAAAGGCGGACCGGCGTTCGCGATAGGGGGACTTCAATTCGTGTGGGTACATCTCGTACTCTCGCTCGTCCCATTGGTCGTGTGCAACAACACGTTTGCCTGCGCGCTTCTTGAGTTCAGCCAGTGGGGCGCCCGTCACCACGTAGGTGTTCCATGGCTGAATGTTCGATCCGGAGGGCGACCAAGCCGCGGCGGATAATACGCGCTCCAATACGGCTTTTGGAATATCCTGCTTGGTGAATCCACGCACCGCCCGTCGGCTTGTGACTGCCTCATACACGTCCATGATCTCTTTTGTTTCCTGTTGAGTGTTGCGGATCACGTGATTCATCTTTGAAACTCCTATGTTCGATGTTGGCGCTCGATTCCGGGCCAGCCGCGCTTCCTCCGTGGGAAGCGCGTGGTCAATAATGGTGAGGTGTTCAGAGATCGGTGACACGCTCGTTGCTGGTGTGCCACGGTGATAATTTTATCGAACTTGAGTTGCGACTGCCCCAGAGCGATTGCCGTCGCTATAGAGCAATTGCTGCTAACGCATGCGCCTCCGCAAATCGCTCGGCGTTTCGCCGGTCAAGTTCCTGAACGCGGGCACACTGAGCGGCCACGAATGGAGAATCTTATGAAAATTGTCATCATTGGTGGGAACCGGCCGATCGGTTCAAAGACAGCCGACCGCCTTCGCAAGCAAGGCCATGAGGTCATTGCCGAAACCGCACGTTTCCGCGCGGTGTAGCGCTTTGGCGCCCTGCTGCTGCAGAGCGGATGGTCATCGACCATCCGCTCCATCTTCTTGGTGACCTATTCGGCCGGCGTGCCCGAGGGTGCCAAAGCTTCAATTTCATCACCGGCTGCACCCGCCATGGCGGCTGCGAACTTCGTCCGATCGAGTTCGTTCTCCCAGCGTGCCACGACGACGGTCGCAACCGCATTGCCGACCAGGTTGGTGAGCGCGCGGCATTCCGACATGAAACGATCGATGCCGAGGATCAGTGCCATGCCCGCGACCGGAACCGAAGGCACGACCGAGAGGGTGGCGGCAAGAGTGATGAAGCCGGCGCCGGTGATGCCGGCAGCCCCCTTCGAGCTCAACATCGCGACGAGGAGCAGGAGAATTTGATCTGCGAGCGTCAGCGGCGTGTCGGTTGCCTGGGCGATGAACAGGGCGGCGAGCGTCATGTAGATGTTGGTGCCGTCGAGATTGAAGGAATATCCCGTCGGGATGACAAGCCCCACCACCGAGCGCTTGCAGCCTGCCTGCTCCATCTTCGCCATCAGACCCGGCAATGCTGCCTCGGACGACGAGGTGCCGAGCACGAGGAGCAATTCCTCCTTGATGTAGCGGATGAGCGCGATAATCGAGAAGCCGTTATAGCGGGCAACAGCGCCGAGCACGATCAGCACGAACAGAAGAGAGGTGATATAGAAGGTGCCGATCAGCATGGCGAGATTGGCAATCGAACCGATACCGTATTTGCCGATCGTGAAGGCCATGGCGCCGAAGGCGCCGATGGGAGCGGCCTTCATCAGGATCGCAACGAGGCGGAACACCGGTGCGGTCAGCGCCTGCAGGAAATCGAGCACCGGACGACCGCGCTCGCCAACCATGCCCAGCGCAATACCGAACAAGACCGAGAAGAACAGCACCTGGAGGATATCGCCCTGCGCGAAGGCGCCAACGATCGTCTCCGGGATGATATTCATCAGAAAGCCGGTGATCGTGGCATCATGGGCTTTCGCCGTATAGGTGGCGACCGCCTTGGCATCGAGCGATGCGGGGTCGATGTGCATGCCGGCGCCAGGCTGGATGATGTTCGACACCAAAAGGCCGACGGCCAGCGCCAGGGTCGAAAAGACCAGGAAGTAGATCATCGCCTTGCCGGCGACGCGGCCGACCTTCTGCAGATCCGACATGCCCGCGATGCCGGTTGCGACCGTCAGGAAGATCACCGGCGCGATGATCATTTTCACGAGCTTGATGAAGGCATCGCCGAGGGGCTTCAGCGATGCGCCGACATCCGGATAGAAATGGCCAAGCAGGATGCCGGCGGCGATTGCCGCGAGCACCTGGACATAGAGATGGCGATAAAAGGGGGTGTTGCCGCGCGTTTCTGCGGCGGGGAATGCTGTTTGCATGAAATCCTCCATCAGGCCCCAACCAGGTCGGCCTCCCGGGGCGATGTCGTTGCTACCGTGTGCAGCACTGCTGCTGCCGCTACCTGAGCAAAGGGCATGCCAAATCAGATGTTTTTCTCTATCCCATTGAATCTTAAGGTCATTGCCCTTCCGCTCGTTTGTTCGGAAACATTCATTTGAGCGATCACCCGCCAGGGACAATTGCCTTTTGTGCGGATTTATGCACAAAATCCGCGATGTTCCTGCAGCCGCCATCAGAGAAATGGACATCGAGTTCCTCGGTCTCGCGAAAGAGGGCATGGCTCGTTTTCGCTATTGTCGCCGCCGTCATCTTGATTGTTTCGATGGTTGCGGCCGGCGTTTATGGACGCAATGCCGCCATCGCGACGCTGATCAACCAGGGGCGCACCGACGCCAATCTGAAAGTGGCGCTGCTGCGTGCCGTCCTGGAACGGCCGCGTGCGCTCCCCTTGCTTCTCGCTCAGGACCAGGAGGTGCTGGCAGCACTTTCAGCGAAAAACGGCGATACCATAGCTACCCTTGACCGCAAGCTTGAAGGCTTGGTTGCGGAGACGAACGCGTCCGTCATCTATGTGGTTGGACCAGATGGTGTTGCGATCGCCTCCAGTAACTGGCGCGAACCTCTAAGCTTTGTCGGCAACGATTATTCGTTCCGGGAATATTTTCGCCGAGCGATGGATACCGGGACCGCTGAGCATTTTGCTCTCGGGACCGTCAGTAAACGGCCGGGCCTCTATATTTCCCGCCGGGCGCAAGATCAGAACGGCACGCGTGGCGTCGTCGTCGTGAAGATGGAATTCGACCAGCTCGAAAGCGACTGGCGAGACGCAAGCCGCCCCGCCTATGTAACCGATCCCAACGGTGTCGTCCTGATCACGAGCATTCCATCCTGGCGGTTCATGACAACCGCTCCATTGGCCGCCGATCGTCTCGCCTCCATTCGCGAGAGCTTGCAGTTCGGCGACGCACCTCTTGTCCCCCTTCCCATTGCCCATTCCCAAACCTTGGCCGAGGATGCGTCGATCGTCTCAGCGGTCCTGCCCGGAACCGGCAACGGCGAATATCTTCGCCTGCTGACTCCCGTACCCTCCACCACCTGGAAGCTTGAATATCTCGTTCCGATCGAAGCGCCCGTCGCCGCCGCGGTCCGCGAGGCCCGATTGCTGGCGCTTGCCGTCCTCGTTCCTGTGCTGGCCATTGTCGCCTTCCTTCTGAGACGACGGCAAACGATCGCGATGCGGATCGCGGCCGAGCAATCCGCTCGCGAAGAACTTGAACGCCGTGTCGTCGAGCGGACGGCTGATCTCAGCCTCGCCCGGGATCGTCTGCAGGAGGAGATTGCGGATCATCGCAGCACGGAGGCGAAATTGCAGGTCGTCCAGCAGGAGCTCGTGCAGGCCAACCGCCTTGCGATCCTCGGCCAGGTCGCAGCCGGTGTCGCCCATGAGATCAATCAGCCGGTCGCAACGATCCGCGCCTACGCGGACAATGCGCGGGTTTTCCTTGAACGAGGTCAGAATGGGTCGGCAGAAGACAATCTCGGCGAGATCGCAGCACTGACCGAACGCATAGGGACAATCACCGAGGAGCTCAAGGCCTTCGGTCGGAAAGGCCGAACCCCACCGGAGTCCGTCAACCTGCGCAGTGCGATCGAAAGCGCGGTCGTATTGTTGAGGAGCCGTTTTGCGGGCAGGCTTGAAGCGCTCCACATCGCGCTGCCGTCATCGGACCTGACGGTGACCGGCAATCGCATTCGCCTCGAACAGGTCCTGATCAATCTTTTCCAGAACGCGCTCGAAGCGCTCGCTGGCCGGGTCGACGCCAAGGTCGAAGTTTCCGTCCAGGAAATGTCGGACGAGGTGGCTGTCCGCGTATCGGACAACGGTCCCGGCATCGCACCGTCGATACGGCATTCCCTTTTCACGCCCTTCAATACCTCCAAGGAAAATGGTCTGGGGCTCGGGCTGGTCATCTCGAAGGACATCGTCGCCGACTATGGAGGGCGCATCGAGGTCGAGAGCAATGACACCGGGGCCACCTTCATCATCTATCTTCGCAAGGCGACACCATGAACAATCCGACGCCGGTCATCCTCATCGACGACGATGCCCATCTCCTGAAGGCGACGGCACAGACGATCGAACTGGCGGGTTTTGCGGTCTCGCGTCACTCCAGCGCCTCGGAAGCCCTCGGCAAGATCGATGCCGACTTTGCCGGCGTTGTCGTGTCCGACATACGCATGCCCGATATCGATGGCCTGCAGCTCTTCGATCACATCCGCCGGCAGGATGCCGATCTGCCCGTCATCCTGATGACCGGTCACGGCGATATCCCGATGGCAGTCAAGGCGATCCAGGACGGCGCCTATGATTTCATCACCAAACCCTTCGCCACCGATCGCCTTGTCCAGAGCATTCGGCGCGCAGCGGAAAAACGGCGCCTGGTCCTGGAAAACCGGGCATTGCGCGATGCAGCCGAACAGGCCCGCGACGACCTGCCGCTCATCGGCCAGACGCCAGCCATGGAACGCCTGCGGAGAATCCTGCGGCAGATCGCCGATACCGATGTCGATGTGCTCGTCACGGGCGAGACCGGCACCGGCAAGGAGGTCGTCGCCAACGTGCTGCATCGCTGGAGCCGGCGCTCAAAGGGCAATTTCGTAGCGCTCAACTGTGGCGCCCTGCCCGAGACCGTGATCGAAAGCGAATTGTTCGGCCACGAGGCGGGCGCATTCACCGGCGCTCAGAAGCGGCGCATCGGTCGCATCGAGCATTCGAGCGGCGGCACGCTTTTCCTCGACGAGATCGAGAGCATGCCGCCATCGACCCAGGTTCATATGCTGCGGGTCCTGGAAGCACGCGAGGTGACGCCGCTCGGCACGAACGAAGTAAGACCAGTTGATCTCCGGGTCGTCGCGGCCGCCAAGATCGATCTCGGCGATTCAGCACTTCGCGGTACTTTCCGCGAAGATCTTTACTACCGGCTGAATGTCGTCACGATCTCCATTCCGCCGCTTCGCGATCGCCGCGATGACATCCCGCTTCTTTTCAGCTATTTCGCGGAACGGGCCGCCAAGCGGTTCGCCAGTCCCGTGCCGGCGCTTTCCGCCTCGCTGCGCCGCCATTTCGAAACCTACCAATGGCCCGGCAACGTCCGCGAATTGTCGCATTTTGCCGAGCGCGTCGTCCTCGGCCTGGAAGACGATACCGACAATGCTGCCAGCTCAGCCGACCGTGCGGACCTGCCCCTGCCCCAGCGCCTCGAGCAGCATGAAGCGGAGATCATTCGCGATACCCTCTCCGCCAACGAGGGCGACGTCCGCCGCACCATCGAAGCGCTTGGAATTCCGAGAAAGACCTTCTACGACAAGCTTCAGCGGCACGGCATCGAACGCGCATCGTTCCGCCGGAAAAGCGATGAATGATAATGTTGGAGCCGGATCGCTGTCCAATATTCAAAAGAATCTAAGATTTGATGCCTGACGTATCAAATCGGTCGCTCATGTCATCAAGAGCCGGAGCCGGACGCGGTAAAGGAATTGCACTGGTTACGCCGGCATCAAGTTTCGTGTTTTCATGCAGGAATGGTGCAGGCATCGGAACCGGGCCTGTTGCGGGAAGTAGCAACGCCCTCGTGGCGGTGGACTGTACAGGCGCGTAGTTCGACACGGGCACAAAGTTCATCGCGACTTCATATCCCGGAAGCGGCGGCGGTGTCTGCAGCGCTCCGTCCGCCCCGCGTTTTTCATAAAAGGCATTTCCGCCCGCCACAGTGACATAGTGCATGTTGCGGTATGGAAACTTCAAACCATCTGTATGAAAGAACATCGCGTTCCTGACGGGTGAATATCTTTCTCCCCGCAAGATTGCATCCGCGGCGGTGTTCAATTCCGGCTCCGCTTCAGCCTGGACGACCCTCGTCATGACGCCGGGAGCAAATTGCCTCTTTTGCGCAACGACGCCGCAGATCGAATCCGGATAGGCTTCTGACGTCACCCTGTTCATGATGACGGTTCCGACCGCCATATAGCCATTGTGATCCGAGTGTTCCGACTCGAAATACATGGCCCTCTTCAGGCAGTCACGATCCTTGGCAGTGTAGTTGTAGGTGACTTTGGTCGACCGCGCCTTTAACGCGGAAGTGTGGCTGGCCGTAGCCGATTGACCGGGCGCGGTGGTGCATCCCGCCGCTGCCAGTCCAATTAATAAAATCCCCGAAAGGGGTCTCCCCAACGCGAGTTGCGCCCTCAACGGCAGGTGCCTCCTAATGGTTTAGAACAGCCCTTATCGATTCAGCGAATACGCTTCACCCAACATTTCGCCGACATTTCAAATGGAAAAAAATGACGAAAATGGGGCCACTCCTAGATTCCTATTGCTTTTATCGGCCGCTGCACTGTTGTCAGGCCACCACCAAAAATCGAACGAGACGGTTGCTGTGACGCAATCGTGCCATATTTAACCAACTCAAAGTATTCATTTAGATGTCACTTGAATAAGCGATAGATAATGCTAGCGTTTGCTGTGCGAGGGAGTGAGCGTATGAGTATCGAAGAGTTGATTGATCTCCAGGAGCAGGGTTCGAGAGCACGAACTCTTGGCCTTCAGCTTCATGATAATCCTTATTTGCAGCCTGGAAGAATGCCTCTCAGGGACAGCAGCCATCTTGCCGACTGGCTCGCGCGCCATGATGCATGGAGATTTGGCTGGGAGGCCGAAGATGCCAGCCTGAAGGGCAAAATTTCCGCATATTTCAAGGCGATCGTGGAACGACCGGCTGGCAAGTCGCCGCACTGAAGTTTGTCAAAGAGCGAAAATAGGCGGACGCGCGGTGAACGCGTCGTCCTTTATCACGCTTTCGTGGTTTCGAACCTGTTCGGCAATGGGACAATATCTTCGGACAGATCGAGACTGTGGTTTAGGCGGAGAAGGACTTGGCAATGGGGTAACGCGGCGGAAAGTCGTCGGGGGGATCGCTACGGCGGCATTCCTGCCGATCTTGCCGCGGCTTTCCCTTGCCCAACCTTCCGGTCCCCTCAGCAGGCCAATTCCGTCAAGCGGCGAACAGCTTCCGGCGATTGGTCTCGGCACCTGGATTACGTTCAATGTCGGCGACGATCCGGTGCTTCGGGATGAATGCGCCGCAGTCATGTCCGCCTTTTTCGAAGGCGGCGGCCGCATGATCGATTCCTCTCCAATGTACGGCTCCTCGCAGCCGACGATCGGCTATGGCCTTCGCAAGCTCGGCTATCCTGATACGCTGTTTTCGGCGGAGAAGGTCTGGATATCGGATCCCGAAGAAGGAACCCGGCAGATCGAACAGTCCCGCGGCTACTGGGGCGTGCCAAAATTCGATCTTATGCAGGTTCACAATCTTCTTTCCTGGGAAGGGCATCTGCCGGCCTTGTTCGACATGAAGGCGGCAGGGCAATTGCGCTACGTCGGCATAACGACATCGGAAGGAAGAAGACATCGCGAAGTCGAGAAGATCATGGCCAGCCAGCCGATCGATTTCGTCCAGATCACCTACAATATTGTCGACCGCGAGGTGGAGGACCGCATCCTTCCCCTGGCACAGGAAAAAGGCATCGCCGTCATCGTCAACCGGCCGTTCCGCCAAGGCAGCCTCATCCGGCAGGTCAGGCATGAGCACTTGCCGGAGTGGCTGGCTGAGACGGGTGCGCGGAGCTGGGCTCAGTTCCTGCTCAAGTTCATCATCTCGCATCCGGCGGTCACCTGCGCCATTCCAGCGACGACCAGCGTCGACCATGTTCGTGAAAATCTTAACACCGCGAGAGGCGTCCTTCCGGACAAAGCGATGCGCCAGCGCATGGTCGACTACGTAGAAGCGCTCTGAGTGCCTGCCTTATCCCTTATCAGCGTGATGGAGGAGACGGCTGATGTCTGAATGGTGGAGCTATCGCCTCTCTGACTTTCTGATGTTCTCGCCGCGGGTCTATTTCCGCCTCATCGAACGTTACAATCAGGAATTCTGGCCTCTTCATATCGCCTTTCTGATCGCAGGCCTTGCCGCCATCGCTTTTGCGGCAAGGCCGGGATCGCGGTTCCGTCGCGGCGTCCTTCCCATACTGGCGATCGCCTGGCTTTTCTGCGGCTGGCAATTCCTATGGTTGCGCTATGCGACGATAAACTGGGCCGCCTCGTACGCGGCGCTGGGTTTCCTCCTGCAGGCAGGACTGCTGTTGCTCTCCGGCTTGCGGAAAGACGAGAGCGCAGCGGCTCCAACGTTCAGGATCGTCGGAGCGGGCATTGCGCTGTTCGGGTTGTTGGCCTACCCGCTGCTAGTCCTCTCGTTCAACCGATCCCTTGCCGCGGCGGAAATATTCGGAATGATGCCGGATCCAACGGCAATCGCAACGCTCGGAACTGTCCTGGCGCTCAAAGGTGCGCGCTCATGGTTGCTCATGCCGATCCCAATCCTCTGGTGCACTTTCAGCGGCCTGACGCTCTGGACCATGTGGGATGAGGGCGCTTCACTGCCGCTTTTATAGTGGATTGCGGCGGTGGGTCCCTGGTGAAAGGTGACGGCATGCGCGGCCTTGACCGCCATGCTGGAGGGCCGGCGTAAGGTTGTGACTGGCCGCAGGGGGAAATTTGCGACAACATGCCGATGCGGACCTCATCGAGGATCCGGCGCTTGCAGGAAATATTTTCGCATGAAATGCCAAAGGCTTCTTGGCCGCTGAACCGGAGACGCGCGAATGACCAGACTGACCGAGGACGCCAAGGGCGTCTATGTGATTGCCGTCACCCCATTTGCCGATGACGGCGCCCTTGATCTCGACAGCATCGACAGCATGGTGGATTTCTACGAGGGCGCCGGCGTAACGGGCCTCACTGTCCTCGGTCAGCTTGGGGAAGCGCCCAAGCTCACCGCGGAAGAGTCGCGAACGGTCGTCGAGCGTGTTCTGAAGCGCCTCAGCGGGCGCTTGCCGGTCGTCGTCGGCGTTTCCGCGCCCGGGCTCGCTCCGATGCGCGAACTGGCCGAAGCCGTCATGGACCAGGGAGCCGCCGGGGTCATGGTCGCGCCGCCATGGACGATCAAGACGGACGACCAGGCCTTCGCTTTCTATCAGTCCGTCGGAGAAACGCTCGGCGATACGCCCTTCGTGCTTCAGGACTATCCGCTGACCACGAATGTCACGATCGCACCCAAAGTCATCGACCGGATCATCAAGGAAGTACCGAACTGCGTCATGCTCAAGCACGAGGATTGGCCCGGCCTTTCGAAGATCACTGCACTGCGCGCTTCCAGCGACAAGGGCGAGACACGACGCATCTCGATCCTTTGCGGCAATGGCGGGCTCTTCCTGCCTGAGGAGATGGGCCGCGGCGCCGACGGTGCGATGACCGGTTTCTGCTATCCGGAGATGATGGTCGGCGTCGTTCGCGCCTATGCGGCGGGAAATCCCGATCGCGCCCATGATATCTTCGACGCCTACCTGCCGCTGGCGCGCTACGAGCAGCAGCAGGGCGTAGGCCTTGCGGCGCGCAAATATGTTCTGGCAAAGCGCGGCGTCATCAAATCCGCAGCACTTCGCAAACCGGGAGTCAAGCTTTCGTCTCTCGATGTCGCCGACGTGGAACGGCTGCTTGCCCGCCAGGCTATCCGGCTGAGCCAAATCGGCGCAGAAGCTTAAGGCCTGCCACCTAGATGTGAGCTTTCAACAGGTTGTCCGTCTTAATGGACGAGATAGTCCCGTCAATCCACGATCGCGATGGTGGTTGTCTGGCGCAGACGTCTCCCCTTACTCGGCGGACGGCGTCTGCGCCGCGGGGTTCGATCAGAAGGCATCTGCTGCAACAGGTCGCAGGGATTGTTGTCTGGCGTTGACGCTCCCTCAACCCTCTTCCCTGTGCTTGTCACAGGGATCCAGCCGCGCCGTGTCCACGGCGCGAA